>NZ_JBBVGR010000002.1:403160-548309 GCF_038148855.1 Phycobacter sedimenti | reverse complement strand
GAACAAGAAAAACTTGGAAATACCCTCCGCACCACGGCCCAACACCAGCTCGTAGATACCAAATTCGAATCAACCGTGTGCTGGCAGGCAGTCAGAAACACTCATCCGCAAGCGGCTCCGCACATGCGCTCTCCGACAAAGACCTGCACACTCTACCGTCCTCATAGTATGAACAGCCCGCTATGCGCAGATTGCGCCCTTTGCAAAGTCTGGGCCTCAGGAAAAAATTCATGCTCCGACCGGCCCAAAGCTGCCGTTAGATAGGCGCTTCGATTGCTGCACTGCGGACCGTAAAACCGGACTTTCGATGCAGCTACTCGGCCCGGCAAGTACTACGGACGAGCCGGCCCTTGATACCAACTGACACTACGTTGGGTTACGCTGAACTATGGATATTCGATATGCAGAATGCCGAAAGCTCAACAGACGGCTTCTCTGGCTATGTTGCGGCGCAGCTTCAATGCGGCTCGCGGAGAGCGGGTTGGGTCCGACACTGAATTGAGCGGGCTGCGTCGGGCTAAGCACTTCAGCACGCCTCAGAATAGCGCTTAGCCCGTCATTTTCCGGCGGAAGCCGATCTAAATGTTGTCACCCCTGATTGCATCGCAAACAGCATCCGTCACGTCTTGAGTATTCGCGTCGCCGCCAACATCAGGGGTCATGACGCCGTCCGCACATACCTTCTCGACGGCCCGCATCAGCCGCCGCGCGGCATTGGCCTCGCCGATATGTTCAAGCATCTGTGCCGCTGTCCAGAATGTTGCAACTGGATTTGCAATGCCTTTCCCAGTGATGTCGAAAGCCGATCCATGGATCGGTTCAAACATAGACGGATATCGCCGCTCTGGATCAATGTTGGCGGTCGGAGCTACGCCCAGCGAGCCGGCAAGCGCCCCTGCAAGATCAGACAAGATGTCTGCATGCAGGTTCGTTGCGACGATGGTGTCGAGGCTTTGCGGCGATTTCACCATCCGCACGGTCATTGCGTCCACCAGCATCTTATCCCACGTCACGTCGGGGAAGTCTTTCGAAACCTCTGCTGCGATCTCGTCCCACATGACCATGCCATGGCGCTGAGCATTTGACTTGGTCACAACCGTGAGGAGCTTGCGAGGGCGTGATTGCGCCAGCTTGAAGGCGTATCGCATGATGCGTGTCACGCCGACGCGCGTGAAGAGTGCGACCTCCGTGCCTACTTCTTCGGGTAGACCCCGATGCGCGCGACCGCCCATCCCGGCATACTCGCCTTCAGAATTCTCACGAACGATCACCCAATCAAGATCGTCAGGCCCGACGTCCGCGAGGGGCGCCTGAATGCCGGGTAGAATGCGTGTGGGGCGCACGTTTGCGTATTGATCAAAGCCCTGACAAATCGGCAAACGCAGTCCCCATAGCGTCAGGTGATCTGGAACATCGGGTGCGCCGACCGCGCCGAAAAAGATCGCGTCGAAAGCTTTGAGCGTTTCGGTGCCATCTTCGGGCATCAACGCTCCCTCGCGCTTGTAACGTTCGGATCCCCAGTCAAAGTGCGTAAACTCAAGCTGGAAGCTGCCATCGCGCTTGGCAAGCGCTTCAAGGGTCTGGATACCTGCGGCAATGACTTCCGGTCCGATCCCATCCGCGGGAATTGCAGCGATCTTATATATATTCATTTTCTACCCTCTGAACGCGTTGACGGTTGACCCTGTGAGCGGTGCGTTGCCCGAAAGTGTATCTTTGGTTGACTGACCATAAGCAATCGTGGCCATATCATATAAAAATTTCATATAATGAGGTCCCGATGGAATTGCGCCAACTGCGCTGTCTGATCGCCGTCGCCGAGACACAGCATTTCGGCCGTGCGGCCCAGAAACTTGGTATGCTCCCTGCGTCATTCGGAAGACACATCAAGTTGCTGGAAGAAAAGCTCGGTGGGCAACTCCTTGTCAGAACAACACGACATGTGGCGTTGACGGATGTGGGACGAGAGTTTGTTGCCCAGGCCCGCGATTTGGTGGAACGCGCCGATCGGATGGAGCGCATTTTTCGAGAAGGCACGCATGGAAAATCAAGGGTTTTGCGAATCGGTGCAATTGACAGCGCCGCTGCGGGGCTGATGCCGCAATTGCTCCAGAAGGTTCGTGAAGACTATCCCGAGATCGATGTGGAGCTTCTGGAGCAAAAGACCATTCGTCTTTTGCCTAGGCTGTTGTCAGGACGCCTCGACGTCGCAATTGTGCGCCCCCCCGAAAGGCCCGACACCCAGTTGGAATTTCTGCCGCTGTTTTCGGAAACTGCCGTGGTCGCAATGCCCGAGAACCACCCTCTCGCGATGCGCGAGACGGTGACCATTGATGACCTTGCGGATCAGCCGTTGATTGTTCCGGATCGCGGATCACGCCCTCACAGCCACGATCTGACTATCAAACTGTTTCTGGAGGCGGGCTACACTGCGCGCATCGCTCAGGTCGCGGAAGAAAAGCAGACGATTATCAGTCTTGTCAGCACCGGGCTCGGGCTCGCAATTGTCCCTAAGTGGGCGTCGCGGCTGGCAGTTGGCGGTGTGAATTTTGTCGAACTAAAGGGGCCGACAGATAATGCAAAACGGAGCCTTGCGCTAACAGCTGTCTGGCTCAAGGAAACCAGACACGACGCCAGAGATGCCTTTCTAAAAGTCTTGCAAGATAACTTGCTGGAGCTTTCGAAGACAGCTTAACACTAATTGTATCATTAATTTGTATAATCGCAGATCACTCAAGACGCTGGTCGCGAGCAAATTTGGCGTATTACAATTCCTCTAATAACTCGAATTGTGCGGTCCAAGGCCTATCTTGCACCCTACATTCGGAAATTGGGAGGAAAGACATGAGTTTTAATCGTCTAACATGCGCAACAATCGCGATGACACTGACCGTGGCCGTCGCGGGAGGCGCCGCGGCACAAGACCGCGCCGATTGGCCAGAAAGCTTCACCATCGGGACCGGCTCGCAGGGCGGCACATATTTCGGCTACGGCTCCGGTTGGGGTGGTATTGTCGCTGAAGCCATAGGCGTTTCGGGCGGCGCGGAAGTGACCGGCGGGCCAATGCAGAACATGTCGCTCGTTCATGCGGGTGATCTGGCATTCGGCATGACAACGATGGGTCCTGCGGCCGAATCTATCGCCGGAAACAACCCCATTGCGCCCGGTCTTCAGATGACCAACGCCTGCGCAATGTTCCCGATGTATCAGACGCCGTTCTCGATTACGGCACTGTCGTCGTCCGGTATTGAAAGCGTTGAGGACATTCCCGCCGGTGCAAAGATCGGCTTTGGGCCTGCTGGCTCGACATCCGACACCTACTTCCCACGCATGATGGAAGAGCTGGGTGTTGATTTCGAACGCCGCAACGGTGGCTGGTCCGATCTGGGCGGTCAGTTGCAGGACGGTCTGCTCGACGTAATCGCCTTTGCCGCCGGTGTTCCGGTGCCTGCCGTGTCGCAGCTTGAAGTCCAAACCGATGTGAACATCATCGAGTTCACCGAAGACGAGCAAGCGAAAATCACCGCGGCTTTCCCGGTGGCGCAGTTCGACATCGCAGCCGACACCTACCAAACCCTCGACGCGCCTGCGCGCTCCGTGTCGATGTGGAACTTCGCTATTGCAAACTGCGATCTGCCAGAAAGCTTCGTCTTTGAAGTCGTAAACGCGGTTATGTCTGACAATGACCGCATGGTTGCTACACACAAGGCGGCGCGTTCGACACTGCCCGAGTTCTGGGACCGCAACTCCGTGATGAAGTGGCACCCCGGTGCTGCAAAATGGTTCATGGAGAACGCTGGCGCAGACATCCCTGCAGATATGGTCCACGGCGGCTAAGTTCTCTGCCTATGTGGCAGGACCAGACAAACGTATCCGCGCCTGACGAGGGCGCGGATATTTTTCACGCAGGCAGGCAATCTGGGGATAAAATGATGGTGCAAGAAAATACGTCAATCAATGACGATCACCTGATCGCGGACGGGGTGGACGAAGAGCCTATCGAAGGAAACCGCCGACTGTTCCAAGGCCGTGGCTTTGTCGTCATTGCGGCGATCGCCACACTTTACGCGGCACTGCACATGATCGCCTTGAATGGTGTGTCATTGTCCAACATGATTGCTATGCCGACAACTATTCAAGCCGAACGCGCCGACGCCGCTGCTGATGAGGCGTTCTCCGATTTACTCGCGACGCTTGGCCCCGCCGGTCAAGCATTTGAAGGCAATTCCGTGCGTCGCCTAAAGGCTCTTGCAGACGAAACGATGGCAACGGCAGATAATGCGGACGAAATTGCTGCCAGCGTGGCTGCCTTGGATGCCGCACGGGACCAAGCAGCAGCCCTGACACGTGAGGCGCGCGCCGTGCGCACAACGTGGTCCGAGAGGCTGTGGTTCTTGCCGCAATTCCCACTGGAGACCTGGAATTTTCGCATCCTCCACATCGGCGGCGCCCTAGCGCTCGGGTTTATGCTTTTTGCCTCCAGTCAGTTTGGTGCTGGCTTTGCCGCGCGCGGGAGCGGCTTGCAGATGATCTCCGCGGCATTGCTCATCCCTGTTGCCTGGTCGGCTTTTACCGTCTTGGGATTCGCCAATTTCCTCGCCTCCGACGAAGCCGCCGAGGTTGGTGGACGTGTAATCTGGATGTCTTTGCCTGAGGGCAGCGAGCGCCTCGCGGCATTCCCAGGCTATACTGGCATCTTCGAAGCCGAGATTTGGCAATTTGGTGTACCGCTTTTGGTGGCAACATTCGCCGCGATTGTCATCGGGTGGGTCGATCGTGTGGCACGAGATCGTTTTGCAATCTCTGATGTTGTCTTGGCGCTTTGCGGTCTCGTCGTCGCATTCTATCTGGTTACGGTCTACTCCACCGCCGCGCGCAATTCGGTAGGTACGGCAGAAGTCCCGATTGGGGTTGCCTTTGCCGCCACAGCAGGCGCTGCCCTCATCATGGAATTGACCCGCCGCGTGGCTGGTCTCGCGCTGGTGATCATTACGGGTGTTTTCCTGATCTACACCTTCACGGCGCATCTGTTGCCCGGCATTCTTGCGGTGGAAAACGCCTGTAGCTGGCAGCGGTTCTTCGGCCACGTCTACTCTGACGCAGGCATTCTGGGGCCGACTACAGCGGTGTCGTCCACCTACATCATCCTGTTCATTATCTTCGCCGCGTTCCTGCAGGCCTCCAAGGTGGGCGACTACTTCGTCAACTTCGCTTTTGCTGCGGCGGGGCGTGCGCGGGGTGGCCCTGCGAAAGTTGCCATTTTCGCCTCTGGCCTCATGGGCATGATCAATGGCACTTCGGCAGGCAATGTTGTGGCGACTGGATCGCTGACCATCCCGCTGATGAAGAAGGTGGGGTACCACAAGAAAACCGCTGGTGCGGTCGAAGCAGCGGCCTCGACAGGCGGGCAGATCATGCCGCCAATCATGGGCGCCGGTGCGTTCATCATGGCGGAAATCACGGGGATCCCCTATCAGGAGATTGCGATCGCAGCGATCATCCCTGCGGTGCTCTACTTCGTCTCGGTCTACCTCATGGTGGATTTCGAGGCTGCGAAACTCGGCATGCGCGGCATGCGCGAGGATGAGCTTCCCAAGTTCAACAAGATGGTCCGCCAGATCTATCTGTTCATCCCGATCGTCATTCTGATCTATGCGCTCTTCCTGGGTTACTCCGTTATCCGCGCGGGGACGCTCGCCACTGTCGCGGCGGCCGTCGTCAGCTGGCTGACACCCAACCGCATGGGGCTGCGCGCAATCCTAAAGGCGTTCGAACTCGCAGGCGTTATGTCGATCCAGATTATCGCGGTCTGTGCTTGCGCAGGGATCATCGTTGGCGTCATCAGCCTCACAGGTGTTGGCGCGCGGTTCTCGGCTGTGCTCCTCGACTTGGCTGCGGCATCGCAGCTTCTGGCGCTGTTCTTCGCGATGTGTATCGCGATCCTCCTTGGAATGGGCATGCCAACAACAGCTGCTTATGCAGTCGCTGCGAGCGTCGTCGCGCCGGGCCTTGTGCAACTGGGTATCCCGCAACTCACGGCACATTTCTTCGTGTTCTATTTTGCGGTTCTGTCGGCAATTACTCCACCCGTTGCGCTGGCAAGTTATGCCGCGGCAGGGATATCTGGTGCCAACCCGATGGAAACTTCGGTGGCCTCGTTCAAAATCGGGATCGCTGCATTCATTGTGCCGTTTATGTTCTTCTACAATTCGGCGCTCTTGATGGAAGGCTCCACACTGGACATCCTTCGTGCAGGGGCAACCGCCATCATCGGGGTGTTCTTCCTGTCCAGCGGTGTTCAGGGGTGGTTCGTCGGGGCACGCTCGGCATGGTTCATCCGCGGTCTGCTGATTGTCGCAGCATTGTTCCTGATATCGGGCGGGCTTTTGACTGACCTTATCGGCGTCGGGATTGCGGTGGCGACGTGGTTCGTGCAGCGCCTGTTCCAGCCAAATCCCGATGCGCCAATTCCCGTGAGAGGCGCCGACTAACGCATCAGGAGTAGCCTTCGGACCCGTTCCATTGAACCTTCGAGTATCGGTCGCCATGTGCCCAGCCGACGGGCAACAGGCGATCGATCTCCGTCTTCATGTCCTCTGTCAGAGTGATGCGAGCCCCCTCCACACACTCTTCCAGGTGTCTGGCCGAACGGGTTCCGGGGATCGGTATGATGTTCTCAGCTTGGGCGAGGCACCATGCGATGGCCATCGCGGCGGTCGACACCACGTGATCGGCCGAGAACGCGCGGAATGGAGCGATCCTCGCCAGATTGAAGCCAAGATTTGGCTGCTGGAAACGCGGGCTGTTCTTGCGGAAATCACCATCCGCAAATGCGTTCGGATCAGGAATATGATCGCTGAAAATCCCCCGCCCAAGCGGAGAATAGGCAACGAACGCAACGCCAAGCTCCCGTCACGTTTGCAACATGCCCAATTCCGGCAAACGGGACCAGAATGAGTACTCGCTCTGCTCCGCTTCAACAGGCCCGACGGCCACTGCTCGTCTGAGCGAGGCAGGAGAGATTTCAGAGAAACCGATGCCGCCGATCTTGCTTTCTTTCTTCATCCCTAGAAGGGCATGCATCACCTCTTCAATCTCAACATCCGGATCTCGACGGTGAATGTAGAAAAGGGCGATATGCTCCCTTTTAAGGCGCCGCAAAGATGCGTCGAGCAGTTCTCTAAGGTAGTCTGGTTTGTTGTTGAAGCCGCGATTGCCATGCTCCCGGTCGCGCGAAATCCCGGCTTTGGTTGCAATGCGAATGTGGTGATGCGCCGGCGACAGAAACCGTCCAAGGATTTCCTCAGAGACGCCCAGTCCATAAATGTTGGCTGTGTCGAGGTGCTCGACCCCTAAGTCTGTCGCATGGGAAAGCGTTTCCCGCGCTTGAGATTCCGAAGATGGTCCATAAAACCGTCCGAAATTCATACATCCCAAGCCGATAGGAAAAACTGGCGATACCGCGTGAACCAACTGACGTCGTTGCATAGGGAAATCTTGCCAATTCTGCGTCAAAGGAACCAAGTCAAGGCAGCGTAGCCGAATACGGCCCACCGCATGCCACCATCGGCCTTATAAGCTCAGCGGTCAATTATTCGGGGCATCGCATTGGTAGGTTTGCCTTCGAAGCGGCCACAAGTCTTTTGCAGAATTTGTGGATTTGAACTTTAATTGAACGGCTGCTTTCGTCAGATGGGCTCTGTGCTAACGCACTTGCAGCGAAGGTCCGCCTTCCGCCCCACCTTTTGGATCTGCCCGCTTGAAGGGTTTGGCTGATCGGGTCCGCTTAGGGCTGGGAGCCGCCATCTATGTACACGACATGAAACAGTATTTCTCGTTGACTTCACACTGGTTCAGAGTGTCCTAGCCTCTCCCGCGCCCTTCCAAATGCGCAGCCCATTGGTTCATTAGCTCAAAGCGGTTTTGAACGAGATCGGACCGCCGGTATGCTCGCTCTACAGTGCTGCCAACATTGTGCGCTAAGGCAAGTTCCGCGAGAGTATGGTCCACACCGTTCTCTGCCGCCCAATCTCGAAAGGTGGAGCGCAGACCGTGCGGAACTGCGGGTAGTTTTGACCGTCCATCAAGAAAGCGCGCGCCCCCATTCGCCTGTGCGGCTTCATCCATACGTCGCATCACTGCGGAAAGGGACATATCCGACAACTGGCCGCCTTTGCTGGAAAAGAAAACGAAGTCGCACCCTTCCAGCTTGGGCATGCTGAGCAACAAGTCCATTGCTGCATCAGATAATGCCGCCCTATGTTCGCGACGTGCTTTCATGCGCTCTTTCGGGATGATCCACAGACGTTTTTCGAAATCCACTTCATCCCATGTCATCCCGCGAACTTCGCCAGACCGGGAGGCTGTGAGCGTAAGAAAGCGAAGCGCGGTCGCGCCCATACCTTCGCGCTTGCTCAGTTCCTTCCAGAAATCGGCAGCTTCCGTCACCTGCACAGCCGGGTGGTTCTTCTGTTGTTTAACCCGTGAAGGGTTTGGCAGCACTTCAGAGAGGTTTCCTTTCCAAACCGCCGGGTTGGTTGTTTCCCGGTGGCCGGACACAATGGCCCAGGAGATTACAGCCTCAATACGTTGACGCAGCCGTGTCGCAGTCTCTGTTTTGTCTTTCCATATCGGCTCCAAAACACGGATCACATCTTCACGTGTCAGATCGCGAACATAAATCGAACCCACGATCGGAACTGCGTAGGTGTCCAACGTAGCGCGCCATTGCTTTTTGTGTTTCTCGTTGCGAAACTCAGTCATGCGTATCTTCAGGTACTCTTCGACAGCATCCGCGAAGGTCAAGACAGCACGGTTTTTCTGTTTTTCGGAGATCGGATCCACGCCGTCACGTACCGCACGACGGTTTTCAAGCGCTTGCTCTCGCGCCATCGCCAAAGTCACGATTGGATAGGATCCCAACCCAGCCTCTCGGACTTTGCCGTACAGCGTGAAGCGTTGGAGCCAGTGTTTTCGTCCGTCAGGTTTGACACGCAGGCGCAAACCCGTCCCGTTCTTGTCACTGTACACACCAGGAGCTTTTATGTTGCGGACGAATGTCGCAGTTAGACTGCCGTTCATATAACCTTGTCCCCCCTATCGTTCCCCCTCTGAAACCCAGATTTTCGAGGATTTCGCCGGAATTCTCTGGAACGTACTTCCTTATAAAATCGTTATGTGGCAATTACTTACAGGTCAATAATGGATTTTTTAGGAATTCTGAACGGCGGACTGTCTCTCCGCCACTACCCCCATAATCGACACTTTTGTTCCGATTCCGTAGGCTCCCGTGCGTCATTGCTCTACCGCCTTTCAAGGCGGTGTGATGCGAAGGATTTGGCCTTCCTGCCCGGTTTCCGCCCAAGAGAAAACCGCACGGTCCCAGCCAAAGGAAACCGTGCGATCAAGATCATACCGAAGTAGGAAAAAGGGCGGGTCGTTGTCCTCAGAACCCGACCGCGTCCTGCATCGGCGCCGGGCGCGTTTCAGCTTTGCCCGCCACATCAGCCAGACGCCGAACGTTACCACCGGCGGAGACCGTGAAGGTTCCGACCAGTTGCGACAGAACCTGCGTGTCCTGCTGAAGCGACATGATGGCGGCAGCCGTTTCCTCAACCATGGCCGCATTCTGCTGTGTCACCTGATCCAGCTGGGAGACACCGGTGGCGATTTCCGCCAGACCCGTCGACTGCTCACGCGCGGAATTGACGATTTCGGTGGTCAGTTCAGAAACCTTCTCGATGTCTTTGACGATCTCCGTCAGGGTCGTTCCCGCCTGATCCACCATGGCAACCCCATTGTCCACATGCTGTGTGCTGGTGCCGACCAGTTCCTTGATTTCCTTGGCCGAATCTGCGGCGCGCTGCGCCAGGCCGCGCACCTCGGAGGCCACGACGGCAAAGCCCCGTCCGGCTTCGCCTGCGCGGGCTGCCTCGACGCCTGCATTCAGTGCCAACAGGTTCGTCTGGAAGGCAATATCGTCGATGACACTGATGATCTGGGAAATCTGAGCCGATGACTCCGAGATTTCGCGCATCTTGGTCACGGCCTGATCAGCGACCTCGTTGCCCTTTGCGGCATTCTGGCGGGTCTGCAAGACCACCCTTTCCGTCGAGGAGGTCGACTCTGCCGAAGACTGCACGCTGCTGTTGATCTCTTCCACGGCAGCAGCGGTTTGCTCCAGCGTGGCGGCCTGGGTTTCGGTGCGGCGGGACAGGTCCTCTGCAGATTGGTTCACCTCGCTTGCGATCCGGTTCAGATTGCCTGTGGACTCCTGGATCGTAACGATCACATCCCGCATCGAGTCCATCAGCGCGTTGAAGGACTGGCGCACCGTGTCGTAACGGGCGGGGAAATCGCTTTCCTCCGGGCCGGGAATCGGACTGGACAGGTCACGCCCGGACATGCGGGCAATGCCATCAGACAGGTACTTGAACGCAGTGTCCTGTTCGGCTTTCTGAGCCGCGAAGTAGGCCGCGATCACCTGATAGGTGTCAAAGGCAAAGGCCCGTGTCAGAACGCCCAGCAAGTCGCCCTGCCTGCGTTTTGAAAACTTGCCCACAAGCGGACCTGCACGCTCCAGCAAACGCTGCTGGATATAGGCGTTGGCGCGCGAATACCCGGACAGATACATGGAAAACGGCAGCTGGATCTTGAAGTGCACGGAGCCGACCCGTTCGGCAGAGGCAAGGTCGTCGTCGTCAAAGCTGCCTGACAGAAGGCGCTGCCAGTGCTTTTTCTGTGCCGCGCGCGCATGCGCCATCACGCTTTCGTTCGGAAAGAACTGCGCGATCTCGGCATCGGCTACGGCGAAGGAATAGAAATGCTCCAATGCGTCATCCAGGATGGGCGCCACCAATTGTCCGGCCCGGATGAGCTTTCGATGGTCATCTCCGGTCAAAGCAAACTTTGAAAGAGTGTCCTGTGTGTCACGCGCCATCGTATGTCCTCATTATGTCGACAAACCCTAAAACATCTCATCGTGATACTTTTTCACGATGAATTTGCGGTATTAACCCCAAGGTTTGTTAACAATTGTACAATTGCGTTTCTCCGACCTTCACCTCAGTGGAAAGCCGTAACAATCAAACGCCCCAAGGCTTCATTGAAACGGAATGGAATTGGCACGTTTGCTTACTTTTCCTTCGGTTGCGCTGTGAAGGACTGGACCGAAATGTCCAGTACGAACACATGCGGATTTTTTCATATATCAACATTCAAAGATCAGAATGCATGCGCCAAGTGGCGAATCATGTGATTACTTTGCTGCCAAACCGTGCAGCATATCCGGCTCTGCACAAAAAAGAGCCGCCCCACCTTTCCGGAGGGACGGCCCATTTGTCAGTCTGGTCTGCGCGCTAGCCGGCGAGGGACGGCAGGTAGAGCACAATTCCCGGGAAGGCGACCAGCAGCGCGATCGTCACCGCATCTGCAACGAAGAAGGGTGTAACGCCCTTGAAGACGTCCTGAACGGTCAGATCATCCCGAACCCCGGCAACAACGAAACAGTTGAGACCGATGGGTGGGGTGATCAGACAGAACTCGGCCATCTTCACCACCAGGATCCCGAACCAGATCGCGCACATGGTGCCGTTCATCCCGAAGGCACTGTCGGCGGCAGAGACGGTCTCGCCGCCATTCAACGCCATGACGGCCGGGTACACCACTGGAAGGGTCAGCAGCAGCATTCCGATTGCATCCATGAACATGCCCAGCACCGCATAGGCCAGCAGAATGCAGATCAGGATCACCATCGGCGACATCTCAAGCGAAGTGATCCAGTCAGAGAACGCACCGGGCAGGTCCGCAAAGCCGAGGAAGCGCACGTAGATCAGAACGCCCCAGATGATCGAGAAGATCATTACCGACAGTTTCGCCGTCTCCAGCAGCGCCGATTTCAGCTCGGCCCATTTCATGCCGCCCTTCAGCGCATAAAGGAACACGATGAAGGCGCCGATGGCGCCGCCCTCGGTCGGGGTGCCCCAGGCCTGATCGCCAAACGGGTTGTAGACAAAGCAGATGATGATCAGAACCACCAGGATGATCGGCAGCGCCCCCGGAAGGGAGGCAAAGCGCTGACCCCAGGTGAAGCCTTTGACCGGCGGGCCGACTTTCTTGAAAACAACGGCAATCCCCACGATCAGCGCGCCATAGACGAGCGCCGAGAACGCACCGGGGATGAAGCCCGCCAAAAGCAGCTTGCCCACGTCCTGCTCCACGATGATCGCATAGATCACCAGAATGGCCGAGGGCGGGATGAGCGAGGCCAGCGTACCCCCGGCAGCCACCACGCCCGCGGCGAACTGCTTGTTATAGCCGATGGCCAGCATCTCGGGGATGGCGATGCGGGCAAAGACGGCCGAGGTCGCCACCGACGCGCCCGACACGGCCGCAAAGCCAGCGGTGGCAAAGACGGTCGAAACCGCAAGGCCGCCGGGCAGCCAGGCAATCCAGCGCTTGGCAGCTTCGAACAGCGCCTTGGTAAGGCCTGCGTAGTAAGCCAGATAGCCGATCAGGATAAACGTCGGGATCAGCGACAGGGCCTGGCTGGACACTTTGGAATGGGGCACCTGCCCCGCCGTCTTGACTGCAATTGTCAGCGCCTTCATGAAGCGGGCCGGATCGTAGCCGAACTTTGCCCAGAAGATCCAGGTCAGCCCGACCAGCCCCGCCAGGGCCGCCGCAAAGGCGACGCGCATGCCGGTGACCACAAGAACAAGAAGAAAGCCCGTGACCCACAGGCCGATTTCGATCGGTTCCATCTATTGCGTCCTATTCCTGTGCGCTGCGCCCGGCGGCGCTGCTGGCAGTGTCATCATCATGGCCGGTCAGCACATCCGCTTCATGGGCGGCCTGGGCTGCGGCATCCTGGATCAGGGGCACGGCGGCGGGGGTCTCGAGACCCAGTACAAAGGCCCGCCCATAGGCCCAGACCTGCAACAGAAGGCGCAGGCACAGAACAGAGAAGGCCACCGGCGCCAGCAGTTTGGCCGGCCAGAGCGGAATACCGATATCGATGGAGCTGTCCCGGCTCCAGAGCGGCGCCGCGAAATCGAAGGACCGCGAGAAATGCGCCCAGCTGCCCCAGACCAGAAGCAGCATCAGCGCCAGAATGAGCACAACCGAGAACAGCTCGAACAGCCACATTGCGCGGCCCTTCAGAGAGCCGATCAGGATATCCATACGGATATGCCCGCCGTCCCGCTGCACATAGGCAATTCCCATGAAGGCAATCAGCGGCATCGCCTGCTCGATCCAGTCCACATAGCCCGGCAAGGGCGCATTGAACGCCGACCGCCCGCCGACCGATACAACCGCCATCACCATCAGCGAAAACACTGCAAGGCCGCTGACCAGAGCCAGGACCTTCTCCACACCCAACAGCTTCTGGTCCAGTCTGCTGACCAGGCTATCGTCAACAATTACCGCGGCGTTCCCCGCCATGGCCCCACCTTTCTCTTGATACGACAGAATGCAAAAACAGGCCGGGAGAGTGTTCCCGGCCTGCTGATGCGGGCGCGCGCTTAGTTGCCCGCGCGGGTGTTTTCGAGGGTGGTCATCACCAGATCATAGAGTTCCTGACCGGGAATGCCCTGGGCTTCCATCTCCTTGATCCACTCCTCACGGATCGGATCGGCGGCTTTTGCCCGGAACGCGGCCAGTTGCTCGTCCGAGATCATGACCTTCTGAACGCCTTTTTCCTCCAGAACGGCGTCCCATTTGGTCAGGAGCTTGCCGTAGTTCTCAAGGTAGTGCGCAATTGCCTCGTCGATGGAGCTGTCCAGCGCTTCACGCTCAGAGTCGCTGAGGGCGTCATAGGCGTCGGTGTTGACCACAACAGGGCAGTTCACGGTGCCGGGGTTCAGGTTCGCGGTCCACCAGTCGGCCTTGTTGATGGTGCCAAAGCTGAGGTGCGCATGCTGGGCAAAGGCCACCGTGTCCACCACGCCGGATTCCATCGCGTTGTAGGCTTCGGTCGCAGGCACCGAGGTCGGCACGCCGCCAACAGCCTCGAACGCCTTGCCCAGACCGCCGGTCGCACGCACGCGCATGCCGTCGAACTCGGCCAGTTCGTCACGCGGATCGCCGGTGCCAACCAGGTTGTACTGCGGCATGGGCGACGTCATCAGCAGCTTGGCGTTCCAGCGGGCCAGATCCTTGGCCGCTGCGGGGTGCGCATAGACAGCGTGGCTGACGGCGACTTCCTCTGCCAGATTCTGCACGCCCAGGAAGGGCAGTTCCAGAACGGTGATCGAGGGGTTTTTGTCGCGGTGGTAGCCCGCGCAGAACTGCGCCATTTCAAACGCGCCGATGGAGATGCCGTCCAGGTTCTCGCGCGGTTTGGACAGGCCACCGTAGCTGACGTTCATGGTGAAGGCGCCACCGGTCTTTTCGCTGACCAGCTCGGCCAGCTTTTCGACATGCTCGGTAAAGGCGCGGCGCTTGCCCCAGACGGAGACGTTCCATTCGGTGGCTGCGGCCTCACCGGCGATCGCAAAACCAGCAGCAGCCGCCACAGCGGCAGTCAGAAGTTTGTTCATGATAATTCTCTCCCATTGTGCGCCCTTGCATCACTCCCGGATCTCGGCCCGAGGGGCGCTTGAGGCTCAAGCTAACCTCAAGGCAGCGCACTGCCAAGCCCTCCCCCGCTCAATTTCCTGCCAGCGCCTGCTGAGTCTGCTTTTCGGCGCCTTGTCCCGCGCATCGGACCTCGTTGCGCACATTTTGCCGCAGGGATCCCCATGCCCTGCAGGTGCAGAACCAAAGAAATCGCCCCGGACAGCCCCTAGGTTGAACCGCATCGCCACGCCAGGCGTTGACAGCCAAGCCACTAACAGAAAATGATTTTTCCCCCGCATCACCCCTCCAATTAACAGCCTCAGAAAAGACAGGAAATTCATTTACAAACAAATCGTTGTTTTTCTTGCGCTTATTCACTTCTTTTCAACATTCCCTATTATGACCAGCGAGGAAGGAAACGGTTTGACACCTGCGCCCCGGCGCTGTCGGGTGACAAACTGAGGAGAAGTCAGGGAGGACACCAGATGACCACGCAGCCTGAAGGCAAAGTGTATCCGCCGTCTGAGGACGTCATTGCCCGCGCCCATGTGGACGCGGCGAAATACGAAGAGATGTACGCAGCGTCGATTGCCGATCCCGAAGCCTTTTGGGGCGAACAGGGCAAGCGGATCGACTGGATCAAACCTTTCACATCCGTGAAGGACGTCAATTACAACTTCGGCGAAGTCTCGATCAACTGGTATGCGGATGGCACGCTGAATGTCTCGGCCAACTGCATCGACCGGCATCTGGAAACCCGCGGCGATCAGACCGCGATCATCTTTGAACCGGACGATCCGAACGAGCCGGCGCAGCACATCACCTACAAGGATCTGCACCGCAACACCTGCCGGATGGCCAACATTCTGGAATCGCTAGGCGTGCGCAAGGGCGACCGGGTGGTGATCTACCTGCCGATGATCCCAGAGGCCGCCTATGCCATGCTGGCCTGCGCCCGCATCGGCGCCATCCACTCCATCGTCTTTGCCGGCTTCAGCCCCGACGCGCTGGCTGCCCGGGTCAATGGCTGCGATGCCAAGGTGATCATCACCGCTGACGAGGCCCCGCGCGGCGGCCGCAAGACGCCGCTGAAATCCAATGCAGACGCGGCCCTGCTGCACTGCAAGGATACGGTCAAATGCCTCGTTGTGAAACGCACCGGCGGTCAGACCACATGGGTCGACGGGCGCGACTTTGACTATAACGAGATGGCACTGGAGGCGGATGACTACTGCAAGCCCGCCGAGATGAACGCCGAGGATCCGTTGTTCATCCTCTATACTTCCGGCTCGACCGGTCAGCCCAAGGGCGTGGTGCACACCACGGGTGGCTATCTCACCTATGCGGCGATGACGCACGAGATCACCTTCGACTATCACGATGGCGATATCTACTGGTGCACCGCCGATGTAGGCTGGGTCACCGGTCACAGCTATATCGTCTATGGCCCGCTCGCCAATGGTGCCACCACGCTGATGTTCGAAGGTGTGCCGACCTACCCCGACGCCAGCCGGTTCTGGCAGGTCTGCGAGAAACACAAGGTGAACCAGTTCTACACCGCCCCCACCGCCCTGCGCGCGCTGATGGGTCAGGGCAACGAATGGGTCGAGAAATGCGATCTGTCCTCCCTGCGCCTTCTGGGCACCGTGGGCGAGCCGATCAACCCCGAGGCCTGGAACTGGTACAATGATGTCGTCGGCAAGGGAAAATGCCCCATCGTCGACACTTGGTGGCAGACCGAGACCGGCGGCCACCTGATGACCCCCCTGCCCGGCGCCCATGCGCTGAAACCGGGTGCGGCTATGAAGCCCTTCTTTGGCGTGCAGCCGGTGGTTCTGGACCCGCAATCGGGCGCCGAGATCGAAGGCAACGGCGTCGAGGGCGTTCTGTGCATCAAGGACAGCTGGCCCGGCCAGATGCGTACCGTCTGGGGCGATCACGAGCGCTTCGAGAAGACCTATTTCTCGGACTACAAGGGCTATTACTTCACCGGTGACGGCTGCCGCCGCGATGAGGGTGGCGACTACTGGATCACCGGCCGCGTCGATGACGTGATCAACGTCTCCGGTCACCGCATGGGCACCGCCGAAGTGGAAAGCGCTCTGGTAGCGCACGCCGCCGTGGCCGAGGCCGCCGTGGTGGGCTACCCGCACGAGATCAAGGGCCAGGGCATCTACTGCTATGTGACCCTGATGAACGACCGCGAGCCCTCGGACGAGCTGATGAAGGAACTGCGCACCTGGGTGCGTACCGAGATCGGCCCGATTGCCAGCCCCGATGTGATCCAATGGGCCCCCGGCCTGCCCAAGACCCGTTCCGGCAAGATCATGCGCCGCATCCTGCGCAAGATCGCCGAGAACGACTTTGGCGCGCTCGGCGACACCTCGACCCTCGCCGATCCGTCGGTGGTGGACGATCTGATCGCAAACCGCGCGAACAAGGGGTAAGGCCATGACCACGGATGTGATGACCCGCCCCGCCGTTCTGATCCTTCTCGGCCCTCCGGGCGCCGGGAAGGGCACACAGGCCCGCATGCTGGAAGAGAGCTTTGGCTTGGTGCAGCTGTCGACCGGAGACCTTCTGCGCGCCGCCGTGGCTGCGGGCACCGAGGCTGGCAAGGCTGCGAAATCGGTGATGGAATCCGGTGGTCTGGTGTCGGACCAGATCGTGATCGCCATCCTGCGCGACCGCCTTGCCGAGCCTGACTGCGCCAAGGGCGTGATCCTTGACGGCTTCCCGCGTACCGCCGTTCAGGCCGAGGCGCTGGATGCGCTTCTGTCCGAAACCGGCCAGAAGATCAACGCCGCCATCAGCCTTGAGGTGAACGACGACGCCATGGTGACGCGCGTTGCCGGGCGTTACACCTGCGCGGGCTGCGGTGAGGGCTATCACGACAGCTTCAAGCAGCCCAAACAGGCCGGTGTCTGCGATAAATGCGGCGGCACCGAGATGAAGCGCCGCGCCGATGACAATGCCGAAACCGTTGCCAGCCGCCTTGCCGCCTATCACGAACAGACTGCACCGCTGATCGCCTATTACGGCGACAAGGGCGTTCTGCAAAAGATCGACGCCATGGGCCAGATCGATGAGGTCGCCAAGGGTCTGGCGGCGATTGTAAAGACCGCCGCGCCCTAGGCCCGGCCAACACCCGGACGCCTGGCACAAGCTGCCGCCGGGCGCCCGCTTCACAAACCGAAATACCCGATGGAACCGCCAAAGCCCGCTTTGGCGACCAAAGGAGTAATGCCTGATGTCTGCCCATCTCAATACGGGCTGCGCGGGCAAACAGGGAAGGCTTGCCCAGCGCAACGCGCAAGGCAGGCACAATTCTAGCAAGGAGGAGCCGCAATGGCGGACCACACAACCAATGCCTCAAAGGCTGCCAAGACCGACAAGGGCTATTGGCAGGCCAATGTGCGCATCATTCTGATCAGCCTGGTGATCTGGGCTGTCGTTTCATTCGGATTTGGCATTCTGCTGCGCCCGATGCTCTCTGGCATCTCGGTGGGTGGCAGCGATCTGGGCTTCTGGTTTGCCCAGCAGGGATCGATCCTGGTCTTCCTGGGCCTGATCTTTTTCTACGCCTGGCGGATGAACCGCCTCGACCGTGAATTCGGCGTCGAGGAGGACTAAGCCATGGATCAGTTTACAATCAACCTTCTGTTCGTTGGCGCGTCCTTCGCGCTTTATATCGGTATCGCCATCTGGGCGCGCGCCGGATCGACGTCCGAGTTCTACGCCGCGGGTCGGGGTGTGCACCCCGTCACCAACGGCATGGCCACGGCGGCGGACTGGATGTCGGCGGCTTCCTTTATTTCGATGGCCGGTCTCATCGCCTTTACCGGCTATGACAATTCGTCCTTCCTTATGGGCTGGACCGGTGGTTACGTGCTGCTGGCGCTGCTGCTGGCGCCCTACCTGCGCAAATTCGGCAAGTTCACCGTATCGGAATTCATCGGTGACCGCTTCTACAGCCCCACCGCGCGTATCGTGGCGGTGATCTGCCTGATCGTGGCTTCCACCACCTATGTGATCGGCCAGATGACCGGCGTGGGCGTGGCCTTTGGCCGTTTCCTTGAGGTCTCCAACACCGCGGGTCTGTTGATCGGTGCCTGTGTGGTCTTTGCCTACGCCGTGTTCGGCGGCATGAAGGGCGTGACCTATACGCAGGTTGCACAGTATGTCGTGCTGATCATGGCCTATACCATCCCGGCCATCTTCATCTCGCTGCAGCTGACCGGCAACCCGATCCCGGCGCTGGGTCTGTTTGGCGATCACGCCGCCTCGGGTGAGCCTCTGCTGGCGAAGCTTGACGCCATCGTGCGCGAGCTGGGCTTCAATGAATACACCGCCCACCATGCCGATACGCTGAACATGGTGCTTTTCACCCTGTCGCTGATGATCGGTACCGCCGGTCTGCCCCACGTGATCATGCGCTTCTTCACCGTTCCCAAGGTGTCGGACGCACGCTGGTCCGCTGGCTGGGCGCTGGTCTTCATCGCGCTGCTGTACCTCACGGCCCCGGCAGTTGGCGCCATGGCCCGCCTGAACATCACCGACATGATGTGGCCCAATGGCACCAATGGCGAAGCGGTCTCGGTCGAGCAGATCGAAAACGACGCCCGCTATGACTGGATGGCCACCTGGGAGAAAACCGGTCTCCTGGCCTGGGAAGACAAGAACGGCGACGGCCGCATCCAGTACTACAACGACGCAAACGCCGACATGCAGGCCAAGGCAGCCGAGAACGGCTGGCAGGGCAATGAGCTGACCAAGTTCAACCGCGACATCCTGGTTCTGGCCAACCCCGAAATCGCCAACCTTCCGGGCTGGGTGATTGGTCTTGTGGCGGCTGGCGGTCTGGCGGCGGCGCTGTCCACGGCGGCGGGTCTTTTGCTGGCGATCTCTTCCGCAGTGTCGCACGACCTGATCAAGGGTTCGATCAATCCGAACATCTCGGAAAAAGGCGAGCTGCTGTCGGCCCGTGTTGCCATGGCGGTTGCCATCGCGGTTGCCACCTACCTGGGCCTCAACCCTCCGGGCTTTGCGGCGCAGACCGTGGCGCTGGCCTTTGGTCTGGCGGCAGCCTCGATCTTCCCGGCGCTGATGATGGGCATCTTCACCAAGGTGAACAACAAGGGCGCGGTTGCAGGCATGATCGCAGGTCTGGTGGTGACGCTGATCTACATCTTCCTGCACAAGGGCTGGTTCTTCATCCCCGGCACCAACAGCTTTACGGATGCGGATCCGCTTCTGGGCACCATCAAGTCCACCTCCTTTGGTGCGATCGGCGCGATGGTGAACTTCGCGGTGGCCTATGTGGTCTCCAAATCCAGCGAGCCGATCCCGACCGAGATCGAAGAGCTGGTGGAAAGCGTCCGCATCCCGCGCGGCGCGGGTGCCGCTCAGGATCACTGATCCTTTCCTCCCGGGGCGGGCCGCCTCCCTTGATTTCTGGCCCGCCCTCTTTTCCTCACCATCCTGTCCGGGCACACTCGGGCAGGATGACTTTTATCCCGGCTTTGCAGACAGGCTATTCCCATGCCCCTTTCCCCCGACGGTCTGATCCAGTTCCTGAAGACGGTGCACCCCTATGACAGCCTTGATGCGGCGCGCCTTGCGGCGCTGGCGCCCAGGTTCGAGGTGATCCACGCCGCGCCAGGGGATGAGATTTATGCCCTTGGGGCGCCGATGAATGGTCTTTACCTTGTGCATCACGGCGAGGTGGAGGTCTTTGACGAGAACGGCATGACCGTTTCCATTCTGGGACCGCGCAATTCCTTTGGCGAGCGGGGCCTTACCCGTGATGGCATTGCCGTCACCACCGCCTTTGCCAGCGCAGAGAGCGCGCTTCTGCTGCTGCCCCGTGCCGATTTCGATGCGCTGATGCAGGCCGAACCGAAGGTGGCGCGCTTCTTTGACCGCCGTCGCCCGGACGGACCCGCGCAGAACAGCCTCGCGACCCGCCGCGTTGCGGATTTCATGGCGACGCCCCCGGTCACCTGCTCCAGCGGTCTGACCTGCCAGGGCGCGGCGCAATTGATGCGGGACCATCACATTTCCTCGGTCTGCATCACCCATGGCGATACCCTCGAAGGGATCCTCACCAACCGCGATCTGACGGAAAAGGTGCTGGCAGAAGGGCTGCCGATTTCAACGCCCGTGGCGCGGATCATGACCCGCGATCCCCTTACGCTGCCCTCTTCCGCCATCGCATCGGACGTGCTGCATGCGATGATGGAGCACCGGATTGGCCATGTGCCGGTGGTGGATGCGGGGCGCCTGGCGGGAATCGTGACGCAAACCGACCTCACCCGCCTGCAGGCCATGAGCTCGGCCGAGATGATCGCCGAGATCGCCAATGCGCCGGACGCCGGCACCATGGCCCGTGTCACCGCGCGCATTCCCGCGCTGCTGTTGCAGCTGGTGGCCGCCGGCAACCGGCACGAGGTGGTGACCCGCCTCATCACCGATATTGCCGACGCCGCCACCCGTCGCCTGCTGGCGCTGGCCGAGGACCGCCTTGGCCGGCCGCCTGTGCCCTACCTGTGGCTGGCCTGCGGATCACAGGGGCGGCAGGAACAGACAGGGGTCTCGGATCAGGACAACTGCCTGATGATCGCTGACGAGATGCAGGAGGCTGACGCTGCCTATTTCGAAGCCCTCGCCCGGTTTGTCTGCGATGGGCTCAACACCTGCGGCTATGTCTATTGCCCCGGTGACATGATGGCGAGCAATCCGCGCTGGCGCCAGCCCATGCGCGTCTGGCGACAGTATTTCGAAGGCTGGATCAAGACCCCGGATCCCATGGCGCAGATGCTGGCCTCGGTGATGTTCGACCTGCGTCCCATCGGCGGAAACGCCTCCCTGTTCACCGGGCTGCAGGATGAGGTGCTCAAGGCGGCAAGCTCCAATTCCATCTTTGTCGCGCATATGATTTCCAATTCGCTGAAACACACGCCGCCGCTGGGGCTCTTGCGCGGGATCGCCACCATCCGTTCGGGCGAACATCGCAACACGCTGGATCTGAAACACAACGGCGTGGTGCCGGTGGTGGATCTGGGGCGGATCTATGCCCTGCAAGCGCAGCTTACCCCGGTCAACACCCGCGCGCGGCTGGAGGCGGCAGCCGAGACATCCGCCCTCAGCCCTTCGGGTGCGCGGGATCTCATGGATGCCTATGACCTGATTGCCGAAACCCGGCTGAAGCATCAGGCTGGCCAGATCCGCAAGGGCGAGGCGCCCGACAACTTTCTGGCCCCATCGGATCTGTCGGACTTTGAGCGAAGTCATCTGCGCGACGCCTTTGTCGTGGTAAAGACAATGCAATCGGCGCTTGGCCATGGCAAAGGGATGATGGGCTGACCCCGGCAGCACAAGAGGACCACAAGATGTTTCTGGAACTGATCGCAACAATATTTGCAGGCTTTGCCGTGGCAGGAGTCGTGATGCTGATCGGCCGGGCCAGTGGCGGGCGGCTGCCCAAATGGCTGGCCCCTGTGGCCGCGGGCCTCGCGATGATCGCAGTCACAATCTCTTCGGAGTACGGCTGGTATGAGCGCACCCGCGCCGCGCTGCCCGAGGGCGTTCTCGTGGCCGAAACCGGCGAGAACAGAAGCCTCTACCGGCCTTGGACCTATGCTGTGCCGTTTGTCGAACGCTTTGCAGCCATTGAAACAGCAACCGCAAAGAGCCACCCTGACCTGCCCGGCCACTACATCACAGAGGTCTATTTCTTCGGCCGCTGGGCCCCGGTCAGCAGCCTGCCCGTGCGGCTGGACTGCACGAGGTGGCGCCGTGCTGTCGTCGCCTCTGACGCGGCGCTGGGGGCGGGCGATGACAGCGGGATTGAGTGGATCTTTCCGCCCGAGGATGACGGTTTGCTGGCGACCTTCTGCGGAGCGGTCTGATGCTGGCACGTCTCAGCCTGCGGATCCGCGTCTTCCTGTTCTTCTGCCTGATCGCAGCCGCCTGCATCAGCGGCGTCTGGGCAGCGCTGTGGATCGGCTACGGACGTGCGGGCAATCCTGCCCTGCTTGATGCCTTCGTCTTTGTCGGCGCGCTCAGCCTCTTCGCCATCCTCGGCGTTTGCGCCGGGATTTGGCTGTTGTTCGATGAAAACGTCGCCAAGCCGATCGAAAGGCTGGCAGCGGGTCTGCGCGCCCGTGCCCATGGCGGTGTGACATCCGACCTTGACCAACAGGCCGCGCGCTATCTTGGCGATCTGGCTCCCGCCGCGTCGAGCCTTGTGGGCAAACTGGGGCAGGCAAACCTGAACTCCGCCGAAGCCATCGCCCGCGAAACGGCCCGGCTGGAGGCCGAGAAGGCGCGCCTGACGACCCTTTTGTCAGAGGTGCCCGTCGCCACGGTCATGGTCGGCCCCGATCACCGGATTGTCCTTTACGACGCCCAGGCCGCAGCGGTCCTGTCGCAGATCGCGCCCACACGCCTTGGCGCCGTTCTTGGCGATTATCTGGAGGCCGACGCGCTGAAGACCGCGCATCACAAGATGATCCGGTCCGGCAAGGAGGTCAGCGCCCGCATCACCGGTAGCGACGGGCGGCAAACCTACGGGTTGCGGCTCAAACCGCTGGGCGATGCGCCCGGCTATGTGGTGATCTTTGACAGCGCCGAGGCAGACATCCCGCCCGAGGCGGCCCGCCCTTTGGTCTATGACTTTGGTCTGCTCAACCCGGTCACCCAGCAGATCGAGAACCGGCCCCTGTCCGATCTGACCTTTGCGGTGTTTGACACCGAAACCACCGGGCTATTGCCGCACAAGGATCATGTGGTGCAGCTTGGCGCACTGCGCGTTCTGCGCGGTCGCATCATCGATGGTGAGGCCCTGAATCTTCTGGTCGATCCCGGCAGCCCGATCCCGGCCGCCTCGACCAGGGTGCACGGGATCACCGACGCAATGGTCAAGGGCGCGCCAGACATTGCAGAGGTTTCCCGCAGCTTCCACCATTTCTGCCGCGATGCGGTGATCGTCGCCCATAACGCACCCTTCGACATGGCCTTTCTGCGGCGGGAGGCAAAGCGTCTGAACCTTGCCTGGGATCACCCGGTTCTGGATACGGTGCTGCTGAGCGCGGTTCTGTTCGGCGCCTCGGTGCCGCATACGCTGGATGCGCTGTGCGAACGGCTGGATGTGACCATCCCCACCGCCCTGCGCCACACCGCCCTGGGCGATGCGCGCGCCACCGCCGAGGTTCTGTGCCGGATGCTGCCCATGCTGGAGGCCCGCGGATTTGCCACCCTGGGCGACGTCATCGCGCAGACCCGCGCCCATGGCCGCCTGCTGGAAGACCTGAACCCGGTGGACAAATAAACTGGCCCGTGGCAGGTCGGGGCCTAGATCTGACGGATCACTCAGACGAAGGGCGCGCACCATGCCAGACACCACCTTGATTCCGGGCTCTGATACGCAGCGGGCCTATCGCGACGCATTGGGCTGTTTTGCGACCGGAGTCACCGTGATCACCACTTTGACAGACAAAGGGCCGCTGGCCTTCACCGCCAACAGCTTTTCGTCGGTCTCGATGGAGCCGCCCCTGTTGATGTGGTGCCCGGCACGCACGTCCCTGCGCCATGACGCCTTTGTTTGCGCACAGCACTATTCGATCCATGTTCTGGCCGAGGATCAGCTGGATCTTGCCATCCATTTTGCCCGCTGCGGCGATGATTTTGACGCAGCCCCGTGGACGGCCAACGCTCATGGAACGCCGCTTCTGGACGGGGTTCTGGCGCGCTTTGACTGCAAGGCCCATGCCAGCCACCCCGCCGGGGATCACACCATCGTCCTGGGCGAAGTGCAGCGTTTTGCCACCCGCCCCGGCAAGGGGCTGATCTTCAAACAGGGGCTTTACGGCGGGTTCCTGGAACAGAGCTGACCCTGCCGCTGTTCAGACATGAAAAAGCCCGCCCCTGAAGCATCAGGGACGGGCCGGAAATCTGATAGGCGATCAGCTTACTTCAGCGCTGCATCGGTGATGGCATGGGTCCAGGCGCCTTCCGGAGCCTTGGTGATCACCGGCGAAGACCCACCGGTCAGCAGCGTCTGAACGGTACGCTCGTAGTCAGCGACATCCAGCGCGCCATTGCTGCCTGCGGTCAGCTTGGCGATCTCGCTCATCATGCGCTTCTGGTGCTCTTCTGTCTGGGCGCCCGAAGCGTCATTGTCCAGAACGATCCCGGCGGCTTCATCCGGGTTGGCCTCGGCGTATTTCCAGCCCTTCATCGAAGCGCGCACGAAACGCTCCATCTTGTCGGCAAAGGCTGCATCGCTCAGCTTGTCTTCCAGCACGTAAAGACCGTCTTCCAGCGTCGCAACGCCCTGGTCTTCGTACTTGAAGGTCACCAGTTCATCCGCCGCGACGCCCGCGTCCAGAACCTGCCAATACTCGTTGTAGGTCATGGTGGAGATGCAGTCCGCCTGACGCTGCAGCAGCGGGTCAACGTTGAAGCCCTGCTTCAGAACCTCGACGCCCATCTCACCCTTGCCTTCGGTGGAGATGCCCAGCTTGCTCATCCAGCTCATGAACGGGAATTCATTGCCGAAGAACCAGACCCCCAGGGTGCGGTCTGCCAGATCCTTGGGCTCTGCAATGCCGGTGTCTTTCCAGCAGGTCAGCATCATGCCCGAAGATTTGAAGGGCTGAGCGATATTGACCAGTGGCAGGCCCTTTTCGCGGGCCGCCAGCGCGGCCGGCATCCATTCGACGGTCACGTCCGCGCCGCCACCTGCGATCACCTGGGTCGGGGCAATATCGGGGCCGCCGGGCAGGATGGTGACGTTCAGGTCTTCTTCTTCGTAAAAGCCCTTGTCGAGCGCCACGTAGTAGCCAGCGAACTGTGCCTGTGTCACCCATTTGAGCTGCAGCTTGACGTCGTCCGCTGCCTGAGCGGCTCCGGCGGCACCAAGGGCCAGCGCGGCGGCTGTCAGAATGTGTTTCATTGGTAGGTTCTCCCTGTTGGTTATGGTTGCAGCTTGCGCGAATTTGACCATTTGTTCAAAGAATTTTATTGCGCCATTGGCTGGCTTTTTGTCGGTCTGCGCAAGCTTTGGGCGATGGTCTGGCCGTTCCTTCATGGCCCATTTGGGCGTGAGAAAACCGGGCCATGGCCCTTTGGTCTCATCGCCCCGAAGGCTGTGTCCGGGGCGATGAAATTTCGGCTGTCACCCCCGCTGCGAAGGGTGCCAGAAGGTCAGCGATTTCTCGATCAGGGCGATCACGCCGTAAAAGGCCGATCCCGCGAGGGCCGCGACCAGGATTTCGGCCCAGACCATGTCCAGCGCCAGCTGGCCGACGCTGGTCGAGATCCGAAAGCCCATTCCCACGGTGGGCGAGCCAAAGAACTCCGCCACGATCGCACCAACCAGCGCGAGTGTGGTCGAGATCTTCAAACCGTTGAAGATAAACGGCAGGGCCGCAGGCAGACGCAGCTTGAAGAAGCTCTGCCAATAGCTGGCCGCATAGGTGCGCATCAGGTCGCGCTGCATCGCAGAGGTCTCGCTCAGCCCCGCAACCGTGTTCACCAGCATTGGGAAGAACACCATGACCACGACAACGGCCGCCTTGGACTGCCAGTCAAAGCCGAACCACATCACCAGGATGGGCGCGGTGCCGACGATAGGCAGGGCCGCCACGAAATTGCCCACGGGCAAAAGGCCCCGGCGCAGGAAATCGCTGCGGTCCACCGCAACGGCCATGGCCAGAGCGGCAACGCAGCCCATGATATAGCCCGACAGCGCCCCCTTGATGAAGGTCTGTGCAAAGTCCTGCCACAGGATCGGCAGCGAGGTGGCAAAGCGTTCGGCAATCATACTCGGTGCCGGCAGGATCACCATGGAGACCTCAAGCCCGCGCACAAGCAGTTCCCAGACAATCAGGATAGTGACGCCGAATACCAGCGGCACAGCCAGTTTGACGGCCCGCGTCTTGGCCGCGGGGCTGTTCGCGAGGCGGCTGTTGATCCACCAGCCCCCGATCCAGACCAGAGCGGCAATACCAACTTCAATCATGCGCTCATCCCCATACGTTTGAGAACCAGACGTTCAATCATCCCCAGAAGCGCCACCAGAAGCGCCGCCAGGATGGCCGCTGCAAACAGAGCCGACCAGATCTGCACCGTCTGCCCGTAATAACTGCCCGCCAGAAGCCGCGCACCAAGGCCCGACACCGCGCCGGTCGGCAGCTCGCCCACGATGGCTCCCACCAGGGAGGCGGCGATACCGATCTTGAGCGAGGCAAATAGATAGGGCAGCGAGGACGGCAGCCGCAGCTTCCAGAACCCCTGCGCGGTGGACGCGTTATAGGTCTTGAGGAGATCCAGCTGCATGTGATCCGGGCTGCGCAGCCCCTTTACCATGCCCACAACAACCGGGAAGAAGCTGAGATAGGCCGAGATGATCGCCTTTGGCAGGATCCCCTGCACCCCGATGGAATAGAGCACCACGATGATCATCGGCGCCAGCGCGATGATCGGGATGGTCTGGCTGACGATGGCCCAGGGCATCACCGACATATCCATCACCTTGGAATGCACGATTCCCACCGCCAGCAGGATGCCGAGGCCGGTGCCGATGGCAAAACCAAGAAGCGTTGCGGAAAGCGTTACCTGCCCATGGTAGATCAGGCTGCGTTTTGAGGTGATCTTTTTCATCACCGTGGTTTCCCACAGCTCTATTGCAACCTGATGCGGCGCGGGCAGACGCGGGCGGTCCTGCGCCCAGGTGTCCGCGATGGCAAAGGAGTTCGTGGCCACAAGCCCAAAGGTGCCCATGTCGCGGCGCTCCTTGGCGGTGGCGGGGGTGACGGTGGCCCCTGCACGCTCGGCCTGATCAAGAACGCCCTTGATGTTCATCGGAACGCAGGCGGCATACCAGAAGGCGATGATGGCACCGACAACCGTAAGAACGGCGAGGATGTTCTTCATGACAACACCCTCCCGATCTGGCAGCAAAGCGGTGCACTGGGGGTGCACGGGGGGTGCACGGATGTCACCCCTCCGGTTGGACAGGTTCTACGACGCGGATCAGTCATCGCTGTGCCCCGCGCGCAGACCCTCGCGCACCCGGTGCGCGATGTCGATGAACTCCTGACTGTCGCGTATATCGAGAGGGCGTTCCTTTGGCAGGGTGCTTTCGATCACATCGGTGATCCGGCCCGGGCGCGGCGACATCACCACGATCTTGGTGCTGAGGTACACCGCCTCGGGGATGGAGTGGGTGACGAAACCGATGGTCTTGTCCGTACGCGCCCAAAGCTTCAGAAGCTGCTCGTTGAGGTGATCGCGCACGATCTCATCCAGGGCTCCAAAGGGTTCGTCCATCAACAGGATATCGGCATCAAAGGCCAGCGCGCGGGCGATACTGGCCCGCTGCTGCATGCCGCCCGACAGCTGCCAGGGATATTTACCGCCAAACCCGGAAAGTTCTACAAGGTCAAGAACTTGCGCGACGCGCTTGTCTTGCTCTTCGCGGGAATAGCCCATGATCTCAAGCGGCAGTTTGATGTTCTTGGCAATGGTGCGCCAGGGGTACAGCCCCGCCGCCTGAAACACATAGCCATAGGCCCGCTTCTGGCGCGCCTCGTCGGGCGTCATGCCGTTCACGGTGATGGATCCGCTGGTCGGGTGTTCCAGCGCCGCCATCACCCGCAGGAAGGTCGTCTTGCCGCAGCCCGAGGGGCCGATGAAGCTGACGAAATCGCCCTTGTTGATGGTAAGATTCACATCCTTCAGCGCCTGCACCGGACCATCGTTGGTCTCGAACACCAGGTTCAGATCGCGCGCTTCTACGACGGCCTGGGGGGAACTGGCCTGGGGTGTCGTTTCATTTGTCATGTCATTGCCTTAGTCGGACGAAGGACGGCCCGCCGCACCGGGCGGCCCGCCTTCGGATGATCGCCAGATTACACGCCGGTTGCCGGAATGCCGGTCCGCTCCACCGGGCGGGGGGCGGTCAGTTCCTTCCAGGTCGAAAGCGCCTTGTTCACGGTGGTATTTGCCT
Source organism: Phycobacter sedimenti (assembly GCF_038148855.1). Lineage (NCBI taxonomy): Bacteria > Pseudomonadati > Pseudomonadota > Alphaproteobacteria > Rhodobacterales > Roseobacteraceae > Phycobacter > Phycobacter sedimenti. Next base: position 519,736 of record NZ_JBBVGR010000002.1, on the reverse strand, counting down.
CACGCTCGACAAATTTACCATGGCCTTCCTGGGTGCGGATTTCACCGTCATGCACCGCCACATGGCCGCGGGTCAGGGTAAAGCGCGGCAGGCCCTTGACCTCATGCCCTTCAAAGACGTTGTAATCGATCGACGACTGCTGCGAAGAAGCCGAGATCGTCTTGCTCTTCTCCGGATCCCAGACCACCAGGTCCGCATCGGCGCCGACCAGGACCGCACCTTTTTTCGGATAGCAATTCAGGATCTTGGCAATGTTTGTTGAGGTGACTGCGACGAACTCGTTGGGCGTCAGTCGGCCGGTGTTCACACCATGCGTCCAGAGCATCGGCATGCGGTCCTCAAGGCCACCCGTGCCGTTGGGGATCTTGGTGAAGTCGCCCACCCCATAGCGTTTCTGATCGGTGGTAAAGGCGCAGTGATCCGTCGCCACAACCGACAGCGACCCCGACTGCAGACCATTCCAAAGGCTGTTCTGATGCTGCTTGTTGCGGAACGGCGGCGACATAACGCGGCGGGCAGCGTGGTCCCAATCCTGGTTGAAGTATTCGCTTTCGTCGAGGGTCAGGTGCTGGATCAGCGGCTCACCCCAGACGCGCTTGCCCTGCATGCGGGCCCGGCGGATCGCCTCGTGGCTTTCCTCGCAGGAGGTGTGCACCACGTAAAGCGGCACCCCCGCCATATCGGCGATCATGATGGCACGGTTGGTGGCTTCGCCTTCGACCTGCGGCGGGCGAGAATAGGCATGCGCCTCGGGACCATTGTTGCCCTCGGCCAGCAGCTTGGCGCTGAGCTCGGCCACCACATCACCGTTTTCGGCGTGCACCATGGCAATGCCGCCCAGTTCAGCCAGACGCTGGAAGCTGGCATACAGCTCGTCGTCATTGACCATCAGTGCACCCTTGTAGGCCATGAAGTGCTTGAAGGTGTTGATGCCGCGGGTCTCGATCACGGTCTTGATGTCATCAAAGACCTGCTCGCCCCACCAGGTGACCGCCATATGGAAGGAGTAGTCGCAGTTGGCGCGGGTGGATTTGTTGTCCCAGCGTTTCAGCGCATCCAGCAGGCTTTCGCCGGGGTTGGGCAGGGCAAAGTCAACAACCATGGTCGTGCCGCCCGCCAGAGCAGCGCGGGTACCGCTTTCGAAATCATCCGAAGAATAGGTGCCCATGAAAGGCATTTCCAGATGGGTATGCGGATCAATCCCGCCCGGCATCACATAGCAGCCGGTCGCGTCAAGCTCTTCGTCGCCCTTGAGGTTTGCACCGATCTCGGTGATGACGCCGCCTTCGATCAGAACATCCGCCTTGTAGGTCAGGTCTGCGGTCACGATCGTGCCGTTCTTGATGACTTTACTCATGTCTGTTAACTCCCTGTTTTCTTGTTGTATTCGGTCTGCCTCAGACGGAACTGAAGCAGCCGATTGCATGTCCATGTACGCCGATGTCCAGCGGCCCGAAGACGGATTCCACACAGAGCGAGAAATACCCCGCAAGCGGCAAAAAGATGACCCGGTAGTCGCCATTCGCCCACGTGACGGCCCAGCACTCCTGTGTCAGCCCGCCCGAGAAATTCACGGTGACTTCCTGGGGCTCACAAAGCGCTGCGCGAAAGGCCTGAAGGGTCGCAAGGGACACCTCGCTGGAGACGTTGAACTCGGCCATCTCCGTCTCGATCAGATGCGTGATCCGATCGGGGATGGAGAGGCCGGAACCGATCACCGGATCGCGGGCTCCAGAAACACCGGAACACACATCAACTTATTCAACGATTTCAGCTGTTTCGACGACGGCGTGAAACAGGACATTCGCCCCGGCTTCGGCCCATTCCTTGCTGATCTCTTCGGCTTCATTGTGGCTTAGCCCATCGACACAGGGGCACATGACCATGGCGGTCGGTGCCACGCGGTTGATCCAGCACGCATCATGGCCGGCACCGGAAATGATGTCGAGATGCGAATAGCCAAGCCGCTCGGCCGCGCTGCGCACGGCTGCCACGCAGGCGTCGTCGAATTTCACCGGGTCGAAACCGCCAACCTTTTCGAATTCGATTTCAACGCCCATCGCATCGGCGATCTCCTGCCCCTTTTCGCGCAGGCGGTTTTCCATGTCCTCGATCACCTCCAGCTCGGGGCTGCGGAAATCGACGGTAAAAACCACTTTGCCTGGGATCACGTTGCGCGAATTCGGATAGACATCGATATGACCGGCCGCCCCGACCGCATGCGGGGCATGGGACCAGGCGATTTCATCCACCGCATCCAGGATCCGCGCCATGGCGAGCCCCGCATTGCGGCGCATCGGCATCGGGGTCGATCCAGTATGGGCGTCTTTGCCGGTGATGGTAACTTGCGTCCAGCTGAGGCCCTGACCGTGCGTGACCACACCGATATCCTTGCCTTCAGCCTCAAGAATCGGGCCCTGTTCAATGTGAAGCTCAAAGAAGGCATGCATCTTGCGCGCGCCAACTTCCTCATCGCCGCGCCAGCCGATCCGCTTCAGCTCATCGCCGAATTTCTTGCCATCCGCATCTACGCGATCATAGGCCCACTCTTGCGTATGGATGCCCGCAAAGACGCCCGAAGACAGCATGGCTGGCGCATAGCGCGTCCCTTCCTCGTTGGTGAAGTTCGTCACCACGATGGGGTGTTTTGTCTTGATATTCATGTCGTTAAGCGAGCGGATTAATTCCAGCCCGCCCAGCACTCCGAGGATCCCGTCGTATTTGCCACCCGTGGGCTGAGTATCAAGGTGCGAGCCCACATAGACCGGCAAAGCATCCGGGTCAGTCCCTTCGCGACGCGCAAACATATTGCCCATCTGATCAAGCCCCATGGTGCAGCCCGCGTCCTCGCACCATTTCCGGAACAGAGCGCGTCCCTCTGCATCCTCGTCCGTCAGCGTCTGGCGATTGTTGCCGCCCGCAACGCCCGGGCCGATCTTGGCCATGTCCATGAGACTGTCCCACAGCCGATCGCCGTTGATCTTCAAGTTCTGTCCAAGCGACGTCATCGCAGCTTCCTTCCTGTTCATCCCGCACATGTTGCAGGTTATTATTGAGCTTTGCGCCCTATTGGTGGCTTTGAAGCGTTGACCCAAACCCGTACCCCGTCCACGATTTTCGATGCAGGACCGGATTTGACCAACTGGTCAAAGTCAAGCTACCATGCGGGTACAGTCAGTCAAGAAATTGCGACATGAAGGCTGCGAAAACGCTTGGTTTACAGGTGAAATGTGTGAAATACAGGCGTTCTGCAAACGCCGCGACAGTCAAGGACAAAAAACGCCCTCATGCCCAAGGACAGATCCCCGACTCGCATTCAGAAAAAGAATCGCGCCGCCATTCTGGAGGCTGCTCTGGAGGTATTCTCCGCGCACGGGTTTCGCGGGGCAACGGTCGATCAAATCGCCAGTGAAGCAGGTCTTTCAAAGCCAAACCTGCTTTACTACTTCCCCTCGAAAGAAGCCATTTTCACAGCGCTTTTGTCCGAACTCCTGGACACCTGGCTGGACCCTTTGCGCGCCCTTGACCCTGAGGGGGAGCCACTGGAGGAAATGCTCGCCTATGTGCAGCGCAAGCTTCAGATGAGCCAGGATTTTCCGCGTGAAAGCCGCCTGTTCGCAAATGAAATCGTGCAGGGTGCCCCCCGGATGCTGGAAGCGCTATCGACTGACCTCAAGGATCTGGTCGAGGAGAAAGCCGCAGTCATCGACGGCTGGATGGGCGCGGGAAGACTGAAACCAAGCCACTCGAAACACCTGATCTTTTCGATCTGGTCCCTGACGCAGCACTATGCGGATTTTGATGTGCAGGTGCGCACGCTGATGGGGGACGAAGATCCATTCGACGCGGCACCCGAGTTTCTTGAAACCTTCTATCGACGGATGCTGACCCCCACCTGAGTTTCATTCCATCGACACAGCAAAGGCGCCCCAACCCGGAGCGCCTTTTTTACATTTTATTAACACCTTGCGCTGCGTAGCTTACTCAGCTGCCGTCGCAGATGGATTGTTCGGATGGGTCGTCCAGTTGGCATATTCGCCGGAAACCACCTTGCCGGTGCGCAGATCCACCTGGCCTGCGGGCACCTCTTCCATGGTGATGCAGCCTTCGACCGGGCAGACGTTGACGCACAGGTTGCAGGCTACGCATTCCTCATCTTTCACGGTAAAGGTGCGATCCTCGCTCATGGCGATGGCCTGGTGAGAGGTGTCTTCGCAAGCGGCATAGCAACGACCGCATTTGATGCAGTCATCCTGGTTGATCTTGGCCTTGGCGACATAGTTCAGATCCAGATACTGCCAGTCGGTCACATTCGGAACCGCCATGCCGATGAAGTCCTGGGTCGAGGTGTAGCCCTTCTCATCCATCCAGTTGGACAGGCCCGAGATCATCTCTTTCACCACGTTGAAGCCATAGGTCATCGCGGCGGTGCAGACCTGTACGTTGCCCGCACCAAGCGCCATGAATTCCGCCGCGTCCTTCCAGGTGGTGACGCCGCCGATCGCAGAGATAGGCAGGCCATGGGTCTGCGGGTCGCGGGCAATTTCGGCCACCATGTTCATGGCAATCGGCTTCACTGCCGGGCCGCAATAGCCACCGTGAGTTCCCTTGCCACCGATGGTTGGCTCGGGCGCCATGCTGTCGAGATCGACCGAGACGATGGAGTTGATCGTGTTGATCAGGCTGACCGCGTCGCCGCCGCCCGCCTTGGCCGCGCGCGCCGGGAAGCGCACATCAGTGATGTTCGGTGTCAGCTTCACGATCACGGGCTTGGAATAGTATTTCTTGCACCATTCGGTGACCATCTGGATATATTCCGGCACCTGCCCCACGGCAGAGCCCATGCCGCGCTCGGCCATGCCATGCGGGCAGCCGAAGTTCAGCTCGATCCCGTCGGCGCCGGTGGCTTCGACCTTGGGCAGGATTGCCTTCCAGGCCTCTTCCTCGCAGGGCACCATGATGGAAACGATCACCGCGCGGTCCGGGTAGTCCTTCTTGACGCGGGTGATTTCCTCGAGGTTGGTCTCAAGGCTGCGGTCGGTGATCAGCTCGATGTTGTTGAGCCCCAACAGGCGACGGTCCGCCCCCCAGATCGCGCCGTAGCGCGGCCCGTTGACGTTGACCACGGGCGGGCCTTCGGAGCCGAGGGTCTTCCAGACCACACCGCCCCAACCAGCCTCGAAGGCACGGCGCACGTTGTACTCCTTGTCCGTGGGCGGCGCCGAGGCCAGCCAGAACGGGTTCGGGGATTTAATCCCCAGAAATTCAGTTGTCAGATCAGCCATTTATCTGTTCCTTTTCATGCTCGCCTGCCGCCCCAGACCGGAACGGCGGGCTGGCTTAGCCCATCAGGCTGGAATGAATGTCCATTGCGGCATCGCGGCCCTCGGCCACGGCGGTCACGGTCAGGTCCTCGCCGCCCGAGGCACAGTCGCCCCCGGCCCATACACCGGCAACCGAGGTGCGCCCGGTCTCGGAAACCTTGACCTTTCCGCCCTCGATCTTCAGCCCGTCCGGCTGACCTTCCAGGGTTTGACCAATCGCCTTGAAGACCTGATCCGCCACCAAACGCACCGTTTCGCCGGTGCCCGTCACGCGACCATCCTTCACCTCGGTGTACTCCAGTTCGATCTCAACTGCGGCGCCGTTGCCATGGATCGCCTTGGGCATGACATTGAACATCAGCTTGACGCCTTTCGAGGCGGCCAGATCCTGCTCGAACCGGCTTGCACCCATGGCCTCGCGGCCACGCCGGTAGGCGATCGTGACGTTCTCTGCACCCAGAAGCTTGGACTGCACAGCCGCATCCACCGCGGTCATGCCACCACCGATCACGACGACGTTGCGCCCGACAGGCAGCTTTGTCAGATCCTCGGCCTGACGCAGATCGGCAATGAACTCTACCGCATCGCGCACGCCGTCCTTGTCTTCGCCCTCGCTGCGCAGAGCATTGACGCCACCAAGACCAATCGACAGGAAGACCGCATCAAAGTCCCCCTTGAGCGCGTCAAGCGACAGCTCAGCCCCAAGCTTCTTGCCATACTCCATTGAAATGCCGCCGATTTGCAGAAGCCATTCGACCTCGCGGGCCGCAAAATCATTGGTAGATTTATAGGCGGCAATACCGAATTCATTGAGACCGCCGGCCTTGGCCTTGCTGTCATACACGACAACATCATGCCCAAGCATGGCCAGGCGGTGCGCAGCGGACAGGCCCGCAGGGCCCGCGCCCACAACTGCCACGCGCTTGCCTGTGCCTTCGGCGCGGGTAAAGGGGTGAATGCCCTTTGCCATCAGGGTGTCGGTGGCATAGCGCTGCAGGCGGCCAATTTCGACAGGCTTGCCCTCTGCGGTCTCGCGCACGCAGACTTCTTCGCACAGGGTCTCGGTCGGGCAGACACGGGCGCACATACCACCCAGAATGTTCTGTTCGAGGATCGTCTTGGCTGCCGAAACCGGGTGCCCTGCCTGAATCTCACGGATGAACTGCGGAATGTCGATCGAGGTCGGACAGGCCGTCATGCACGGCGCATCATAGCAGAAATAGCAACGATCTGCGGCCACGGCGGCCTCGTGCTGATCGTAAGGGGCATGCAGATCCCCGAAATTCTCGGCGATCTCGGGGGCGGACAAACGTCCCGCCTGGATGCCGGATGCCTGATGGCTACTCGCCATTGGGTGTCTCCCTGACTGTTCTTTTTTCTGCGAGTCAGACTGCCACAGATTGTTTTTTTATCAACTGGTAAAATTTTTGATGCACCAAAAAAAAATCGGCCGCCCCTCAGGAGCGACCGACAAATCACTGATTTCAATCAGAAATAATGACCGCCTAGAAATTCAGCATTTGCGCGAGGTGTCCGGTCTTCATCCAGACACGCGCGCCATCCGGGCCTGCTTTTGCCTCAAAATGCGCTCCCGGCGGCAGGCGCAACCAGTCCCAGCGGGAGAAAACCTCACCATCTTCCTGGTAGTTGCCCTCAAGGACAAAGACCTCAGCGCCACCTTGAGCCACGAACGAGACTTCCTCATCCGGGGCCCATGTCGCCAACTGCACATCCTCGTGCTCGTCCCGGAACAGCGGCAGCGTGTCATGCCCGTTCGTGTCGATCTGAACGGTCTGGCGATCGCCCGGGTCGAACTGGTGCAGTTTGACAAGGATCGTCGCGCCATCCAGCGCGGCCGGGGTATGGCGCGAAGTCGGCGGGTTGCGCACATAGGAGCCGACCGGAAAATCGCCGTCCTCGTCCTGGAACACGCCATCAAGGACGATGTATTCCTCTCCGCCATCGTGGGTATGGGCCTTGAAAGCAGAACCGGGTGCAAAACGGACGATGGAGGTTGCACGGGCGACCTCCTCCCCGATCCGATCCAGCATCTTGCGCTCCACCCCCGCGGCGGGGCTGGGCACCCAAGGGGTGTCCTCATAGTGCACGGCGACACGTTTGGTGAAATCTGCATTGATCCGCATTGAGAGCCCTCCATCTGATAGATTCAGACATGGGGCGCCCAGCTTGGATTTCCAACCGCTTTCACCAGGTCCTCTGCTGCGGACAGCTATCGCATGGGATTATGTCGGAAGGACCGCAGTCGCTTCGATCTCGACCTTGGCCTCATCCTCGACCAGAGCGGAAACCACAACCATCGTCATGGCCGGGAAATGATAGCCCATGACATCGCGGTAGGCTTTGCCGACCTCGGCCTGATGTGCAAGGTATTCGGCCTTGTCGGTCACATACCAGGTCAGACGGGTGATATCGCTCGCCTGCCCCCCGGCCGCCTCCACCACATCCAGAATATTGCGCAGCGCCTGGCTCATCTGGCCGATAAAATCGTGGGTTTCAAAGACCTGATCGGCCGTCCAGCCGATCTGACCGCCGACAAACAGCAGCTTGCCTTCGGCCACCATGCCATTGGCATAGCCCTTGGCCGGTTTCCAGCCTTCGGGATGCACATTGATTGCGGGCATGAGCAGCCTCCTCACTCGGTTCTTGTCTGTTGCCCTGCCAATATCGGACAGCTCGGAAAATACTTCAAGCTTAAAATTTCATATATAAAGAGTTTCCAGGCACCACCAGACAATGCCACCAAACTCCAACCGGAATGAAAAACGCCGCGTCCCGGAAAGGAGACACGGCGTATAAGCTGCAAGCTTCGCGGCCAACGGCGGCTCACATGCCCAGAGCTTCCTTATACATGTCCAGGACCGCCTCTTCCTCGGCGATGTCGTCCTTGTCGCGCTTGCGCAGGGCAATCACCTTGCGCATGACCTTTGTGTCATAGCCGCGCGCCTTGGCTTCGGCCATCACCTCTTTCTGTTGGTCAGCGATGTCTTTCTTCTCGGCGTCCAGACGCTCGAAACGCTCGATGAACTGGCGCAGCTCTCCGGCGGTCACACGGTAGTTTTCGCTTTTTTCGTCTTCGGTCAGATCCATTTCCGGCTCCGTCAGCAAGGCATGTCAAAACAGTCGATGAAAGGGGATAGCGATCCCGTCAGAGCACTGCAAGCCGCGAAAGCGAGGCGCCGGCTGAAAGGCGGTCATTTGCGCACGCAGCAACAGAGCCGCCCCCTTGCATCCTCAGGGCCGATCCGTTAGGCGCAGCGGCAGTCAACAGCGGGAGACAGGCATGTTCGAAATCCTCGTCTGGGTCGGTGCGGCCCTTTCCGTTGCCGGTCTTCTGGGGCTGGTCTGGTGCATCCTGCGCGTCGCAAAGGCCCGCCGCCAGAAACTGGACGACGACGCCTTGCGGGCCGTGGTTCAATCCGTGCTGCCCTTCAATCTCGGCGCACTTTTTCTATCTGTGATCGGATTGATGCTGGTGATGGTCGGGATCTTTTTGTCCTGACCCCCTTATGAGCTAAGCTCCACCGGCTTTGGCGTGGCCAGGCATCACGGCCACGCTTTAAAAGCCTGCCGATCAAACCGGCATATTATCGAAGCGATCCTCGGTGGCCTCTTCGAGAATGGCATATTCCACTCTGCGCAGCTGTGCGGAAATCTCAGCGTTGCTGCGACGCAAGCGTGACATGACCGACAGGAATTCGTCGATGAGTTTTGTGCGCGCAGTTCCCGAAGCGCCGCGAATGTCCTTTTCAAGGCGCAACGCCATCTCCGTAAGGTTTGTACTCGTCATGCTCACTCCTCCCTTGAGTGCATCCAGTCTGCCAAAGAAATGAAACAGAAATAAAGCGTTTGACGCCACCAAGCTGCCCGATGTGCGGACAGGGGGCATTTTTTCCGAAGCTTTTGCTCAACAGACAGGCACTGGTCTTTGCGATGGAGCAGATTTTGACCCCAAGTCTTCCGCCTGCCCTGCTACACTACGCAGGCCATCTTGCCGCGCGTCCCACAGGAATTTTCGGGAATGTCGCGACAAGGGTTGCAACACATTCAGCTTTCGATATATGTACAAGGAAACCCAAGGGAGTGTCCCAACATGAATCCAATCGTCAAAGCCTTCTTCGACGAAGCCACAAACACCGTTTCCTACGTTGTCCGCGATCCGAACGGCAGCACCTGCGCCATTATCGATTCGGTTCTGGATTTTGATCATGCCTCTGGCAGGACCGACACCAGTTCTGCCGATGAAATCATCGCCTGGATTGAGGCCGAAGGGCTGAAGACCGAGTGGATCCTGGAAAGCCACGTCCACGCAGACCACCTGTCCGCAGCGCCCTACCTGCAGGAACGTCTTGGCGGCAAGATCGGCATCGGTGAGAACATCACCATCGTCCAGGATACCTTTGGCAAGGTCTTCAACGAAGGCACCGAGTTCCAGCGCGATGGCAGCCAGTTCGACCAGCTGTTCAAGGAAGGCGACAGCTTCATGATCGGACAGTTGCGCGGCGAGGTGCTGCATACACCCGGCCATACGCCCGCCTGCCTTACTTACGTGATTGGTGATGCGGCCTTTGTTGGTGATACGCTGTTCATGCCCGATTTCGGCACCGCACGCTGCGATTTTCCGGGGGGCTCTTCGGAAACGCTGTTCCAATCGATCCAAAAGATCCTCGCCCTGCCGGATGAGACACGCATCTTTGTCGGCCACGACTACAAGGCACCCGGCCGTGACGAATATGCCTGGGAAACCACGGTCGGAGAGCAGAAAGCGCTCAACATCCACATCGGCCAAGGCAAAAGCATCGAAGACTTCGTCTCCATGCGCGATGCCCGCGATGCAACGCTCGGCATGCCGCGCCTGATCCTGCCGTCGCTGCAGGTCAACATGCGGGCCGGCCAGATGCCGGAACCGGATGAGCAAGGGGATGTCTTCCTCAAGATCCCCGTCAACAAGATCTAACCGCCAAGGCGCTGCGCCCATTGGGGTGGATGCAGCGCCTTGGACACTGACCGGGTGCTGCAAGCACGTCAAAGAAGCAGCGCCCCACATCAAGGAAACGCGAAACATGGAAACAGACTGGATCTGGGGTCTCGTCGGGGGCGGAATCATCGGCCTGGGCGGAGCCGTCTACCTTTTGGGCAATGGCCGCGTCATGGGCGCGAGCGGCATTTTCGGCGGCCTGATCGATGGCAGCGGCTGGAACAGCCTATGGGAGCGGGTCGCCTTTCTGGTCGGCGTCATCGTCACGCCACTGATCCTCTGGCCGATCTATAACGTCGAGATCGACACGCACATGACCACCAATGTCTGGGTAATCATCGCGGCGGGTCTGCTGGTCGGCGTCGGCACCCGGATCGCCAATGGCTGCACATCTGGCCACGGCGTCTGCGGCATCTCGCGTTTTTCCCTGCGGGGCATCGTTGCGACCGTCTTTTACATCCTGGCGGGTGGTCTGACACTTGCCATCTTCCGTCATGTGCTGGGGCTGATCTGATGCGTCTTATCCTTTCTCTTATCGCGGGCAGCCTCTTTGGCGGCGGCCTGTTCATTTCTGGCATGACCGACACCACCAAGGTTCAGGGCTGGCTTGATGTCTTTGGCAACTGGGACCCCACGCTGGCCTTTGTGATGGGCGGCGCGGTCATTCCGATGTTCTTTGCCTGGCGCCTGACACATGGGCGCAAACCGCTGGTCGGTGGCGACTTCCCCACTGCACGCCCGGAACTGGATCACCGCCTGGTCACGGGCTCCGTCCTGTTCGGCATGGGCTGGGGGCTGGCTGGCCTGTGTCCGGGGCCGGCTCTCGCCTCCCTCACCTACAATGGCTGGGAAGGCGTGTTGTTCCTGGCCGCGATGGCCGCAGGCATGTTGATCTCCGCTCCGGTCGGCGCACAACTGGACCGCCTCGCAGCAAAGGCGTAAAGGAACACCATGCAAGCTCGTGACATCACCCCCCGCTACGCCGTCTCGCCGCAGATTTCGGTCGAAGACATTCCCGCAATCGCAGAGGCCGGTTTCAAGCTGGTGATCTGCAACCGGCCCGACGAGGAAGTACCGCCAAGCCACCAGGCCGCCGCCATCCGCGCGGCCGCCGAAGCTGCCGGCCTGCAGTTCGAACAGCTGCCGCTGACGCATCAGACCATGACGCCCGAGAATGTTGCGCGCCAGCGCGCGCTATATGAGGGCGCCAACGGTCAGGTTCTGGCCTATTGCGCCTCCGGCACCCGCTCCTCTGTTGTCTGGGCATTGGGCCAGGCCAAGGATCTGGGAGCTGACGAGGTCCTCGCAAAGACCGCAGCGGCAGGCTATGCGCTCGACGGGTTGCGCCCCGCGCTTGAGGCCGCGGCCAACTGATATCAACTTTTCCAGCTCTTTTTTTCAGACGACCAACCACCACTCACGAAGCCAAAGACCCCGGACGCAAACGCCGGGGTCTTTTCTTTGGCCGAAGGGCCAGGATCCGTTGAGACGTCAAAGCCATGTCCGCAGGCAGGTGTGACCCTTTTCCTGCGACATCCAGCACAGGGGCCTGCGCCTCAGCCGGAGCCAAGGCCCGCAAGCTTGGATATTTCAGCGGCGGCATCGTCCGGGTCAAAACCATCCAGATTTCCATTGGGGAGCGCGGGCAGATCATCCAGGCCTCCACCAAGGTCCCCCCCCAGATCCCCGCCAAGGCCGCTTCCGAAATCAGCGCCCAGATCGCCACCCAGATCACCGCCAAAATCACCGCCCAAATCACCGCTGAAATCGCCGCCGAGGCCAGCACCAAGGCCACCGCCGAGGTCGCCGCCAAGACCGCCCATCTCTCCCAGACCGCCGGTATCGAAGTCGCCGCCGAGGCCACCACCCAGATTGTTGTCCAGCGGATCCTGCAGATCCTCTGCCGCGATACCAAGGTCGATCGTTGGCATGTCGTCGTCAGGCATCGGCAGGGCGTCAGCGCCGACGCCACCCGAAAATCTCATTTCGCCCATGTCCGTATCGCTGACCAACTTGGTCCGCGGCTGGTTGAGACGCACTGCGCGCGCCCCGTTCAACTGCCCAAGCCGACCCTGCGCAATGGACTGACCGCCGACGGCCTGAAGATCCGTCTCATACAGGAAGGCCTGATCCAAAGGCAGGACATCCCCGACCTTGAGACCAGAGAATTCATTGAGCGGCACCCGCATCTTGCACAGGACAGCAGACAGCTCCGCCCGCATCGCCCCCATGTTACGCCCCAGTGACGGCCCTGTTGCACCGCCGTGGCCCAGTTCTTCCGGCGTCGGCTCGGGGAGGATAAGAGTGAGCTCACCCTGCATCGCCCCGATGGCCAGATCAACGGTCAACGACAAGACCCGGTAATCATCGGCCTCAAGCCCAAGAGCGAGGCTGCGCACATCTTCGACCTGAGCGCCGAAGCGATAGCCCGAAAAGATCAATTGGTCGGACTGCCCTTCGAGCATCAAGACCACCTTTTTCAAGGCCCTTTCGAGGAAATCTGCAGTCATGGCCGCATCTGTCGGCGTGTAGTGACGCTCGGATGGCGCCTTGCCCAGCACCTGACCGATTGTCTGCTTCTGAATCAGGGCCGTAACGAGAGCGGCATCCAGCGTTGCCGCCCCGATCCGGCCATTCGGCCCATCCAGAACGACCAAAAGATGTTTGTCAGAAAGGTGTTCGGGCAGTTCCTCGGGGCTGCGGTTGGCTTGCCGCGCGGCCAGAACCGCCAAAGGAAGATCACAGAGATCAGCGGCCGCACGCGCCAAAGATCTGCGCAGCGCCTTGAGGGTCAGCGAGCTCTTGAGCGCGCCGGACCCTTCCTTGGTCGCCGCCAGCTTGCGCGCAAGAACCCCCGCCTTGCTGCCTGCCGAATCCTGAGTTGTCGTATCGGACATACGTATTGAACCTGAAACCTTGCCGCCTCTTGTCTCTGTTTTAGACCGCGTAGGGTTACCAATACCTTTATTCCGAGCAGAGTTCTCAGTTTAAAGTGGCATTTTCGCAGGCAAGGGGCAGGATGACGCGGAAGGCACCGCCGGGACGTCCGGGAAGGTAGGAAATGTCGCCGCCGATCCGCTGGGTAATCTCACGGCAAATCGCCAGCCCAAGCCCGGCCCCACCGGCGCGCTCGGGCCTAACCCTTGAAAACTTCTCGAAAATCATCTGTTGATACTCTGGTGAGATGCCACTTCCATTATCGATGAAGTCAATGGTCAGCTGCGACTCGTCGCGATGCACGTCGATAGTCAACTCGGGGCTTTCTGCGTCGCAGTATTTCTGCGCATTGGCGATCAGGTTGATGAAGACCTGCGCCAAGCGGTCCAGGTCGGAACGGATCGCAACAGCCTCGTTCTGCGGATGGCGCAGAACACGGATCGGGGCATCAAATCCGGCGACGGCCGTGGAGACGGCATGATCCAGCACCTCTTGCAGGGTCCCGTTTGTCATGTTGAGGCTGACCTGTCCGCTTTCCAGCACGCTCAGATCCAGCAGATCGTTGAGCAGCCGCGTCAGGCGCAACGCCTCATCGTGAATGATGCTAGCGTAACGCGACTTGCCCTCCTGATCGAGCGAGGTGTCATCCCGCAGAATCTCGGAAAAGGCCCGGATGGAGGTCATGGGCGTGCGCAATTCGTGGCTGACCTGGCTCAGAAACGCATCCTTCTGCTGTGATATCTGCGTCAACTTCTCGTTTGTTTCCTGTAGCTTGCGAGCGGTACGTGACAGTTCGTCCGATTTCATTTCCAGGCGGCTGGAATATTCCAGCATCTGCGCGGTTTCATCGGCAACCGCCAAAAGATCTTCGACCGAAACCGATGAGCCGCCAACAATCTGGCCAATCATCGCATGGGCCGCCGCCGTGCCGATAGAGGCGCTCAGTTCCCGCTCGAGACGCTCCAGAAACACCGGGGTCGGCTCGGGCAGGCTGCCGCGCCCGCCCTGCCGGACCAATTCGCGCTGGAAAAACGCCTGGGCCTCGGTTGCCCCGAGGATCCGCTGGGACATGACCATCAGATCTTCGCTTTGCGCAAATGATCCTGTCCAGCCGCGCGGACCGGAGGAATGATCGAACACATTGACGAACTGTGCCCCCTGGAGGCGCTCCATCGGGCTGGGGAAACTGGCAAGCGAAACGGCACAGAACACAACCGTATTGAGGCTCATGGACCAGATCACGGCGTGCACCGTCGGATCCAGCGCCTCGATACCGAACAGTGCGTGCGGGCGCAGCCAGGACAGTCCGAACAGCCCATCGGCCAGAACGCTGTCCGGCAGCACCCCGCCCCCCAGAGTGGGCAGAAGCATCGTGTAGGCCCAGATGGCAAAGCCGACGCTGATCCCCGCAAGGGCACCGGTGCGTGTGGCGCCGCGCCAATACAGGCCTCCGACAAGGGCCGGCAGCATCTGGGCGACCCCGGCAAATGAGATCAGACCAATGGCCGCCAGCGCCGCACCGCCGCCCGACAATTTGTAATAGAAATAGCCAAGAAGCATGATCACCGCGATGGTGATCCGCCGCGCGAACAGAACCACGTTGCGCACATCGCCGGAAACCGAGGCTCCAGGTCCCTGCGTGCGCAGCCAGATCGGCATCACGATATGGTTCGACACCATGGTCGACAGCGCCATGGCCGCCACGATCGCCATGGAGGTCGCCGAAGAAAACCCGCCAAGGAAGGACAGCATCGCCAGCCCCTGCTGACCCTGCGCCAGCGGCAGGGTAAGGACGAACAGATCCGGGTTCGAGCCCTCGGGCAGCAGTTCCAGACCGATCGCGGCGATCGGCACCACGAACAGGGACATGAGCATCAGATATAGCGGAAAGGCCCAGGCAGCGACGCGCAGGTGGCGCTCATCTTCATTCTCGACCACCATTACCTGGAACATGCGCGGCAGGCAGACAAACGCCGCTGCAGACAGGAAGGTGATGGCCGCCCAGCGACCGCCGTCCACCTGCCACTGACCGATCCGGGAGGCATCGATGCGCGCGAAGGTCTCTGAAACCCCGCCGGCGATTCCCCAGACCACAAAGATCCCGACCGCCAGAAGTGCGAAGAGTTTCACGACCGCCTCAAGCGCGATGGCCGTCACCACGCCGTGATGGCGCTCATTGGCATTTAGATTGCGCGTGCCAAAAAGAATCGCAAAGACCGCAAGACCAATCGCAACCCAAAGGACCGTTGTTGTCTCATTGAGGCTCCGCACCGGGTCAGCTTCGGCGAAGATCGAAAACGACAGGGTAATCGACTGCAATTGCAGCGAAATATAGGGCGTCACACCAATCACCGCGAGCAGGGTCACTCCGATGGCCAGGGTATTGGACTTGCCGTAGCGGGCAGACAGGAGGTCGGCAATTGAGGTCACACGCTGGCTGCGCCCGATCCGGACCAGCTTGCGCAGGCCCCACCACCAGCCCACCATGACCAGGGTCGGCCCGAGGTAGATGGTGACGAATTCAAGACCGGATCGCGCCGCATAGCCCACTGCCCCGTAAAAGGTCCAGGCCGTGCAGTAGATCGAAAGGGACAGGGTATAGGTCAGCGGAGAGCGCATCCAGGCGGCGCTCACCCCGCGACTGGCCATCCTGTCAGCAAGGAAGGCGACAAAGAACAGGAGCGCCACATAGCCAAGGCAGACCAGCGCAAGGACATTGAGCGAGGCCATCAGTGGTCCTTTGTGTCCGCCCGGCGCCGAAGGTCATCACGCGCTGCCGCCAGCGTCGTCTCCTGCTCGAGGTCGGCCTCTGCGTGCCCGCCAGCGGTCCAGTGCTCGGCCCAGTGCTGCACCGCCTCGCCAAAGGCGATACTGACCGCTATTAGCCCGGCCCAAACCAGGAAAACATAGGTAATGGCCGAGGACATGCGCATGCCGCCATGGGTGCCCGGCGCAGGATAGGGGTCGGGATCAGGCCACATCAGCGGGATGGCAAAGAGCACCGCACCGAGGATCGGCAGCAGACGGGCAATATCCATCAGGCGCCGACGACGATAGGTGCGCCGCTCCACAAAAGGCGCGGTGATCTCATCCTGGCGCCCAGCCCCGTCGCCCCGGATCATTGGCGACTTGCTTGAGCATGCAGATCGCGCACGGCGGTCAGCACTTCGGCATTGGAAAACGGCTTGGTCATGAAGCGGGTCACCCCGGCCCGCTCGGCCATTTCCCTGTCCTTCATCTGGCCCCGGGCCGTCAGCATCAGAACCGGCAGCGCTTTAAGGCTTTCCACCTCGCGCAGCTCTCGGATGATCTCGAGGCCGCTTTTTCCGGGCAGCATCAGGTCCAGGATCACCAGATCCGGCTGCGCGCTCTGGATCAGTTCCACAGCGCCCGCACCATCGGCATGGGCATCAACGCTCCAGCCATCACGGGTCAGAAGGAACCGGATCGCCTCGGTGATATTCGGTTCATCCTCGATCAGAATCACATGTCTGCTCATCGGCAGAATTTCCTCCCAGCGCCGCTCCCCGGACCTGTTTGGCCCCAACGCGAATTTTGATGTCGCGCCAGACTACCCCCCGAGGTCGGCACCTGTCAAAACTCTTCCTTAAGGATCGACGGCTCGCGCCGGGCCGGGCAGCCGCGGCGCGGACAGATCCGGCAACTGGCGCCCACCGGCTGAGCATCTTCGGGAATGTCGCTTTGCGGCAGGATCAGCATCACCGCGTGGTAAAGCGGATCGCTGTCAAAGTCCGGCGTGGTGCGTTCCCATGCGACGGCAAGACATTCAAAGGCGAGCGCGGAGCGCCCCTGTTGAACCACGTTGCGCCGCACCGGAACATGCGGGCGCGCAAGGGCCGTGTAGATCGGCCATAGCGGGCAGGATGCGCCAAACCGCGGCAGAGCAAAACCCGTCACCGGTTTGCGCACCAGGATCGATCCCGAGGCATCGCAGATCACAAGGCCCGCCTCTTGCCCGAGGATTTCGAAGGGCAAAAGACCGAGACGGCGCAGAACCGTCGGAAGGTCGCAACCGAACCGGCGCGCCAATGCCGCGGGGTTCACCCCCTCCTCCTCCAGCGCGGCCTTCAACGGCTCAAGCGGCAGAGCCCGGGCGTCGCTCTGGTATTGCTCCAACGCGCCCCGCGCGATCAGGCGGGCCGAGTCGCTCACCAGATCAGAGGCATGTGCAATCAACTCTTCCGGCGTGGCCGAACCGTCCTCAAGCGCGGGAAAGTGATACCCCTGCGCCAGGAAATAGGCTTCGGCCTCTTCATGCGGCACACCGCGCCGGTCCGCGCCCGCATTGCTTTCATCAAGGAAACTGACAAGGGCGCGGCTGCTTTCGGCCAATCGGCGGGAATCCTCGTTGAGGTTCCTGTGAAAGCGGTCCCGCCACTCCGGCTCAAGCTCGCCGGTCTCCGCCAGGATCGAGGCGGTCGAGCGGATCGCCGCCGCCGTTGACAGCACCTCATGCAAAGAGGCGGCCAGGTGCGGGTCATGTGTGAGGCGGTCCGACAGCGTCTGAACAGTGCGTTCAAGCGTGGCGATACGGCGATGACTGGTGGCCAGGACCTCGGCCCAGCCGGGGAAACGACCCGCGAATTCATCCGCCCGGTCCAGTTCGGCCACCGGCACGCCGCTGTCAACGGCCGCTTCCCTCAGGTTGGCGATCAGGGCCGCCTCGGCCCCCTCGCTCAGCATCGAAGGCTCCACCCCCAGAACCTGCGCGATCCCCACCAGGAGTTTACCGCCGATTCTGCGCCGGTTATGTTCGATCAGGTTCAGATAGGAGGCCGATATGCCCGCCGCGCGCGCCAGTTCCGCCTGGCGCAGCCCGAGGATGAGTCGGCGTTCCCGAATTCTGCTGCCGGTGAGTGTGTCCCGTGTCATTGCAGACCTCTGCCTCAAAAGGGCGCTATTTCAATCACTTTCCGCAATGCAGCATAAAAAACTTTACAGAACACCACGGAATACTGTTCATTTATTTACACAATAACTCTGAATTACAAAGGATTTATTGCGCGATTTTACAAGCAGCCCTCATACTGATTTTGCACGAGAACCGTGCCAACGCCGAGCGGAAGTGAGGAGCTGCCTGGCGTTAAAATCTTAAGGGAGGATTACATGTCCAAATCTGATGTCTCGCGTCGCGGGGTACTGAAATCTGGTGCGCTGATGGGTGCCGGCGTGGCATTGCCCACGATCTTCACCGCGCAGAGCGCACATGCATATACCAACGAGCCGACCGGCAGCACCGTGACCCTCGGCTTCAACGTACCGCAAACCGGCCCCTACGCCGACGAAGGTGCAGATGAGCTGCGCGCCTACCAGCTGGCGGTGGAGCACCTCAATGGCGGCGGCGACGGCGGCATGATGAGCACCTTCAGCTCCAAGGCGCTGAAAGGCAACGGCATCCTGGGCAAGGAAGTCAAATACGTTACCGGTGACACCCAGACCAAGTCTGACGCCGCCCGCGCATCGGCCAAGTCGATGATCGAAAAAGACGGCGCGATCATGATCACCGGCGGCTCGTCCTCTGGTGTGGCCGTGGCCGTGCAGGCGCTCTGCCAGGAGGCAGGCGTGATCTTCATGGCGGGTCTGACTCACTCCAACGACACCACCGGCAAAGACAAGCGTGCCAACGGTTTCCGCCACTTCTTCAACTCCTACATGTCCGGTGCGGCTCTGGCTCCGGTTCTGAAGAACGCCTATGGCGCCGACCGCAAGGCCTATCACCTGACCGCGGACTACAACTGGGGCTACACCACCGAAGAAGCGGTGAAATCCTCGACCGAAGCCATGGGCTGGGAAACCGTCGCAGCAGTGAAAACACCGCTGACCCAGACCGACTTCTCGTCCTACATTGCGCCGGTTCTGCAGTCCGGCGCCGACGTTCTGGTTCTGAACCACTACGGCGGTAACATGGTGAACTCGCTGACCAACGCGGTTCAGTTCGGCCTGCGCGACAAGATCGTGAACGGCAAACAGTTCGAGATCGTCGTTCCGCTCTACTCGCGCCTGATGGCCAAGGGTGCGGGCGCCAACGTGAAAGGCATCTTTGGCTCCACCAACTGGCACTGGTCGCTGCAGGATGAAGGTTCCAAGGCCTTCGTGCGCTCCTTCGGCACCAAGTACGGCTTCCCGCCGAGCCAGGCCGCGCACACCTGCTATGTGCAGACCATGCTCTATGCTGACGCCTGTGAGCGTGCCGGCTCCTTCGCGCCCTGCGCGGTTGCCGAAGCGCTGGAAGACTTCGAGTTCGACGGTCTGGGCAACGGCAAGACGCTCTATCGCGGCGCCGACCACCAGTGCTTCAAGGACGTGCTCGTTGTGAAGGGTAAAGAAAACCCGACCTCCGAATTCGACCTTCTGGAAATCGTGGAAGTCACCCCGGCGGCTCAGGTCACCTATGATCCGAACCACCCGCAGTTCCAGGGCGGTGCCTTGGGTACCTGCAACAACGGCGCATAATCCCCGCGCCTTGAGTTGACGTGAACAAACGGGCGGCGGGCTCTCTTCGTGACGGCCCCCGCCCTCTTTGACCACTTCCCCCACAGTCGCCCGCTCCCCGGGCATTTTCGCTTTATGCACTCACACTTTCCAAGGGTGGGACAATGGACGCCATAATCCTTCAAATCCTGAACGGGCTCGACAAGGGCTCGGCCTATGCGCTGATTGCGCTGGGACTCACACTTATCTTCGGCACATTGGGCGTTGTGAACTTCGCCCATGGCGCCCTGTTCATGATCGGGGCCTTCTGCGCGGTGACGCTGAGCCGCATCCTGACGCTGAGCCATACGATCATCGACGAAACCCAGAAAGACTTTCTCGGCAACCCGCTGAAGGTGGACGTTCCTTACGTACACGGCCTCTTCGGAGAGGCAGCAGGCAATACAATCATTGACTGGGCGGTGCCGCTGTCGGTGCTGTTTGCGATCCCGATCATGATCCTTGTCGGGGTCATCATGGAGCGCGGGCTGATCAAGCATTTCTACAAGCGCCCGCACGCAGACCAGATCCTGGTGACCTTTGGCCTCGCCATTGTCCTGCAGGAAGTGATCAAATACTTCTACGGCGCAAACCCGATCCCGACCCCGGCGCCCGAGGCCTTCAAGGGTTCCCTGGATTTTGGTGCGATGATCGGTTTTGATCCCAATATTATCATCTACCCCTACTGGCGGATCATCTACTTTGCCTTTGCAGCCGTGATCATCGGCGCCGTCTTTGCCTTCCTGCAGTTCACCACCTTCGGAATGGTCGTGCGCGCCGGCATGGCCGACCGTGAGACAGTGGGCCTCCTGGGTATCAACATCGACCGCCGGTTCACCATCATGTTCGGCATTGCCGCCGCCGTGGCGGGGCTTGCCGGCGTCATGTACACGCCGATCAACTCTCCCAACTATCATATGGGCATGGACTTCCTCGTGCTCTCATTCGTGGTGGTGGTTGTCGGCGGCATGGGCTCTCTGCCTGGCGCGGTTCTGGCAGGGTTCCTTCTGGGCATTCTCGAAAGCTTTGCCTCGATGCGTGAAGTCATCGACATCATCCCCGGCATCAACCAGGTCATCATCTATCTGGTCGCCATCATCATTCTGCTGACCCGTCCGCGTGGCCTGATGGGCCGTAAAGGCGTGATGGAGGAGTAACAGCATGTTCAATCTGGAAAAATCCGATCTTACCCTGCTGATCGCAGTGGCGGTGCTGACCCTGTTCGCACCCTTCATCCTGAACCCCTTTCCCGCAGACAGCGCCATGGCGCAGTTCAACGCGGGCTATCCCGACCTGATGCAGCGGTTCGTGATCTTCGGGATCTTCGCCATCGGGTTCAACATTCTCTTCGGCCTCACCGGCTACCTCTCGTTCGGCCATGCGGCCTTTCTGGGGGTCGGATCCTATGCGGCGGTCTGGATGTTCAAACTGCTGAGCATGAACGTCATCCCCGCCATCATCCTATCGGTGATCGTGGCCGGGTTGTTCTCGCTGCTTATCGGCTTCATCAGCCTGCGTCGCTCGGGCATCTACTTCTCGATCCTGACGCTGGCCTTCGCGCAGATGATGTTCGCCCTCGCCTATTCGGTTCTGACGCCGATCACCGGCGGGGAAACGGGCCTGCAGCTGGCGCTGGACGATCCGCGGATCCTGGGCCAGAGCCAGACGCCGGAAGGCAACATCCCGGTCCCCGGCCTCTTTGGCCTCGAGATGCGTGACAGTCTCGACATGGTCATCGGCAGCTGGACCTTCACCTTCAACGTTGGTTACTATTTCAGTGCGCTGGTTCTGATTGCCTCCTTCTATCTGGCGATCCGCATCTTCCGCTCGCCCTTTGGCATGATGCTGCGGGCGGTGAAGTCAAACCAGCAGCGGATGAACTATACCGGTCTCAACACCCGCCCCTACACGCTTGCGGCCTTTGTGATCTCGGGCATGTATGCCGGTCTCGCCGGTGGCCTGATGGCTTCGATGGACCCGCTGGCAGGCGCCGAGCGCATGCAGTGGACCGCTTCGGGCGAGGTCGTTCTGATGACCATCCTCGGCGGTGCGGGCACCCTGATTGGCCCGGTTCTGGGCGCGGGCTTCATCAAATACTTCGAGAACATCTTCTCGAAGATCAACGCCACCATCCTGCATGAATGGTTCGCCTTCCTGCCTGACGGTCTTGAAGACTTCATCGTCGCCGTCCTCTACCCCTTCATCGGCAAGGGCTGGCATCTGACGCTTGGTATCCTGTTCATGATGGTTGTGATCTTCCTGCCCGGCGGCCTCGTGGAAGGTGGTCAGCGCATCGCAGCCTGGGTCAAGAGACGCAAGTCCGGCAAGACCTCGGCTGACGGCAAAACCGAACCTGCGGAATAAGGAGACCGACCAATGGGTATTCTCGAAGTCAAAAACGTAGGTAAGCGGTTCGGCGGCCTTCAGGCGCTGTCGGATGTAAACCTCAGCGTCAAGGAAAACTCCGTTCACGCCATCATCGGGCCGAACGGGGCGGGCAAATCCACCCTCTTGAACTGCTTGGTCGGCAAGCTGATCCCCGACACCGGATCGGTCATGTTCGACGGTCAGTCTGTGCTGGGGCGTGCGCCTTATGAAATCAACCAGATGGGCATTTCCCGCGTGTTCCAGACACCCGAGATCTTTGGCGATCTGACGGTGATGGAAAACATGCTGATCCCCTGTTTTGCAAAACGGGACGGCGCGTTCGAGCTGAACGCCATCCGCTCGATCAAGGATCAGAAGGACGTGCTGGAAAAGGCCGAACAGATGCTGGTTGAAATGAACATGGCGGACAAGCGGCACATGCATGCCGCCGCCATGTCACGCGGCGACAAGCGGCGTCTTGAGATCGGCATGTGCCTGTCGCAGGAGCCGCGTCTCTTGCTGTTGGATGAACCCACCGCCGGCATGGCGCGGGCCGACACCAACAATACCATCGATCTGCTGAAACAGATCTCGGAAGAGCGCGACATCACCATCGCCATCATCGAACACGACATGCATGTGGTGTTCAGCCTTGCCAACCGGATCACCGTTCTGGCCCAGGGCACCCCCCTGGTCGAGGACGATCCGGAAAACATCCGCGGCAATCCCAAGGTGCGCGAAGCGTACCTGGGCGAAACCGCATAAGGAGAGAGACAGATGAACGTCAAACCGGATTTCTCCAAGAACGCCAACCAAGCGACGACGGCTCCGGCCTTCCTGTCGGTCTGGGACATGCACGCTTATTATGGCGAGAGCTACATCGTGCAGGGCATCAACTTCAACGTCCACGAAGGCGAGATCCTCGCCCTTCTGGGCCGCAACGGTGCCGGAAAGACCTCGACCCTGCGCTCGATCGCGCGCATCGGCGATCCGCAGGTGACCCAGGGCGAGATCTGGCTCGATCACCAGCCGCTGCACCTGATGTCCAGCCATGAGGCCGCCACCGCTGGCCTGGGCTTGGTGCCCGAGGATCGCCGCATCATCCCCGGCCTCACGGTCGAGGAAAACCTGCAGCTGGCCCAGATCGCTCCGCCTATCGGTTGGTCGATCGAGCGCCTTTATGACCTGTTCCCCCGCCTTGGCGAGCGGCGCAAACAGGAGGGCGTGACCCTTTCGGGTGGTGAGCAGCAGATGCTGGCCATCGCCCGTGCGCTGGCCCGTGACATCAAGGTGCTCCTGCTGGACGAACCCTACGAGGGTCTGGCACCGGTGATCGTGGATGAGATCGAAAAGACCCTCATCCACATCAAGGAACAGGGCATGACGACCATCCTCGTGGAGCAGAACGCGGTGCGTGCGCTGGAGCTTGCAGACCGGGCCGTGATCCTGGACACCGGCGGGATCGTCTTTGACGGCACCGCATCGGAGGTTCTGGAAAACGCTGAGCTGCGTGCAGAATACCTGGCGATCTGATCCGACATCTCCCCCCTCGCACCGGCCATTGGGTTGGTGTGGATCCTTCAAGGGCCGTCTCCTGCCGAGACGGCCCTTTTTGTGTCGGCAAGAGGAGAAAGGCGCATAAACCGCGGTTATAGACGCCTTCAAGCAGGTCTCTGTCTACCTCTCCGCCTATTATCGTCGGCTGCTTGCTCTCCAATGTTGGTGACACGGCGCCCGCAAGCCTAGCGGGCCAAACTCACATCAAGGAGACAACTGATGTTTGCACGTTCCGCCCAAATCCTCGCTCTGGCCCTTATGGTTCCCGTTGCCGCTTTCGCCTCGGACAACAAGCCCAGCGCCGAGGTCGAAGCCAAGATCCGCACCACGCTCACCGAACAGGGCTATGAAGTGCGCAAGATCGAAAAGGAAGACGGCCTCTACGAGGCTTACGCCATCAAGGACGGCAAGAAGCTGGAAATCTACATGAACGACAAGATGGAAATCATCCGCGTCAAGGAAGACTGATCTTTCGTCCGCATATCCTATCGGCAGGTGCGGTCCCCTCCGCCCTGCCTTTCTCCCAATAACAGGAGACCGCCATGCAAAGTCACTATGTCTGGGATCCGCTGGTACGCCTGTTCCACTGGTCGCTTGTCCTCCTCTTCACGCTGAATGCGCTGGTGATTGACCCCGATGCCAAACTGCATGAAACTCTGGGTTATGTGGTTCTGGGCCTAGTCGCCGCACGGCTGGCCTGGGGGATGATCGGCAGTCGCTATGCACGGTTCTCCAGCTTTCTGCCCAGCCCCTCCGGAGCGGTGGAGCAACTGACCGAAATCGCCACCGGACGTACAAACGCGCACAAAGGTCACTCCCCCCTTGGGGCGCTGATGATCTACAACCTGCTGCTGAGCCTCATCGGGATCGGGGCAACCGGATATCTGATGACCACCGATATGTTCTGGGGCACAGAATGGCCCGAAGAGCTCCATGAAGCGCTGGTCACATGGGCCGAAATCTCGGTCGTGTTGCACATTGGCGCTGTCATTTTCGAAAGCCGCCGCACCCGGATCAATCTGGCCCGCGCGATGATCACCGGCTACAAGGAGATGCCGACACCACATGCGGAGCCAAGGCCTTGAGCAGCACCCGAACCGACCCGGCCAAACCCGCCGTCCTGATCGCCCTCATCGTCGTGCAGTCCATCTGCGCGGCGATCTTCCTTGGCGATATCGTGGCGGACCTTCTGATGCCCGGTGCGATGCAGACCGAGGGACGCCATGCCGTCCTCGAAGCGATCGCCACCTTTGGGCTGATCGCCGCTATTTTCGTTGAGGGGCGCATCCTGATGTGGCTGTTGCGGCGCAAGGCGCATCTTGAGGACAGCCTGCGCAGTGCACAGGGCGCCATACAAGAGGTGATCGATGCCGAATTCAGCGCATGGAGCCTGACCCCCGCAGAGCGCGATGTGGCGACCTTTCTGGTCAAGGGCCTCAGCACCGGCGAGATCGCCCAGATGCGCGGCAGCGCCGAGGGCACGGTCAAGGCGCAGCTCAATGCGATCTATCGAAAATCAGGGAGCGCCAATCGGGCCGAGTTGATGAGCCTGCTGATCGACACCCTAATGGGGCAACGCCCTCAGGCTTCCTCACAGGATCAATAAGGCTACTGTGCCGTCCAGCCTCCATCCACGGGAATGGCCGTGCCAGTGACGTTATGAGCCACCGGCGCACAGAGCCATAGCGCCAATGCTCCGATTTCAGAGGGATCCGACAGACGCTGGCTGGGCTGCTTCTCACTTAGAAGATCAGCGATACCTGCGGCCCTGTCACCGCCCATCTGCGCCGCCCGCGCCGCCACCTGCGGTTCGATGATCGCGGTTTCGGTCCAGCCCGGACAGATGCAGTTCACGGTAATGCCACCGGTCTTGCCGTCGCCCTGATTTGCGTATTCCAGCGCCGCGACCCGGCTAAGGCCAACAAGGCCGAACTTTGCCGCTACATAGGGCGCCTTGTCCTTGCTGGCCACGAGCCCATGGACCGATGCGATATTGATCACCCGACCATAACCGCGCTTCGCCATCCCCGGCAGCGCCGCCTGCATGATGTGAAAGGCCGCCGAAAGGTTCACCGCCAGGATGGCATCCCAGGTTTCCCGGGGCATCTCTGCCAGGGGAGCGGTCTTCTGAATGCCAGCGTTGTTCACCACGATATCGGCCCCACCCCAGTCAGCGACCGCGTCCATCAACGTATCGATCTCTTCCGGGTTGCTCAGATCACCCGGAAAGAACCGCGCTTCGGGGGCACCGGCCTCCTTCAGGGTCTGTACCGCAGCCTGCGCGGTGGTTTCGTCCGCGATCCCATGCACAGCAATCCGTGCGCCTGCCGCAGCCAGTTCCCGCGCGATGGCCAGACCTATCCCCTGCACCGACCCCGTGACAAGCGCCGTCCTTCCGTTCAGATCCGTCATGCCTTTTCCTCCAGCATTTTGCGCAGCTCGGTCTTCAGGACCTTGCCGTAGTTGTTCTTGGGCAGATCCGGCAGGGTGATATAGGCCTTGGGCCGCTTGAACCGCGCGATCTGATCATTGCAAACGGCGTCCAGCTCTGCCTCGTCCGCTGTCCCGACGATGAAGGCCACCACCTCTTCGCCCCAGTCGGGATGTTTGCGCCCCACGACGGACACCTCCTGAACGTCCGGGTGCATCAGAAGCACCTCCTCCACCTCGCGGGGATAGACGTTGGAGCCCCCGGTGATGATCATGTCCTTGGAACGGTCCTGAAGCGTCAGGTATCCGGCATCGTCCATTACCCCCATATCGCCGGTCATCAGCCAGCCGCCCTTCAGAGTTTTTGCGCTGGCCTTGGGGTTATTCCAGTATCCGGGCATCACCGCATCACCGCGGACCATGATTTCACCGATGGTGCCGGGCCGCAGAATCTCGCCCTCGGGCGTGCCGATCTGCACCTCCACCGGACTTTGGGCGCGGCCAACGCTGGCGAGGCGCGCGCGCCAGTCGGGGTGGCTGCGGTCAATCACATCGTGACGCGGCAAGGCGGTGATACCCATCGGGCATTCCCCCTGACCGTAGATCTGCACGAAGACCGGCCCGAAATGATCCACCGCGTCGATGATATCGGCCAGATACATAGGGCCGCCTGCATAGACCACGGTGCGCAGGCCCCTGCCGGTGCGACCGGTCTGTTTTGCCACGGCTGTCATGCGGGTCACCATGGTGGGCGCTGCAAACATCTGCACGCGCCCGAAATGCTCGGCCAGATCGAAGATCTCTGCCTCGTCAAACCCGCCAGAGACCGGGCAGACATGCGCCGCCCCCACCAACACATGCAGCATGTTGTAAAGGCCTGCACCGTGGCTCATCGGCGCGGCATAGAGGATCTGGTCCTCGCCCGTGGCCTGGTCCACGTCGACAAAATAGGCCAGCGAGACCGCAACCAGCATCCGATGGGTAATCATCACACCCTTGGGCCTGCCGGTGGTGCCCGAAGTATAGAACAGCCAGGCCAGATCCTCAGGCGCCCGCCGCAACGGTTCTGCAATGGGATCGGTTGCCCGCGCCGCAGCATAGGCGTCGCTGGCAAGATCGACGATCTCGACTGTTGTGTCAGCTTTGGCCAGAGCGTTATCCAGTCCGGTTGAGGTAAAGACCAGCCGCGTGCCTGAATCCGACAGGATATAGGCCGCCTCGCGCCCGTGGAGCTTGGCGTTGATGGGAACCGCCGCCGCCCCCGCGTACCAGATCCCATACAGCGTGGTCAGGTAGTCCGGGCAGTTCTTCATGAAGATCGCAACCCGGTCCCCCGGCTTGATCCCATTGCCGATCAGCCAGGCCGCAACCCGCGCCGCGCACTCGTGAAACCCGCCATAATCCACCACCTGATCCTGCCCCAGAAACAAAGCAGGACGCGCGCCATCCGACGCCGCGCGACGCGCCAGCCAAAGACCGATATTCATGTTTGCCCTCCCAATCCGCACATCCTCTTTGCGGAATAAATCCTTGTCTCACGCCACCCTGCCCCCTTCAATTCCGCAAAAATACCCGGTTAAAAGGGACCATGACAGATATCGCCTTTGACCATGCCCCCGTTGGCCTTGCCGTTCTGGAACGCCGCGTGATCAAGCGCTGCAATCTGCAGTTCGCCGCAACCTTCGGCGGACAGCCGCAGGACTATGAAAACCTGCTGATCGCCGACCTCTACCCCACTCAGGAAGAGTTCCAGCGCATTGGTGCCCTTTTGCAGGAAGAAGAGCACCGCACTGGCAGTTACAGCGACGAGCGCATCATGCGTCGCCGTTCGGGAGAGTTGTTCTGGTGCCGGGTACGGGGACGGTCGGTGACCCCAGAGGCCCCGTTTCAAACCGGCATCTGGTCTTTTGCGGATATCTCGGACGATCGCCCGGTCGTAAGCCTCACCCCGCGTGAGCGCGAGGTTGCGATTCTGACCTGCAAGGGCCTGTCGGCGAAGGAGATCGGCGCCAAACTGGACCTGTCTTATCGCACGATCGAAACGCACCGCGCGCATCTATTGGAAAAGTTCGGTGCACGAAAGCTGCCCGAACTGGTCGCCAAACTGACCGGCATGCCGCTTTGACCGCCTGCACAGAGGTCACCCGCCCCCATCTGCGATTGCGAATCCCTGGCGTCGCCCCCATGTTGTGCGCAGTACAACACCGCATGAACGGCGGCGCTTTCCTTGTGGTAAAGCTTGGCCTATAAGCGCTCCTAATTTGCCGCCTGCGACATGATGGCAGGCATGGCGGAACCGGCTGAGGAAAAAATGACAGAAAAAACGCACGAAGCTGACGTGGCATTCATCAAGGCGCTGGCCGAGCTGCTGCGCGAGAACGACCTGACCGAACTGCAGGTGAAACGGGATTACGGCGAGGACGACAGCCTGAACGTGCGTGTCTCGCGCCAGACTGTTGTTGCGGCCCCGGCCCCTGTTCCGGCCATCGCGGCCCCTGCCGCCGCACCTGCTGCAGCTCCGGCCGCACCGGCAGCTACCGCCGCGGCCCCGGAAGATCCCGCCAGCCACCCTGGTGCCGTGACCTCTCCGATGGTCGGTACCGTCTACCTGCAGCCCGAACCCGGCGCACCGTCCTTCATCAAGGTGGGTGACAGCGTAAGCGAAGGCGATACCCTTTTGATCGTCGAAGCCATGAAGACCATGAACCACATTCCGGCGCCCAAATCCGGCACCGTCAAGCGTATCCTGGTCGAAGATGGCGCCGCCGTGGAGTTCGGATCCCCCCTGGTCATCGTCGAGTAAGGATCCCTCATGTTTGACAAGATCCTGATTGCCAACCGCGGCGAAATCGCCCTGCGCGTGATCCGGGCCTGCCGCGAGATGGGCATCCAGTCGGTCGCCGTGCATTCCACCGCCGACGCGGATGCGATGCACGTGCGTATGGCCGACGAATCCGTCTGCATCGGACCGCCTGCGGGCAGCCAAAGCTACCTGTCGATCCCCGCGATCATCTCGGCCTGCGAGATCACCGGAGCTCAGGCGATCCATCCCGGCTATGGCTTCCTGTCCGAGAACGCCAACTTCGTGCAGATCGTCGAAGACCATGGCCTGACCTTCATCGGCCCTTCGGCTGCGCATATCCGCATCATGGGTGACAAGATCACCGCCAAGGAAACAGCCAAGGAACTTGGCATTCCGGTAGTGCCCGGCTCGGATGGTGGTGTGCCCGATACGGCCACGGCCAAGGCGGCTGCCGCTGATATGGGCTACCCCGTGATCATCAAGGCCACGGCCGGCGGCGGCGGGCGCGGCATGAAGGTCGCCCGCAATGAGGCCGAGCTGGAAGCAGCCTTCTCCACCGCGCGCTCCGAAGCCAAGGCCGCCTTTGGCAACGACGAGGTCTACATGGAGAAATACCTCCAGAAGCCCCGTCACATCGAGGTCCAGGTCTTTGGCGACGGCAAGGGGACCGGCCTGCATCTGGCCGAGCGGGACTGCTCGCTTCAGCGCCGTCACCAGAAGGTATTCGAAGAAGCGCCCGGCCCCTCGATCACGCCCGAAGAGCGTGCTCGGATCGGTAAGATCTGCGCTGATGCCATTGGCAAGATGGGATATTCCGGTGCCGGAACCGTGGAATTCCTCTATGAGGATGGAGAATTCTACTTCATCGAGATGAACACCCGTCTGCAGGTGGAACACCCGGTGACCGAAGGGATCTTTGGTGTCGATCTGGTGCGCGAACAGATCCGCGTTGCAGCCGGTTTGCCGCTGTCCTTCACCCAGGACGATCTGGTGATCAACGGCCACGCCATCGAAGTGCGGATCAATGCCGAAAAACTGCCGAACTTCACTCCCTGCCCCGGCAAGATCACTGCGTTTCATGCGCCCGGCGGTCTGGGTGTCCGCATGGACTCGGCATTGTATGACGGCTATTCGATCCCGCCCTACTACGACAGCCTCATTGGCAAGCTGATCGTCCACGGCCGTGACCGTCCCGAAGCGCTGGCCCGACTGAGCCGCGCCCTGGGCGAGCTGATCGTGGATGGCGTCGACACCACCGTGCCACTGTTCCATGCTCTGCTGCAGGAACGCGACGTGCTGACAGGTGACTATGACATCCACTGGCTGGAACGCTGGCTGCAAGAGAACATGGCCGGATAAGGCCAAGACTGTCGGCAGGGCGCATTCAAACAAGCGCCCTGCCGGATCCGCCCTTCCCCCCCCTGGAAGAGTGCACCACGACGCGCCGCAAACCCATGCGGCGAAACACTCCAAACGGCAAACGGGGCCGACCTGATGAGCCTTACCCCCGAACTTTTGCTGCATGCCTATTCCATAGGGGTCTTTCCGATGTCGGAACATCGCGACGATCCCGAGATCTTCTGGGTGGACCCCAAACGGCGCGGGATCCTTCCTCTTGATGGGTTTCACATCTCCCGTTCGCTGGCCAAACGGATCCGAAATGGCGGGTTCACTATCACCGTCAATCGCGATTTCAGCGGCGTCGTCGAAGGGTGTGCAGACCGCCCCGACACCTGGATCAATTCCGAGATCTTCGCGCGATACCTGGATCTTCACCGTATGGGCCACGGGCATTCGCTGGAGGTCTGGCACAAGGGACAGCTTGCCGGCGGCGTCTATGGCGTTTCTCTCGGTGGGGCCTTTTTCGGGGAAAGCATGTTCTCGCGGGTTCGGGATGCCTCAAAGGTTGCCCTTGCCTATCTGGTAGACAGGCTTCGGCAGGCCGGTTTTGTCATGTGCGACACCCAGTTCATCACCGCGCACCTGGCCTCACTTGGCGGAATCGAGATCAGCCGCAGGGCCTACCGGGATTTCCTGAGAGAGGCCTTGGATCAGACCGCCGACTTCACGGCCCCCCAGATACCCGAGCCTCACTCGCTTTTGCAGCGGATGACCCAGACATCGTAGCGATTGTGATCCAGCGCATTCAGCGCCGGGCTGGAGGCAATCATCCACCCTTCAAAAAAGACCTCACCATCTTTGGGGCTGCGAATGGTGGCATAGGCATAGGCATCCCCCGTGGGGTTGTCCGCCGGGAAGCGGCAATCCGTCAGGGTCACCAAAAGGCCAAGAATTTCAGCCGTCCCGCCAACGGGAATAGTGACATCCACGGTGCGACCATTGACCTTGTCCAGCCCCCGCATCAGAGCGGCAGAGCCGGACACTGCCCCCTGCGGCTCTTGCCCCCAAAGAGGAGCCGATACCAAGGCAAGCCCGACAGAGCAGACCCGAGCGATCCGGTTCAGGATCACTGCTCGTCCCCGCTGCCGTCATCCCCCCCGGCCACGAATTTGACCAGAAGAGAGATCAGGCTCACGGCGCCTTGCGTGTCGAGGATCTCTTCGCCTGGTTCCAGGTTGAGGGGCGATCCACCCGGCATGATCTCGACAAAGTTGCCGCCCAAGAGACCTTCGGAGGAGATCACCACCGAGCTGTCGTCCGGGATCACGATCCCCTCGCGCACCGTGAAGCTGGTGTCGGCCCGAAAGGTTTCAGGATTGAGTTCGACGCCGGTCACGGTGCCGATCTTGACGCCTGCAAGCCGTACATCAGTGCCGACCGTCACCCCCTCGAGAGAGCGAAAGGAGGCGGTCAGCGGATAGCCCGCCCCACCGCTCGACAGGCCTGCGGCCTGACCGGCATAAATGGCGAAGGCAAGCGCCGCAGCGACCACGACGCCGCCCGCAAGAACCTCTGTGGTATTTTGAGACATATCGTCTGCCTATTTCGATCAATCAGGGCTGACTGCACAGCACATGCGGCAGCCAGGTTATTCTGGCACCCAGGCTTCGTAATCGCTGCGCTGATCCGGCTCGCCAGCGCGGCGGATCGAGCCCGTCGGCGCATAGGCCATAGCCGTGCCGGTCAGGTTCTCCTGATGCGGTTTTTCCCAAGCTTTATGCGCCAGCGGCTTGTCGCTTGGGACCTCATCAAAGGTGCGGTGCAGCCAGCCATGCCAATCCGGGCTCACGCGCGAGGCTTCCGCCTCGCCGTTGAAAATCACCCAGCGGCGGCTGTCATCGGCATTGCGATAGAACACGTTGCCCTGGTCATCCTCGCCAACCTTGGTGCCCTTGCGACGGGTATAAATGGCGGTATTGAGCGTTGAGCCGTTCCACCAGGTCACAGCGCGCAAAAGAGTGTTCAGGATTCCCATGGGTACCTCCGACAGTGTTGACACCGATATGGCGCAATTTGTCGCCAAGGTCCAGTGTCAACGCGGCCATTGGTTGACCATCGGTGTCTGCCCGCCTCCGAATGCCGTCACATCAGTCTTGACCACGCTGTTCGCAAAAGGTGAGCCGGTTCCCGAAGGGATCCGTCAGGTTCACTTCAAGTCCCCAGGGCTGCCGGTCCAGACCCGGTTTGAGGTTCCGATACTCCTTGGATTGAAGTTCGCCATGGAAGGATTTGATCCCTTCGATCCGGATAAAGCTGCGCCCGCCAGGCGTCGCATCGCCATGATGACCGCTGATGTGCAACAGGCACTCGGACCGCGAGATCTGCATGTAGAGCGGTAGATCGTCGGCATGACGATACTGCCATTCGACCGAAAACCCCAGGTAGTCGACATAGAAGTCACGCGCCTGGTCATCGTCAAAGCTGCGAATGATCGGGATTGCGGGCCTGACCAGCGGCCTGGCCTGCCGGGCCAGGATCTGAGCAGAGAGGGTATTCCAATCCGCGACGCCGAATTGTCGCGCCACAAGCTCAAGCGCCTGCGCGTGACTGATGTCAACGCCTTGCGCGGCGAGACCCGCACGCAGGGTTTTGGCCATGGATTTTGAATCGGTGAAATCGCGCATTGCGCCTGTCCCTTTGCAACGGCAGAGACTGAAACGGTGCCCGCATTGCCATTTCCATGCCAAAGCGTATCAGGAAGGCTGTTGTCAAATCACCATGTTCACCAACCGATACCCGGTGCGAGCGGCAGGCCCTGGCAGCCTGCCACATCGCTACAGAACGCCACATGCTGCGTCAAGGTGGTCAGGTCCCTTGCGGAGCCAGGGCTGTTACCTCGATTTCGATGCGGTACTTAGGGTCGATCAACCCGCATTCGATCATGGTGGCGGCAGGAGGGTTGTCACCAAAAGCCTCAGCCAACATCGGCCAGCAGGGCTCGAACTCGGCGGCGTCAGGCAGGTAATAGTTCACCCGCACCACATCCGCAAAAGACGCTCCCGCCTCGGAAAGCGCTTTTTCGATGATCTCCAGTGCCGCACGACATTGAGAAACCACATCTTCACCCTGTCCAACGGTGCCGGCCACGTGCACGAAACCGCCCGCGACGACGGCGCGGCAATAGCCCACTTTCTTTTCAAATTCTCCACCCGACGAAATGCGCCTGATCATCACCTTCTCCATATCCAGACATGCAAGTCCTCATGACCACACTCGGCGCATGTTGCCAAGGCCTGCCAAAGCATCACTTCAAACCTGAAATTTTGACATAAGTGCAACATGAAGCCTCATTATGCCTCTCTGCAGGTATATCCCATTGCGAGTCCTGCTCTGGGGTCCGATTTTACGGCAAGCAACCGCAATCACGGACATCAGACATCATGGCGAACAAAACTCTCGTTCTGGCCGCAGTAGCAGGCTTTTCCATGTCGGTTTCGGCAGCCGCTGCAGACATCTCGGCGCCGTTCTTCGGGGCCTCTCCCTACATCAAAGGTGAGCTTGGCTGGATGAGCCCGGATGGGAGCGGTGGCTTCTGGAACGCGCCGGACCCGACAACGCCCACCGTTTCCTTCAATGTTGACGGCTCGGACGAAGCCTTTGGCTCTCTCGCTTTCGGACTGGATTGGGGAAACGGGCTGCGCGGGGAGCTGGGCCTCTTTGCCACCGGCACCTCTGACGTCACCGGCCCCTGTTCCGGTGCCTCTGACGGCTCGCTCTGCAGCACCCATGCCGATATCACTCAGGCATCGGTTTCGACGCGCGGCGCCATGGCCTCGATCTATTATTCCCCGCTCGAGGCACAGGGCAACAGCGGCGCGTTCCAGCCCTTCTTTGTGGTTGGCCTTGGTGCGGCTGAAAACGACATGGGCAACTGGACCCGTGTGAACCCGTCCGCCACCCGCCCGACACGGACCTTCAGCGGCGACAAGAACGTGGATTTCGCGTGGTCGATCGGGGCGGGCTTCTCTTACGCGGTCAACAACCCCGGCCAATTCCCGATCATCTTGGAAACCTCTCTGCGCTATTTCGACTACGGCAAGGCAGAGGGCGGCTCGACGGTTCTTTCGGACAATGGGAATGGGCCGCGTACACCGTTTACCTTCGACAACAAGGCCACGGTGCTGAGTTTCGCACTGCGGATCCCGCTGCGCCGGAACTGATCCCACGCTCAGAACAGAAAAGTCACCCGCAGCGCCCAGACCGGCCTGCGGGTTTTCTTGTGCCGGGCCTTGCAGCCCAATTGCACCGATCAATCCCCAAAGCGAATGCGAGCGGCAATCCGCCTCTGCTTGCTGTAAAGATGCAAGGTATCCGAATACTGTCTGGACACGAACCATGCACCGGGACTGTAGAGAGTGTCCTTCAATTCAGTGAACAGCGCGGGTGGCCAATACTTGGCGCATAAGTCGATGTTGTCATGGTAATTCACAGGTAGCTCCGCCGCCGACGTTTCGATCCATTCCCCGCCAAACCTCAGGTCCCATGCGATCTCCATATCCTGCCATGTAGGCGGCCGCTCTGGCGTGTCCGGCCCCAAGCGCGCGATGGCATAGGTACAATCCCAGAGTTCGGCATCCCTGGCGTGATAGCGGCGCGTCGCAAGAACCTCTGCCACAGGAAAGCGCCCGGCAAAAACATCACGCGCATAAATCGGATCATATGTCTGGCGGGCCTTTTCGGGCATCCAGGTAAAAAGATACCACCACACCCCATAGAAAAAGGCGAACGTCAGTGCGACGTTCGCCCCTCCGCGCATCAGCGCGAATGCGATCCACATCGGCTATTTATCCAGCCGAGGCGGATTCCTTTTCATCGGCATAGATCATCAAGGGCTGCGCATCCGAATTCACGGCTTCCTCGTTGACCACGACCTTGGTGACATTGCCCATACCAGGCAGTTCGAACATGGTATTGAGCAGGATGTCTTCGAGGATCGAGCGCAGACCACGGGCACCGGTCTTGCGTTCGATCGCCCGCTTGGCGATGGCCAGAAGCGCCTCCTCGGTGAAATCGAGTTCGGTGTCTTCCAGCTCGAACAGGCGCTGGTACTGTTTGATCAGCGCGTTCTTGGGCTTGGTCAGGATGGTGACGAGCGCATCCTCATCCAGATCTTCGAGCGTTGCCAGAACCGGCAGACGGCCGACGAATTCCGGGATCAGGCCGAACTTCAGCAGATCCTCAGGCTCGAGATCCTGGAAAATCTCACCCACACCACGATCGTCATTGTCGCGCACATCGGCGCCAAAGCCCATGGCAGACCCTTTGCCACGTGCAGCAATGATCCGGTCCAGACCGGCAAAGGCGCCGCCACAGATGAACAGGATGTTCGTGGTATCCACCTGCAGGAATTCCTGCTGCGGATGCTTGCGCCCACCCTGAGGCGGAACCGAGGCCACGGTACCTTCCATCAGTTTCAGAAGTGCCTGCTGCACCCCCTCGCCCGAAACATCGCGGGTGATCGACGGATTTTCCGACTTGCGGGTGATCTTGTCGACCTCGTCAATATAGACGATGCCGCGCTGTGCACGCTCGACGTTGTATTCCGAAGCCTGCAGCAGCTTGAGGATGATGTTCTCGACGTCCTCACCGACGTAACCGGCTTCGGTCAGCGTCGTCGCATCCGCCATGGTGAAGGGCACATCCAGAATCCGTGCCAGCGTCTGCGCCAGCAGTGTCTTGCCGCAGCCGGTGGGGCCGATCAGCAGGATGTTGGACTTCGCCAGTTCGATATCGCTGGCCGATTTCTGCGCGTGATTGAGACGCTTGTAGTGGTTGTGTACGGCGACCGACAGAACCCGTTTGGCCGTGGCCTGACCGATCACGTAATCGTCCAGAACCTCACAGATGTCCTTGGGCGTGGGCACACCGTCGGTGGCCTTCAGGCCCGATGCCTTGGTTTCTTCGCGGATGATGTCCATGC
Source organism: Phycobacter sedimenti (assembly GCF_038148855.1). Taxonomy (NCBI): domain Bacteria; kingdom Pseudomonadati; phylum Pseudomonadota; class Alphaproteobacteria; order Rhodobacterales; family Roseobacteraceae; genus Phycobacter; species Phycobacter sedimenti. The sequence continues at coordinate 483,509 of NZ_JBBVGR010000002.1, read as the reverse complement.
ACAGCTCGACGCATTCGTCGCAGATGAACACGGTCGGTCCTGCAATCAGCTTTCGCACCTCATGCTGGCTCTTGCCGCAGAAGCTGCAGTAAAGCGTGTTCTTGCTGTCGCCGCTTGAGTTCGTTGCCATGTTCTACCTTTCAGTCCGCTTCGGCGGGAGAGCCCCCGTCCTACCCGCCTTTTTGACAGCTTAAGACACTGCTCAAGCGGTCACAATGTGAAAGTGTGCCCCAAAGGGATAGGGCACACGAGCCCGATGATTTACCGGGCTCAGCTGATATCCTCATCACCCTTGGCACGATTCTCGACGATTTCGTCGATCAGACCAAAGGCTTTTGCCTCTTCGGGCGACATGAAGTTGTCACGCTCGAGGGCGCTTTCGATCCGTTCGTATTCCTGACCGGTGTGCTTGACATAAATCTCATTGAGGCGGCGCTTCAGCTTCAGCGTTTCCTCGGCGTGGATCATGATGTCCGTCGCCTGCCCCTGATAGCCGCCGGAAGGCTGGTGCACCATAACGCGGCTGTTGGGCAGCGAGAACCGCATGCCAGGTTCGCCCGCCGTCAGCAGCAGCGACCCCATGGAAGCCGCCTGCCCGATCACCAGGGTCGACACCTTCGGCTTGATGTACTGCATGGTGTCGTAGATCGACAGACCCGAAGTCACCACACCACCGGGGGAGTTGATGTACATCGAGATTTCCTTGGACGGGTTTTCCGCCTCAAGGTGCAACAGCTGCGCCACGATCAGCGAGCTCATTCCGTCATGAACCGGCCCATTGAGGAAGATGATACGCTCTTTCAGCAGGCGCGAGAAGATATCGTATGCGCGCTCTCCCCGGCTGGTCTGTTCGACCACCATGGGCACCAGAGTGTTCATGTATGTTTCTGTGGGATCAATCATTAGAACCTGCCTGCGTTGGTTTATGTCCGGTATCATACCCGACCATGTATTACCTGAGTCTTAGTGCCGGCCCCAAACGGCTGCAAGAGGCGCACTTAGAATTTACGAAACGCCAAAAGCGGATGCGGCAGCCGGAACACGTCGCAATTCATTGCTTGGCTGTCGCAAATTCCGGGCATCTCTGGGCCAGTCTGGACTAACACATCTATGATCGACCGCCCCGGATCCCTGCCATGACCGATGACAGTTTTGTTCAGAAAGGTGCTGCCGCCAAGCTGGACCTTCCCTTTGACGGGGCGCCGCAGGATTTCTATTTCCTGCTGCTGAACAAAGCCACCATGCTTCCGGTCGCTGCCGCGATAGAGCCTTTGCGGATCGCCAACCAGGTGACCAATACACGCCTCTACCGTTGGTTCGTGATGACCGAGGATGGGGCGCCGATCCGCTGCTCCAACGGGATGACCATCACGCCCGACATGGCGCTGCGCCCTCTGCCGACGGACAGCCTGGGATTTGTCTGCGCTGGCGTTGAGCCCCATAGCAGCGCCGGAGAGGCAACGCTCAACTGGCTGCGCCGCGAAAGCCGGTTTGGCCGTTCCATCGGTGGTATTTGCACCGGGGCCTTTGCCCTCGCTCAGGCCGGTTTGATCAAGGATCAGGCCTTTACCCTGCATTGGGAAAATCAGCCGGGTTTCATCGAGCGTTTTCCGCGCCTAACCCCCACCGGCAATACGTTCGAGATTTCGGGTTCCCTGATGACCTGCGGCGGCGGCAATGCGGCGACGGACCTGATGCTGAACCTCATCGAAGCCCGCCACGGCAAACAGCTTGCCATCATCGTGGCGGACATGTGCCTGCATGTGCGCTCCGGGGGGCAGGCCGCACCGCAGAAATCGAACTTTGCAGTCGCCATCGGCAGCCGCAATCAGCGGCTTCTGAATGCCTTGCAACTGATGCAGGAAGCCATCGAGGAACCCTTGCAGATCAGTGACCTATGCACACGGCTCGATATCTCGCGCCGCCAGCTGGAGCGGCTTTTCTCGCGCTATCTCGACCAAAGTCCGATGCAGGTCTATTGCGACATGCGCCTCAGCCATGCCTTTGCGCTGATGAATGAAACCTCGATGTCGGTGACGGAAATCGCGCTGGCTTCGGGCTTCAACAGCACCACGCATTTCTCGCGCCAGTTCAAACGCAAGTTCGGCGCCAGCCCGCATTTCTTCCGCAAGGGCTGGTCCTGAACCCAGATTTCCAGGCAGGGCTTTTCAAAAGAAACGCCCCGGCACAAGGCCGGGGCGTTCGAGTGATCTTTGAACCGGGTCAGGCCAGATCGAAGCGATCCGCGTTCATCACCTTGGTCCAGGCGGCAACGAAGTCATTGACGAACTTGTTACCGTTGTCGGACTGGGCGTAAACCTCGGCCAGGGCCCGCAGTTGCGAGTTGGAGCCGAACACCAGATCGCAGCGGGTCGCGGTCCATTTGACCTCACCGCTGGCGCGGTCGCGGCCCTCGAACTCCTGGGCGTCTTCGGAGACCGGCTTCCATTCGGTTGCCATATCCAGAACGTTGACAAAGAAGTCGTTTGTCAGGGTTTCCGGGCGATCCGTGAAGACGCCGTGCCGTGTCTGACCCACATTGGTGTTCAACACCCGCAGGCCACCGACCAGAGCGGTCATTTCCGGTGCGGTCAGGGTCAGAAGCTGTGCCTTGTCGAGCATCATTTCTTCAGGCGCCACCGTGAAACGGGTCTTCTGATAGTTGCGGAAACCATCGGAAACCGGCTCCAGCACCTCGAAGGCCTCCACATCGGTCTGCTCGGCACTTGCGTCCATGCGGCCCGGAGTGAAGGGCACTTCGATGTCCTGACCGGCTGCCTTGGCTGCCTGTTCGATCCCGACAGAGCCGCCAAGGACGATCAGATCCGCCAGCGACACCTTCTTGCCGTCCGTACGCTCGGCATTGAAGTAACCCTGGATGCCTTCCAGAACACCCAGCACGCGGGCCAGCTGTTCGGGCTGGTTGGCTTCCCAGTCCTTTTGCGGCGCCAGGCGGATGCGGGCGCCATTGGCACCACCGCGCATGTCAGAGCCGCGGAAGGTAGAGGCCGAAGCCCAGGCAGTCGAGACCAGCTCAGGAATGGTCAGGCCGCTTTCGGCGATTTTCGCTTTCAGCTCGGCGATGTCGGCCGCCTCGATCAGGGCATGATCCACCGGTGGGATCGGATCCTGCCAGATCAGGTCCTCGGCCGGAACCTCATCGCCCAGGTAGCGCGATTTCGGGCCCATGTCACGGTGGGTCAGCTTGAACCAGGCACGGGCAAAGGCATCGGCGAACTGATCCGGGTTCGCATGGAAGCGGCGCGAGATCTTCTCATAGGCCGGGTCCATGCGCATCGCCATGTCCGCGGTGGACATGAAGATCGGGACCTTCTTCGAAGGATCTTCCGGGTCGGGCGCCATGTCCTCTTCCTGGATGTCCTTCGGCGTCCAGACCCAGGCACCGGCAGGGCTTTTGACCTTTTCCCACTCGTATTTGAACAAGACGTCGAAATAGCCGTTGTCCCACTGGATCGGGTTCGAGGTCCAGGCACCTTCCAGGCCCGAGGTGATGGTGTCACGGCCCTTGCCGGACTTGTAGCTGCTCATCCAGCCAAATCCCATGGCCTCCATCGGGGCGGCTTCGGGCTCGGGGCCGACATGGGCGGCATCGCCTGCACCGTGCATCTTGCCAAAGGTGTGACCGCCTGCCGTCAGGGCGACGGTTTCCTCGTCATTCATGGCCATACGGGCGAAGGTCTCGCGGATGTCACGGGCCGACAGCAGCGGATCCGGGTTCCCGTCCGGACCTTCCGGGTTCACGTAGATCAGGCCCATTTGCACGGCAGCCAGCGGGTTCTCCAGGTCACGATCGCCCGAGTAACGGCTGTTTTCCTTGTCGGAGGTGGCGAGCCACTCTTCCTCGGCGCCCCAGTAGATGTCTTCTTCCGGCTCCCACACGTCGGCACGGCCACCGGCAAAACCGAAGGTCTTGAAGCCCATGGATTCCAGCGCGCAGTTGCCCGCCAGGATCATCAGGTCGGCCCAGGAAATCTGGTTACCGTACTTCTGCTTGATCGGCCACAGCAGGCGACGTGCCTTGTCGAGGTTGCCGTTGTCAGGCCAGCTGTTCAGCGGCGCGAAACGCTGCTGGCCGGTGCCTGCGCCCCCGCGACCATCGCCGGTCCTGTAGGTGCCTGCACTGTGCCAGGCCATACGAATGAACAGACCGCCATAATGGCCGTAATCCGCCGGCCACCAGTCCTGGCTGTCTGTCATCAGGGCATAAAGGTCTTCTTTCAGCGCCTTGAGGTCGAGCTTCTTGAATTCCTCGGCATAGTCAAATGCCTGCCCCATCGGGTCGGACTTGGCCGAGTTCTGATGCAGGATCCGCAGGTTCAGCTGGTTCGGCCACCAGTCGCTGTTGACGCGCGCGCCAAAAGTCGTTGTCCCGCCGTGCATGACAGGACATTTGCCGCCGCCAGGAATATCGTTTCCGTCCATTTCTCTCTCCGATCAAAGCTACGTTTCGTATCTGTCGTGGCGCGAAGACTATGCTGGACGACGCCCAGCATCGGCCTTCCTTCAGGAAAGAGTGCTGTATCGGCGATCTTTATGCTGCATCCTGCAGGGACGCGTCCCACACAAGATCCAGTGCTGATCGCAATCGGCCTGTCTGCTGAACGGCATAGAGTATCGCGGAACATGCCAACACAGATAGAATCGAGCCGAAGAACACTCCCTCCCTTAACCTAGAAACATTCTAACCAAGCCGCATAATAAAAATAAGTTATTTTTACTGATCACAACTATAGCCAAACACTATCAATCTGCGATCTCCCCCTCTGGTGGCTGGACAACGAACAGGGGCGCCCGTTCGGACGCCCCTGAAACATGCCATCCACAATGAAACGTCGGCTTAGCCAAACATGTCCTTTGTGATACCGGCGTACCAGCCGATGCTTTCCTCATAGGTGGCCTGACGCAGTTCGGCGTTTTCACCGGTCTGGGAGATGAATCCATCGACCTTGGCAATCTTCTCTTCGGTGGCCTCGTAGGTCGCGCCAACCTTCACACCATCGTTGGTGTCGATCAGCGACCAGCAGGTATTCGAGAACTTGGCCGGGAACATCTTGGATCCGGTCAGCGCAGCACGCACCGCCATTGCCGCCACCTTGGCCTGGCTATTGGCGGAAAAGCCCGATTTCGGCATGTCGCCTTGCGCACAGGCATCGCCCAGCACGTGGATGTTCTCATCAACCCGGCTTTGCATGGTGCGACCGTCCACCGGCGCCCAGTTGCCTTCGGTGATCCCGGCCATCTCGCAGATGCGGCCCGCCTTCATCGCAGGGATGACGTTGCAGGCATCCGCCTTGACCTCTTCGCCGTCGATCATGACGGTCATGGCCTCGGGATTGACCGATACATTGCCGCCGCCGAATTCCGCTCCGATCCAGTCAATCATGCCGTCATAATGATTGGCCCAGCCTTCCTGAAAGAGCGCCATCTTCGAAAACTTTGGCTTTGGATCGGCGACGATGATCTTGGCCGTCGGGTTCTTTGCCTTCAGGACATGCGCCACCATGGATACCCGCTCATAAGGTCCGGGCGGGCAGCGATAGGGGTTGGGCGGCGCGACCATGACAAAGGTGCCGCCCTCGGGCATCGCTTCGATCTGCGCCTTGAGGAGTTCCGATTGAGACCCCGCCTTATAGGCATGGGGCATCTTGTTCTGAGCGCTGACGTCCCAGCCTTCAACTGCACCATCGACGAAATCGATGCCCGGCGACAGGATCAGCCGGTCATAGGGCAGCGAAGCGCCCCCGGCGAGGCTGACGGTGCGCGCCTCGCGGTCGATCCCGGTGGCCCAGTCATGTACCACGTTGATGCCGTAATCGCTGGCAAGGGTTCCATAGCTATGCGCGATGCTGGACAACTCGCGAAATCCCCCGATGTAGAGGTTCGAGAAGAAACAGGTGTAATAGCTGCGGCTTGGCTCGACCAGGGTGACGTCGATCGCCCCCTTCGCCCCCTTGGCAATATATCGGGCCGCAGTCGCGCCGCCTGCGCCGCCGCCGATCACCACCACGCGCGGGCGCGCCTGCCCCAGGACTGCGGGCGCCTGCAAGGCCGCGGCAGCAGCTACGCCAGCCCCAAGGAAACTGCGTCTGTCGATTGTCATTTGTTTTTCTCCTCCCTTTGAAAACAAAAAGCGCCGGAGCATCACTCCAGCGCGGCAAAATAGGCGGCCAATGCGGCTATTTCCTCATCCGCAAGCCGTCCGGCCATCATCTGCATCACCGGATGTGGCCTGATCTTTTGCTTGTAGGCATGCATGGCCGTGACAAAATCCTCCTCCAGCCAACCCGTAATCACCGGAATGCCTTCATAGTCCCCGCCAATCTGGTGACAGGTGGTACATTCGGTCGACAGGTACTCGCCGTATTCCGGATCTCCTTCAATGGACAGGATTGCCTCATCAAGTTCGATCTCCCGCTTCAGGGCCGTGGGGGCTGCTTCGGGGATGTCCTGTGGACTGGCCGAGAACTGGCGCAGATAGGCCAGGACATCACGGCGGTCCTGCGGGTCCTTGATGCCGCGGAAACTCATCCTTGTGCCACTGACCAGCGCCTTTGGATTTTCGATATAGGCATCGAGCCTTTCGAGATCCCAAACAAGGCCATCGCGCCGTGCGCGAATGATCCCCTTGGAATACTTGAAGTCCTCAAACCCCGCTGCAGGACGATCGAAAATACCGTTCAGATGCGGACCAACGCGGTGCTTCGCCCCCTGCCCTACGTCGTGACAAACAGAACAGGCGCGGAATATTTCCGCGCCTCTCTCTGCATCGCCAATCTGAACGGCAACCTCATCAGATCCTGCCGCGCCCGAGAGCGCGGCAAAGACCGCAAAGGTTGTTATCCAGATCCTCATGGCATCATCCGTCGAAGGATTTCAGGTATGCAATCACCGCTTCGATATCCTCTTCCTTTTTCAGGCCGGCAAAGGACATCTTGGTCTTCTTCATATAGGCTTTCGGTTTTTCAAGGAAGGCCGCAAGCTCCTCTTCGCTCCACACGAGTCCGTCTTGCCCCGCACCTTCCATCGCCTTGGAATAGCGGAAACCTTCGACCGCCCCCGCAGTCGCGCCGACAATACCATTCAGAACCGGACCGGTCTTGTTCTTGGCCTTGTCACCGACCTGGTGGCAGGATTTGCACTTCTTGAAGACCTTTTCACCTTCGGCCACGAGTTCCGGATCGAGCGCCGCAACCTCGGCAGCGGGCTCGGCGGCGGGCTCGGCTGCAGCTTCTTCAACACCCGCCTCAGCGCTTTCTGCCGGAGGCACCGAGCCGGTCTCATCCGGGGTCACGTCAAGAACCGCAGCCCGCATCGTGATCTCCACGGTGTCCTTGCAGTTTTCCATGCAAGGGGTATCGGTCCAGAAATGCGCCTCGGTGGTCAGGCGATCATCAATGATGAACCCGTCGGCGTTGGGCAGTTCCACATCCTTGAAGGTCTCGTTCGACAGGGTGAATTCTTCATCCACCAGGTCGTTGGAGTAGAGGATATAGGCCACGATGGCATAGACCTCATCCGGGGTCAGGGTCTGCGCCGCACCGAAGGGCATCGAGCGGTTCACGTAGTCCCAGGCGGTGGACAGATGCGGCCAGTAGGAGCCGACCGTCTTCAGAGGATCCTCATGGTCCAGCGTCCCTGCACCGCCAGCCAGTTTGGGCCAGTTGTCCACACCTTCGGCAAAGTCACCGTGGCAGATGGCACATTTCTCTGCAAAGACCTCTTCCCCGGTCAGCACATCGCCCGAGCCCGCGGGCAGTCCGGTGCCATCAGGGCTGACATCGAGATCCCATGCCGCGATTTCTTCGGGCAGCGCCGGGCGGCCCAATCCGAATTTTTCTGCATAAGCAGGCGCCGCCAGGGCAGCTGCCATTGCGGTTGCTGCGATCAGATTAGGAAACTTCGACATTTTCCGCCTCTCCGTTTGCCTTCACCCACCAGGTTTGGATGGCATTGTTGTGATAGATCGAGTTCAGGCCGCGCACCTCGCGCAGCTGCGCCTTGGTCGGCTGCACGTAACCGGAACTGTCGCGGGCGCGGCTTTGCAGGAACATCTCCTGACCGTCCCAGTTGATATCGAGATAAAAGCGCGTCAGCGCCTTGTCGGTGCCAGGCGCCGCGAGGCGTGCCTCACTCCAGGTCTTGCCGCCATCGATGGAGACATCGACGCCGGTGATGGTGCCGCGACCGGACCAGGCCAGACCGGTGATGACCAGCGGACCCTTGCCATGGGTGATCGGCGACTGCGGGCTGGGGCTGGTGACAACGGATTTGGCATCCATTTCCCAGGTCCACTTGCGGCTGGTGCCGTCTTCCAGCGTGTCGGTGTACTTCGAGGTTTCCTCGCGGGATTCGACCGGGCCATCCATCACTTCGATCCGGCGCAGCCATTTCACCCACATGTTGCCTTCCCAACCGGGAACAACCAGGCGCACCGGATAGCCGTGCTCTTTGCGCAGGGCTTCACCGTTTGCCTTGAAGGCGACCAGAACGTCGTCCAGTGCCTTTTCCATCGGGATCGAGCGGCCGTTGGACGACGCATCCGCGCCTTCCACGTAGACCCACTTGTCCTTGAGATCGCCCGCAGCGTCCAAGCCTGCCTCTTGCAGAAGCGTGCGCAGGGAAACGCCCGAGTATTCCATGTTGTGGATCATGCCGTGGGTGAACTGAGCGCCGTTCAGCTGGGCACCAGCCCATTCCATGCCTGAGTTTGCCGCGCATTCGCAGAAGTAGACATGGTTCTCGCGCGGGAAACGCTCCAGATCCGCGTAAGAGAAGACCAGCGGCGTGTCGACCAGACCGTTGATCATCAGGCGGTAGTCTTCCTTCTTCAGCTCGATCGCACCCGAATGGTGACGCTCAAAGGCGCAGCCCTGGGGCGTGATGGTGCCGTCCAGCGCGTGGATCGGGGTGAAGTTGATCGAAGAGATCGTATCGGCGGTCAGCCATTCCACGTTGCGGCGGATCACATCCGATTCATAGCTGATCGGCAGACCATAGGGGGTGGCATCCACGCCATCGCCCAGACCGCTGGCCCATTCCTGGACCTCGGTGATCAGCGGGTCAGGACCCGCTGCCTGGGCCGCGCCCGCAACCGCGCTGCCAGCCCCGGCTGCTGCCGCACCTGCCAGAAACTGACGGCGCGAGGGGGTGAAACCCTTTGAATTATCGCTCATCTTGTTCATGCCTCCGTATAAAGACGAGATCCGCTCCCGGTTCTCATCGGCGCAAAGTTTGCCCGGAAGACGGTCGGGCCCTTAGGCCCCGACCACCTTGACCGAGTTATTCGGGGTCACCGTGACGGTACCCATTTTCTTGATGTGGTTTTCGACGACATCCCAGATCTGCGGTCCTTCGGTGCCCTCGTTGACGCTGGCCCAGCCAGCCACAACGTAGGATTTGCTCGGATCGATCGCCTCTCCGGTCTTCAGCAGTGTCATCTCGCTAATGCGCTCGCCCTGCGGCTTGGTGATGTCGATGCGGTAGCCCATGCCACCGATCCGCACCATGTCGCCGCCCTGCTGGTAGTAGGGGTCCGGGTTGAAGATGTTGTCGGCAACGTCTTCGAGGATCACCTTGATGAATTCCCCCGTCATCTCGGTACGGTAGGCTGCACCGTAAGACATGGAGGTAACATTCCAGATATCTTCGCGGGTGATCTCATCGCCCGGGATCAGCGACGGCCCCCAGCGCACACCGGGCGACATGGCGATATCGGCTTCGCGCTCACTCAGCAGCGCATCGCAGATCAGGTCATCCCAGGTACCGTTGAAATTGCCGCGACGATAAAGGAGCGAGTCGGTCTGGCCGATCACCTCTTCCAGCTCAGCCTTGAAGGGGGCGCGCTGCTCGTCGATCAGCTTGGAGATCACCGGATCGGGCGCGATCACATCAGAGAAAATCGGGATCAGCTTGTGCTTGAGGCCCATCATCTGACCATCGCGCACGTCCAGATCCACGCGGGAGACGAATTTGCCGTTGGACCCGGAGGCGATGATATGGGTCTTGCCCACCAGAACCGGCTCGGGCAGCGCATCGTGTGTGTGACCCGACAGGATCACGTCGATGCCGGTGACGACGCTGGCCATCTTCTTGTCCACGTCAAACCCGTTGTGCGACAGGACGACTACGACATCGGCGCCCGCCTCGCGAACCTCGTCCACCATGGCCTGCATGTTCTCGTCCCGGATCCCGAAGGAGTATTCAGGGAACATCCAGCCGGGATTCGCGATCGGCATATAGGGGAAGGCCTGACCGATCACCGCGACCTTGGCGCCGCCACGGTCAAAGAACTTGTAAGGCTTGAAGAGTTCCGCCGGCTCATCCCATTCGGCGTCAAAGATATTCTGACCAAGGGCGGCAAAGGGCAGTCCTTCGACGATTTCCTGAACACGTTCGGACCCCAGTGTGAACTCCCAGTGGAAGGTCATGGCGTCAGGTTTCAGAGCATTCATCACGTTGACCATGTCCTGACCTTCGGTCTTGTAGCAGGTCATGGAGCCGTGCCAGGTATCGCCGCCATCCAGCAAAAGCGCATCGGGGCGATCCGCGCGGATAGCGTTGATGACTGTCGACATGCGGTCCAGACCGCCAACGCGCCCGTACCCTTTGGCGAGGGAGGAAAAATCGTCATAGGTGAGCGCGTAAGCGGACGGGCTGCCATCGGCAATGCCATAGGCCTTGCGGAAGTCGGCACCGGTGATATGCGGAACCTGACCCTTGTTCGCGCCAACCCCGAGGTTGATCGAGGGCTCGCGGAAATAGATCGGCTTCAGCTGTGCGTGAATGTCGGTGACATGGATGATGCTGATGTTGCCGAAGGTATCGAACTCCAGCAACTGGTCCTGTGTCAGGCTTTGCTGCGCCGCAAGACGCCCCCAATTGCCAAAACCGGATGCCCCGACCAGGGCAGAGGCGGCCATCGAAACCTGCAGAAAATCACGGCGCGAGATCATGTTACTCTGATATCCTGTGTAAACATACGACATATTCGCATGTATGAATGTTAAAGAGGCGAAACACCCCGTGCCATGAAGATGACACGGGGTACTTCGGGTTTAGTTACGGACAGACGGGCCTTCGACCGACAGGCCGTTGCCGCGCGAGGCGACATAGAGTTCCAGTGCAACGAATTCAGCCGAGCCGGGCTTGTAGGTTTCGGCGCGGGTGTCACGCACACAGCCTTTGAAACGCGCGTGAACGGTGTTCAGCTTGGCGTTCTTCAGGCGATAGGTGGGGAAGCCGTTGATCTGGCCCTGGCTGAGGTGATCCGCACGGATCATCATGCCATAGCTGTCTTCGTGGCAGTTGGCGCAGGACAGTTCCAGCTGGCCAGTGCGCGTATAGTACAGTTCCTTGCCCTGTTCCCAGGTCGCCTGAACCGGACCGTCGATGGCCACATTGACGGGCATGCCGCGCGACTGGACAGAGATCAGAGCCTCCATCGCGCCCATGTCACCACCGTCGTATTTCCACGCCTTCGCGCCCATCTGGTTCTCGCGGCAGTCGTTGATCTGCATCGCCAGAGTGCGCACTTCACCGGCCTCTTCGTTCCACTTCGGATAGACCGCGCGCACGCCCTTCATGCTGGTCTCGACATCCTCATGACAAGACGCACAGGACTTGCCTTCAGAGCCGTCAGCCGCATTCCATGCGTCCATGGCTTGATCGACGAAAACCATCGCCGGGTTTTCGAAGTCATCCATTTGCAGCGCCTGGGTTTCGTCCGAGCGGAAGTGCCAGCCCGACATGACCTCGTCCATCACATCCGACAGGTGCGCCGGAGCGGCAGCCTTGGTGATCATCTCGATCTCGTCGTTCACCACCAGCGTGTCATCGTCCGGCTCCGCAAAGGCGGCCATCGGCAGGGTCAGCGCAGCGGCGATGGCAGTCATTGCCTTATAGTTCATTCCATATCCTCCCTTGGGTATCCACCTCGCCCACCGGAGTGGCGGACGAGGCGCTTGCCTTTGAGATCCGGACGGGATCAGGCGATCTTGATCGACTTGGAGTCGTCGTAGACCGACCCGTCATCATCGTACCAGGTGAATTTGAAGTCACCCGCTTCGGGCACGGTCGCCTCGAATTCGATGTAGGGGTTGGTCGAAATCGCCGGCTCCATCGTCACGTCGATCACCATGGCGCCGTTAAACTCGCAAGTGAAACGGTTGATGATCGAACGCGGAATGACGTTGCCTTCCTTGTCCTTGCGCTGGCCGCTTTCCATGTTGTGGCTGATCAGCGTCTTGATGGTGACGGCTTCGCCAGCAGCGGCGCTCTTCGGGACCTTGACGCGGGGTTTTACACCGGATGCCATGTCTTATCTCCTTGAATGCGGAACGGAATGCGGAGGCGATCAGCCGCCGCAGCCGCCGATGGTCACTTTCACAGCGGCGCTTGCCTTGGCAAAGCTGCCGTCTGCGAGTTTCGCAATGGCCACAACGTCCTGCGTACCTGCCAGACGGATCCGGGTGGATGCGGTTTGGCTGGCGGCGCCGGGGCCGAAGTTGAATGTTGCAACGCCCGGCGTCGGGTTTCCGGTGGCCAGAACCAAGATCGCGGTCGCGCCCGGGGCGTTCACCGATATCGGCACCGTGTTGCCGTTCTCGGCAATCTCGGGCGCGGTCAGTTCGACACCGCTGTCGGCCAGATCGGCACCGCCGGTGAACTCGGCGATCTTATCCTCTGCCGACGCACTTACGCGGAACGGCAGAACCGTCAGCACGGCGGCGCCCAGGCCCATGGCCAAGGTCTCGCGACGTGAGAACTCCATCATTTGTCTCCTTTGACTTCGCTCGGACAATCGGCAAGGTGCCGCTGTCTCACTCTTCCTTCAACGTCGCGAGGAACGCGACGACATCTTCGATTTCCTGCGCCGTCAGAATCGGCGGCAGGGGCTCGGTGCCCGCCTTGCCCGTGTAGGCATCACCGGGACGGGTGAACCCGTCGACCTTGTAGAAGGCAGGCATCATCGTGCCTTCAAAGGTCATCTTCGCATTTGCCACCAGGCCACGCAGCTCGGCTTCGGTCCAGCGATCCGCCGCGCCATCAAGGCTCGGACCGATCTCACCGTGGAACGGCACATCGGACAGGGCGGTCACCGCATGACAGGCCACGCAGTTGCCCTTGGAGCGCTTCCCGACGATGGTCGCACCGTTTGCCGCATCGCCGGCAACTCCGGTCAACGATTCGGCAATGGCGCCGTCTTCGTCAAACTTCACATCCTTCGGCGCGACTTCGCCCGCCTGCGACATGGTCCCGGCCAGACACATGGCCAGTGTCAGAGATAGTCTCTTCATGGTTCCTCCCGTTGGCTGCCACTTACGGTGGCCTGCTTAGCTATTGCATACCGTAGGCCACCGAAGGCCCTAGACGCAACAACAAATTCATTAATGTGAATTTTTCTCTTGTTGCGCATTTTATCAGTCTGTTGATCCATTGTTGCGCTCTTGGATTCGGCGCGCGTGGTATCGCTGGAAATCTTCCCCGTTATCAAGCTCATACCGCTTTTCCTTGACCCAGGTAAACATGTCCAGAGTGGTGCCCGGCCCAAAGGCCCCCGGCATGACCGACACGGCGGCCTGAACGGCGGTCTGATCCTCGGCGACCTCTTCGGGAAGGAACAGAATCGTGGGCGTGAACAGGATCCCCCACTTGCGCGCCATGTCGCGTTCCGGAAGGGTCTGGCCGTCAAAATCCGTCACCTCGGTTGAGCCATGCAGATTAAGCTGAACGACAAAATAATTCTCGTCGATGTAATCGCTGACCTCTGGGCGGGGAAAAACCTCTTCGTGCATCTTGGTGCAATAGATGCAGCCGCGCTGCTCAAAGAACAGCACAAGGCGCTTTCCTTCGGCGTTGGCCTCTTCCAGATCCTCCTGCAGGTCCTTGAAGGTGTCGCGCATCCAGGACGTCTTGTGCAGCCCGTCATCGCCCAATTCAACCGCCATGGCCGGCATTGCCAGCAACAGGCCGAATGCGCAGGCCGCAAGAGGCGCCGTCACCACGTCCAACAGTCGTTTCATCGCAATCTCTCTCCCTATTTGGTGCGTTGGCCACTCCGCTTTCCCGAGAGATGGCCTGAGCTCGGTCAGCCGATCGACGTCAAACCCGGCATCCATCGGATCATGACATCGGCAATGTAGGTCACACCGCCCGTGACAATCAGTACAGCGAACAGGATCAGCATAGCACCCATCGCCTTCTCCACCCAAGCAAAAGCAGCGCGATGGCGCGCAACCCAGGCCAGAAACGGCTTGGCAAAAAAGGCCGCCACGATGAAGGGCGCCGTCATGCCGATCCCGTAGACCAGCAAGAGCGCCCCGCCCCGCCAGACCTCTCCCATGCCCGAGGCAATCATTAGGATCGACGCCAGCGCGGGCCCGACGCAGGGCGTCCAGCCAAACCCGAAGGCCAGCCCCATCAGGTAGGCACCGATCACGGTCGATGGCTCGGCCGAGCTTTCCAGCCGCGCCTCGCGATAGAGCAGCGGAATGCGAACAACCCCCAGGAAATGCAGGCCGAACAGAACCAACAGCGCCGCGGCCCCGTAGGCCAGGAGATCCATATACTGGCCAAAGAGCTGGCCAAGTGCCGTCGCGCCCATGCCCATCAACATGAAAACGGTCGTCACACCGGCCGCAAAACAGAAGGCCGAGAGGATCAGCCGACGCTGCGCCCCCGGCGCAATGGCCCCATCATTGCGCAACTCCGCCATGGACAATCCCCCCATATACGAGAGGTAGAAAGGCACCATCGGCAGGATGCAGGGCGTAAAAAAGCTCAAAAGCCCGGCAAACAGAGCACCAAAGTAGGATATTTCGAGCATTTCAGCCTCATTTTTGGTCAATTTGGCGCCTGCAGTGCAGCGCTGCACCTTGTCTCATTCACATATTCAAATTATGTTGTGCTTCACAGTACAATCAGTTTGCTCCCACATCGTCAACGGAATCATTCGGATCTGACATGACGCTTAAGGTCTTTCATAACGGGGTGTTTCAGATCGCTCCGCTGGTGCGCCTGTGGGCCGCCGCCTGTCTTGCCATTGGCCTGCTGGTGGCACCTGCACGTGCCGTGGAGCTGGTGATGGTGGAACAGCACGGATGCGAGTGGTGCGCGCGCTGGAACGAAGAGATCGCGCCGATCTACCCCAAGACGGCAGAAGGCGCATTTGCGCCGCTGCGTCGCGTGGATCTGCGCAACCTGCCATCGGACCTGAACACCACACGTCGCGTCAATTTTACTCCAACCTTCTTGATCGTGAAGGACGGTCATGAGATTGCCCGTCTCGAAGGATACCCGGGAGAAGATTTTTTCTGGCCGCTGCTTGAAGCGATGTTGCGCGATCATGCAGGTTTTTTGCCAGGCATTGAAGGCAATGACAGCTGAACCGAACCTGGCGCTGGGGGCCTGCCGGGGCAACGGAATTTGACAGGCACCGCGACAGGCGCTGCGCACAGGAGAACGAACATGGGGCTGCCGAAGTTTTCGGTCGATATGGCGGACGAAGAACTGGAGAAGATGGTGGACAGTGCCACCACGGCCTCCAACTTTCTCAAGGCAATCAGCCACGAAGGGCGGCTGATGATCCTGTGCCACCTCGTAACCGGCGAAAAATCCGTCACCGAGCTGGAAGAACTCTTGTCTGCCCGTCAGGCAGCAGTTTCCCAACAACTGTCCCGTCTGCGCCTTGAGGGGCTGGTTGTGCCGCGCCGCGAAGGCAAGACCATTTACTACCGACTGGCGGATGATCGCCCACGCCGCATTCTTGAGGTGGTCTACGATCTCTTCTGCAACCAGGAAGAAGGCTGACGGCATCAGGGCCGCCGGATGCAAGGACCACCGCACTGTAAACCGACGGTGACACTGCGCGCATAAAAGCGTCCCGCTGCAGCTTCAGGGGTCCGCTTCGATCTCAAAAGCGTTGCCACGTTTCCAGTCGGCCTCAAACCTCGGCTACCGGTTTTTCCATCCGATCGCCATCCCACAGACCAGACAAACATTCGCAACCTGTTCCACTCGTCCCATTGATGCAGGCGCCATCGCTTGCGCGCAGGTCCGGGCGGTGCGCTGGGTGCGTGTGGAGGGACCACTTGCATAGACACGGTGGTTTCTGCATGACTGGTAGCATGCCAACAACCGGAGGGAGGGCCGGATGTTCGACTTTCTGACAGAGCACCACCTGGCTGCACTTGCTGGTCTTGGCGGCGGTGTCCTGCTGGGACTGGCAGCCCGGCTTGGCCGTTTCTGCACCCTGGGTGCCATCGAAGACATCCTTTACGGCGGCTCTACCCTGCGCATGCGCATGTGGATCCTGGCGATCGGTGTTGCTGTCTTTGGCAGTTTTTCGCTGGTTGCCCTCGGACTTTTCGATGCAAGCGAAAGCTACTACCTCAGCATCAGATGGATGCCCGTCGCTTCGATCCTGGGCGGGTTGATGTTCGGCTACGGCATGGCGCTGAGCGGCAACTGCGGCTACGGTGCCATCGCGCGGCTTGGCGGCGGAGACCTGCGCAGTTTTGTCATTGTGCTTGTCATGGGTGTCTCGACCTATGTTGTCCTCAGCGGCCCGCTCGCGCCTCTGCGCAACTTTTTCTTTGAACAGCAGCTTGTCACCACCGAGGTGCCCCCGGGCCTTGCCCATCATGGTGCGGCCCTCACCGGCCTGCCAGTGCACGGCATCGGCATGGTGATCGGCGTGCTGATCGTGATAGGCGCCCTGGCCGGGCGCGAGCTGCGCGAGGATCGAAAAGCCATCTTCTGGTCCATTGTGGTCGGGCTGGCCATCGTGTCGGGATGGGCTTTCACCACCCAGGTGAACACCGTCGGCTTTGAGGCGCTTCCGGTCGTCTCGCATTCCTTCTCGGCCCCCTTGGGTGAGACAATCCTGTGGACCATGACCGGCAGCCTGCGCCCGCTGTCCTTTGCGGTGGGCTCCATCGCCGGCGTCTGGTGCGGCGCCTTCATAGGCTCGCTGATCAAGGGCCACTTTCGATGGGAGGCCTGCGAAGACCCGCGCGAATTGCGTCGGCAGATCCTGGGCGCCGGGATCATGGGCGCGGGCGCTGTCATTGCCCTTGGCTGCACCGTCGGTCAGGGCCTAAGCGCCTTTTCCCTGCTGGCGATCTCTGCCCCGGTCACCTTTCTGTCGATTTTTGCCGGGGCTGCCTTTGGTCTGCGCCAGCTGATCGAGGGCTTTCGCCCCGCCGAGTAACGGCGGATTGTCGCCGACGATGCTCAGCAAGCCGCGGAACGCCATCGCAACCCAAGGTTGATGGATGTGACAGTTCGGATAAACTTCGACCGGCGTCACGCAGCTGTTACAGACTCGCGCGAAAGAGCGGCGAGCCGACACGGCGTCGGCGCTCGGACACTCAGGAGCAAGCCATGGATCGCAAGCAAATCATCAATGACCCGGAAATCGGCAACAAGGCGGAAGCCTATGAAGCCTTTGACGACATCCCAACCAATCCGCGGCTTGAGCGTACCATCGGCGATGTGATCAACGCCCGCTATGGCCGCCGAGATCTGCTGAAAGGCATGCTGGGTGTCTCCGCCACCACGGCGCTGTTCGGCACCTCCGCACTGATCGCTCCGAACGAAGCTGTCGCAGGGGGCCACAGCAAGGGTCGCTACAACTTTGAAGAGCTGACCTGGGGCAACGACGAAACCCACCACATCGCCGAAGGGTATAACGCCGACGTGCTGCTGCGCTGGGGCGATCCGATCACCGCTGACGCGCCGGAATTCGACGTGATGAACCAGAGCGCCGAAGCCCAGCTGAAGCAGTTCGGCTACAACAACGACTATGTCGGCTTTACCCCGCTCAACGCCGAAGGCACCCGTGGCCTTCTCTGCGTGAACCACGAATACACCAACGAAGAAGTCATGTTCCCCGGCCTTGGCCGCCAGGACAAGGCAGGCTTTGAAGGCATGACCAAAGAACTGGTCGACATCGAAATGGCCGCCCATGGTGGCACCGTTGTCGAGATCGCCAAAGGCGCCGACGGCAAATGGGCCGTGGTGCGCGACGGCAAGATGAACCGCCGCATCACGCCCCTAAATACCGAGATGACCATCGACGGCCCCGCCGCTGGTCACGACCGCATGAAAACCAATGCCGACCCCACCGGCCTGTCGGTTATCGGCACGCTCAACAACTGCGCCGGTGGCATGACCCCCTGGGGCACCTACCTGATGGCCGAAGAGAACTTCCACGGCTATTTCTGGACCGACGCAGTGGACGCCGACGGCAAGCCTGACATCGCGGGCCAGCCCGAAGCCAAGACTATGAAGCGCTACGGCGTGCCCGGTCGCTGGTACGCCTGGGGCAAGTTCTACGACCGTTTCAACATCGACAAGGAACCCAATGAACCCAACCGCTTTGGCTGGGTTGTTGAAGTCGATCCGCGAAACCCGGACGCAAAGCCCGTGAAACATACCGCCCTGGGCCGTTTCCGCCATGAGGGCGCCGAGACCACCGTGTCCTCTTCGGGCAAGCTGGTCGTCTACATGGGCGACGACAACCGGTTCGACTATCAGTACAAATATGTGTCGAACGGATTGGTCTCCGATGATGCCGCCGCCAACAGCGCCCTGCTCAGCGACGGCACCCTCTATGTGGCCCGCTTTGACGAGGACGGGAGCGTGGAATGGATGCCGCTGGTCCATGGCACCGGCCCGCTGACCGCCGAAAACGGCTTTGCCAGCCAGGCAGACGTTCTGATCGACACGCGCCTGGCTGCCGACGCCCTGGGTGCCACCCCGATGGACCGCCCCGAGGACGCGCAGCCGCGCGGCGACGGCACCGCCTACATCATGCTGACCAACAATTCCAAGCGGAAGGACGATCAGGTCAACGCAGCCAACCCCCGCGCCAAGTCGAGCTTCGGCCACATCATCGAGATCAAGGAAGACGGCGGCGATCACGCGGCCGCCCGCGGCACTTGGTCGATCCTGGTGAAATGTGGTGATCCCGAACTGGCCGAAGTGGGCGCCCAGTGGAACCCGGAAACCAGCGCAAACGGCTGGTTCGGCTCGCCGGACAACTGTGCCTTTGATGCCGATGGGCGCCTCTGGGTCTCGACCGACCAGGGATCGGGCTGGGGCAAAACCGGCAAGTCTGACGGCCTTTATGGGGTGGAGACCGAAGGCGATCTGCGCGGCACCTCCAAACTGTTCTTCCGCTGCCCTGTCGGCGGAGAACTCTGCGGCCCCTACTTCACCGACGATGGAGAGACCCTGTTCCTGGCGGTCCAGCATCCCGGCACCGATGGCACCAAGGATCTGAAAGGCTTCGAGCGCGCCTCGACCTTTGAAGACCCGGCCACGCGCTGGCCCGATTTCGACCCCAAGATGCCCCCGCGCCCCTCGGTCGTGGTGGTCACCAAGAAGGGCGGCGGCAAGATCGCGGTCTGATCCCGTCCTATCGACGTAATCCAAAGGTGCGCGCCCCAATTCGGGGCGCGCGCTGGTTTCAGCCCCTGTCGGGGCGATTGGCGCCTGTGGCGCAGCTCACCTGTTAGATTGCCTGTCATTCTGCCAGACACCTCCTGCACCACTTCGAACAACTTCCGCTCACCAATCCATCACACCCGCGTGAAAGTGGTTGCGCGGCGCAACAGCACGCGCATGCTGCGGGCCAAAGCTCTCACGATGGATAGGCCCCATGACAAAAGACCTGCGCGCAGCCGACATTCTTGCCCGGCGACTTTATGAAGCGGGATGCCGCCATGCCTTTGGCATGCCCGGCGGCGAAGTTCTGACGCTGGTGGATGCGCTTGAGACGGCAGGGATCTCCTTTCATCTTGCCAAACACGAAAACGCCGCCGGCTTCATGGGCGAAGGGGTGCATCACTCCGACGGAGCACCAGTGATTCTCGTGGCGACCCTGGGACCCGGTGCGCTCAATGGCGTCAACGTCGTGGCCAATGCCCAACAGGACCGGGTGCCGATGCTGGTCCTTACTGGCTGCGTCGATGCCGCAGAAGAACACACATACACGCATCAGGTGCTGGACCACCGTGCGGTCTTCACCCCCATCACCAAGGCCACCTTCCGCCTGAATGCCGAGGCCGCCGAAGTCATCGCCGACAAGGCAGTCTCCATTGCGACCGCGCCGCGTTGCGGCCCGGTCCATATCGATGTTCCGATTTCGGTTGCCGATAGCCCTGCCAGAGAGCGTAACATCCGCCGCGCGCCCGCTGCAGCCACGGTGCCAGACAATGCAACACTGGCGCAGGCGCACTCCTGGCTCAAGGAGGCAAAGCGCCCCCTCGCTATCATTGGCCTTGACGCCGTGGCCGAGGGCGCAGGCCCCGCCCTGCGCGCCTTTCTCGACGCCAATCAGATCCCCTTTGTCACCACCTACAAGGCCAAAGGGATCCTGCCCGAAGACCATCCCCTGTGCCTCGGCGGTGCGGGGCTGTCGCCGCTCGCGGACAGGCATCTGTTGCCGCTTGTGAAAGAGGCCGACCTGATCCTGTCCCTTGGCTACGATCCGATTGAAATGCGCCCCGGCTGGCGCAACGCCTGGGATGCAAAGACACAGCGTGTGATCGAAATCGCGGCCGAAGCCAACACGCACTACATGCACCAGTCCAGCCTCAGCATCGTGTCGCCGCTGAGCGCAACCCTGACAGCGCTCACGCCCGAGACTGCGCGCCTGTCAAATACATGGACGCACGGCCAGCCAGATAAAGCCCGCGTTGCGCTAGCAACGGCATTCCCGCAGGACGACAGCTGGGGGCCAGCCGGTGTCATTGCAGAATGCCGCGCCAGCCTGCCGCCTGAAACGCTGGCCACCGCCGACAGCGGCGCACATCGGATCCTGCTAAGCCAGATGTGGACATGCCATGAGCCGCGCGGGCTGATCCAGTCATCCGGGCTGTGCACAATGGGCTGCGCCGTGCCCATGGCGATCGGGCGCAAACTGGCGCAGCCCGACAGGCCCGTCGTCAGCTTTTCCGGAGACGCTGGCTTTCTGATGGTGGCCGGCGATCTGGCCACTGCGACCGAGTTGAACGTGGCGCCCATCTTTGTCGTTTTTGCCGATGCGAGCCTTGCGCTGATCGAACTCAAGCAGCGCCAGCGCCAGATGACCAACCGCGGCGTCGACTTTGCCCGGCACGATTTCGCCGCCATGGGCCGCGCCTTTGGCGGCAATGGCGTGACGGTTCGTGACCGAACGGAACTGCGTGCAGCCCTTGCGCAAGCCTTGGCATCGGATCGCTTCACTGTCATCTCTGCGGAAATCGAACCGGGAGGATATGATGGACGCATCTAGCATGTTGCCGCACGGTGCCCTCAAAGGGATCAAGGTCCTGGACCTGTCGCGCATTCTGGCAGGCCCTACCTGCACGCAGCTATTGGGCGATCTGGGCGCAACCGTGATCAAGGTGGAAAACCCAAAGTCGGGCGGTGATGATACCCGCCAGTGGGGCCCGCCCTATGCCATGGACAAAGACGGCAATCCGACGGATCTGTCGGCCTATTACATGGCTGCCAACCGCAATAAGCGTTCGGTCGCCATCGATATCGCCACCCCCGAAGGCCAGGCCGAAATCCGCAGACTGGCGGCGGATGCCGATATTCTGATCGAGAACTTCAAGCCCGGTGGCCTCGCAAAATACGGGCTTGATTATGCCAGCCTCAAGGACGACCTGCCCCGGCTGATCTATTGCTCGATCTCGGGCTATGGGCAGACCGGCCCCAACAGCCACCGCCCCGGCTATGATCTGGTTGCGCAAGGGTTTGGCGGGATCATGTCGCTGACCGGCGATCCAGAGGGTCAGCCGGTGAAGGTCGGGACCGGGATCGCGGATGTGATGTGCGGCATGTACGCCTGCATCGGCATTCTGGCCGCCCTGCACCATCAGGAGAAGACAGGCGAGGGTCAGCAGATCGATCTTGCCCTGGTCGACAGCACCATCGCCTGGCTGATCAACGAGGGCGTCGCCTATCTCAACACCGGCACACTGCCCACGCGGCGCGGCAACGAGCACCCTTCGATCATGCCCTATGGCGTTTACGAGACCTCTGATTCCCATGTCATCCTGGCCATCGGCAATGACGCCCAGTTCCGCAGGGTAATGGAATTTCTCGGCCTCGAAGGTCTGGCCGAGGATCCCCGTTTTGCGACCAACCCATCCCGGCTCAAGCATCGCGATGCGCTGAACGATATCATGATCCCCGCGCTCAAACGCTTCACCATGGATGAAGTGATCGCGGCGATGGAGGCACGCAAGGTCACAGCAGGTCCCGTGCAGACGCTGGACCGTGTCTTTGCCTCGGATCAGGTGGCCGCGCGCGGCATGGCAATCGAGATGGAGGCGAATGGAATCCCCGTCAAACTGCTTGGCAATCCGCTGAATTTTTCGCGCACACCGGTAATCTATCGCCACGCGCCACCTTCATGCGGGGCCGACAGCGCAGAAATTCTCGCCGCGAAGGCCCCGTTTGAGACCGACTAGGCAAGACTTGGCCCGGCGGGTTTTCTCCGAATGTTACAAAAACCGGCAAAGGCCCGCCTTTTTGGCGGGCTTTTTCGTTGAAACAGGCTCTCGGGGCAGGAAATGGCCGACAAAGAGCGGCCTTTTCAGCGGATCTTTCCACGCTTCGCACACGCGCCTTCACCAACGCGCGAGCGCCCATCGCGTGACAATTCTCCCTCCTCTACGCTGAACCACACAGCAAATCCCAGTATCCCAAGCGGCGAGGAAGATCCTACATGGCAAACGATATCTTTGGACAGGAAACGAGCCTGACGGCCCGGTCCTGCGCCGAGCTTTGGAACAAGGTTCAATTGGGGGTCCTGTCGCACAGTGCCGCCACACCGGCACATCTGGGGCAGCTCCTGGATGCCGCCCCTCACTTCGCCCTTGGCCAGGCGGCGAAAGGTCTTTTCCTGATGCTGCTCGGGCGCCGTGAAATGCAAGCCGCCGCGCGGGATGCCCTCACTGCCGCCCTTGGCAACTATGAGGCCGCCCTGCCCCGAGAGCGGCGCTATGTCGATGCGCTGCAGCTTTGGCTGGAAGGACGCCCAAGCCGCGCCGTACAGATGCTGGAGACCGTCCTGCGGGATCACCCCGCCGACAGTCTAGCCATGAAGATGAGCCAGGCGATCCGGTTTGTATTGGGCGACAGCGAAGGCATGCGCCGCTCGATCGAGCGGGTGATGCCCGCTTATGAGCCTGGCCATGTCGGCCGCGGCTATCTGCTTGGATGTCATGCCTTTGCACTGGAAGAAACCGGCGATTATGCCAAGGCGGAAACCACGGGTCGGCAGGCGCTGTGGATGGCGCCGGATGATGCCTGGGGGCTGCACGCCGTGGCCCATGTGCACGACATGACCGGCAACGCCAAAGCCGGGCTGGAGTGGCTTTCCGGACGCGAAGGGGCCTGGAGCCACTGCAACAACTTTCGCTATCACGTCTGGTGGCACAAGGCGCTGATGCATCTGGACCTCGGGCAGACCGATGTCGTGCTGGATCTCTACGACCGTGAAATCCGCAAGGACAAGACCGACGACTATCGCGATATCTCAAACGCAACCTCTCTGTTGATGCGGCTTGAGCTGGACGGGATACCCATCGGTAATCGCTGGGAAGAGCTGTCAGATCTTTGCGCAAACCGCACCGAAGATGGCAGCCTGATCTTTGCTGATCTTCACTACCTCCTGGCCCTGGCCGGACGCGGCCGCAAGGATGAGGCAACGCAGATGGTGCGGCGCATCCACGCCGACGCAGGCCGCGCAGGTCAGAACGAGGCCCGGCAGCGGATGGCGGATCCGGGGTGCGCCGCTGCCAGCGGACTTGAGGCATTTGGCGAGGGAGATTTCGGCCTCGCCTTTGATCACCTGTCGCAGGCACGGACATCGATGCAACTGGCCGGTGGCAGCCATGCCCAGCGCGATGTCTTCGAGCGGATGACCATTGATTCGGGCCTGCGAGCCGGACGCCTGTGCGAGGTCACCGCCATCCTGGACGCGCGCCGCGCCCAAAGAGGCGGCTTCGAGGACAATTACGCCCTTGCCCGACGCGCCATGATCCAAGCCGCTCAGACACCAACTGACATACAAAGCCTTCCGGCCGAGTAGCCGGGAGCCAGTCCTTTCCATTTCCCTCAAAAACCAAGTGATTCCCGATGGCAACCATCTCCAAGTTCCCGGCTCCTCAGGCCCGGGATGTCGCACCGCCGGGCGCCGCAGCCGCCAATACCCGGCAACCGCCCAGCGCCCCCCCAGTGCCGAACGGTGTGCCGGTGCGCCCCCGCGACCCGCGCCTCGATTTCTACCGGGGCATCGCCATGTTCATCATCCTGATTGCCCACATCCCCGACAACCGCTGGACGGGCTGGATTCCGGCCCGCTTCGGGTTTTCAGACGCCACCGAGATTTTCGTGTTCTGCTCCGGTATGGCCTCGGCCATCGCCTTTGGCGGCTCTTATGCGCGCGGCGGCTGGCTCATGGGCACGGCCCGCGTCCTGTTCCGCTGCTGGCAGGTCTTCTGGGCCCATATCGGGCTTTTTGTCTTTGTGGCCATGACCATGGCGGCGTTGGACCTGAGCGGCGCCTTTGACCGAAGCTATACCGCGTCTCTGAACCTCTTGCCGTTTTTCAACGATCCGATGGTGCAACTGGTTGGCCTGTTCACGCTGACCTATGTGCCGAACTACTTTGACATCCTGCCCATGTATCTGGTGGTGCTGGCGCTGATGCCCCTGATGATGGGGCTGGAACGCATCGGCCCCCGGGCGATTGCGGCGGCCTGTGGCCTGATCTGGCTCGCCGCCAATCCCTACATGATAGGCCTTGGCCCCAACGGCATATCGCTGCCTGCCGAGCCCTGGTCGGACCGGGAATGGTTCTTCAACCCCTTTGGCTGGCAGCTTTTGTTCTTTACCGGCTTTGCCTTCATGAAGGGATGGATCCCCGCGCCCCCTGTTTCTGGCCTGTTTGCCACTTGCTGCGCCGCCTTTCTGGTCCTGTCAGCCCCGTTCGGATCGTGGAAAGTCTTTCTGTGGCTTGAGACCTGGAACAGCGATCTAGCCGATGCAATTCGCCCGATGTGGCAAGTGACCCTTGAGTGGCGGGAGAAGACCGATTTCGGCCTCTTGCGCTATGCTCATTTCCTAACGCTGGCCTATCTCGCCTGGATGCTTGCAGGGAGCGAAGGCGCCAGGCTGATCGCCTCGGGGCAATCGTTTGCCGCACGGATCTGGTCCCGCGTTTTGAGCATCATCTCCAAGGTCGGCCAGCAGTCCCTCGCGGTCTTTGTCTTCTCGATGGCGCTGGCCCGGCTGATCGGCTTTGCCCTTGACCAGACGGATCGCGGCATCCTGATCACCGCCGCCGCCAATCTCGCAGGATTTGCCCTGATCATCGCCTGCGCCTACGGCGCGGCCTGGTTCAAATCCCAGCCATGGAGGGTCAAGCGATGATCTCAAGACGAGGTCTTCTCGGCGGCGTCTCCTCGCTTGCATTGGCCAGCCTGGCCAGCCCCCTTTTGGCCACCGACGCATCACGTCCGTTTCACCCTCTGGACGTGATCGCAAAGGCGCGCAGGCTGGCACAGGCTCCTTTTGAGGCACGCGCACAGGTGCCGCAGGACTGGCTCAACCTGACCTATGAAGACTACCAGACGCGCTGGTTCCGCAGTCGCGACGCCCTCTGGAGCAAGACAGACCGCAGCTACAACGTCGATTTCTTCCTGCCCGGTCTCTACTTTCCGCGCGCGGTGCAGATGCATGAGCTGGCAGAAGGACAGGTGCGCCCCATCGCCTTTGACCTATCGCTCTTTGACAAGACAGACAGGGCACCGGACCTCAGCACGGACGGCCCGCTGGGGTATTCGGGCTTTCGCCTGCGTACCGAGTTGAGCGAACCCGGCAAGAAAACGGAATTCTGCGTCTTCCAGGGTGCGAGCTACTTTCGCGCCATCGGGATGGGGCAGACATACGGGTTGTCGGCCCGTGGGCTGGCCCTGAAAACAGCCGATGCGGATGGAGAGGAGTTCCCGGAGTTCACCGAATTCTGGCTGGAGGCCCCGGCGCCGGATCAGCGCAAGATGGTGGTGCACGCACTGATGGACTCTCCGTCGGTCGCGGGCGCTTACCGGTTCACCATCACACCGGGCCTGCCCTGCGTGATCGATGTCGAGGCGACTCTGTTTCCCCGCGTGGATCTGACCCATGCCGGGCTTGCCCCGCTCACCTCGATGTTCCTGTTCGATCGCACCAACCGCAACCGGTTCGACGATTTCCGCCCTGCGGTTCACGACAGCGACGGGCTGCTCATCGCAAACGGCAATGGCGAAACCCTGTGGCGCCCGCTGGCCAACCCGGCCCGGCTGCAGGTGTCGTCCTTTGTGGATGAGAACCCGCGCGGCTTTGGCCTTATGCAGCGCAGCCGCAAGCTGTCTGACTTTGCCGACCTCGAAGCCCATTACGAAAACCGCCCCAGTCTATGGATCGAACCCAAAGGAGACTGGGGCGAAGGGGCGGTGACGCTGGTGGAAATCCCGGCTGACAAGGAGATCTACGACAATATCGTGGCCTACTGGCGCCCAAGGGTGCCTTTCGCTGCCGGATCCGAAGTACGGCTTGAGTATCGCATGACCTGGGGCGAAGGTCCCGACCGTCCCTTGGCGCAGGTGATCGACACTGCCGCAGGCGCCCGCGTCTTTGGGCCACCGGGCCGGATCATGACCGTCGACTTCGCGCCCCACCCGCTTTTGGAGGGTAATCCAGAGGATCTCGAAGTCGTTCTGTCCTCTCCGCATGTGATGCTGAGCCAGGGTGTGCTGCAGCGCAATCCCGCAACGGGCGGCCTGCGTCTGGCTTTCAGCTTTGATCCGGGAAAGCGCGATCATGTGGAACTGCGGGCCGAGCTGCGACGGGGCAGCCAACAGGTATCCGAGGTCTGGCTCTACAGGTGGACGTCATGAGGGATGCCACAGAGCTGGAGCCTCCCGGCGCAGGTGAAATGGCCCATGACTTCGCCGCGCCGGGCCTAGACCTGATGCCAGCCGAACACCCGTTGGAGATGCCAATCCAGGATTTCGCAGCAGCATTCCGGGACCAGCACGCCCCCGGCACCACGCGACAAAAAGACGTCGTGCTATGGCGGCTGATGGCCTTTTCGCCGGCACTGCTCGCGACCCTTGGTCTGGCTTATGTCATGAATGGGTGGTTCGCGGCGGATGGGATCATGGCACTTGAAGCGCTGCTGCTGTTTCTGATCGCCTTCAACTTTTTCTGGATCACCTTCTCCGTCTCGACCGTGCTGCTGGGCCTATGGCGCCTGTTTCGCCAGCGGCAAGCCATACTTCCTGACCGCCATACGCTCCATGAGACCCCGGCGCCTCTCAGGGTGGCGCTCCTGATCCCCGTTCACAACGAAGATCCCGCCGCGGTCGGGGCCAATGCCCGCACCATGCTGGAAGAACTCTACGCCCTGGGTGGAAGGCATCGCTATTGCATGTTCATCCTCTCGGACACCCGCGATGGTGCAATCGCCCGGCAGGAACGTCTGGGTGTGGAGGCGCTGCGCAGCACCCTGCCCCCGGATATCGCGATACATTACAGGCGTCGACACCAGAACACGGGTCGCAAGGCGGGCAACATCGCCGACTGGGTGCGCCGCTGGGGCGGTGGCCATGACGCCATGCTGGTTCTGGACGCAGACAGTCTGATGACCGGCCAAGCGATCGCCGCGCTTGCGGATACGCTCTCTGCGGATCCCCGCGCCGGGCTGATCCAGAGCTATCCGAAACTGATTGGCGCGGGTTCAGTCTTTGGTCGCATGCAGCAGTTTGCCAATGGAGTTTACGGCCTTGCCATGGCCGAGGGGCTGGCCGCCTGGGTCGGAACCGAAGGCAACTACTGGGGACACAATGCCATCATTCGCACCCGCGCCTTTGCCGCCTGCGCCGGATTGCCAAACCTTCCAGGACGGCTAGGGTCTGATACGCTTATCATGAGCCATGATTTCGTCGAAGCGGGGCTCATGCGGCGGGCGGGATGGGGCGTGCGTTTTCTGCCCCGGATCGACGGCTCCTATGAGGAAACACCGCCAACACTGATCGATCACATCCTTCGGGATCGGCGCTGGTGCCAGGGCAACCTGCAGCATGTCAGGCTACTGGGCGCGCGTGGGTTTCCCGCTTTGTCGCGCTTTCACCTCCTGCATGGTGCCGTCGGGTATCTCATGGCCCCCATATGGTTCGCGCTACTGGTGATCTGGGCCCTGATCGGCAAGGGCAGCGAGACCTCGGCGCTTGCATATTTCAATCCGGAAAATCCGCTTTACCCCTCCTGGCCCGACATGTCCGAGCCAAGCCATGTCGCCGTGATCGTGATTATCTACGCGATGCTGCTTGCTCCCAAACTGTTGGCGCTTCTGGCTTTGCCGCTCAGTGGCGCGCGCTTTGCCGACTATGGTGGCACGGGGCATTTCGCCCTCTCGCTTGTGTCAGAAATACTGCTCGCGATCCTCTATGCACCGATCCTGATGGTTCAACAGGTCGTTGCAGTATTGCGGAGCCTCCTGGGTCTGCAAAAGGGGTGGGCGCCTCAGTCGCGCAGCGGTGGAGACTATGGCCTAAGGCAGATTGCCCTGTGCCATGCGCTTGAGAGCCTTTGCGGCCTGACACTTGCAACTGGAATGCTTGCAGGCATCGTGTCGCTCTGGCTCCTTCCGATCGCACTGTCACTTTGCCTTGCGGTTCCGCTCTCGGCGATCTCCGGATGGCGCCCCCCTGCCCGGATCCGCAATTGGATGGGATCGAAAGAAACCTTTGCGCAACCCCGTGTCCTGCAGGCGGCCCTCACCTATCGCAAGGATATGGCAGATCTTTTGGCAGGCCATCGTCACGACCGCTCTGCGGCGGAATAGGCCACATCCGGCATCAGGCAAATGGTCGCAAACCCCTCTGTGCAGGGCACCAAAGGTGCCCTGCCACGCCCAACGCGCAGCGATGCATCTGCGATGCATCAAAGCGGAGCGGGAGGTCCACCCCGCCTCAAAAGCGGGAAGCCGGATCCGTCAGTCGCCCCTTGCCTCGAACCAATCCAGAACACGATGTGGCCACTCCCCCGGCACGACATGACCATTTGGCACCAAAGAGAATACGAGGTCCGCGCGGCTGTTGCAGGACCAGAGTCTCCAGGACCACTGACCCCTCGCGCCCTGATTGGCTGGCGCATCCGAAGGACACCTGTTCACACGGCGCCACAGCGCCAAACCGGCAAATACATCGCCTTGCCGAAAGGCACCGCCAGCCAAGAACCGTCCCTCCAGTGGCACGACGGTATCGGCCCATCCATGGGTGTGGAACAGGCGCACGGGTCCCGCGCAGTCGGCGGGAAGCGGATCCCAGAAACCGCCTGCCACCGGTGCATAGGCGGCAAAATCCCCGGGGTGCGCGCAAGCGAGGTAATTGACCATGAAGGCCCCCGCAGAAAACCCCGCCAGAAGAACACGCTGCGGATCCACGCCCGCGCGGTATTGCGCATCTGCGACGACTTCTCTCAAGAAGAGCGCCTCATCCCGCCCCTCGCGCCCCGGCAGGAAATTCCACGACCGTTTGCCTTGCCATCGGGGCAAGGCTGTTGGGGCAATCACCGCATATCCCCGCAACAGCAGCCCATCCACCAGCGACCGGTTGCGCATCACGGCCGCCCCCGCGCTGCCATGGCCATGCAGGAAGACCACCGCCGGAAGCGCGGTGGCTCCGCCCGAGTGATCAGCGTGTGCAGGTAGGGCGAGTTCGTAGTCACCGCTGGAAACCCTGCAAGGCGCCGGGACCGATCCGCAGCCCGCAGCCGCAGGTTCCGATGCCCCGAACCAAGCCGCAGCCCCCAACAGCCCGGCAAGCAAAGAGCGGCGCAGCGGCATTATCCCTGCCAGCGGGCAACCGGCAGGTTGCCGGCGATCCATCCCGGCCCCGCGTGCGAGCCCAGCATTCCCTCGGGGACGTCGAGAACCTGGGAAAACCCGGCTTCTGACAGCGCATGCACCATGCGCGCCGAGCGCACGCCGCGCGCGCAGATCAGAGCGATCGGAGCAGCGCGGTTCCCATTCACGGCCTGCGCAAGCGCTTCGGCAAAATCCTTGCGCCGCATATCCAGCTGAACGCTTCCCACCGGCACACCTGTGCTGCGCCACTCGCGTGGGGTGCGGATATCCACCAGAGTGATCTCATTCGCCGCGGCGCGCGCAAAAGCATCCGATACCGTGAGGCGTGGCCTGTCATGGTCCGGCGCAGGGCGCAGGTGCCAGGCGAGCCCGCCCAAAGCAAGACCTCCGACTGCCACCCCGGCCAGTTTCATCAGCCCGCGCCGCGAGACCTCCGCAGGCTGCCTGTCGCGGTTCTGCACTTGCGTCATCTGTCGCCCTTTCATCCCATCAATGCCCGTCTCTTGCTCGCCCTTTTGGCACAGGCCCCAGGCCGCAGACGCGGCTCGGGCCTGCCCCGAAACCACCAGGTGCGTGACAGTTCTGCATGGGACAGAAATTTTGACCATTCAAAATCTTGTCAACGCGGCGTTGCGGCCCCAATTAGAGCCGCAATGTCCAACAATTCCAGTTTCAAAGGCCTGATCGTCGCCAGAACGAGCCTGCGGGGCTGGCACAGAAGCGAAAAATTGCTTAGGCAAAGTCAAAATTCGCCTAGCCCAACCCGGGAGAACTGCACGTGTCCCTGTTTTTGATTGCGGCCCTGCCCTTTCTTGGCGCCGTTTTTCCAGCCCTGCTGATCCGCGCCGGACGAAATGCCTCGGCATCGGCCGCCGGGCTGACCACCTTTCTTGCCTTCGTTGGCCTGTTGCTGCATGCACCGGCTGTCTTTTCCGGAGAGGTCATCACGGCCCGTTTCGACTGGTTGCCGGGACTGGGACTCAATGCGAACTTCTTTCTGGACGGGCTTGGGTTTCTCTTTGCCACGCTGATCCTGGGCATCGGCCTCCTGATCATCCTCTACGCGCGGTTCTACCTCTCGCGAGAGGATCCGATGGGGCAATTCTATACATATCTGCTGCTGTTTCAGGGCGCGATGGTCGGAATTGTTCTGTCGGACAACATCCTGCTGTTACTGATCTTCTGGGAGCTGACGTCGCTCTCGTCCTTCCTGCTCATCGGCTACTGGAAACACTTGCCCGAAGGGCGTCAGGGCGCGCGCATGGCCCTGACCGTCACCGGGTCGGGCGGGCTTGCCATGATCGGGGGCATGCTGATCCTCGGCAATATCGCAGGATCCTATGACCTGAGCGTGATCCTGCAGAACAAGGAGGCGATCCAGGCGTCGCCGCTCTACCTGCCTGCACTGATCCTGATCCTTCTGGGCTGTTTCACCAAATCGGCGCAGTTCCCCTTCCATTTCTGGCTGCCGCACGCCATGGCCGCGCCGACGCCCGTTTCGGCCTATCTGCACTCGGCCACAATGGTGAAGGCGGGTCTTTTCCTGAT
Organism: Phycobacter sedimenti; assembly: GCF_038148855.1. Classification (NCBI taxonomy): domain Bacteria; kingdom Pseudomonadati; phylum Pseudomonadota; class Alphaproteobacteria; order Rhodobacterales; family Roseobacteraceae; genus Phycobacter; species Phycobacter sedimenti. The sequence continues at coordinate 452,029 of NZ_JBBVGR010000002.1, read as the reverse complement.
GGCGCGGATGTGGCCGGTTCTGGCGGGCACGCCCGAGTGGTTCTACATCGTGGCGACAACCGGCCTTGTGACCATGACCCTTGGCGCGGTGATAGCCCTGTTCAAGGATGATCTGAAGGGGCTGCTGGCGTTTTCCACCGTCAGCCACCTGGGCCTCATCACCATGCTCCTGGGCTTTGGCACCAAGCTCGCAGCGGTGATCGCGGTCTTCCACATCATCAACCACGCCACATTCAAGGCCGCTCTCTTCATGTCGGCCGGCATCGTCGATCACGAGGCGCACACGCGCGACATCAAGCGCCTTGGCGGTCTGCGCCATCTGATGCCCGTGACCTTTACAATCGCGCTGGTCGCGGCCCTGTCCATGGCCGGTATTCCGCCCTTCAACGGTTTCTTGTCGAAGGAAATGATGCTGGATGCCACCGCTGTTACGACCTGGGCTGGCTCGCCCTATATCGTGCCCGGTCTGGCGCTGGTCGCAGCCCTGTTTTCTGCCGCCTATTCCTTCCGCTTCATCGTGCATGTCTTCTTTGGCCCCAAGCGCGACGACTACCCCGCGCATCCTCATGATCCGGGGGCGGGCATGTGGCTGGCACCTGCATTCCTGATCACGCTAGTGGTGCTGATCGGACTCTTCTCAGCCAAGATCGTCGGCCCTCTGGTCGCTGTGGCTGCAGGTGCGGTCATCGGCGGCGAAGAGCTGCCCTATTATTCGCTGAAACTCTGGCACGGCTTCACACCCGCGCTTTACATGTCGGTGGTGGCTGTGGCGGGCGGTGCCCTGCTTCTGGCGGCCCATGGCCCCGTCATGCGCGCCTGGAACGCCGCCCCGCGCCCCGAAGCAAAAGTGATCTTCGATGCGCTGATGGATGGGCTTGCGCGCCTGTCAAAGGGGATCACCGACGGGCTGCACAATGGCGCGATCACCCGCTATGGCGCAATCATGGTCGCCTTTACCGTGGCCCTGGGATGGTATGCCTACAGCACCGGCAACACTGGCCCTGCCACCCGCGCAGTGCAGGCCATTGAGCCGATCCCGGCCCTTGGCTGGCTGAGCCTTGTACTGGCGACGGTTATGATCGTGCTGCGTCATCACAACCGCCTTTTGGCACTGATCCTGATCGGTGTTGTGGGGCTCGTGGTCTCCATGTCGTTCAACTACCTCTCCGCGCCAGACCTTGCCCTGACCCAGCTGTCGGTCGAGGTTGTGACGATCGTACTGATGCTGCTGGCGCTGAACTTCATGCCCAAGGAGACACCGATAGAGACCCCGACCCTGACCCGCCTGCGCGATGGCGCGATTGCGGTGGTGGCAGGGCTTGGCTCTGGCGGGCTGATCTATGCGCTGATGACACGCGATTTCGCGGCGCCGACGATTTCCGAGTTCCATCTGGCCAACTCCTACAAAGGGGGCGGCGGCACCAATGTGGTGAACGTGATCCTGGTGGACTTCCGCGGCTTTGACACCTTTGGCGAGATCATCGTTCTGGGCATTGCAGCGCTCGTCATCTACGCCCTGACCGAAGCGGTTCTGGGCACCCGCGTGCGCGCCTACCTTCTCAACCGCAAACCGGATCTGCCGCAGGCGGGCGATGCCCACCCGATGATGATGGTGGTCGCAACCCGCGTGATGATGCCGCTGGCGCTGATGGTGGCGGCCTATATCTTCTTCCGTGGACATAACCTGCCCGGAGGCGGCTTCATTGCCGGGCTGATCGCGGCCATCGCCGTAATCATGCAATACATGGCCTCCGGCTTTGCCTGGACATCCGAACGGCAGCGGTTCCTCTATCACGGGATCATCGGATCCGGCGTGCTGATTGCAGCCGCCACAGGGATCGGTGCCTGGTTCAACGACATGCCCTTCCTGACCTCCGCTTTTGGCTACATCCACTGGCCGCCCCTGCAGGAGTTCGAATGGGCCACCGCAGCCCTATTCGATCTGGGCGTCTTCCTCGCCGTTGTCGGGGCGGTGCTGCTGGCGCTGGAGAGCCTGTCGCGCTTTGCCTGGCAGCCGGGGGTCTCTTCGGAATACGCCATGGACATCAACCCGGCCCGTGATGACGAGCCCAAGAAAGAAAACGAGGTCTGAGCATGGAATTTCTGGTTGCTTCGGCTGTTGGCCTGCTGACGGCTGCCGGGGTCTATCTGATCCTGCGCAAGCGCACCTTCCCGGTGATCCTGGGCCTGTCGCTGGTCTCTTATGCGGTGAACGTCTTTCTGTTCGCCACTGGTCGCCTGATGGTCAACGCCCCGCCCATCCTCAACAAGTACGAGGAGATCGCCTATACCGATCCGCTGCCCCAGGCGCTGGTGCTGACGGCAATCGTGATCTCCTTCGGGATGACCGCCGTTGTGGTGATGATCGCCCTTGGCGCCTTTTTGTCGGCGCGCGATGACCGGATCGACATGCTGGAAGACGGCGATGCCGCCAAGACGGGAGAGGACGCATGAACCACCTTCTGATTGCGCCGATCCTGCTGCCGGCGCTCGTTGCCCCCTTCATCATCATGGTGGTGCGGTACCACCTGGACCTGCAGCGCATCTTCTCGATTGCGAGCACGGTGGCCATTGCCGTGATCACGCTGGTGCTGGCGTCGCAGGCCGCTGACGGCACCGTTCAGGTCTACGAGCTGGGCGACTGGCCCGCGCCCTTTGGTATCGTTCTGGTGCTGGATCGTCTGTCAGCGATGATGATCGTGCTGACGGCGGTATTGGCTCTTGCCGTGCTGCTCTATGCCATCGGCACCGGCTGGGATGCGCGCGGCGCCAACTTCCATGCGCTGTTCCAGTTCCAGTTGATGGGCATTATCGGCGCCTTCATGACCGGCGATGCCTTCAACCTCTTCGTCTTCTTTGAAGTGCTGCTGATCGCCTCTTACGGGTTGATGATCCACGCAGGCGGCGCAACCCGGTTCCGGGCGGGCGTGCAGTACGTGGTCTATAACCTCCTGGGCTCGACCCTGTTCCTGTTTGCGCTGGGTACGCTTTATGCAGTGACCGGTACGCTCAACATGGCCGACCTTGCCGTGCGCGTGGCCGAGCTTCCGGCCGAGGATACCGCATTGCTGCGCGTCGGCGCCGTGCTGCTCCTTCTGGTCTTTGCGATCAAGGCTGCCGTTCTGCCTCTGCATTTCTGGCTGCCCGCCTCTTATGCCAATGCGCCGCTGCCGGTTGCCGCCCTCTTCGCCATCATGACCAAGGTGGGCGCCTATGCAATCCTGCGCATGTACACGCTGGTCTTTGGCCCCGATGTCGAGATCACTGCGGGCCTCGCCGGGGACTGGCTGCTGCCTGCTGCCCTGATCACCCTCGCCGTCGGCGCCATCGGTGTTCTCGGCGCGCGTGAGATCGGGCGGCTGGTGGCCTTTGGAGCAATAACCTCGATGGGCACGCTTCTGACGGCCGTCGCGCTTTTCACGCCCGAGGCCGTGGCCGCCGCGCTTTACTACACGGTCCATTCCACACTGGCGGCCGCCCTCCTGTTCCTCATCGCCGATATGGTGATGGAGCGTCAGGGCGGCGAGATCGCCGCCAAACCGGTCATGGCCCAAAGCGGCCTGATCGCGGCGCTGTTCTTTGCTGGGGCCATCGCCCTAGCAGGCATGCCGCCCCTGTCGGGTTTCCTGGGCAAGCTGCTGGTCATGGACGCGGCGCGCAGTCATGAGCTGGTGTGGTGGATCTGGGGCGTGATCCTCGTTTCCTCCCTGATCACGATCATCGGCCTTGCCCGTGCGGGCAGCCTGGTCTTCTGGAAAAGCCACGGACTTGAGCCACAGGTCGAAACCGAAAGCGAAGAAGCCCTGGAGCCACCGGTCCAGGAAGAGAGTCCGTCAAACTCGGCGCTGCCCTTCGTAGCCTGTTTCGGGCTGCTCGCAGGCCTGATCCTGCTAACGATCCTTGCAGGCCCCATGATGGACTATGCCGAAGCCACTGCAACGCAGCTCTTTGCGCCGCAGGACTATCTTGAAACCGTGTTGGAAAGGGCGGGTAAATGAAACTGATGCGCCGAGTTCTTCCTCATCCCGTTCTGACCCTATTGCTGACGCTGACCTGGGTTCTGACCGTCAACAGCTTCACGCTGAACTCTCTGGTCTTCGGTTTTCTCCTGGGGTTGCTGATCCCCTTCCTGACCCAGCCGTTCTGGCCGCAGCAACTGCGCATGAAGCACCCGGTCAAGATCGCTGCATACATTCTGCTGGTCATGTGGGACATCGTGGTTGCAAACGTGACGGTTGCGCGCATCGTGCTGTTCAAACCCAATGCCAAACGCCAACCGGCCTGGGTGACCATCCCCCTGGATCTGCGCACCCCGGAGGCGATCACCGTTCTCGCGGGAACCATCACGATGACGCCCGGCACGGTTTCGGCAGATCTTTCGGCCGAAGGCCATGCGCTGCTGGTCCATTGCCTCGACTGCGATGACGTGGATGCCGTCCGGGACGAGATCAAACAGCGCTACGAGCGCCGCCTGATGGAGATTTTCGAATGATTGAAATTGCGGCCCTATTTGCATTCGTCTGCTTTGCATTGGCGCTTTTGATGAATCTCTGGAAGGTCATGTTCGGCACCACCATGGCCGACCGGATCCTGGCGCTTGATACCATGTTCATCAACGCCATCGCGCTGATGGTTCTTTATGGTCTGGCGCTTGGAACCGAGATCTTCTTCGAGGCGGCCATGCTGATCGCCATGCTGGGTTTTGTCTCAACAGTGGCCTATGCGCGCTTCATCCTGCGCGGCAACATCATCGAGTGAGGCATCCATGGAACTCTTTATCGACCTCTTGATCACAGCTTTTCTGGTGATGGCCGGCATCTTCGGCTTTGTCGGCTCTTTCGGTCTACTCAAACTCAACGATCCGATGTCGCGGCTGCATGCCCCGACCAAGGCGACAACTCTTGGCGTGGGCGGGGTGCTGCTGGCCTCTATCGTGCACGCCATCGCCTTTGAAGGGCGCCTGTCGCTGCACGAACTGATGATCACGCTGTTCCTGTTCCTGACGGCTCCGGTGACGGCCCATTTCATCGCCAAGGTCCACATTCACCGGCGTGAGGAAACCGGCACGCTGCCAGAGGCGGGGCAGGACGGGATCTGGGCAACGCACAATATCCCCGAAGAGGACAAACAGGCCGAGACCGCCAACTGAACCCGCGCCTTTTAGCACGGCAACTTTACGCAGAAAGAGCAGTGACATGGACAGCCTCCGCCTTCCCCAGACCAAGGATGTGGTTCTGATCGGAGGCGGCCATGCCCATGCGCTTGTTCTCCTCAAATGGGCGATGCGCCCCCTGCCCGGTGCGCGTCTTACACTGATCAACCCCGGTCCCACTGCCCCCTATTCGGGCATGCTGCCGGGGTATGTGGCAGGCCATTACCAACGCAGCGATCTCGATATCGATCTGGTGCGGCTGGCGCGTCATGCCGGTGCCCGGCTCATCCTGGGCGCCGCAGAGGGGCTGGATCCAGAGACCCGGACCGTGCGCGTGGCGGGCCGCCCGGACATCCGCTTTGACGTGGCCTCGGTCGATGTGGGCATCACATCCGAGATGCCAAACCTGCCCGGATTTGCAGAGCACGGCGTTCCCGCCAAGCCACTGGGAACCTTTGCGCAGAAATGGGCCGTGTTCCGCGAAAGCGACGGCCCTGCGCGAATCTCGGTGATTGGTGGCGGCGTTGCCGGCGCCGAGCTTGTACTGGCCATGGCCCACGCTCTGCGCAGTCGGGACCGATTGCAGCAGGCGACCTTGATAGACAGCGGACCGGTGCTCGGCACCGCGAGCGCTGGTGTGCGGGACAAGATGCGGCGCGCCTTTGCGGAGATGGGCGTTACACTGATCGAAAACGCATCGATTGCCAGCCTCCATGCGGATCATGTGACACTGGAAGGCGGGCGCGAGGTGCTGTCTGACTTCACCGTGGGGGCAGCTGGCGCGCGCCCGCATGAGTGGCTATCGGGCAGCGGCCTGGATCTGCACGAGGGGTTTCTGACCGTCTCTGACACCTTGCAAACCTCGGATCCCGCGATCTTTGCCACGGGCGACTGCGCGCATCTGGGCTACGCCCCGCGCCCCAAGGCAGGTGTCTACGCGGTGCGGCAGGCGCCGATCCTCTTGCACAATCTGCGCGCCGCCATCACCGGAGATGTCACGCGCCGCTACAAGCCCCAAAAAGACTATCTGAAACTCATCTCCATGGGCGCCAAAGACGCCCTGGGCGAACGATTTGGAATGCTGTTTGCAGGAAAAATGGTCTGGCGCTGGAAGGATCGGATCGACCAGAATTTCATGGAGCAGTTCCGCGCCCTGCCCGAGATGGACTCTCCGGATCTGCCTGCAGAGCACACAGAGGATCTGCCCGAGGTTCTGGGAGACAAACCCATGTGCGGCGGCTGCGGCGCCAAGGCCGGGCGCGGTGCGTTGCGCGCCGCATTGGGACATGCACCAGTCGGCACGCGCGATGATGTCACTGCACTGCCGGGTGACGATGCGGCGCTGTTGACCATGGGAGCCACACGGCAGGTGATCAGCACCGACCACTTACGCGCCTTTACCCTCGACCCTTATGTGATGGCGCGCATCGCCGCGATCCACGCGCTGGGAGATGTCTGGGCCATGGGCGCCGCCCCTCAGGCCGCCACCGCGAACCTGATCCTGCCGCGCCTGTCGCCTGCGCTGCAGCAGCGCACCCTGACCGAAATCATGAGCGCGGCCCGCAGCGTGATGGCTGAGGCCGGTGCCGATATCGTCGGCGGGCATACATCCTTGGGCGAAGAACTGACCGTGGGATTCACCGTGACCGGCCTGTGCGAGCGCGATCCGGTGACGCTGGCCGGTGCGCGGCCCGGCGACGCGCTGGTTCTGACAAAGCCGATCGGATCCGGTGTGATCATGGCCGCCGAAATGGCCGCAAAGGCAGAGGGCGCATGGGTTGCCGCCGCACTGGACCAGATGCAACGCTCGCAGGCGCTGCCATCTGAGGTGTTGGCGTCCGATGCTCATGCGATGACCGATGTCACGGGCTTTGGTCTGGCCGGGCACCTCCTGGGCATCTGCGAAGCCTCAAACGTCGGCGCCGAGGTTGAGTTTGCAACCGTGCCCCTGATGGACGGTGCAGCGGTACTGGCTGAAAGCGGTGTGCGCTCATCGCTGTTCCCCGAGAACGCATCTCTTTTGCCCGAATGGAAGACGACCGGCGCACAGGAGCTGCTGTTTGATCCGCAAACCGCAGGTGGCCTGCTTGCCGCCCTGCCCCGAAAGAAGGCGGAGGCCGCAGTGAAAACCCTGCAAGAAGCAGGCCACAGGGCAGCTATAATCGGGCATATCACCAAGGGCGCAGGACAGATCGTGCTCCGCTAAAGGGGACTTTGCTCCTGGAGATGACCGATCTGTTCAAGATGTTGACAGATCTGGGTTGCCGCCGCTTTTAGTGCATCGGTCTCCAGCCGGTCCAGCGTGACAGAGGCCATCACCTGTGCACCGATCTGACGCCGAGAGGTCTGATAGGCCGGATCATAGTGCTCGACCATCAGGGCCTCGGCCAGCCCCGCCATGTCGCCCGCGCCGATCCTGTCCAGCCAGCCGTCCACAACCGCGTTCGAGCGGTGCACGCGCAGGCGGTTCAGCGTCTCTGCCAGCGCGTCGGGCGGTGGCAGGTTGTCCCCGTAAGTGCGCAGAAGGTATTGGCAACGCGCCCCGAGCGGAGCGTCGACCTCGATCCGACGCGCCTCTTTCATCAGGCTCCAAAGGCTGGGCGGTAAGATCCTTGCGCCAATCTTGCTGGATTCCGCTTCCACCAGAACCGGACGTGTCGGATCGAGCCTCACAAGGGCCCCGGCAAGCCGGGATTCGAACGCTTTTTGACTGGGCTGATCACCGGGCATGTCCCCGAGCAAAGAACCGCGATGGTTGGCCAGCCCCTCAAGATCCAGCACCTGACCGCCCGCGTCCGCCACATGCTGCAACAGGGATGTTTTTGCCGTTCCGGTATAGCCATCCAGAAGAACCAGGCGATAAGGCAGTTCGGTCTCATACAACATCGCGTGAACAAGGCGGCGGTAGGACTGATAGCCGCCCTTGATGACTTCGGCCCGCCAGCCGATTTGTTGCAGAAGATAGGTGAAACTGCCAGAACGCTGCCCGCCCCGCCAGCAGTAAACCAGCGGACGCCAGCCCCCTTCCTGTCGGCTGAGCGTCCGCTCGATATGATCGGCGGCGTTGCGAAACACCATGGCAGCGCCAATCTTGCGAGCAAGAAAGGGGCTTTGCTGCACATATATCGTGCCCACCTTTGCACGCTCCTCGTTGCTGAGGACCGGCAGGTTTATGGCACCGGGAACGTGATCTTCGGCAAATTCAGCAGGGCTGCGAACATCGATCACCGCATCGTGACCATGATCGAACATCTCTTGGAGGGAAGAAAAAACAAGCGCCATCCGGCAGACTTAGCCCGACAGCCCTGGCAGGAAAAGACGTAAATGCGCAAATCACCGCTGGTCGGCGCCCACGGGCAATATGGCTATTTACCGAATTTTCTGATTGATTTACCGGGATAAGAAACAAAACCCCACCCGGACTGCGGACCCACCCTGATGACAGCCCATGATGCGGACAGTTACGATCTGGATCTCCACCGGTTTCCCGGCCATCTGATCCGGCGCCTCCATCAGATTTCGGTCGCCCAGTTCGCAGAGATGCTGTCGGCCCACGATGTGGACCTGACACCGGTGCAATACGCCGCGCTCAAGGCGATCAAGGCCAATCCAGGGGTTGATCAGGCCTCGGTCGCCGGGCTGATTGCCTATGACAAGGCGACGCTCGGGAAGGTCATTGACCGGCTCGAGACGAAGGCGCTGATTGATCGCAGCGTCAGCTTGACGGACCGGCGCGCAAGGCAATTGAATCTGACCAAAGCGGGGGAAGAGATTCTTGCCAAGGTCCAGCCGCTGGTCGATGTCGTTCAGGGCGAGATTCTGATTGGTCTTTCAAAAGAGGAGCAGGACCAGTTTCTGGTCCTGCTGCAAAAGGCCACTTCTGCCGGGAATGACCGAAGCCGCGCTCCCTTGCGCCGCCCCTCGCGCAAAAGCTGAACGCGCAGCGCCAGAGAAGGAGCCGACCGATCAGGCGGCCATCCGGGTCTCGGCCTCTGAACTGCCAAAGAACTCTTCATGCAACAAGGCTATCGCCTTGTCCTTGTCCTCACGCTGCAGGATGAACTGGGTGTCCACGTTGCGCGGACCCTGAGTTGCACCCCGTGGCAGGATGTCATCCTTGGCAAAGGCATTCATGCCACGCGCCAGAACATGCAGCCCGCTGAGATCACGGCCAACCACGGAAATCAGCGACAGTTTCTCGCTGTTGATCTCGGCCTGCGGGAACCGTTTTGACAGGTCCGCCTCGACCCGGCGCATCGATTTCAGCGAGGTGTCCAGATAATGCGTCACAGTGTTGGCATTGGTCACTTTCGACACGATGCGCACATTGTGACGGGTCAGGATCTCCAGAACTGCAGCATCGTAGCCTTTGACACCGACCATATCCTGCTCGAACAGCTCAAGTGCAATGATATCGAGGCCGGTAACGATCTCTGCCGCCGGTTTCGGCGCAGGCTGATCGTCGATGACCGTACCGGGATCTTCTGGCTCAAAGCAGTTGGTGACGCGCAGGGGCACACCCGACTGGCGCAGCGTCTTGGCCGCCGAGGGGTGGATCGCTTCCATGCCAAGATTGGCCATCTGATCGGCCACGTCATAATTGGTGTGGCCCAGCTTGCGGGCATTGCCTTCGCCAACCAGCTTGGGGTCAGCCGAGGACAGATGGAATTCCTTGTGAATGATCGCCTCGCGCGCGCCAGTCTGGGCGGCAAGCTGCGAAAAGGTCACCTCAGAATAGCCCCGGTCGAATTCACGCATCAAGCCTTCGGCGCATTGCGCATAGCCGGTGACAATCGGCATTTCCTGGGCCGGGTCGATCCCTTCCATACCAGAGGTAATCCGCGCCTCAAGCGTCAGGTCCGCCTCGCCGCGCCATCCCGAAAGATCCACCAGACGCGCGTTCACGCCTGCCCGTTGCAGCATCAGCACCGCCACAAGCGCCGAATGCGCCTCCCCAAGACCAGAGAGCAGCTCGCGGATCTGAAGAAGATGCGTGTTCAGCCGGAAATGCCCATAAGAGCACAGGCGCTGCAGATCGATCAGACAGTTGCGTGCGCCCTCGATCCTCTCCTGCACGAATGCCGTCGCCTGATCGATATCCCCCTGATGGTCCAGAACCGCCTCATGGGCGGCGATCATTGCCGCAGAAGTCTCGTTCAGGGCATCAAGCCAGCCATGATCATCCTCGGCATTGGCAAAGCGGGCATATACGCCCGGCGTGCCGGTTTTCTTGTGCTCGAGCAGCAGGTTGGTGATGCCACCAAAGGCCGAGACAACAAAGATACGGCCATACTCGGCCTTGCCGTTCCTGATAAACAGCGTATCGCGCAGTTCATTGAGGCGGGACATGGATGTCCCGCCGATCTTTTCAACGGTATGGGTCATGGCCTATGCCTCGACAGCCTCGGGAGCGGCGTAGGATCCGTCCTCGCGGTGGACCTCGGTGCCCGTCACTGGCGGGTTGAAGCAACAGGCCATCACCAGTTCTTCCTCGGCGCGCAGCACATGGCGGTCGTGCTTGTCCAGCGCATACATCACGCCGGGTCGGATCAGGTGGGTCTCACCCGTGGCCAGGTCGGTGATCGAGCCAGAGCCCTGCATGCAGTAGACGCTTTCAAAGTGGTTCTTGTACTCGAAAGTGTGCTCCGATCCCGCCTCCAGGAAGGTGATGTGGAAGGAAAAGCCCATCTTGTCATCGGCCAGCAGCATACGCACGCTGGTCCATTTGGCATCGCTGACCACCCGGTCGCGCTGGTTCTTCAGGATCTCGTTGAAATCACGGACAATCATGGTCTTACTCCGCTGCCACTTTGGTTGTTTCGAGAATGCTGCGGGCCGCATCCGTCAGGATCTTGAGGCCGACGGCAAGCTGCTCATCCGGGGTCGTGAGCGGAGCAAGGATCTTGACCACCTCATCCTCGGGGCCGGAGGTTTCGACGATCAGCCCGTTCTGAAAGGCGCGCGCGCAGATGTCCCCGGCCAGATCGCCCGAGCCCACATCGACACCGCGCATCATGCCGCGCCCTTTGAGGCGGGCGCCGGGTACCATATCAGCGATCTCGTTCAGCGCCTCTTCGACCATCAGCGCACGACGCGCGATGTCATTTTGGAAGGCCCCGTCGGACCAGTATTTTTCCAGCGCGACACGGGCCGTCACGAAGGCATGGGTGTTGCCGCGGAAGGTACCGTTATGCTCGGCCGGGCCCATCACGTCATATTCGGGCTTCACCAGAACCAGCGCCATCGGCAGGCCAAACCCGGAAACCGATTTGGCAAGGGTCACGATGTCGGGCGTCACGCCCATCTCCTCGAAGGAGAAGAAGGTGCCCGTACGACCGCAGCCCGCCTGAATGTCATCGATGATCAGCAGCGCGCCAGCCTTTTTCGCCTGCTTGGCGACACGGCGCACCCATGCGGCGCTGGCCGCATTGAGACCGCCCTCGCCCTGAACGATCTCGAGCAGGATCGCGGCGGGCGCGTCCACGCCGGAAGACGGATCGTTCAGCATCGCCTCAAGATAATCGGCCGTGTCGTTATCCCCGCCCATGTAACCGTCGAAGGGTACACGGGTGACATTGTTCAGGCCCACACCTGCCCCGCCACGGTGATAGCCATTTCCGGTTGCCGCCAGCGCGCCTTGCGTCACGCCGTGAAAGCCATTGGTGAAGGCAACGATATTGCTGCGGCCTGTTGCCTTCCGGGCGATCTTCATCGCGGCCTCGACAGCATTGGCGCCGGTGGGGCCGGTGAACATCAACTTGTGATCCATGTGTCGCGGCTTCAGGATCACCCGCTCAAAGGTCTCAAGGAAATCCGCCTTGGTATCGGTGTGCATATCCAGACCATGGGCGACCCCGTCAGCCTGAAGATGCGCGATCAACGCCTCTTTCATATCGGGATCGTTATGGCCGTAGTTCAGCGATGAGCAGCCCGCGAGGAAATCGATGTAACGCTGGCCATCCTCGGCCACCATTTCGGACCCCGACGCAGATGCGAAAACCGTGTTGAAGCCCCGGCAATAGCTGCGCGCCTCGGACTCGCGGCGTTTGAAAATAGGTGTGATGGAGGTGTTCGTAGACATACGACCTCTTTTCCGTTTGTTTGATTTTGGGAGGAATGAAGGGATGAAAACCGCTGGCGGCCGCGATCAGGCGGCCAGCCGTGCCCGCTCTTGCAGAGCAATGGTGACAAGGTTTTCGGTCTTGTGCCGATCCTGGAAGTGCAGCGCCTGCGTGTAGTAGGGCTGGATGTCCAGCTCGCTGTCCTGAAGCTTGGCAAACTTGCCAAACAGCGCCCAGCTGGCCTCGTTGTCGGTCGTGATGGTTGTCTGGATGCGTTTGACGCCCCGGCAAGCCGAGCGCCGCAGGATGGACTGCAGCATCAGCGCGCCAAGACCACGGCCACGGGCCTTTTCATCAACCGCAACCTGCCAGACGAACAGCGTTTCCGGGTCATTCGGCATTACGTAGGCAGAGATCCACCCCACCACCTCATCCGCCATTTCGGCGATGACGCATGTGTCGGCAAAGTGATCGCACTGCAGCAGGTTACAGTACATGGAATTTTCATCCAGCGGCCTGCACCTGCGCACCAGCTCCCAGATGCGCGCTCCATCTTCGGACGACGGTACGCGCAGGGCCGGAAGGGCAATCTGCCTCGGGTCAGCGGGGTTCTGCATCTTGTCGATCTCCTTTCGCTTCGACAGATGAAGTACCATGAGCAACCTTGAATTTCAATACTCAAAGCAATTTTTATGAATTTCCCCAACAATGACGTCGCTTTTTGCAGTTTTTGCTATTTTGCGACGCCACTTTACTTCTGTTGGCAAAGTTTGTTTTGCTTTGAAGTGTGCATGAATCTGCCATATGCTTTTGTCATCAAAGTAACGGAGATCCCATGGACCGCATCGACAGCAGCCTCATCGCGCTCCGCCGTATCGTGCGCGCAACCGAATTGTTCGGGCGCGAAATACATCAGACCACAGGCGTGACGCCGGCGCAGTTCCGGGTCCTCCAGATCATCAGCGAACATGGCTATGCGACCGCCAAGGCGATCTCATTGCGCATGCGGGTGTCGCAGGGGACGATCACCTCTTTGGTGGACAAGCTGGTGCGCGATGGTCTGGTGGTGCGGGAAAAGTCGAACCAGGATCGTCGGCAGATCAACATCACCCTGACCGACAAGGGCAGCCAGATCCTGGACGAGGCCCCTGATCCTCTGCAGCAGCGTTTCGTACGCAAGTTCAACGCGATGGAGGACTGGGAGCAGGCAATGCTGGTCGCCAGCCTTGAACGCGTGGCGGCGATGCTCGATGCGGACGAGATAGACGCCTCTCCCGTGCTGGCGACCGGAGACATAAAGCACGCATCCGGCTACTAGAAGATAAATTATTTCGCTTTCTTTCAGCCACTTACTAGATAAATGTAAAAAACGTTCACATCGCCTCTTGCGAGGCGAGGCCTCACTCTCAATATTGAGGATGTAAAAGAGATTTACATCAACCCGCAACCGGAGGTCCCGATGACGAGTTATACCCCAACCGCAACTGCCCCCCATGCACCGGGCCATCCGCAGGGGTGGTTCTCGCGCAGTGAAGCCTGGCTCGACAGCAAAGGCAAAGGCGCATGGATTGCCGCCATGGTGCTTGGCTTTGTCTTCTTCTGGCCGATTGGCCTCGCCCTTCTGTTCTACATGATCTGGAGCAAACGCATGTTCAACAAATCCTGCCGCAGCCGCAAATCCTGGACCCATCACGGCATGTCCGCAATGCGGTCCAGCGGAAACAGCGCCTTTGACGCCTACAAGGCCGACACCCTGCGCCGCCTCGAACAGGAACAGGACGACTTCAATGCCTTCCTGCAGCGCCTGCGCGAAGCCAAGGACAAGGCCGAATTCGATGAGTTCATGGATCAGCGCGCCGCCGCAGCCGCTGCCGAAGACGCTGGCGAATCGGAAAACGACTCCAAAAGCGCCTGATACTCCGTGATCTTCCCTCGCCCCAACCGGGGCGAGGCTCTATCCTTCTCGACAAGACCTGCTCTCCCATAGGCTCACAACAGGATGCCCCGATGACCGCCCTGCCCGACCCCGACTATCAATCCGAGTTCTACACGTCGGTTGCCCCCAAGCGCCTGTTGGCCTGGGCCGTCGATAGCGTGATCATCATCGCCCTGTGCGTGGCGGCCGGGGTCCTCACGGCCTTTATCGGCTTTTTCATCTGGCCGCTGCTGTACCTGATGATCGGCTTTGCCTACCGCACCATCACCATCGCCAACGGCTCTGCCACCTGGGGCATGCGGTTTGCCGGGATCGAGCTGCGTGATCTTTCGGGTCGGCGCCTGGATACCCAAATGGCCGCCCTGCACACCGGCGCCTATACGCTGGCCCTGGCCCTGCCCCCGTTGCAGATCGTGTCAATCATCATGATGATGACCTCTTCGCGCGGCCAGGGATTGGGCGATGCCTTTTTGGGCACGGTCATGCTCAACCGGCGCAGCGCGCTGCGCTAGACATCCCCTCTTTGCCCAGGCAACCAGTGTGAAACCATTTTTGTCTGACCACCCTTGGCGCAAAGGGTGGTCGTTGCTATCCTCAACCGTAAGACATTCTCGTTTGCACATCCGTTCTGGACCTTAGCCCCTCTTCATGCGCCACACCCTTCCGATCGCCCCGCAGTTCTACGTGACGGCTCCGCAGCCCTGCCCCTATCTGGAAAACCGGATGGAGCGTAAACTGTTCACCGCATTGCAGGGGGACGGAGTTGAACAGCTGAACAATAGCCTGTCGCAGCAGGGATTTCGACGCTCGCAAAACGTTCTTTACCGGCCCTCCTGTTCGGACTGCTCGGCCTGCCTGTCGGCACGTATCGATGTTGCACGGTTCGCCCCCACCCGCAGCCAGAAACGCACGCGGAAACGCAACAGGCATCTGGTGCGGCGTGCAACCTCGCCCTGGGCGACCGAAGATCAGTACCAGTTGTTCCGGCACTATCTGGACAGCCGCCACTCTGACGGGGGCATGGCGGATATGGATGTCTTTGAATACGCCGCGATGATCGAGGAAACGCCGATCCGCAGCCGGGTTGTCGAATACGCGACCGACGATGACAACACCCTGACCGCGGTCTCCCTGACCGACGTGCTCGAGGACGGCCTCAGCATGGTCTATTCCTTCTACGATCCCGATCAGCCGCAAAACTCGCTCGGCACCTACATGATCCTTGACCATATCGAGATCGCCCGCGAGGCGGGGCTGCCCTATGTCTACCTCGGCTACTGGGTCAAGGGCAGTCCCAAGATGGGCTACAAGACCAAGTTCTCCGGGCTTGAGCTGTATCACGGCGGCAGATGGAAACCATTCAGAGAGCTGCAAACCTTGGACGACACCCCGTCCGAGACGGCCTGCAGAACCATCTCGGAGCAGGTTGCCAACATCCATCTTCCCCAGCAGCCGGTCCACAAGCCGCGGTAGGAGAGGCCCACCTCCAGGCTGCACTGTGGATTTGCCTGTGACGCCGCGTCCCGATGCAGCGCGGCACTTTTGTTTGCCCCCCCTGCCCTGACTAGGCTGATCCCAAAGGGAGAGCATCGGACATGACAGCAGAGCAAACCACCCGGACCTTGGAGGTCTGCAAGACGGATCTGGCGCGATACCGCCTGACCTCAGAGGATCGGCGATCGCCCGCCCCCGGCGAAATCACCGTTCGGATCGCGCGTTTCGGCTTCACCGCCAACAACATAACCTATGGCGTGGTGGGTGAGCGGATCGGGTACTGGAGGTTCTTCCCCACCCAAGACGAAAACTGGGGCGTGCTGCCGGTCTGGGGCATCGGCATTGTCGAGGAGAGCGCCGCAGAGGGCATCTCTGCCGGGGAAAGGCTCTTTGGCTATTGGCCCATTGCCTCTCACACCACGCTTGAGCCGCAGAAGGTGCAGCCTGATCGTTTCTTTGACGGTGCCGCCCACCGGCGGGAGCTGCCCGCAGTCTATAACCGTTACGTGCGCCTGTCCAACGATCCGGTCTATGATCCTGCCATGGACGATCTGCGCATGGTGCTGTGGCCGCTTTATGCGACCTCCTACTGCCTCTATGACTTTGCCAAGGACAATGACTGGTTCGATGCCCGGCAGGTACTGATCGTCTCGGCGTCTTCAAAGACCGGGATCGGCACGGCCTATGCCTTCAAGGAAGACCCGGAAGCACCGCCGCTTCTAGCGCTTACATCCGCCGGTCATGCGGACAAGCTCCGCGCGCTCGGCCTTTATGATGAGATCCTGACCTATGACGAGATCGAAAAGGCGCTTGCGCCGGATCGTCCTACACTGATCATCGACATGTCAGGATCCGGTTCTGTCATCAGCCGCCTGCACCGGCATCTGGGACCAGCAATGCGCTATACCAGCCACGTCGGCCTCACCCACCATGATGACGCCGGCATGGGCGAGGACTACATCCGGGACCGCAGTGCGATGTTCTTTGCCCCGGGTCACATTGCCAAGCGCGGCAAGGATTGGGGGCCGGGCGAATTCGACCGCCGCTCCGCCGCCTTCTGGGAGCGGGCAGCCAAGGCAAGCGCAGACTGGCTGTCCCTCTCTCACGGTGTCGGAGCCGACGCGGTGATAGCCGCCTACCGGGAAGTTCTTGAGGGCCGCACACCTGCCAACAAGGCCTGGACCCTGACGATGGGCTGACTCCGCCTCAAGCAGCTGTTCACGCAAAAAGGGGCCCGCATGGGGCCCCTTTTCGTTTTCTTGACCTTCCGATCAGTTCGGCATCAGCGCCGGAACGATGGTCACGATCGACGGGAACAGCCAGAGGATCGCAAGACCGGCCACCTGGATCAGCACGAAGGGCAGAACCCCGCGATAGATATGACCCGTTGTCACCTCTTTGGGCGCAACGCCGCGCAGGTAGAACAGCGCAAAGCCGAAGGGCGGTGTCAGGAACGAGGTCTGCAGGTTCACCGCAACCATGATGGTCACCCACTTTGGATCGAAGGAGCCGCCATAGATCACCGGCCCGACAATCGGGATCACGATGTAGATGATCTCGAGGAAGTCCAGAACGAAGCCCAGGAAGAACAGAACCAGCATCACGATCAGGAAGACCGTCATCTCGTTGTCAAAGCTCTTCAGGAACTGCTGAATGTAATGCTCCCCGCCAAAGGAGATCACCACCAGGTTCAGCAGCTGTGAGCCGATCAGGATGGTGAAGACCATCGAGGTGACTTTTGCGGTTTCCCGCACAATCGGCGTAAGAACCCCACCCTTGAACAGAACCCAGCAGCCAAACAGCAAGCCGAACAGCGCGTAGAGATATGCGCCATAGGCAAAGAAGAAGGCCACCCAGCTTTCGAAGGAGACGTTGTCCTGGTTGATCCGAAGATCGAAGTTCACACCGATCAGGATGCAGATGATCACCGCGAAGGTCGAACCGATGATGATCTTGCCCGAGCGCGCCTCGTCCTGCAGGCGGCGGTAGGCTGCCAGCATGATGGCACCACCTGCCCCCAGCGCCGCTGCGGGCGTCGGGTTGGTGATCCCGCCAAGGATCGAGCCCAGCACGGCGACGATGAGAACCAGCGGCGGGAAGACCACCCGGATCAGATCATTGCGCGAACAGCGGATCGCGGCTTCCTTGCAGCCATAGAGCGCGATTGCGACTGGCAGAAGGATCAGCAGAACAGTGACCCCCGGCGTTGTGGTCGGCGCGATCATCAGGATATCGACCAACGCCAGCAGCAACAGACCAATGGCGCCTACGATCAACGGCTTGGCATCCCGCGACGGGGCCACACCGCGCCCAACCGCCAGCACCAGACCAAGCAGAACAATGATCACGCTGAGCCCTGTGCCCAGAGGCGCCGCATTGGCGATCTTCTGTACGCGGGCTTCCGCGATCTGATCTTCTGTCAGGCGCTCTGCCGAAGCGACACCGCCAGCGGCATCGATGGCCTTCTGCTCTTCGACGGCCGCATCCCAGGCCTCTTGGCCGTGCAGTTCGATCATTGCTGCCTGGCATTCGGGACCAACCGACGTGCGCAGCGATGCGGTCTGACCGGCATCCGAGAAGCTGGAGACATTGATGTTCTGCGATCCGATCACGCCGACAGTGCTCAGCAGCATGGCACCGCCGATGATTGCAGCAGGCGCGCCCAGGAACCAGGTCAGCGCCTCGTTGCGGGTGATCGGCTCATCGCTGGCGCTTCCCAGTTCAACCGCCGGAGCCTTTTCCGGGTTCAAAAGCGCAAAGCCGAAAGCATAAAGCGCATAAAGCAGGGCCAGCATGATCCCCGGCAGCAAAGCCGCCTGGAACAGGGTGCCGACCGAAACAACCGCCGGTTCCCCCAGGAAGGTCAGCGCGTCTGTACAGCCTGCCTCCTGCGCACGGGTTTCCTGTGCGGTGGAGTACAGATCCCCCGCCAGGGTCCCGAGAAGAACGATCACGATCGAAGGTGGAATGATCTGCCCCAACGTACCCGAGGCCGCGATCACACCGGTAGCAAGTTCGGGGCTGTAGTTGTTGCGCAGCATGGTCGGCAGCGCCAGCAGACCCATGGTCACCACGGTTGCGCCCACGATCCCGGTGGAGGCCGCCAGGAAGGCGCCCACAACAACGATGGAGACGGCCAGACCGCCCGGCAGCGGGCCAAAGACGCGCGCCATTGTGGTCAGAAGATCGTTGGCGATCTTCGAACGCTCCAGCGTAATGCCCATCAGAACGAACATCAGCACCGCCAGCAGCGTTTCGATCGAAGCGCCAGCCAGAACCCGCTCGTTGATGCGGTTCACGATGAAGGAGACGTTTCGATCCAGCGCGGTTTCCCAGCCTTGCGGGAAGACCGGCTCTCCGATCCGCGGCAGATCCGGGTATCGGAAGACCGAGATTGAATCGGGTTTGACGCCCGAGTTGACCAGGTCACGATAGACCTGCGAGGAGGTATCGATCGCCTGGTGGATGAGAAGGCCGGCACTGTCGAGCGCGGCGATGATCCCGAAAGAGATCACACCCGCACCGCCGATGGCAAACGCCACCGGGAAGCCGGACAGAATGCCTCCGAAAAGGCAGAAGAATACGATGATCAGGCCGATTTCGACGCCATCAAGACCGAATAGCATGTCAGCTGTCCCTTAGGTTAATGCGCGCCTTCATAGGCTTCTTCACCCTCTCCAAGGCTATCCTTGTCGAGGTATTTGTTTTCACTTCCCTGGCCTTCGATGAACTCCAGAAGCGAGCGGTAGAAGAAGGCGATGGCGTGGAGAAAGACGATGCCGGCAAAGGCGACCAGCAGGATCTTGAACAAGAAGTACCCGTTGAAACCGTTGGGGCTGAAGCCGATGGTTTCCACATTCCAGCGCAGGGCGCGGGCCTTCATGACCAGCCGGTCGAGCGCGTCCGAAGCCGACGGTTTTGGAACGATCAGGTGGCGCCACAGGAAGAACCAGCCATACATCCAGGTCAGCACGGCAACGGGCATCATGAAGATCAGCGAGCCGACCATGTCAACGACCTTCTTGGCACGGAAACTTATCCCGGAATAGACGAGATCCACACGGACATGCCCGCCCTGCACGAATGTGTAGGCTACGCACATGCAGACCACGAGAGCGTTATAAAGCTTCAGCTCTTCGGCGAACCACGAGATGTCCATCTGCAGGTCGATCCCGAGGCCAAAGCTCATGTCCGGCCGGGCAAAGACCCGCTGCATGAAGACGATGATGATCTGCTGGATCACCATGAGCAGACCCGCCCAGGCAAACAGACGCCCCGTTGCATTGGCAAAGCCTTCAAGCCCGCGCACGACGCCCCACATGACCTGGCGGCGATAAAGGCCAACCCCGGTCAGAACAAGGAAGGCGGTAAAGACAACGAAGAAAAACTCGGCGGAGCCACCGTAGTAGACAAAGCGCATCAGCGACTGTTTGTCTTCGACGGTCTCCAGCCCACCGGTCCAGGCCAGCCACTGGCTGGGATTGGAAAGTGCATAGCCGAGATTGTAGAAGGCGCCGGCGATGTTCTGGGCTAGCCAGACCAGACCACCCCCTAGGGCGCCGAAAAAGGAAATGCCAGTGTCGTCCTGCATTGTTCCCCCGGGATCATGGATTGAGCCGGCTTAAGAACGCGAGAATGCCGCGGGCGACAGTGCAGTTCTTGACCGGCCACAATGGAAAAGGGATCCCCCGCGCGATGACGGAGGATCCGATGGATGGTATGAAAACGGTTTAGCCCAGTACGCGGTCGCGCTGCGACACGTAGGTGCCCGAGGAGGTCTTGATCCAAGCGGAGGAGGACTTCATCGAGGCCATCGCGCTGTCGTAGATCTTCTTGTAAAGATCGTCGCCCATGTTCTCCTGGTGCACTTCCATCGAGGCCTTGCCGAAGGCATCCCAAACGCTGTCCGGGAATTCCATGACCTTGACGCCGCCAGCCTGCAGACGCTGCAGCGCGGCACCGTTGTTGGCCAGGAACTGGGCCAGGTTCCACTGATGGCACTCGGCCGACGCGACTTCGATGATCTTCTGATGCGCAGGGCTCAGGCTTTCGAAGACGTCACGGTTGGTTGCCACCGACAGACCTGCGCCCGGCTCGTGGAAACCCGCGGTGTAGTAGGTCTTGGTGATTTCCTGGAAGCCAGCCTTTTCGTCCGCCCAGGGACCGATCCACTCGGTGCCGTCGATGGCGCCGGAGGACAGGGCCTGGTACACTTCGGAGCCGGGGATGTTCTGGACGGATGCACCCAGTTTACCCAGCGCCTTGCCACCCAGACCCGGCATACGGAACTTCAGGCCGTTGAAATCCTCGGGGCTGTTGATCTCTTTGGAGAACCAGCCGCCCGCCTGTGCACCGGTGTTACCGGCCAGGAAGGATTTCAGACCGAAGATCTGGCCCAGTTCGTCATGCAGCTCCATGCCGCCGTCCTGGTAGTACCAGTTTGCCAGTTCCTGAGCGGTCATACCGAAGGGAACTGCGGTGAAGAAGGCATAGCCCGGGTGCTGACCCACAAAGTAGTAGTCCGCACCGTGGTACATGTCGGCCTGACCCGAGGAAACGGCGTCAAACACCTCAAAGGCGCCAACCAGTTCACCGGCCGCCTTGATGTCGACGGTCAGGTTGCCGTCGGACATGGCGGTGATGTTGTCGGCAACGCGCTGCGCGGCGTCAAACACGCCGGCCAGGCCACGGCCCCAGGTGGTCACCATGGTCAGGGTCCGCTTGCCCTGTGCGTAGGCCGGTGCTGCCAGAGTGGTTGCAGCGGCGGCGGTACCGCCCAGAGCGGATGTTTTCAGAAAGGAACGACGATCCATGATTTTTTCCTCCCAAATTATATGGATTGCCAACGGCCAAGCCGAAGGCGGATCGGTTCGAGTGGCGTTACACTATCCACGGCACAGAGGTTGTGAATACCTACTACTGCGTAGATCACAGTTTTTTTGACCAAAAACCGTCGGAAAGTTGCACGGATTTTGGGCTGAGGCGTCTTTTGTTACGCAGTCAGGTTGAAATCCGGCCCCGAGGGCCTCTTGCTTTTACGTTTTCTTTGCACGACGATTCGCCCCCGTGACCAAAAACTGCGGAGCGCCCAATGCGCCTCTTTAACAGCTTGTTTCAAAGCCTCTTTCGCCCGAACTATGCGCAAAAGCTGTCGCTTCTGGCCGCGATTCCCCTGTTGGTCGCCGTAGCCGCAATCGCATTGCTGGTGGCCTATCAGTCCCGTGCCCTTGCCGATCGCGAGATCCGCGCGCTGGAGCAGCAGTTGATCGAAGCAAAGAAGGCAGAGCTGCGCAACTATGTCACCCAGGCGCGCAACGGGTTTTCCCATATCTATGGCCTTGCCGCGCCCGATGATGCAGCGGCGAAGGAACAGGTCAGTCAGATCCTGAGCGCGATGATCTACGGTCAGGACGGGTTCTTTTTTGTCTATGACTATGACGGCAACAATCTGGTCAGCCCGCGTCAGACCGAATTCATCAACCAGAACTGGCGCGGCCTGACCGACAGCCAGGGCACGCCGGTGGTGGATACCTTCATCGATCAGGCGCGCCGGGGGGCAGGCTGGCACAGTTTCATTTGGGAAAAACCATCGACCGGGGAAGAGGCGCAGATGATCACCTATGTGGTCGGCCTGCAGGACTGGCAATGGGCAATCGGCACGGGGGTTTTCATCGATGACGTTTTGGCTTCTGTCGCTGCCGCCCGCGCCGAGGTCGAAAGCCGGGTTCAGCGCACATTCCTCTATATCGGCGGCATAACCCTGGTGGCGCTGCTTCTGGTCTTTGCCTCAGGCATGGGGCTCAACATCCGCGAGCGGCGTCTGGCGGATGCAAAGCTCAAGGAATTGACCCAGCGCGTGTTCGACGCCCAGGAAGAAGAGCGCGGCCGCGTGGCGCGGGAACTGCATGACGGCATCAGCCAGATTCTGGTGGGGGTACGCTATGCGCTGGACAATGCCCGCCGGCGCCTGATGCGCGGCGATCATGACAGCGCCTCCGAGCCTTTGGACAAGGGGATAGACCACCTGGGCACCGCGATTGCAGAGGTGCGCCGCATCAGCCGTGATCTGCGTCCCGGCGTGCTTGATGATCTCGGCCTTGGTCCGGCGCTGAAGGCGCTGACGGATGATTTTGCGGCCAGGACCGGGATCGAGACGGAATTCTCGACCGTGGTCTTCCGCAACCGGCTTGATCAGGATGCGAAGATCGCCCTTTACCGGATCGCACAGGAAGCCCTGACCAATATCGAACGCCACGCCGAGGCGACGCGCGTCAGCATCGATCTGCGCGGACATGCGCGCGGAGCCACGATGCGTATCAGCGACAACGGTCGCGGACTGCCCGCAAAAGGAACCGCCACAGGCACCGGGATCGGCCTGCGCAACATGCAGGAACGGATCGATCAGCTTGACGGAACCTTGCGGATTCTGTCATCAGGGGGAACCCAGAGCGGCACGGTCATCGAGGCAACACTTCCCTTGAGCCACCTTCTGCCGCCGGGCAACGAGGCAGCGCCGCAGCGGGTCTCGTAAGGATGCAACCCTGGCGGGTTGTGTTTGGTGACAAACAGGCTGTTGGGGATGGCGATCTGTTGCAAGACACACAAGACACACCGGTGAAGGTGCTGATCGTTGACGACCACCCGATGGTGGCCGAAGGCATTCAGTCGATCCTTGAAAGCTATGATGACATTGATGTCGTCGGATCCTTGACTGACGGGGAAGAGGCGGTCGCCCGCGCTGGAGAACTGGCGCCGGACGTGATCCTGATGGATCTCAACATGCCACGTCTTGGCGGCCTGAGCGCGACCGAGATCATTCTGGAGCGCTGCCCGAAAACCCGCATCCTGATCCTGTCGATGCATGACAGCCCCGAGTATATTTCTACCGCGCTCAGTCATGGGGCGATGGGCTATATCCTGAAGGACGTGCCGACCGAGGCGATCAGGGACGCCATCGACGCCGTCATGCGCGGTGAGACATACCTGTGTACCGGCGCCGAAGGCTCTCTCAAACCCAAGGACAGCGGCGCCCGTGAAGCGCTCACCGGCCGGGAGCAGACGATCCTGCTGGAGTTGGCCCAGGGCAAATCCAACAAGGAAGTGGCCCTGACGCTGGACATCTCCGTGCGGACGGTTGAAACGCACCGCAAGAACATCAAGCGCAAGCTTGGCATTTCAAGCACGGCCGGCCTTACGCGCTATGCTTTGGAACACGGCGTGTTGCAGGGCACCGGTGTTGGTCTGTAACCCTAGGACTGCCCCGAAGAAGCCCTGAAGAATCCCTTGTCGCGGTGCAGCAAACGGCGGGTATCTATACGCAGCCTCGCCCTGAAAAGAGCTATGCTATTTTTCGGAAATGTCGCAATGCGCCCACATGGCGCAAGAAAATGTCCCCGGACGGGCATTTTCCACAGGTTTGCCTGTTGACGCCCCTGCGCGCCGCACATAATCTGCGCTGCAACGCAAAAGAGGAGCCTCACGGCAAATGACTTCCCTAGTCGTCATTGTAGGAACCATGCGCATGGGCCGGTAACGGTAGACCATAATCTGACCCATGCGCCTCCGACCAGAAAATCGGGGGCTTTTTTTATGCGGAATGGACGTTGCCGCCAACTGGAGCAAAAGCAGATGAAACGTGAAATGACCGGCGCAAAAATGGTTGTCCAGGCCCTGAAGGATCAGGGTGTGGACACGGTATTCGGATACCCCGGTGGCGCCGTGCTTCCGATCTATGACGAAATCTTCCTGCAGAACGATATCCGGCACATTCTGGTCCGCCACGAGCAAGGCGCGGTTCACGCCGCCGAAGGCTATGCGCGCTCGACCGGGAAACCGGGCGTTGTGCTGGTAACTTCGGGGCCTGGCGCCACCAATGCGGTGACCGGCCTGACGGATGCGCTCCTTGACTCCATTCCGCTTGTTGTCCTGACCGGCCAGGTGCCCACCTTCATGATCGGCTCTGACGCCTTTCAGGAGGCCGACACGGTTGGCATCACCCGCCCCTGCACCAAGCACAACTGGCTGGTGAAGGATACCGATAAACTGTCCGGCACCCTGCATGAGGCCTTTCACGTGGCCACATCGGGTCGTCCCGGTCCGGTGCTGATCGACATCCCCAAGGATGTGCAGTTCGCAACCGGCAGCTACACGGGACCCAAACCGGCCGCCTCGCACTACCAGCCGCCTGTGAAGGGCGACATGGAAGAGATCACCGAACTGGTCGCCGCAATGGAGACCGCCAAGCGCCCGGTGTTCTACACCGGCGGCGGTGTGATCAACTCCGGCCCCGGCGCAAGCCAGCTGTTGCGCGAACTTGTGGATGCCACCGGATTTCCAATCACCTCTACCCTGATGGGGCTGGGCGCCTATCCGGCCTCGGGGCCGAATTGGCTGGGCATGCTGGGCATGCACGGTCTTTACGAGGCCAACATGGCCATGCACGACTGCGATCTGATGATCAACATCGGTGCCCGCTTCGATGACCGCATTACTGGCCGGATCGACGCCTTCAGCCCCAAATCCCTGAAGGCGCATATCGATATCGATCCCTCCTCGATCAACAAGGTGATCCGCGTGGACATCCCGATTGTCGGCGATGTGGGCCATGTTCTGGAAGACCTGCTGAAGGTCTGGAAGGCACGCGGGCGCAAGACCAACAAGGAGGCGGTCGCGAAGTGGCAGGCCAAGATCTCCGAGTGGCGCGCGGTGAACTGCCTTGCCTACAAACCCTCCGAAGGCACCATCAAGCCGCAATACGCCCTGCAGCGCCTTGAGGAGCTGACCAAGGGCCATGACCGTTATATCTGCACCGAGGTGGGCCAGCACCAGATGTGGGCGGCGCAGTTCCTCGGCTTTGAGGATCCCAACCGCTGGATGACGTCGGGCGGCCTTGGCACCATGGGCTATGGCTTCCCGGCCTCCATCGGCGTGCAGATGGCGCACCCGGATGCGCTGGTGATCAACGTCGCCGGTGAAGCCTCCTGGCTGATGAACATGCAGGAACTGGGCACCGCCGCGCAGTACCGTCTGCCGGTGAAACAGTTCATCCTCAACAACGAACGCCTTGGCATGGTGCGCCAGTGGCAGGAGCTGCTGCACGGCGAACGCTACAGCCACTCCTGGTCCGAGGCGCTGCCCGATTTCGTGAAACTGGCCGAGGCCTTTGGTGCCAAGGGCATCATCTGCAAGGATCCCAAGGATCTGGACGATGCCATCATGGAGATGATCAACCACGACGGCCCTGTCGTCTTCGACTGTCTGGTGGAAAAGCACGAGAACTGCTTCCCGATGATCCCCTCAGGCAAGCCCCATAACGAGATGTTGCTGGGCGAAGCCGAAACCAAAGGCGCCATTCAGGCCGGTGGCGCGGTGCTGGTCTGATCCGCACCGCCCGCTTTCCACGGAATTGACGGATCCAGCCCTGCGCTGAGACCCGATAGGAACCAAAAAGGACACACACATGTCTGCCCTACACATCAAAAAAGGCGCCACGAAACATTCGGCCTACAACCTGCGTCCCACGTTTTCCGACGTGCAGGAGCGTCACACGCTGGCGCTTCTGGTCGAAAACGAACCGGGCGTTCTGGCCCGCGTCATCGGCCTGTTCTCGGGTCGTGGCTATAACATCGAAAGCCTCACCGTGGCCGAGGTGGATCACACCGGCCATCTCAGCCGCATCACGGTTGTGACCACGGGTACGCCGCAGGTGATCGAGCAGATCAAAGCGCAGCTGGGCCGTATCATTTCCGTGCGCGAGGTGCATGACCTCACTGTCGAAGGCCCGTCGGTCGAGCGGGAGCTGGCGATCCTCAAGGTGGTAAGCGACGGCGACAAACGGGTCGAAGCGCTGCGCCTTGCGGATATCTTTCGCGCCAATGTGGTCGACAGCACCCTTGAAAGCTTTGTGTTCGAAATCACCGGTGCGCCAGAAAAGATCGACGCCTTTGCCGACCTGATGCGCCCGCTGGGCCTGATGGAGATTGCACGGACCGGCGTTGCGGCCCTGCTGCGCGGGACTTGATCTGCGGCCTCACTCTTTCGGAGAAGGGGCCGCCTGAAACCCGTGTCTGTATCGTGGTACAGGCCTGACCCTTCATGCATTCCCGAAGTCGAAGACTGATCTTGCGACAAGGCCGACCCTCAACAGGTCGGCCTTTCCTTTTCACTTATGATCTTTGCGAAATTCCCTCTGTACACCGCTTGCGGCTGAATGCTGGAGCGGCCCGAAACCGGATGGTACGGAGGGCGCTTTCCTCACTCTGATGTCAGCCGTAGCACACGGTCCTGCGGCGGCTCGACCGATGCGGAAAGGGGATCACATTGCCGACGCTGGCTGATCGCATTGCAGGTTTCGCACTCTCTGCCGAGGAGCCCGCGTCAATCAGCATCTCCGATAGCTCAGGGTAGGCTTTTCCATCCAGGACTCGGGCATTCCCGGCCAACCTCAGGTTGCCCTCTTCTGCCAAATCGAACTGCACCCAGTCCCCCTTGGCAACAGTGGTCCGGAGCGTGTCATTCGCCCCACAGTAGTAGGCGAGATCACCCTGATCCTCACACCAGATGATCGCTTTCCCGGCCCTGACGTCACTCCAAAGTACAATTCCAATCATCTTGCAAGCCTCGTTCGTTTATCGCTCAATTTTGGGACAATTGTGGAAGCGCCAACATGGCAAATACTGCGTCGCGCTATTGCAATTTGTGTCAGATGCGACAATCATCTGACGTCATATCGAAGCAATTCTGACGCGAAGTAGCGACAAGTTGTTGATAAAGCTTCACTAGACGGGAAATTTTTGTCGGCGAACAATTCAAAAATGACGGAATCGGGCAAACGACATACCTTGAACGGACTTCGGCAATCACGCTCTCCGGCGGAATTGCGCGACATGTTTGGTGCGAATCTGCGTCACTTGGCACAGCGATATTCTTCCGTTTCGGAACTGTCGCGGCGCCTTGGCATCAACCGGACGCAGTTCAACCGATACATGTCAGGCGAAAGTTTTCCGCGCCCCGATGTTCTTGACCGGATCTGTTGCTTCTTTGACGTGGATGCGCGCATTCTGCTGGAACCGGTCGACACACTTGGCAAACAGGGACAGATCCTGACCGGGCCCTTTCTGACGGACTTTCTGGGGCATGGGTTTCGCCATCTAAGCGAGCAGATTTTCGCCTCTGGCTTCTATCGTTTCACGCGTCGCAGCTTCATAAACGACGACCGTTTCGTTGTCGGGCTCGTCCTTGTTTTTCGCGGCGAAGCGGGCGCCACTTTCATCAAGGGTTTTGAAGCGAAAGAAGCGATGCACCACCAGGGCCTGCCGGATGACCCCACATCCCGCGAGTTTCGCGGCGTCATCAGCTGCCACGAAGACGGCGTTGCCTTTCTGATCTCACGGCGCCGTTCCATGACCTATTCCTTCAATTACCTCGCCCGCGCTGCCTCGCTCGAGAACAATTATTGGGTCGGTTATGTCGCCCGCACAATCCGCGAAGGTGGCGGCGAACGGGTGACACGCATGGTCTATGAATACCTCGGTCGCGATATCGCGCCCGCCATTGCCGCGGCTCGGAATACCGGCTTTGTGACCGAAGAGGATCTTCTCCCCTATCACCGCAGACTGCTGCGCACCAAAGAACCGTTTTCCTGATCGCCCCGCCCGTCATGCGCCGTGGGCAATCAACCGGTAGACATGCCAGGTTGCATGCCCCAGCAACGGCAGCACGATGAACAGACCGACAAAGCCAGGCACCATGGCCGCAAAGGTCAGAGCCGCGATCAGTATTCCCCACAGCATCATCGGAATGAAGTTTCGCTGCACATAGGAAAAGCTGGTTATCATCGCGGTCACAAAGTCCACTTCGCGATCCAGCAAAAGCGGCAGCGATATCACGGTGATCATATAGAGCAGCAGCGCAAAAAGGGCGCCGACCACGCTGCCCACCGCCAGCATGCTGATCCCTTCTGCCGACAGAAACACCTCAACAGAACTGGAGATATTGGTCATCGTCGACAGCCCCAGGAACAGGGCAAAGATCATGTGCCCCAGGAAGAACCAGAACAGGAAGACCACGATGATGATCGCGCAGATCGAGGGAAGCTGACGGCGGCTTTGCTGCAGCACGACACCCAGAATGGCCCGAGCGTCCATCTCCTCGCCCTGCTCCAGCCGGTGCGACACCTCATAAAGGCCAACGGCCGCAAAAGGTCCGATCAATGGAAAACCGATGGCCGCAAGAACAAGCCAGAACGTTGTACCGGTTTGCAGCGTGATCCAGGCCATCGCCCAGCCAGCCAGAACATAGACCCCCGCAAAGAACAGCCCGTACCCGGGCCTTGCCCTGAAATCCCGCCATCCGCTGCGCAGCGCCTGACGCAGGATCTCTGCGCTCATGGGCCGCAACTCTGGCACACCAAAGGCTTTTTCAGTCATTGATCCGCTTCCTCCCCGAAACGTCTCTCCTCCTCCCGAGCTCCTCCTCAACCCGGTGGAGGCGATTTCTGCGGCCACAGGGTGGCCCCGTGATACTGTTGGCCAAGGGCCAGCAAGTTCTGATCCTGCCCCTGTGCCCCGAAGATCTGGATCCCCATCGGCAAGCCAGTGTCGCCGAACCCTGCCGGCGCGGCCAGACACGGCAGTCCCAGAAGACTGACCGGCAGAACGACCTGCATCCAGCGATGGTAGGTGTCCATCTGCACCCCGGCGATGTCCCGCGGGTAGTCGATCTCAACAGGGAAGGGCCAGCATTGGGCCGTGGGCAGGATCAGCGCGTCATAGTCCCGGAACAGCCGCACCGCCGCACGCTGCCAGTCCGAGCGCAGATCCGACGCCTCCTGCACCTGCTGGGCCGTCATGGCAAGGCCACGGTTCAGCTCCCAGATGGCGGTCTCTTTCAGATGCTCGCGGCGGCCTTCAAACACACGCAGGCCAGCAGCCACCGCAAAGGAGCGCAGGGTGATCCAGGACTCCCAGATCTTTTCCGCTGGGAACGGCGGCGCCACGGGTTCCACGATATGGCCGAGTTCCTCAAAGGTCTTCAGCGCACCTTCACAGGTCGCCAGCACGCCCTCCTCCATCGGGAAGGCCCCGCCCCAGTCGCCAAGCCAGCCGATCCGCATCACATCAGGCTCGGGTAGCGGCATCACAGGTATCCCGCCGGAGGCCATGGGCTGTCGCGCATCCGGCCCCGCCATCACATCCAGCAAAAGGGCGACATCCTCGGGGCTGCGCGCCATGGGGCCGAGCGTCGACAGGGGATGCAGGAACAGATCCCCCTTGGGCTCGGACGGCCCCCAGCCCCAGGTGGGTCGAAAGCCGTAGACATTGTTCCAGCCCGCCGGATTGCGCAGCGATCCCATCATGTCGGACCCATCTGCCAGCGCCACCATATCGGCGGCCAGCGCCACCGCTGCCCCTCCGGAGGATCCGCCACAGGTGCGCCCCGCATCAAAGGGATTGCGCGTCGCGCCATAGACCGGGTTGAAGGTATGCGATCCCAACCCGAACTCCGGTGTATTGGTCTTGCCGATCAGGATCGCCCCCGCCGCCCGCAGGCGCGAGACGAACAACTCGTCCTCTGTCGGCACAAAATCCTTCAAGAGCGGAGAACCTTGGGTGGAGGCGATGCCTTTGACATTGGCCAGATCCTTCACCGCCATGGGCAGACCATGGAGCGGCCCTAGCGGCACATGGGCTGCGCGCATGGCATCGGCCTTGCGGGCCTCCTCCATCAGCTCATCGGCTGGCCGCAGGGCGACAATGGCGTTGAGATCCGGGTTCACCGCCGCAACCCGCGCGAGGGTACGCTCCATCAGCGCCGTGGCCGTCAGGCTGCCATCGTGCAATTGCGCCAATATCTCGCGTGCAGATTGATAGTCGCTCATGGTGAGTTAGGCTCCGTTCTCGATATGAGACAAAGCCTAACGGCAGAGTTTTGCAAAAGAAAGCGGTGACTTGTGCTGGCTATCGTCCCAACTAGGCTACTTGCGTTCATCTTCGGGTGTCATGAGCCACTCCAACACAAATCGTGAAACGAGATAGGCGACAAAAACAAAGAACAGACAGTGCTGTACCTTCCACCACCAATACAGAAACCAGTTGGTCGATTGCCAGACGTATGGCTGCACACCTTCCCTTACCCAGAATGAATGCACCCCGTCACGAATTTCTGCCTCGTGAACAAAACCGTCGATGAGCAAGAAAAAGCAGACGTTGGAAAACACAATAAATGCAAGAAGTAACCAGCCGATCCTTTCCAGCAACCGGCTTACGCGCCCAAAGAACTGACGCATGGCCATTGCGCGACTACTCAGCCTGGGCGTCGGCCCGGCTTTTGCCAGAGACGTTCATCGCGAGCGTCGCCGCCATGAAGCCATCCAGATCGCCGTCCAGCACACCCTTTGTATCCGAGGTTTCATGCCCGGTGCGCAGGTCCTTCACCATCTGGTAGGGCTGAAGCACATAGGAGCGGATCTGGTTGCCCCAGCCCGCATCGCCCTTGTTCTCGTGGGCTTCGTTGATGGCCGCGTTGCGACGGTCCAGCTCCAGCTGGTAGAGGCGCGATTTCAGCGCCTTCATCGCGATGTCGCGGTTCTGGTGCTGGGATTTCTCGGAACTCGTCACCACGATCCCGGTGGGATGGTGGGTGATCCGCACCGCCGAGTCGGTGGTGTTCACGTGCTGACCGCCCGCACCCGAGGAACGATAGGTATCGATGCGGATATCCGCCGGGTTCACCTCGATATCGATATTGTCGTCCACCACCGGGTAGACCCAGACCGAGCTGAAGGACGTGTGCCGCTTGGCCGCCGAGTCATAGGGCGAAATGCGCACCAGCCGGTGCACGCCGCTTTCGGATTTCAGCCAGCCATAGGCATTGGGGCCGGAAATCTTGTAGGAGGCGGATTTGATCCCCGCCTCTTCGCCCGCGCTTTCGGATTGCAGCTCGACCTTGTAGCCCTTCTTTTCCGCCCAGCGCACATACATGCGCGCCAGCATCGACGCCCAGTCGCAGCTTTCGGTGCCGCCCGCGCCCGCGTTGATCTCAAGGAAGGTGTCATTGCCGTCCGCCTCACCGTCCAGAAGCGCTTCCAGCTCTTTTTCAGCGGCCTTGACTTTCAGCGTCTTCAGAGCCTCTTCGGCATCCGCGACGACCTCGTCGTCCTCTTCCATTTCGCCAAGTTCGATCAGCTCGATATTGTCGGCCAGATCCTGCTTGATGCCCTTGTATGTGTTGATCGCATCCACCAGCATCTGCCGCTCGCGCATCAGTTTCTGCGCCGCTTCGGGATCGTCCCACAGCGTTGGATCCTCGACACGGGCATTGAATTCCTCCAAGCGGAACTCAGCCGTTTCCCAATTCAGCCGCTGCGCCAACAGCTCCAGCGACTTCTGGATCTCGGTCACGATATTCTGGGTTTCGGCGCGCATCTTGGGGTCATCCTGTCATCACGGTCAGGCGTGCGTGATAGCTCACTGTCAACGGCAGAACAAGTGGGTCTGCCCCTGCGCGGGCTTCCCCCTCTTGTCCGCGACGCAAAGGCCCGCATTCGACCGGGCCAACAGTGGTGGATCATGATCGGTCAGAGGTCTTTTTGTGATAATTTTACCCTTCCAGTCGATAAAACACCTTTTGGCAACCCTCCTCGGTTATGTGCGTATGGCCCCCACCGCTGCGCCCCTCAGTCACCGAAGGATCAGAGCCCCATGCCTGTAGGATACCTTGTTCAACTTGGCGATGCGTCGCTGAACACCTCGGACGCCATCTCCGGCCCGGCCGTGTCCTTTGCCACAACCGATGTGATTGGCTCCGGAAGCTGGACCTGGAGCGGGACCTCCGGCGGCATCTCCTACGTGGACCGCGTTGATCCAGGTACCTATTTCGCCGCGGCAGACGGAAATGTGTATTTCGTGCCGGATACGGGTCCTGTCGACAGCCTTGGCGCGGCAGTGGCGACCAATCCTCCCTCTTACACGGTTGAACCTGATGCGGTGGATGGCACCGCCGGTGCCGATCGGATCGATGGCAGCTATACCGACGACGACGGGGACAGGGTGGACAACGGGGGCGCGACATCAGACACGGTTCTGGCGGGGGCCGGAGACGACTACGTCGCGACGGGCGGCGGCGCAGATTCACTGCGCGGCGGCACCGGAAATGACACCTTGATTGGCGGCAGCGGCAGCGACACTCTTGAAGGCGGCACCGGGGCGGATCGCCTCGAAGGGGGCAGCGGAACGGATTACGCAGACTACAGAAACTCGGGCGAAGCGGTGAACGTCAACCTTGCCACAGGCAGCGCTTCGGGAGGCGACGCGACCGGAGACAGTTTCAGTGGGATCGACGGTGTCTTTGGCTCGGACCATGACGATACGATCATCGGCTTTGATCATTCGTCAACCGATCCCGCAGACACCTATACCAACGTATTCCATGGCGGCGGCGGGAACGACTCCATGGACGGCGCCGGAGGCCACGACAGCCTGTATGGCGATGAAGGTGAAGACACGCTTCTGGGCGGCTCTGGGAATGACACGCTTTTTGGCGGCGATGACGCCGACAGCCTGACCGGCGGAACGGGGTCTGACCTCGTCAAAGGCGAAGCGGGCAACGACACCCTGACCGCCAGCCAGGGGGACACTCTTTGGGGCGGCGATGACCGGGACATGTTCCGTGTCGCCAATGACGGGACCTCTTCCACCGATACGATCTACATCCGGGGCGGCGAAGGCGGTGATGACTGGGATACGCTGGACTTCAATGGCCTGATGGACCCAAGCACCCTGACGATCACCAGCACCAGCCCTGACGGTACCAAAAGCGGACACGCCTATCTGCAGGACGGAACCTATGTCGAATTCGTGGATATCGAGGGCATCATCTGCTTTGCCGAGGGCACGCTGATTGAAACCCTGTCCGGTCCCGTTCCGGTAGAGGCCCTGTGCCCCGGCGACTTGATCGCAACGCAGGACAACGGCTACCAGCCTCTGCGCTGGGTCGGGCGTTCGACTGTTCCTGCCCTGGGGCCTTTGGCCCCCGTTCTGATCAAGGCCGGTACCTTCGGAACGCAGCGGGATCTGCGGGTCTCTCCGCAGCACCGCATGCTGCTGTCAGGCCCCGAGGCGCACTGCATGTTCGGCGGCAGCGAAGTCATGGCCGCAGCCTGCCACCTGATCAATGACCACAGCGTGATGCGCCAGCCCGGCAGCCATGTCACCTATCTCCATCTGCTTCTGGATCGGCATGAGGTGATCTTTGCCGAAGGCGCCGCAACCGAGAGCTTCTTTCCCGGCCCGCAGGCCTTTGACGCCATCAGCTCAGCCACGCTCGACAGCCTGTTCCGCGCCATGCCCGCACTGCGCAGCAACCCCGGCGGATTTGGCCCCACGGCGCGGCAATGCCTGACGGGGCGCGAAGCCGCGGCAATCTTCGAAGCTGGCCCGGTGGGCTGAAGCCTTACGCCACCCGGCAGCGCCTTTAGTAAAGCCCGCCGGAACTGATGGTGCCAAAGCTGGCCTTTGGACCCAGAACTGCTGTTCCGCCGCTGGACGTCGTGACCTGTCGGCCGGATTGCTGCACCTCTTCCAGCAGGGGCAGGTTCGATCCCATGGCAAAACCGCCATCGAAGGTCATGCCGAAGATCGGCTCGGCGCCATCCCGGAAGTACTCGGCCACCACATAGTCACCGGAGGCATCCAGCGGAAGCGGGGCGCCGGTGTAGCGGTCGATCTTGATGAAACGCCCACCTTCGGGCACCGTGAACGGGCCGCCGCCGAATTTTGCAACGGCTTTCTCCATGAACTGCTGGAACACCGGGCCGCACATGGTGCCGCCATATGCCCCGCGTCCCATAGGGCGAGGCTGGTCAAAGCCCATATAGCAGCCCGCCACAATGTTGGAGGTAAAGCCCACAAACCAGACATCGCGAGAATTGTTGGTGGTCCCCGTCTTGCCCGCCGCAGGTACCGGCAGATTGATCACGCTGGACGCGGTGCCACGATCCACCACGCCCTTCAGCATCGAGGTCAGCTGATAGGCGGTAATCGGGTCCATCACCTGATCCCGGTCCGCCACGATACGCGGGCTGCGGCCTTCGGGAAGCGATGCCACAGAACAGTCCACGCAGTCGCGATCATCGTGGCGGTAGATCGTCCGGCCAAAGCGGTCCTGGATCCGGTCCACAAGGGTCGGCTGCACGCGCTGCCCCCCGTTGGCGAACATCGCATAGGCCGCCACCATCTTGTAGAGCGTCGTCTCTTCGGCACCGAGAGAGTTCGCAAGGAAGGTGCCCATGTTATCATAGACCCCGAACCGTTCGGCATAGCCTGCAATCACAGGCATCCCGACCTCTTGCGCAAGCCGGATGGTCATCAGGTTCCGGCTCATCTCGATGCCGGTGCGCAAAGGGGTGGGCCCGTAGAACTTGTTGGTCGAGTTCTTGGGCCGCCACAGCCCCTGAGGCGTGTTGATCTCGATCGGCGCGTCAACCACGATGGTGGCCGGGCTGTAGCCGCTGTCCAGCGCGGCGGCATAGACGAACGGTTTGAAACTCGAGCCCGGCTGGCGCTGTGCCTGAGTGGCGCGGTTGAACACCGAATGCTGGTAGGAAAAGCCCCCCTGCATCGCCAGAACGCGGCCCGTGTTCACGTCCATGGCGACAAAGCCGCCCTGCACCTCGGGGACCTGACGGAGCGACCAGTGGCTGAAGGCATCGTCCTTCATCTCGGCGCGCACCAGCACCACGTCACCGCGGGTGAAATTCTCTTTGAAGTTGCCCTTCATCCACTTGATGTCAGCGCGCGGCACCTGACCGGTTTCGCTGACGCCCTCAACCCCAACGGCCAGGGATTGGTCCGCAACATCAAGCACCACGGCCGGGATCCATTTGCCGCCAAGCATGATGTCACGCGGCACGTCAGCGTTGGCAAGGGCGTCGCGCCAGGCGTCCTCGCTCGCAAGCTGCTCCTCGGTGAGAGTAACCCCGGTGCCCTTCCAGATCCCGCGCGAGCGGTCGTATTTCTCAAGCCCCTGCCGCATCGCAAGGGCCGCCTCGGTCTGCATTTCCTCGTCGATGGTGGCGCGCACGGTAAATCCGCCGGTAAAGAACTCCCCCTCGCCAAAATCCTGGCTCAGCTGGCGGCGGATCTCATCGGTGAAATAATCGCGCGGCGGCAGCGCGGTGCGGAAGCTCTCGAAATCGCCGTTCTGGACCGAGCGCAGCGGCTGCTCGACCTCGACCTTGTAGACATCTTCCGAGATGTAGCCGTTCTCGAACATCTCCCGCAGCACGTAATTGCGACGATCCGTAAGACGCTGCTTGCGTCGCACCGGGTGATAGTCCGAGGGCGCTTTGGGCAAGGAGGCCAGCGTCGCGGCCTCATGCGGAGCCAGCTCGCCCAGGGTCTTGTTGAAATAGGTCTGCGCAGCGGCGGCGACACCGTAGGAGTTCTGCCCGAGGAAAATCTCGTTGAGGTACAGCTCAAGGATCTTGTCCTTGGACAGCGTCTCTTCCAGCCGGGTGGCAAGGATGATTTCCTTGATCTTGCGCGCGGCCCTGCGATCGCCGGACAACAGGAAGTTCTTCATCACCTGCTGGGTGATGGTCGAAGCCCCGCGCACGTTGGAGCCACGCGAGCGCACCGCCTCGATGGCCGCCGCCGCAATACCGCGCGCATCATAGCCCTTGTGGGTGTAAAAGTTCTTGTCTTCCGCCGAGATGAACGCCTGTTTGACCAGAACCGGAATTTCTTCGGAGGGGGTGAACAGGCGCCGTTCCTCGGCGAATTCATCGATCAGTTGCCCTTCGCCCGAGTAGATCCGGCTGATGGTCGGCGGCTGATACTGCGCAAGGGATTCATGGCTCGGCAGATCGCGCCCGTAGATCCAGAAGACCGCACCGATGGTCAGCGCCATCACAGCGACCCCAAGCGTGATCGTACTGAAGATGGAACCAAAGAAGGATAGAATGAACCTGAGCACGTATAGGGCCTCATTTGCACGGATCCGCCTATATAGGCAGGCGCGTTGCCGGGGTCAAAACAGGAAACGGCGGTTATATGCCGGTCCCGCAACGATGACCATAAAGGATTCCCCTCCCAAGAAACAGAGCCACGGAAAGCCTCCCCTGTGATCGGCAGGTCCTGGCCGGCCTGGCGAGCGGCTACTGTCGCACCAGCGCCTTTTGCGCGTCGTCCCGGATCCGCCATTCGATCAGGCCGGCCAGGATCCCCCGCGCGGCTTTGGCACGCCACTCCGGGTTCTTGAGGTTCTCCAGGTCTCGCGCACTGGACAGAAAACCGATTTCCACCAGCACCGAGGGAATATCGGCCGACTTCAGGACCGAGAACCCCGCCGCGCGCAGGGGGCGGCGGTTGAGCGGGCCGCCCTGCTCTGCCAGCCCATCGACAATGGCCTGCGCCAGCGCTTCGCTGCGGGGCTGGGTTTCCTGACGGGCCAGATCCAAAAGCACATCCGTCACCAGATCGTCTGCCGCACTGAGATCGGTGCCCGACAAAAGATCGGCGCGATCATGACGCTCAGCCAGCGTCGCCGAGGCCGCATCAGAAGCATCCTTGGACAGGGTATAGACCGTGGACCCATGCGCGCCCCCTTCGGACAGGGAATCGGCATGGAGCGAAATGAACAGATCGGCCCCCGCCTGATGCGCCAGTGCAATGCGCCGTTCGAGCGAGACAAAGTAGTCACCATCCCGCGTCAGCTGCACCGAAAACTGCCCCGAGCGGACCAGCATTTCGCCCAGCTCGAAGGCGAACTCCAGCATCAGGGTCTTCTCGTTCACGCCGCCCTCGACCTGCGCACCTGGGTCAATGCCGCCATGGCCCGGATCGAGGACCACCAGCAAAGGCGCGTTTGCGTCCCGCGGCGCCAGAGGCGCAATGGGCTCTGGCGCGGGCAGATCCCATCGACTGTCGCGCGGCGTCCCGGTCGAGGCCGCAAAGGTCTTTGCATCTGTCTTTTCCAATGCAACGGTCAGAACCGCACCCGCGGTGATCCGATCGATCTCCATAGCAGCCGAACTGACCTGCATGGGTGCCCCCAAGTCGAGAACCATCCGCGACCAGCCGGGCACGTAGGTCCCGTACTGCACATCGCGCAGGTTCTTCCCCCGCATCAGGCTCTCAGGCCTCAGACCGGTCCAGTCGACCTCCTGGAAATCGAGCACAAGGCGCGGCGGGCCATCCAGCGTGAAAATCCGGTACGGCACCCCCTGGCTCAGATGCAGTTCGACCTCGGCGCCCTGCCCCGCATCGCGGATCTCACTGCGGGCCGCATCAATCCGTGCGAGGCCGGAAAAACCCTGCGCCTGTGCCATCACGGAGAAACAACTCCCCCAGATCAATGTCGCGCAAAACGCAAGAATCTTGCTGAGCATTCTTTCCCGTACCCCTTTGCCGCAATACTAGCGGTTTTCCATGAAACGACGCAGGCGCAAAAGCCCTTCCTCGATATCGGCGGTGGACCGCGCATAGGAGAACCGCAAGGTGGTGGCGCCACGGGCAGGGTCAAAATCGAGCCCCGGCGTAACCGCTACCCCCGCCTGCTCCAGAATTTCAGCGGCAAAGGCACGGCTGTCCTGCGTCAGATCCGAAACATCCGCGTAGACATAGAATGCCCCGTCGGGGGGCGCGATCTTGCTGAACCCGGCCATGGGCAGACCCTCGAGCATCAACTGACGGTTTCGCGCATAGACGGCAAGATTGGCCTGCAGTTCCTCTTCGCAGTCCATCGCCGCCAGCGCCGCCACCTGGCTCGCGTGCGGCGCGCAGATGAACATGTTCTGCGCCAGCCGTTCGACCACCCGGACGTGGTCCTCTGGCACCACCATCCAGCCAACGCGCCAGCCCGTCATCGAGAAATACTTGGAGAAGGAGTTGATCACATAGGCCTGATCGGTCAGCTCCAGCGCGGTGACGGCTTTCGCTTCATACTCGATGCCGTGGTAGATCTCGTCCGAGATAAAGGCCGCGCCGATGTCATGGGTTGCATCGATCAGCGCCCCCATGGCAGCGCGGTCGAGCATGGTACCCGTGGGATTTGCCGGAGAGGCGACCATCAGCCCAGCCAGATCAAGCCCTTTCAGATCCGCAGGTACCGGCTGCAGGCGATGCCCTGGCGCGGTTTCTATATCCACAGGCGTCAGACCCAAGGCATGCAGAATCTGCCGGTAGGAGGGATAACCCGGCGCGCCGATGCCCACCCGATCCCCGCTGTCAAAAAGCGCGGTGAACGCCAGCAGGAACGCCCCGGAGGACCCCGAGGTCACCACCACGCGGTTCGGATCAAGGTCGACGTTGTACCAATCGCGATACATCCGCGCGATCCGCGCCCGTAGGGCCGGAATGCCAAGCGCCACCGTGTACCCCAGCGCATCCTCTTCCAAAGCACGCGCCAAAGCTGCCTTTGCGCCCGCCGGTGCCCCGGTCGAGGGCTGGCCGACTTCCATGTGGATGATATGGCGTCCGGCCTCTTCGGCCTTGCGGGCCGCCTCCATCACATCCATCACAATGAAGGGATCCACCGCAGAGCGGCTTGAGTTTCGCATGATGTTCTCCCATGGTGCGCGCATGACTTTTGACCGTTTCTCTCGTCTGGCGTCAATCCCGGCTCTGGCGTTTTGCCTCATGGCCTATGCCGCGACCGCGGTGCAGGCGGCCTCTATCGGCCTTTTGCGCGATGCGGACGTGGAATACGCGCTGAACCGGCTTGCTGCGCCAGTGCTGCAGGCGGCCGGATTGAATGCCAAGCGGATGAAAATCCTGGTGGTCAATGAGTCCAGCTACAACGCGTTCGTGCTCGATAGCCAGACGATCTTCATACATTACGGGCTGATCCTGAAATCGCACAGCCCCGAGATGCTCCAGGCCGTCATCGCCCACGAAGCCGCCCATATTGCCAATGGACACATTGCCCGGCGCATGCAGAACATGCGCTCCGCCGGAAGCGCCGCCGGCCTTGGCCTCGCGCTGGCAGCTTTGGCGGCCGCCGCAGGTGCAGGGGGCGAAGCGGCATCCGGCATCGCGATTGGCACTCAAAGCTCTGCCCTTAGGGGGTTCCTCTCACACACCCGCGCAGAGGAATCGTCTGCCGACAGGTCGGCTGCCGGGTATCTGAGCCGCGCCGGGGTTTCGCCCAAGGGGCTGGTCGATCTGCACCAGACCTTTGCCGGTCAGGAAGTCCTCAGCGCGCGCCACCAGGATCCCTACATGCGCTCTCACCCGCTGAGCCGCGACCGTATCCGCGCGGCGCAGGCCTATGTGGCCAGCCATGGCGATTTGAGCGCTCCGAACCCCGAGGCCGATTACTGGTTCGCCCGCCTGCGCGGCAAGCTGTCTGGCTTCATCCGGGCGCCCAAATGGACCCTGCGGCGCGCCGGCGAAGAAGCCCACAAGGACATCCGCCTGATGCGGGAGGCCATCGCCTATCACCGCCTGAAGAACCGTAAAAAGGCTTTGGCCGCGATCAACGCCGCGATTTCCCTGCGCCCCGCGGATGCTTACTATGCTGAGCTGAAAGGGCAGATCCTGATGGAAAACCGGGAATGGAACGCCGCGCTCTCGGCCTATCAGAGCGCCGTTTCCCTTGCGCCGCGCGATCCGTTGATCCTGGCAAGCTATGGTCGGGCCCAGCTGGCAGCAGGTCAGCCCAAGGCCGCGATCCAGACGCTCGAAAAATCCCGCGGGATCGATTTCCGCAATTCATTCCTGCTGCGTGACATGGCCCAGGCCTATGCGCAGACGAAACAGACCGGCCTCGCCGCGCTGGTGACAGCAGAGCGTTACGCCCTTCAGGGGCGGCTCGACGATGCCGGTATTCACGCCAAACGCGCCACCGCACTCCTGCCCACCGGATCGCCTGCGTGGCGCCGGGCGCAGGATGTGTTAGTGGCCTACGAGAGATCAGAGAAAAGGAAACGAAGATGATCCGTCTTTCACGTGCGGCAGCGGGCGCTGCCCTGGCTTTTGGACTGTTCGGCGGCCCGGCACAGGCGCTGGATCTCAACGCCATGAGCCCGGCCGA
This sequence comes from Phycobacter sedimenti, assembly GCF_038148855.1. Lineage (NCBI taxonomy): Bacteria > Pseudomonadati > Pseudomonadota > Alphaproteobacteria > Rhodobacterales > Roseobacteraceae > Phycobacter > Phycobacter sedimenti. The sequence continues at coordinate 411,354 of NZ_JBBVGR010000002.1, read as the reverse complement.
GCGCGCGGCCTTTGGCGAAGAGGTGCGCGCCTACCTCCTGGAAAACCCCGAGGTGATCCTTGAAGCGGTAAACCTCCTGGAGCAAAGGCAGGCCGCGGATGAGGCCGCGCGGGACGAGGCGCTGGTTGCGGCGAACCTCGCTGAACTCGAAAACGATGGGTACTCCTGGGTTGGGGGCAATCCGGAGGGCGACATCACGCTGGTTGAATTCATGGACTACCGCTGCGGCTACTGCCGCAAGGCCGCCCCCGAAGTGGCCGAGCTGTTGGCCGAGGATGGAAACATCCGCTGGGTGGTCAAAGAGTTCCCGATCCTGGGCGATGCCTCTGTGCTGTCCTCTCGCTTTGCCGTGGCAACCAAACAGATCGCGGGCGATGATGCGTACAAGTCCGTGCACGAGGCCCTGATGACCATGACAGGTGAGCCGGGTGAAGTGGCGCTGCGACGCCTGGCCGATGGTCTTGGGCTGGACGCCGATGCGATTCTCGCGCGGATGGACAGCGAAGAGGTCACGCAGGAACTGCGCCGGACCCGCGCCCTGGCTCAGCAGCTATCGATCTCGGGCACGCCGACATTCGTTCTGGGCGGCGAACTGCTGCGCGGCTACTTGCCCAAGGACCAGATGGAGATCGTCGTCGACGAGGTGCGCAAGAACCGCAGCTGATCCCGCGCTGAGACGGATCCTGTTTTCAATGCAAAAAGGGGCGCCAGATGGCGCCCCTTCATTGTGTTCTTTTCCCCATAGGAGAATTTTCAGTTTGCGGCACGCGGCGCTGCAGAGGAGACACTCACTCCGGAGCAGCAGCGGCCTCGATCTCAGCGGCTTTCTTTTCGACCTCTTCGACGATGTGATCGACCATTTGCTCGTTGCTCATCTTGTGGCTGGCCTTGCCCGCCAGATACACCATGCCAGAGCCGGCCCCGCCGCCGGTAAATCCGACATCGGTCATCAGCGCCTCGCCCGGCCCGTTCACCACGCAGCCGATGATCGACAGGCTCATGGGCGTATGGATATGAGCCAGTCGCTCTTCGAGCGCTTCCACCGTCTTGATCACGTCAAACCCCTGCCGCGCGCAGGACGGGCAGGAGATGATATTGACGCCGCGGTGGCGCAGCCCCAGCGATTTCAGGATTTCAAAGCCGACTTTCACCTCTTCGACCGGATCCGCAGACAGGCTGACACGCAGCGTGTCGCCGATTCCCATCCACAAAAGCTGGCCCAAGCCAATCGCTGATTTGATGGTCCCGGAGGTCAACCCACCTGCCTCGGTAATGCCAAGGTGGATCGGGGCATCGGTGGCATCGGCCAGCTGCTGATAGGCCGCCGCCGACATGAAGACATCGGACGCCTTCACCGAGATCTTGAACTCGTGGAAATCATGGTCCTGCAGGATCCGAATGTGATCCAGACCGCTTTCCACCATCGCTTCGGGGCATGGCTCACCGTATTTTTCCAAAAGGTGTTTTTCCAGCGATCCAGCATTCACGCCAATTCTGATCGAGCAGTTGTGATCGCGGGCGGCAGAAATCACCTCGGCGACGCGCTTTTCATCACCGATGTTGCCTGGGTTGATCCGCAGGCAGGCGGCGCCAGCCTCGGCGGCCTCGATCCCGCGTTTATAATGGAAATGGATATCGGCCACGATCGGCACCGGGCTTTCGCGCACGATTTCCTTCAGCGCCTTCGAAGACGCCTCATCCGGGACCGAAACGCGCACAATGTCGGCACCCGCCTCAGCCGCAGCCTGAACCTGGGCAACTGTCGCCGCAACATCGGTGGTCGGGGTGTTGGTCATGGTCTGCACCGCGATGGGCGCATCGCCCCCGACGGGGACATCCCCCACATGGATCTGGCGGCTTTTGCGACGCTCGATATGGCGCCAGGGTCTGATGTGATTTAGCGACATGGGGTCCGTCCCGTCTGGTCCTGCTCGCCCGCTAGATACGGTTTGAGGCTGCGAGCTTCAATGCCCGCCGCAGGATAGATAGACCAAAAAAGAAACATCGCCACAGATGTCTGGCACTGAAGGCAGGATCCGCTTCAAGGCGCGGACCTAATCCTGTCCAGCCTCGAGCCGCAACTGCGCGACGACAGACGCCAGGGCCTGGTTGCGCTCATCCTGCAGGTCAGCCACTTCAAACCGCTCGGAAATGGCATCGGGACCCAGATTGATGTTCCTCGTGACGCTGCCACGCGCGCCTACGGGGCCAAAATGCTGACCATTCACGGCAAAATAGATCCCGCTGCTTTCGCCGGTCTTGAGCTGAGGCGGAACCTCGGTAAGCGGGATGTCAAACCGATCCCCCGGCTCCATGATGCCCTCGAAGATGACGCTGCCGTCGGCTGCGGTCACTTCGACCCAAGCGGGGCGCACTGCAAGGATTGCGGCACTGGGCGCGACATCTTCCACCACCTGAGGCACGCTCAGTTGCTGCCCTGCACTGTCGGCGGGAAGGCTTGCTTCGGCCAGTTGCACGGTTGGCAGTTCCGGTTCGACAAAATTGCCATAGGTACGGGGATCAAGAGTCGCGATCGGCGCATCACGCGCTGCCAGAATCGGAACGTCCAGCGCCTGGGGTCTGTACAGGCGATCGAGCGCAGCAGCGGCCGGATCACCCAGCGAGTCCGCCGCATTCAGACGGGCACTGTCGAGAGGGTCCACTTCCGCCAGAACCAGAGGCGTTTGATCAACCGGCGCAAACTGCACCTGCTGTACCTCCTTTAGGATGCTCCACCCCCCGTAGCCGATACCGCCAATCAAGGTGACAAGCACCATCAATGACCCGATCGCGCGCGGCTCGATATGGCTGAAAACGCTGCCCGCGGATGGCGCAAACGGCGTATTTGGGGATGTGAACGGATCCCGTCCAAAACCGCTGGTCGCTTTTTGAGGATCTAGTTTCGAAGAGACCTTTCGCCCGGACGCCTCGGCTGACATCCCATGCGCGACAGAAAAACCGCTTTCCTGGCAGAAGGTGTCAAAGGCTTTTTCCGGATCCATGCCAAGATAGCGCGCATAGGAGCGCACGTAACCGGCGATGAAACCCGGTGTGTCAAAAACCGTAGGGTCGGAATTCTCGATGGCGGCAATGTATGAGGCTTTGATCCTGAGTTCGCGCTGAACATCCAGAAGCGACTTGCCCATGGTCGCCCGCTCACCGCGCATCATATCGCCAAGCCGAAGCTCGAAATCGTCAAATCCCTTGGGAGCGGAAGGTTGCAACTGCTCCTTCGATTTGCGCTGAGTGAGGCGCCCGATCATTACTGCTGTCCCATCTGTACCTGCCGTGGCCGAATTTTGGAGCCTGCAGAATCACCCGAACGACTCACGCAGACCAATTCGTTGATGAAACGATAACACAATCAACAGTTTTGAACACAGATCTGTGCGTTAGCCCGCCAATTCGGCACGATTTAGCGCACAATGCGACCACAGACTGTCCATTGCATGCACCAAAGCATCAATTTCCAAGGGGCCGTGAACCGGTGACGGGGTGAAACGCAGACGTTCGGTCCCACGCGGAACAGTGGGGAAGTTGATCGGCTGAACGTAGATTCCGAACTCCGAAAGCAGCATGTCGCTCAACTTCTTGGTGTGAACCGGATCACCGACGATCACCGGCACGATGTGGCTGCCGTGGTCGATGATCGGCAGGCCCAGCCCCTTGAGGCGCAGTTTCAGGACTTTTGCCTGTTCCTGATGCTTCTCACGCAGCTCGGTTGCTGTTTTCAGATAGGCGACCGACGCTGCCGCGCCGGCGGCCACTGCAGGCGCCAGGGAGGTCGTGAAGATGAACCCCGGCGCATAGGAGCGGATCGCATCACACATCTTTTCGGAGGCGGCGATATAGCCGCCCATCACCCCATAGGCCTTGGCCAGGGTTCCGTTGATGATGTCGATACGGTGGGCAAGGTTGTCGCGCTCGGTCACGCCGCCGCCGCGCGGGCCGTACATGCCGACCGCGTGGACCTCGTCGATGTAGGTCAGCGCCCCGAATTCATCGGCCAGATCGCAGATCTCCTTGATGGGGCCGAAATCACCGTCCATGGAATAGACCGATTCGAAGGCGATCAGCTTGGGCGCTGCAGGATCGTCCGCTTCCAGAAGCTCACGCAGATGGGCAACATCGTTGTGGCGGAAGACACGCTTGGCACCGCCGTTGCGGCGCACGCCTTCAATCATGGAGGCGTGGTTCAACGCGTCCGAATAGATGATCAGGCCCGGAAACAGCTTGGGCAGTGTAGACAGAGTCGCGTCATTGGCGATGTAGGCCGAGGTGAACAGAAGCGCCGCTTCCTTACGGTGCAGATCCGCCAGCTCTGCCTCCAGGCGTTTGTGATATACCGTGGTGCCCGAGATATTGCGGGTCCCGCCAGAGCCGGCGCCTGTGGCATCGATCGCCTCGTGCATCGCATTCAACACGACCGGGTGCTGGCCCATTCCGAGATAATCATTGCCGCACCAGACGGTGATGTCCTGCTGGGTGCCGTCCGGCCGAGTCCAGACCGCATGGGGAAACTGGCCATTCTTGCGCTCGATATCGATGAAGGTGCGGTAGCGTCCCTCTTCGTGAAGGCGTTCAATCGCTGCGTCGAGTTTCGCGGTATAGTCCACCGGCATCTCCATAGCTTAGGTCTGGCGCAAGGGCGCTGGCGAGGGAGGTCCCCACATTCACATTTGTGAATAACTACCCCACAAGACGGTTTCGATCAACTGCTTACGCAAAAGGCATGCTGCGCAACATTGATGCAGGTCAAATAAACCTATGGGCCATTGCGGACAAGCAGATGATCCTGCCTTTTTCCCACCAATTGGCTGCACGAAGATCACAAAGACGCAAGCCCGGCATTATCGGAAACCCGGAACGTCCCGCGCTCAGCAGCGCGACGCGCCCACAGAACCCGCCCCCGATGCACACTGGCATCCCCTACGTGGCGCTGCTACGGTCGCCACAAAAACCGAACACCAAAAATCACCGGAGTGAAAAAATGTCTTTGAACGAAGTGCTTGAGCGCATTGACGCGGATGTTTCGGCGGCCACCGATCGCCTGCTGGAGCTGCTGCGCATTCAGTCCATTTCTACCGATCCGGCTTACAAGGCCGAGTGCGACAAGGCCGCCGACTGGCTGGTGGCGGACCTCAAATCCATCGGCATTGCGGCAGAAAAGCGCACGACCCCGGGCCATCCCATGGTGGTGGGCCATGTGGGTCAGGACAACCAGGATGCACCCCACGTTCTGTTCTACGGCCACTATGATGTTCAGCCAGTAGACCCCCTGAACCTGTGGAAGACCCCGCCGTTCGAGCCGCAGCTGGAAGAGACCGAAAACGGCACCGTGATCCGGGGCCGCGGCGCTTCGGACGACAAGGGGCAGCTGATGACCTTTGTCGAGGCGTGCCGGGCCTGGAAGGCCATCCACGGCTCCCTGCCCTGCCGCATCACCTTCTTCTTCGAGGGCGAGGAGGAATCGGGCTCTCCCTCGCTGATCCCGTTCATGAAGGCGCACGCCGAGGAGCTGAAGGCGGATATCGCACTGATCTGTGACACCTCCATGGTGTCGCGCGGGGTGCCTTCGATCGCATCGCAGCTGCGCGGCATGCTGAAGGATGAATTCACCCTGGTCGGGCCGCGCATCGATCTGCACTCGGGCCACTATGGCGGGCCTGGTCTAAACCCCCTGCGCGAGATCAGCCGCATCGTCGCCTCCTTCTATGACGAGGAAACGGGCAAGATCGCCGTCGACGGCTTCTACGAGGGCGTGAACGAGGTGCCCGAGGACCAGCTGCGTCAGTGGGAAGGCTGCGGCTTCGACGCAAACGACTACCTCGGCAATGCGGGCTACACCCAGGCGCATGGCGAAAAGGACCGCACCATCCTGGAGCAGCAATGGGCGCGCCCGACACTGGAAGTGAATGGTCTGTGGGGCGGCTACAATGGCGCCGGCTCGAAAACCGTGATCCCCTCCGAGGCGCACTGCAAGATCACCTGTCGCCTGGTGGGCGACATGGACCCGGACGCCCTGCGCCAAAAGATCCGCAAACACGTTGAGGAACGCCTGAAACCCGACTGCAAGGTGATCTGGGACAACGACCTGGAAGGCTCCCGCGCCTCGGTGATGGATATCTCGCGCCCCGAATTCACCGCTGCCCGCGGCGCCCTCAGCGACGAATGGAACCGCGAGGCGGTGTTCTGCGGCATGGGCGGGTCGATTCCGATCGCGGGCTTCTTCAAATCGATCCTCGGCATGGAATCCATGCTGATCGGCTTTGCCAATGAGGATGATGCGATCCACTCTCCGAACGAGAAGTATGACCTCAAGAGCTTCCACAAGGGCATCCGGTCCTGGGCGCGGGTGCTGGACGCACTGACCAAGGCCTAAAAGGGAAACTCTCCCGCCCCGCCCCTGGCCTTTGGCCCGGGCGCGTTGGGCCCTGCAGCGCGCCTGCGGCGCGCTGCCCAGCACCAGGACCGGCGCGACCCGCCGGGAGATGCGAACGCACGAGACAGGGAGAACAGATCTTGACAGCCCAGATCGAAACCGGCCTCGCGGAGGTGAACGGACAGAGCATCGCCTACACGCGCCAAGGGTCCGGGCCAGCGTTGCTCCTTCTGCATGGCTTTCCGCAGACCAAAGCCATGTGGCAGGACGTGACCCCTGTGCTTGCCAGAGCGTTCACCGTGGTGACGGCGGATCTGCGTGGATATGGCGACAGCAGCAAACCCGAAGGCGTGGAGGCGATGAGCTTTCGCAACATGGGCGCCGATCAGCTGGCGTTGATGCGCTCACTCGGTCACGATCGGTTCCACCTCGTCGGACACGACCGCGGCGCGCGCACTGCGCATCGCATGGCCCTTGAGAGCGCCGAATCCATTGCCAGCCTCACCCTGATGGACATCATTCCAACGCATCTGCTGCTAAGCGAGCTGCGACAGGAAGTGGCCCGTGCCTATTACCATTGGTTCTTCCTCGCCCAGCCCGCGCCCTTTCCCGAGGGGATGATCGCCGCAGACCCCGACAGCTATTTCGAAAGCTGCCTACTGGGCTGGGGCGGCGCAACGCTGGAGGACTTCCCGCCCGAGGCCTTGAGCGCATACCGCAAAAGCTGGCGCAACCCGGCCTGCATTCACGCCATGTGCAATGACTACCGCGCGGCCATCGACGTGGATTTCAACCTTGATGCCGCAGATCTGGACCGCAAGGTCACCTGCCCCGCGCTGGTCCTCTATGGCGCATCCGGGGCTATGGCAAAACACTATGACGTGGAGTCCACCTGGGCACCGCGCCTTGCAGACATGCGCGCAGCCGCGATTCCGGGCGGACATTTCTTTGTCGATCAGCACCCGGCAGAGACCACGGAAGCCCTTTTGACCTTCCTGAAGGACCAATTGGCACTCTGATATCTTGGGATATGGCGCATGCGGCCTGCGAACAAGGCCCCCTACACCCATCTTGCCCCTACGCCCCCGGTCGAGCTCCACGGCAGAAATGAGCTACCGGATCCAGGTCGGGCATCCAGTGGCCGCAATATGCTGGCCGACAAGTTATCCTCGGCGCCGACGTAGGTCTCTTGCAGCCTTGAGTGCCAGGAGCACAAGTGGAGCACCATGCATCACAAGATCGAACCAATCCAAAGCGCGATGCAAATCACCGGCAGCAAGCATCTTGAGCTTTTCCCACAGGTGCGGTTCGGGAAAAAAGGGTGCGAGCCCAAGAAGCAGCGCAACAACAATCGCAGTGATCCAATCGATTGAGTCCAGCAGCTTCATGTCAGGTCCCGGTGTTGGCATAGAGGGAAAGAAGTGGCGCGGTTGACGGGGCTCGAACCCGCGACCCCCGGCGTGACAGGCCGGTACTCTAACCAGCTGAGCTACAACCGCGCATGGGCCTTTCAAAGGCAATCCAATCTGGCTCTTGCTCAGAGCCACCCGCCTCGGCGGGACCAGACAAATGAGTGGCGCGGTTGACGGGGCTCGAACCCGCGACCCCCGGCGTGACAGGCCGGTACTCTAACCAACTGAGCTACAACCGCGCATGGGTCTCATTGTCTGCCGTTCGGCATTTCCCCTCCGGGGCGGACCTTGGTATTGCCCAAGGCGGGCAGGCAGCAGTGGCGCGGTTGACGGGGCTCGAACCCGCGACCCCCGGCGTGACAGGCCGGTACTCTAACCAACTGAGCTACAACCGCTCGCG
>NZ_JBBVGR010000002.1:382667-403072 GCF_038148855.1 Phycobacter sedimenti | reverse complement strand
ACCGCTCGCTGCCCGTCCAGCATCGCTGCCGAACGTTGGGGTGTAATATTCGCAGGCCTCGGGTGAGGTCAAGCGGTGTTTTGGCTTTTTGCCCGCTTTCAACCAAAAAATTTACCCCGCACCGATAAGGCATTGAAACCACGAAAGAACGTAGAACGATGCCGGGCAATGACGCGACCACGCCCGGCATTGTCTGTTCATAGATTGCGCCCCTCAACAGCCGGTTCAGCCAAGCACCCCTTCGAAGGCGTCAAGATGGGCATAGGATCCCTGGAGCAGGATTTCATAGATATCCGCCAAAGATGTCCCCCCTACAGCTTCGGCCGCTGCAGCAATATCAACGATATCCCTTTCCTCAATGGCCACTCCAACTTCCAAGGCACCCGTCAGCGAGTCCAGCCCCTGCGCCAGAAGCGTATCATACATCTCCTGCAATTCCGGATTTGAGAATTCCCCCGGCGTCTCAAAGACAAAGGCATCAACATCCACACCGATCTTTTCAGCATAGTCTGAAACCGCGTCGAAATGCCGATCCTCGGACCGACCGATATTGTCGAAGATCTTCAATCCGTAGGCCTCATAAAAGGCTTGATAGAGATCGCCGGCCAGTTTCTCTTCTTCGATCATGAACTTCAGCTCTTCGATCGCTGCATCGCTCAGTGTGACGCTATCGGTCTGCGCCTTTGCCGAACCTGCTTCCTTGTCGGGACCGCCGTGACTGGCGCCCTTTCCTTCAAAGCGATGCACGTCATGATCGTGACCTTTTGCGCCCGCAAACGCCTCCTTCTGTCCACCCCAGCCATGCTGACCAAAGCCCTTGCCATGACCCGCTGGCGAAAATCCGTTTCTTCCCATTTCTTATTCCTTTGCCTGTAGCAATTTGTGAAATGATGGCACCGGTAGCACCACCCACACATTCAATTTTTTCTATGCGTATGAATTGTTCGTTAACAGAAAAGGGGGGTGTCTTCCGAATGAGCGTTTACTTGCCAGCGCAACAGCAAGATTTCGCCGCCCAGCGCCATTCCACAGGCCGGAGCGCCATCACATTGCCAATCGCATCAGCCTCTAGGCTGGCCAGGAACACACAGAGCCACAAAACCTGCTTCGGCTCAAAGGGGACATGACCAGTTCAGAACACCTCTTTTTCCGCCCATGCTTCATCCACAAATGAAGAAACGCGCCGCAATGCGGCGCGCTCATCTGCAGGCGTCTGCTTGTTCGTCAGAGGCCGAAAGCGGGTCAGCCCTTGGCGTAGCCAATGCTTTGAAGGGCTTCCTTGATTTCATCCAAAATGGCCGGATCGTCGATGGTGGCTGGCATCTTGAAGGGGGTTCCATCTGCAATATTGACCATGGTGCCCCGCAGAATCTTGCCTGAACGGGTCTTGGGCAGACGGTCCACCACCACGGCCAGTTTAAAGGCCGCGACGGGTCCGATCTTGTCGCGCACCAGCTTCACCACTTCCGAAACGATCTCTTCGCCCGGACGGTTGGTGCCCGCGTTGAGGCAGAGGAACCCTACCGGCAATTGCCCTTTCAGCTGGTCGCTGACGCCGATCACCGCACATTCGGCCACATCTGGATGAGAGGCAAGAACCTCCTCCATGCCGCCGGTGGACAGGCGGTGCCCGGCCACGTTGATGACGTCATCGGTACGCGCCATGATATAGAGGTAGCCGTCCTCATCCTTCATCCCGGCATCCCCTGTTTCGTAGTACCCAGGGAAGGTGGTCAGGTAGCTTTTCTTGAAGCGTTCTTCGGCATTCCAGAGGTTCGGCAGAGTGCCCGGCGGCAGGGGAAGCCTGACCGCAATGGCGCCCAGCTCACAGGCTGGCATCGGGTTGCCGCCTTCATCGAGGATATCGACCTCATACCCCGGCATCGGCACAGCAGGAGAGCCGAGCTTCGTCGGAAGCTCCTCGATCCCCAGCGGGTTGGCCGCGATCGACCAGCCGGTTTCGGTCTGCCACCAGTGATCCACAACCGGAACCTTCAACTGATCCTGCGCCCAGATGATGGTATCTGGATCGGCGCGCTCCCCCGCCAGGTAGACTTGGTTCAGGCAGGACAGGTCGTACTTGCCGACAAATTCGCCCTTGGGGTCTTCGCGCTTCACGGCACGGAAGGCGGTCGGCGCGGTGAAAAAGCTTTTGACCTTGTGCTCCGAAATGACCCGCCAGAAGGTGCCCGCATCAGGCGTTCCAACGGGCTTGCCTTCGAACACTATGGTCGTGTTGCCATGGATCAGGGGACCATAGCAGATATAGCTGTGTCCCACGACCCAGCCCACATCCGAGGCAGCCCAGAACACATCGCCCGGATCGACATTGTAGATGTTCTTCATCGACCAGTTCAGCGCCACCAGCTGACCGGCGGTATGACGGATCACGCCCTTGGGCTGCCCCGTCGTGCCAGAGGTATAAAGGACATAGGCCGGATGGTTGCCCTCAACTGGCACACATTCGGCAGGCTCCACCCCGTACTGGAACCCGTGCCAGTTGACGTCGCGCCCTTCGACCAGATCGGCAACCTCTTGTTCGCGCTGGAAGATCACGCAGAAGTCGGGCTTATGCTCAGCCAAATCGATGGCCCCGTCCAGAAGCGGCTTGTAGTGAACCACACGCCCCGGCTCCAGCCCGCAGGAGGCCGCGATGATCGCCTTCGGTTTGGCATCGTCAATGCGCACGGCCAGCTCGTTCGCGGCAAACCCGCCAAAGACGACGGAATGCACGGCCCCGAGGCGCGCGCAGGCCAGCATCGCCTCAAGCGCTTCGGGGATCATCGGCATGTAGATGATGACCCGGTCGCCCTTTTCGATCCCCTTGGCGCGCAGGGCGCCCGCAAGGGTCGCCACGCGGTTACGCAGCTCGACATAGGAAATCTCGCGCTTCGTGTGGGTGATCGGGCTGTCATAGATGATGGCGGTCTGCTCTCCGCGGCCGTTTTCCACGTGGCGGTCCACCGCATTGTAGCAAGTGTTGACCTTTGCATCGGCAAACCATTCGTACAGCCTATCGCCCAGATCGCTGAGCGCGCGCGTCGGGGCCTTGTCCCAACTGATCGCCTTGGCGGCCTCCATCCAGAACCCCTCCGGGTCCGATTTCCAGCTGGCATATACGTCCTGATATGACATGGCGTCCTCCTCACTCCTTGCTTGCAAAAGAGTTACGCCCAAGCCGTGCGCCCCGGCAAGCCATCAAAGGAACGCAGCGTCACCCAGGGGCAAGAATTTGCAAAAATCCCCCTGCCCGGACTGCAAAGATATGCAAATACCCCGAAACCAATCGGAAAACCGCAACTTTCTGCATCAGTTGCAAAACTGCAAAGCCAGGATAGCGAAAGAGTTGGCCTGAACGCCGAATCAATGCCCTCTGCAAACCCGGTCGGGATACGCCAGCGACCAACCTTTTGCCGTCAAACACAGCGCATTCACTGCGTCTCAAGCTGAAATGTGCGCATCGCGCGCTCACCGCGAAACGCCCCCCCCTGCCCTACGCCCGCCCACGCAGCAAATCCACATATCCGCACAGGAATTCGTCCGCCCGCTCTTGCAACCGGACAGGCGGCCTCTAACCTGCGCCCAGGAGAATTGCATATGACCAAGACAGATATATGGCGCCTTAGCGCCACCGAATTGACCGCTCAGACCAGGACCGGCGACATGTCAGCAGAAGCCGCGGTCCAGAGTTCCATCGACCGGATGAATGCGGTGAACCCGGCTCTGAATGCCGTGGTCGAAGACCTGAGCACCGAGGCGCTGGAACGGGCGCAGGCGCTTGACAAGGCCCGCGCTGCCGGCGCTGCCCCCGGGCCGCTGCACGGCGTACCCGTGACCATCAAGATCAACGTGGATCAGGCAGGCCATGCCACGTCGAACGGTGTAACGGCACTGAAAGACCTGATTGCCCCGGCTGATGCCCCGGTGGTGGAGAACCTGCACAAGGCGGGCGCCGTGGTCATAGGGCGCACCAATACGCCAGAATTTTCCTTTCGCGCCGACACCGACAATCCGCTGCACGGACGTACACACAATCCCTGGGGCGCGCATATTTCGCCCGGCGGATCCTCGGGTGGCGCCGGCGCTGCGGTGATGGCCGGGATCGGCGCCCTGGGGCATGGCAATGATATCGGCGGCTCTCTGCGCTTTCCGGCCGCGGCCAATGGCGCGGTGACCGTGAAACCGGGCCTTGGCCGGGTGCCTGCCTGGAACCCCAGCCAGAAGTCGGAGCGCGGCATGCTGGCACAATCCATGTCGGTGCAGGGGCTGATCACCCGCACCGCTGCCGACCTGCACCTGTCGATGCCGTCAATGATTGCCCCGGATCCGCGCGATCCCTTCCATGTGCCCCTGCCCTGGCGCGGCGAGGATCTGGAGGGGCCCATCAAGGTCGCCTTTACCCGCAACACCCATGGCTATGATCTGCACCCGGATGTGGAGGCCGCCCTTCTGACTGCACGCGACGCTTTGAGCGACGCCGGATATGTCGTCGAAGAGGTCGAGCCCCCCAATGTGTTCGAGGCCGGACGTAACGGATACCGCGCCCTGATGGGCGAGGTCTATGCGATGATGAAACAGGATGTGGACGCCGCAGGCTCGCAAACGGTGCGGGATATCTTCGAGGTCTATTTCCAGGAGTTCCCCCCGTTCGCGGGCACCGAGCTTTTGCAGATGATGGCCAAGCGCAGCCATTACGCGCGGGAATGGTCGCTGTTCATGGAAGACTACCCGCTGGTGCTGACCCCCTTCCTGCCGCAGCCGTTCTTCAAGCCTGATCGCGACACCGAAGGCGCAGAGGGCGTGCACGAGGTTCTGGGCTGCGCGGTCTATTCCTACGCGATGAACTTCATGGGGCTGCCCGCGGCCTGCGTTCCCGCGCGTCTTGCCCAGCTGGAGAAGGGGCCGCAGCCCATCAACGTGCAGATCGTGTCGCGCCGCTGGCGCGAGGATCTGGCCGTGGACGCCTGCGCCGCCATCGAGGCGCGTGTCGGCCCCATGCACAAGGCGCTGTGGGAATTGATGGAGGCGCGGGGCTAAACCCGGCATCGAGCAAGGGGGGCAGCCCTGCCCCCTTCATGTTCAGGTGAACTGCTCCGAGATCAGACGTTCTTCCAGCCCATGACCGGGATCGAACAGGATCTTGTGGCGGATGCTGGCCTCGGTCTGGATTTCCACCCAGTCGATATCCTGGAAGGACACGGAATCAGCCTCGGCCATGACCGGGCGTTTGTCCGCCTCAAGAACGTCGAACCGCACCTTGGCATTGCTGGGCAGCAAGGCCCCGCGCCAGCGCCGCGGGCGAAAGGCCGCCACGGCCGTCAACGCCAGAACATCCGACCCGATGGGCAGGATCGGCCCGTGGGCAGAATAGTTGTAGGCAGTTGAACCTGCAGGGGTAGACACCAGCGCCCCGTCGCAGACCAGTTCAGCCAGCCGCTGACGCCCATCGACGGAAATCTTCAGCCGCGCCGCCTGCGGCCCCGCACGCAGCAATGAGACCTCGTTGATGGCCAGGGCCCGGTGCATCTTACCACTGCGGTCCATGGCGGTCATCGACAGGGGGTTGATGATTTCCTGTTCCGCCTCTTCCAGCCGCGCGATCAGCCCGTCTTCGTGGTATTCGTTCATCAAAAAGCCGACGGTGCCGCGGTTCATTCCGTAAACAGGCGCGCTCAGATCGATGGTGTCGTGCAGGGTGTGCAGCATGAAACCGTCTCCACCAAGGGCAACGATCACCTCCGCCTTTTCAGGCGCACAGTTTCCATAGCGCTCTGTCAGGGCCGTCAAAGCGCGCTGCGCAACTTCTGCCGTGCTGGCCAGAAAGGCGATTCTCATGACGCTGCTCTCACTCCGCTCTCTTCGCGCTTTGGTCTCATTCTGCGCCGAGGCGGATGTTTCCGGTCCTGCGCATTCGGTTCCGAAACAAGCACAGCTTTCCCACAAAGGCCAGAGTGGCCGTTCTGCCGCAGCTATTCGTCGCTTTACGGGCTTTCAGATCGGCTGGGTTTCCTATAGGAAATCGCGCAATCCAACCTCCAACCCAACGGAGCCAGCATGACCGAGACCACCCGTGACCCCGGTTTTTTCACCCAGTCCCTTGCCGAGCGCGACCCCGAGCTGTTCGCCTCGATCACCGATGAGCTGGGTCGCCAGCGCGATGAGATCGAGCTGATCGCATCGGAGAACATCGTTTCCGCCGCCGTGATGGAAGCGCAAGGGTCCGTGCTGACCAACAAATACGCCGAAGGCTATCCCGGTCGCCGCTACTATGGCGGCTGCCAGTATGTGGACGTCGCCGAGAACCTGGCGATCGAGCGCGCCAAGGAGCTGTTTGGCTGCGGTTTTGCAAACGTGCAGCCGAATTCGGGCAGCCAGGCCAACCAGGGCGTCTTTACCGCGCTGATCAAGCCAGGCGACACCATTCTAGGCATGGATCTGGCCTCGGGCGGTCACCTGACCCACGGCGCCGCACCCAACCAGTCGGGCAAGTGGTTCAACGCGGTTCACTATGGCGTGCGCCGCGATGACAACCTGATCGATTATGATCAGGTCGAGGCCCTGGCGCTGGAACACCAGCCCAAGCTGATCATCGCCGGTGGCTCCGCCATCCCGCGCGTCATCGATTTCGCCCGCTTCCGCGAGATCGCCGACAAGGTTGGCGCCTACCTGCATGTGGACATGGCGCATTTCGCGGGCCTCGTTGCGGCGGGTGAGCACCCCTCGCCCTTCCCACACGCCCATGTGGTCACCACCACCACCCACAAAACCCTGCGCGGCCCGCGCGGCGGCATGATCCTGACCAATGACGAGACGATTGCCAAGAAGGTCAACTCGGCCATCTTCCCCGGCATCCAGGGCGGCCCGCTGATGCATGTGATCGCCGCAAAGGCCGTGGCCTTCGGTGAGGCACTGCGCCCCGAGTTCAAGACCTACCAGAAGCAGGTCCGCGCCAATGCGGTGGCGCTTGCGGATCAGCTGATCAAGGGCGGCCTCGATATCGTGACCGGCGGCACCGACACCCATGTGATGCTGGTGGACCTGCGCCCCAAGGGCGTGACCGGCAATATCGTGGACAAGGCGCTGGGACGCGCCCATATCACCACCAACAAGAACGGCATCCCGTTCGACCCGGAAAAGCCGATGGTGACCTCGGGCATTCGCCTCGGCACTCCGGCGGGCACCACCCGCGGTTTCGGCGAGGAAGAGTTCCGCCACATCGCCGACCTGATCGTCGAAGTTGTCGACGGCCTGGCCGCCAATGGTGAAGACGGCAACGAGGCTGTCGAAGAAGCCGTGCGCGGCAAGGTCGCGGCGCTCTGCGCCCGCTTCCCGCTTTATCCCAACCTCTGATCAGGCAGGGATCTGATGCTTTTCAAGGCCTGGCGGTACAGCAACCGCCGGGCCTTTTCCGTTTTGGGATGCCCTCCCGTGCCCTGACACCGCATCCAAGATTCAGCGACACAGGCCTTGGGCCTGGCAGCCCAGGCAAACCCCGGGCTGCGGCGCCGCTTGCGGCGCCAGGCCCAACTGGGCCAGATCATTCTGTGATGATCGCAGGACAGGCGGGAGGATTTGCGGTTCGGCCTAGACGAATCCGCGCCATCTCAGCACGACGATCAACAGCGTCCCCACGGCCAGGAGCGAAAACGCCATGCTCCCCAGCAGTCCAAGCCATCGGTCCTTGCGCCGCTCTGCCACATCAACAGAGCGCAGGTGGCTCAGAACGTCCTTCGCAGCGCGGTGGAGTTTGTTGCCGTCCACTGTCAAAGCCAGTTTCGGGTGATCCAGAAGAGGCCTTGCCCTGGCCAACAACATCCCCTGCCGAAACACGTGACGGGGCAGACGCCTACGTGCCTTGGTCAAGGCGCTCGACAGGTCTCCGGACGCCTGCTCCTTCTCACTGAGCAGCCCCCGGATTTCGTCGATTTCCGCGATCAAAGGATGAGTCACTTTGGAGATCCCCCGCAAACCTCATGCGGCACGCTTTTATCGCGATGCCCCTTCCGGCTCAATGGGGCTGGCGAAACGCCACGGGCCTGTTTATCACCTAGCCTCATGTTGAACACGATCCTGCACGGCGCCCCGACAGACAAACCGCCTCTCCTGATTGCTCACGGGCTTTATGGCTCTGCGCGCAATTGGGGCGTGATTGCCAAACGCCTGTCCGACGAACGCCTGGTTGTGGCCGTTGACATGCGCAATCACGGTGCCAGCCCCTTCTATGACAGCCACAGCTATCCGGAGATGGCCGATGACCTGGCCGAAGTCATTGCGGCCCACGGGGGCCAGATGGACGTCATCGGGCACTCCATGGGGGGCAAGGCTGCCATGATGCTGGCCTTGAGACATCCTGACGCCGTGCGGCGCCTCTTGGTGGCCGATATCGCTCCGGTCTGCTATGGGCACAGCCAGATTCAGTTCATCGAAGCCATGCGGGCGGTCAATCTCGATGACGTCAGCCGCAGATCGGACGCCCACGCGCAGTTGGCTGACCTCGGAGTGGAGCCGACCCTAAAGAGCTTTTTCACCCAGTCGCTCGACATCCAGGGCAAGCGGTGGACCCTGAACCTGGACGTCCTCGCAGAAGCCATGCCCGACATCCTGTCTTTTCCCCAGACCGACGCCCATTGGGATGGACCTGCACTGTTCCTGTCGGGCGCGACCTCGGACTACGTGCGCCCGGAACACCGTCCCGAGATTCTCGCGCGTTTTCCGGGCGCCCGCTTTGCCAGGATTCCAAAAGCCGGGCATTGGCTGCACGCGGAAAACCCGCGTGCCTTTGAAGAAACGGCACGCGCCTTTTTCAACGCCTGAATCCGCGGCGGCCAACAGACTGAGACCGATGCACGGTCTGGCTCGGCCGCTTTCTTTGGCGGGTTACATGCCCGGATCGACAGGCTCTTCGATCGCAGCGCCAGCGCTTGCCCAGTCGGACAGGCCCCCGGTGTTGTAGACAGAGGCATAGCCCATATCCTTCAACAGCTTGCCGGCCAGTGCAGCGCGACCACCGCTGGCGCAATGCAGCAGGATGATCCGGTCCTTCTTGAGCGTCTCATCGTGAAACGGGCTGGCCGGGTCGGCGCGAAATTCGAGCATACCGCGCGAAATGTGATGGGAGCCGACGACGCGGCCTGATCCCGACAGTTCGGGGGCGTCTCGTATGTCCAGAAGCAAAGCCCCGTCGGCCAGCAATTTCTGCGCCTCCGCTACGGAGATACGATCCACGGCGGCATTCGCCGCTTCCATCATCTGTTGCAGGGTCACAGGCATCAGTGCTTCCTTTCTCATGATCACAGTCCCTTACCGCCAACCAGCTCTGGCAGCACACCTGCCACCTAAGCGCCCCGCGCCCGCAACGGCAAGCGTGAAACGAGACCGCTCAAGCGACCGTGAGATGTAACCAAGGGCCTGATCGAAGGGGCGCATCAGAAAACCTCTGCCGCATTAACGCTATTGTCACCAGTTTTAGGAAAATTGATCGTCAACTCGTTACGCATACTACAGACCAACAGGGCATCCCATGAACGACTGGACCGCCGGCTATGTTGCCGAACTTGACTATACCCACGATTTCTTCAGCGAGCTTGCACCGTCGCATCTGGCGTTCTGCGCAACTCTCAAAGGGCAAAAGCACGGTCTTTTTGGCGAGGATCTGACCTATTGCGAATTGGGCTGTGGTCAGGGGTTCTCGGCCAACCTCCTGGCCGCCGCCAATCCGCACATCGAGTTCCACGCGATGGATTTCAATCCATCCCATATCAATGGCGCGCGGGAGCTTGCCGCCGAGGCCAACCTGAACAACATGCACTTTCATGAGCGTTCATTCGAGGATTTCCAATCGGAACCCACCCTGCCGGCAGCCTTTGACGTCATCGCGCTGCACGGCGTCTACAGTTGGGTTTCCAAGGAAAATCAGGCGTACATTCTTGAATTCCTGTCCAAGCGGCTGAAACCGGGTGGCCTGGTCTACATCAGCTACAACGCTCAGCCCGGCTGGGCCGCCGCCATGCCGCTGCGCCGAATTCTGACGGACCGCGCCGCACAAAGCAGCGGCCCCCTGCATCAGCGCATCAGCGAGGCCATTGCCTGGGCGCAAGAGCTGAACTTGGCCGGCGCCGAGTATTTCGCCGCAAACCCCGCCCTTTCAAAACGGCTGGGCAAGATGAACGGCATGTCGCAGAACTATTTGGCGCATGAGTTTTTCAACAAGGACTGGACGCCCTTCCACTTTGCAGACATCGCCGAGGATCTGTCGCAGGCAAAACTGTCGTTCCTGGCCTCGGCCGACCCGGTTGACCATGTTGATGAGGTCAGCCTGCCGCCAAACCAGCTGGAGATGCTGGAGAGTGAAACCGACCCTGTACGCCGCCAGAGCCTGCGTGACATTCTCCTGAACGCACAATTCCGCACGGATATTTTCATCAAGGGGCAAGTGCGCCACACCGAACGCGGCGCGATCGGGGCATGGTTCGGGGTTCCCCTCGCTCTGGGACGCCGGTACCACGGTGGCCCCTTGAAGCTGGCCACCCGCAGTGGAGAGCCCGCGTTGCGCCAGGACCAGTATGAACCGCTGCTGACTGCCCTCAAAGAGGGTCCGAAGACCGTGCGCCAGCTTCTGGATCTCGGTGTGTTTGGCACCTCCACATGGGCCGAGATCACTCGTGCGCTGACCCTCTTGATCGGGACAAACCATGTGCTGCCCTGCCTGCCAGCCGAAGGGCTGTCCGAACGCGCAGAACAGTGCCGTCAGTTCAACATGGCCGTCTGCAAGCGCGCCGAAGACAGCGAGACCCTGCGCTTTCTCGCATCCCCCGTCACCGGAAACGGTATCGCCTTTGACAGATTTGAACAGTTGTTCCTTCTGGCACGCAGCGAGGGCCTTTCGACCCCAAAGGAATGGGCCGATCTCGCCTGGCAGATCCTTGCCCCGCAGGGGCAGCGCCTGCATGTGGATGGCCGTATTCTGGAGACCGCAGAAGAGAACCTGGCCGTGCTGCGCGTGCGCGCCAATGCCTTTGCCGCGCATCGCCTCCCCCTGTGCGAAAGTCTCGGGATCACGCTTGAGCCGCCAAGCCCGGAGCCTGATGCACAGTCCAAAGCGCAATCACAGGCAGTCGCATAGGGGCTTGCGGCTGCGCCGCGCCGGCACCATCACGACCTCCGATACGCCCCGGGGGTCGCGCCGGTCCAGCGTTTGAACGCGCGGTGGAAATTCGCAGAGGTCGCAAAACCCACATCCTGGGAAATGGCCTCGATGCTTTTGCTGCCGCCTGACAGATCCCTTATTGCAATGTCCCGCCGCAATCCGTCCTTGATTTCCTGAAAGGCGGTGCCTTCCGCATCAAGGCGCCGGATCAAGGTACGCGGGGTCAGGTTCAGGGCGCGCGCCGCGTCTTCCAGATTGCAGGTGAGGCGCTGTGAGCGCAACACCAGCTCACGCACCCGCAGCATCACCGTGTGCTCCCGCGAACTGGTAAAGATCCAATCCCGCGGCGCTCGCATCAGGAACTCCTGCATTTCAACCTCGCTGCGGGGCACCGGCACCCCCTCCAGACTGTCAGCAAAGGTCACCGAAGAGTGCCCCTGACCAAAGCGCACCGGAGCCGGAAACAGGATCGGATAGTCCTCTGCGAACTCTGGCCGTTCGAAGGCGAACGAGACCTCGGTCAGCGGCAGCTCCCGCCCGGCCAACCACGAGGTGATGCCATGCGCCAGCTTCAGCAGCAGCATATGCCCGAACCGCGGCTGTCGCCCCCTCGGCCGAGGCTCAAGGGCGATCCGGGCGCGATCCGGCAAAGTCTCAAGCCGCAACTGGCAATCGTCCAGCACGATGTTCCAGAAGGACGTGAACCGGAACAAGGCCCCCGACAGCGACGACGCTCCGCGCACCGAAACACAGAGTACCTTGAGCGCCCCGGACCGCACGGGTCGGCTCCACAGGCCCATCATCTCGTCACCGGTTTCATTGGCAACCAGTTGATATAGCCGCACGATCTGATCGTGTGTCACACGGCTATTGGCCTGCACGCCGTCATCCAGTCCGATCTGATGCATGAACCCCGCCAGCTGCTCTGCCGGGCAATGCAGGCGCAACGCACCAAGCCAATCCTCCAGAAAGGCACGCGATACAGTGGGCAGGATCGGTGCCGTCAATTCGGGGTCCAGCAAGCGCTCCGCCATCTGATTTGTCACTTTATGCGAATTTTGCGTCGGCAGGAGATATAGACGGCGCACAAACTATTGTCTATCTGGCCATAAAAGAAAGCGGAAAGGAAGGCCAAGTCATGACATTCGATGCCCCCGTAAAGGACATGATTTTCAACATCGCCCATTTGGCCGGTTGGTCCGACGTCACCGCACTGCCGGGCTATGAGGCAGTCGAACTGGATGACGCAGAGGCGGCTTTGACCGAATTTGCCCGTTTTGTCGCCGAAGAAATCGCCCCCCTCAATGCCCCCGGCGATCAGGTTGGCTCGCGCTATGAAAACGGACGCGTGATCCTGCCGGAGGGTTTCTCCGAGGCCTACGCAAAGTTCGTGGACATGGGCTGGCAGAGCCTGCCCCACCCCGAAGAGTTCGGCGGTCAGGGCCTGCCGCGCTCGGTCGGTGCAGCCGCCACCGAGATGCTGAATGCCGCCAACATGAGCTTTGCGCTGTGCCCGCTTCTGACCGAAGGCGCCATCGAGGCGCTCCTGACCGCCGCCTCGGACGCGCAAAAGGCCACCTACCTGGAAAACCTCGTGTCCGGCAAATGGACCGGCACCATGAACCTGACCGAACCGCAGGCGGGCAGCGATCTGGCCTTGCTCCGCAGCAAGGCAGAACGGCGTGAAGATGGCACTTATGCCATCAGCGGCACCAAGATCTACATCACCTACGGTGAGCACGACATGTCCGAGAACACCGTGCATCTGGTGCTGGCCCGCACGCCCGACGCGCCCGCCGGGGTCAAGGGGATCAGCCTGTTTCTGGTGCCCAAGTACATGGTGAACAGCGATGGATCCCTGGGCGAACGCAACGCAGTGCGCTGCGTCAGTATCGAGCACAAGCTGGGCATCAAGGCCAGCCCCACGGCTGTTCTCAGCTTTGAAGAGGCAACGGGCTTTTTGATCGGTGAAGAGAACGCAGGGCTGCGCTACATGTTCGAGATGATGAACTCCGCCCGCTATGCGGTTGGCCTACAAGGGATTGCCATATCAGAGCGGGCCTACCAGCAGGCCCTGTCCTATGCCCGCGAGCGTGTTCAAAG
Source organism: Phycobacter sedimenti (assembly GCF_038148855.1). Classification (NCBI taxonomy): domain Bacteria; kingdom Pseudomonadati; phylum Pseudomonadota; class Alphaproteobacteria; order Rhodobacterales; family Roseobacteraceae; genus Phycobacter; species Phycobacter sedimenti. The sequence goes on along the minus strand of NZ_JBBVGR010000002.1, from coordinate 389,823 downwards.
CGCACCTGTAGATGGGTCCTCGCGCGAGGCGGTTGCAATCGTGAACCACCCCGATGTGCGCCGGATGCTGATGCGGATGCGGTCCATCACCGAAGGCGGACGCGCCATGGCGGCCTTTGCCGCGGGCTGGCAGGATCTGGCCAAGCACGCAGCAACGGCGGAAGAGCGCGCCAGCGCGGCCGCAATTTCCGAGTTCCTGACCCCTCTCGTCAAAGGCTATTGCACCGAGATGAGCGTCGATGTCACCTCGCTGGGCGTGCAGGTCCACGGCGGCATGGGCTTTATCGAGGAAACCGGCGCCGCGCAGCATTACCGCGATGCCCGCATCCTTCCGATCTATGAGGGCACCACGGCCATTCAGGCCAATGATCTGGTAGGCCGCAAGACCCTGCGCGATGGCGGAGAGGCAGCCCTGCGCCTGGTCGACATGATCGCGCAAACCGAGGCAGACCTGGCCGGGGGCTCGACCGCAGCGCAAACCGTCGGCGCCCGCCTCAAACGCGCGCGGGAAGCCTTTACCTCCGTCGTGCAGCACCTTGTTGCGACAGGCAAGGACGATCCCCAGGCGGCCTTTGGCGCGGGGGTTCCCTACCTGATGCTGGCGGGAAATCTCATGGCCGGCTGGCAGTTGGCGCGTGCTCTTCTGGTTGCCGAGACCGCCCTGACCAATGGAGAAGATCCCGAGTTCATGGCGGCCAAGATCTCGACCGCTCGGTTCTACGCGGACCATGTCCTGACCGAGACAAGTGTGCAGCGCGACCGCATTCTGGATGGCGGCGACAGCCTGCGCAGCGCCGTTCTCTGACCGAACTGACATGGGGCGCTACCCGCCCTGCCCACTTTTCCCTTCGAAAGGACGCCCACAATGCGTGTTGAAATAGATATCTCCCGCTACACGAACCTTGCCATTGACGCCCAGGAGGACGGCGTCTGGGTCGTGACCCTGAACCGCCCGGCCAAGCGCAATGCTCTTGACATCGACACCATCGAGGAACTGGTGGAGTTCTTTTCGCTGGCGCCGCGCGCCGGGGTCAAGGCGGTGGTGCTGGCCGGATCGGGCGATCACTTCTGCGCGGGCCTCGACCTGATCGAGCACCACGACGAAGACCGAAGCCCCGCCGATTTCATGCATGTCTGCCTGCGCTGGCACGAGGCCTTCAACAAGATGGAATATGGCGGTGTGCCGGTGATCGCCGCGCTTCAGGGCGCGGTCGTGGGAGGCGGGCTGGAGCTGGCCAGCTCGGCTCATATCCGGGTGATGGACCAGACCACCTATTTCGCGCTGCCCGAAGGCCAGCGCGGTCTGTTCACCGGGGGCGGCGCCACCATCCGCGTCAGCGATCTGATCGGCAAATCCCGCATGATCGACATGATGCTGACGGGGCGCGTGTATCAGGGTCAGGAAGCCTGCGACCTGGGCCTTGCGCAGTATTTCGTCGAAGGCTCCAGCTTTGACAAGGCGATGGAACTGGCGCGCCGCGCCGCCGAGAACCTGCCGTTGTCGAACTTTGCCATCTGCTCGGCCGTCAGCCACATGCAGAACATGTCAGCGCTCGATGCCGCCTATGCAGAATCCGTGGTGGCCGGTGTCGTCAACACCCAGCCTGCGGCCCGCGCCCGCCTTGCGGCCTTTGCCGACAAAAGCGCCGCCCGCGTGCGCCCCAACGACTGATGCCAAACGCAGGGGCAGAGACCTGCGCGCTCTGCCCTTCGCCTTTCACGCTCACCGCAAGAACACCAAACACCCGTCGGCAGCACGTCCCCCGAAGCCGTTCAGCGGAAACCCCCTTTACGAATGATCCCGTGTCGCCCTACAACTTATTGGCATACATCCGTCCATGCGGGTGATCTGCCATCAAGGCCGGGGAGAAAGACATGACACATCTGCAGACGCTGACACGGAACGACTTTGAGCCACACCTGAACAAGGTTTTCGAGGTCCGCTCTGTCACGCCAGACCTGCAGCTGTCCTTGGTCGAAGTGAAGGTGCTTGGACAAGGCGCCCGAGAAGGCGGCGCGTTTTCAACGCTTTGGCAAGGCCCGAAAGAGCCCGTCCTGGCGCAGTGTATACACAAGCTCTATCAGGCAGACTTTGGCGAACAGGACGTGTTTCTTGTCCCCGTCGCAGACAAGGACGCCGGAGTTCAATACGAAGCCGTGTTTACGTGATCGCGCCCGGTTTGGGTGCACTCAGGACTTTGCGGACCAGCTCAGCAGGTCGTAGACTCCCTTGTCTTCTGTCTTGGTGAACCCAAGCCGCCGGTACAGCCTCATGGCCGGGTTTTCTTTCTCCACATGGATGCTGACCGCTTTGTCTGCAGCAGCCGCCTCCTCCATCAGATCTGTCAGAACCGCCCCCCCGATCCCCGATCCGCGCTGTTGCGGGAGCAAGGCAATATCGATGATCCGGTGTTCTTTCGGCCAGCGCTCCAGATACAAGCGACCCACTGGAACGCCGAGGTGCTGCAGAACGAGCCATAGCGCCTCAGGGTAATGATCGTGATAATGGCGGTGCTGTGCCGCGAACTGCATCGCAATAAACGCCTGTTTCTGGGCGTCATTCCACGGTGTGCGATCCAGCTCGGCCTCGCGCGTTGAGCGATACAGCGCTTCCAGAAAAGGCCGGTCTTCTTTCCGCTCGCTTCGAAAAGACACGCCAAGCCTGGCCGCATGTTGCAGCTGCGGCCAGTGCGCAGCCTCTTCCTGTGCCTTGGCAGGATACAGTGTCGACTGCTCGCTCATGCCGGATTGACGGTGATGTCCTGCGTGACGGTGATCGCGCTGATGTCGGTCCCCAAGGGCACCCAACTGGCGGACCAATGCGCAAGGGATTGCTGCGTCAGATAGGAGGCATCGCCCGTGGCCCTGTTCAGCGCAAAGAGGCTCAGGTTCGTGTCCGCGTTGGGCTGCAGCATCAGCACGCTATCCCCCGCAACATGAGCGATGATCTGCAGGGCCGACCATTGATCGGTCATGCCTTGCATCTGATACCTGGAATAGACCGGGCTGCCCGCACCAGAGCCGACCTGGGCCACCAGATACAAACCGTCATTTGCCCCGACAGACAGGGCCATCGTCTGCACTGGCTCGGTGAATGACGCAAACAGGGCCCAGTCGGAAAAAGTTTCCGCACTGACCTGCTGCTGCACCCTCATGTAGATTCGGCTGCCGATACGGGCGAATATATGGACCAGCCCATTCAAGCCGATGCCGCAGGCAAGCTGCTCAAAGCCGGTAAGAGTGCCTGAGATATCCTCCCACCCTTGCCAGTGTTCCGGCAAGAGCGGCCGGTCGCTGGTCTGAACATTCATATAGGGAACACCATCCGCATTAACGCCAAGCAGAATGATGCGCCCGTCTGCGTTCTGCGTTCCCGTCAGGGAGCACAGGGATCCTGGCAGCTGCTGCCAGTCAGACCACGGCTGGCTCGGCGGCACTTCCACCGGCGCCGTGACCTCAATCGGCGTATTTGTGCCGGGCGGGACCACGGTGACGGTCTCTTCGGTGATGGTGTTGGGATTCTGATACTTCCACCAGACGGAATTGTCAGGACCGGAGCTGGTCAGGAACACGTTGTGCAGATTGCTGAGACCGTGGACAAGCAGCGTATCCAGGTAGCCCTGAATGCCGTCCGGTTTGCCAAGGTCCACCGGCTCGTCAAACCGCTCTGTCGCCGTCTCGCTGCTGTCCTCCTGGATATAGACGAGGTTCCCATCATCGTTGCTGGCCGCAGCAAGAAGTGACACATAGCCGCCTTGCGTCACCGAAGCGTCGAGCAGACCTTTTTGGTACTTCAGCCAAGGATACACTGTGAAATCGGGTGCAAATGGACCATTTTCATCCGTCTGATCCTTATAGAACAGCTCGCCTTCCTGCGTGATCACACCGAAAAAGATCCGGAAATAGCTCGGCTCTGGCTGTTCGAGGCCTGCAAAGTCTTCTGGAGTGGCGTCTTCAACTGACATGTCAAAATGTCCTTCCAATAGGCGTGTCTGACCCGGGTCTTTCTGGCTTCCCCAGCCAAGCCCGCAACTTGCACCGGGAACAACGCGTTTAGCTGCGCGACGGATACAGTCCGACAAGCGCGATTATGAAACTCAGCGCCAGAAAGGGCTGCATGTTCAAATGCGGCTGGCCGCCACCGGTTGTGTTGAGCGTCTCGGCGGCTAGGTCCACGAGATTCGACGGGGGTGTGGAATCGTACAAACTGTCCCGACCGGCCCCGGCAAGCGAAGCTGCGGTCAAGGGAACATTCGTGGTCCCATTGCTCATGTTGGCGCGGACAGTATGGTTGTGCGACGGTATTTGGGCCTCGGACAATACAACCTGTTCGACGCCGCCTTTTTGACCAAGACGCCGCGACGTCAAACCCGGACCACGGCCGGGGTGCATTGGCGCACGCCCCTGAAGATTGGGTAAGGCCGTTGTCGTGCGCCCATCCCCGCCATAGGTGGTGCCAATAAGAGAGAAAAGGGCCGTATTCTGAGAGACAGGCAACAGCTGCCCATCGCAGAAAGCCCAGCCGCGCGGGGCGAAGTTCCCGGCAAAGATCCGGATCTCTGCGACAAAAGGTTCTGACATATCCGCCTCCTAGGACCGGCTCGGGTAGATGCCGAAAAGTGCTACGATGAAATTCACACAGAGAAATGGCATCACGTTCGTGTGAGAACGGGATCCACCGGTGTTGGTGACCATGTTCGACGCCATGTCCGTGTCCTGATCGTCGTCGCGGTAAAAATTCACCCCAAGCCCCTCGGCGACCATATTGCCCTGTGGCACCACTTCATCTGCCGACATAGCCAGAGCGTTGAACCCATGCGAATGGCTAGCCAGTTGATTGCGGGTAAGCGTTTCATTCTCTGAGCCTCCCTTGGCACCCAGCCGACGGGGACTAAGCCCCGGTCCGGTACCAGCATGCAATGGAACACGCCCGCGCATGTCCGGCAGCCCAAAGGTGGTCCGCCCATCTCCACCGTAGATCGTGCCAAACAGCGAAAAGAGCGCGTCGTTTTGAGACACAGCCAATAGCTGACCATCGCATAAGGCCCAGCCGCGCGGCGCAAAATTCCCCGCAAACATACGAATTTCGCCAACAAAGGGTTCCGACATCCAGTTTCCTTTCGACGTCTAGTTTCGCGAGGGGAAAAGCCCCTGAAGGGCAATGCAGAAGTGGACGGCAATAAAGGGCTGCATATTGTTATGCGCCTGACCGCCTCCGGCATTCGTGACCGTCCCTGACCGCAAGACTGTGCGTGATCCGCTGCCCGGCTCGGCATATGCGGCATCAGGAGGCACTTCAGCTGCAAGCAGCGCATGCATGGGCGATCTGGTATTGCCAACCTGCGAGGACGCTTGAACCAGATGTCGGTGGTCGGGGATTTGCGCCGCCGTCAGTGACACCGTCTCGGTGCCACTTTTTTGCCCGAGGGTGTAAACGTCCCCATCAATGTGAAGTGGCGTGCGGCTGCGAAGATCCGGCAGAGCAAAAGAGACCATCCCATCACCCCCGTAGGTGGTGCCCAGCAGCGAATAAAGCGATTGGTTCTGGTTGATCGGTAGAATCTGACCGTCGCAAAAGGCCCATCCTCTTGGAGCGAAATTAAAACCCACCATCCGGATTTCTGCAAGAAATGGCTCTGACATTACGTCCCCCGGCACCTTGAAATGCTCAAACTGCTTTGATCGGCGCAATCAGCTTGCATGCCAAGCCCCAACACTACGCCGCACGACTGAAATTCACCTTTAGATTGATCATCACATCTTCACGAAACAGAAATCAATGAAAACTTTTCCCGCCCGCTATATTTGAAAAGACGGATTCAGCACAAACAAGGAACACCCATCCCGACTTCTGGCCCTTAATGAACGCTTTGGATCATTTCACATCATCGAATCCTTATGCAACCTGACCATGCATCTTTCGGACATCACAGTGGCTTCTTGCCCCCAGCACCCGCACCCTATTCGGGATGGCATTGATGCACAGGCCACCGCCGTGTCTTACCGCCGTGTCTTGAGGGCTGGGACAAAAAATCCCCTCAAAAAAAACGGATCAAGATAGGGCGAGACAGCAGTTTCACAGCCCCCTGCCGCCCTGCCCAGGCCGCGAATCGCGGCCGTGACCATGCGATCAGCGCCATGCAAACACACGCAAAACGTTTATCCCCCTCAACATCGCAGGAAATCGGAACGCACCCGGCCTCGACAACAGCCAACCATTTGAAACGCCGAACCAGGCTTTTGTTCCGAGGCGATGAATTATTGGCTTCACCAAGGGGATGACAAAGCCATAACACCTTTCCCCATCATCAGAGTCGATAACTTGCACCGCAGCAGCGACTGGCGAGAGACATATCTCTTCAATCCATATGGCTTATGAAAAGTATTTCCTTGTCTTCACTCGATGCTAACCCTTTAATCGGGAGCGCAGATTCTTTCGACCACCCAGGGCTGAATTTGATAACGAATCCCCGGAAGTAATCCCTAGAGTTAGACGTGGCTTGGAACATCATTATGATTGATAAGTACCTGAGATTGCATAACCCGGGCAACGGCAAGTCATGGCTGCACGTATTTGGTCGCTCGCTTCATGCACTTGCGCTTGCCTGCCTCCTCACAGCAGTGCTGTTTCCGGCACAAGCACGAGCGGACTTCACTTCCTGCCCAGTCAACAACGTTCCAACGGATCCAATCAACCTGAACCTCACGGATGACGTCTGCACCCGGGAAAGTTCAGCCGCCGACATAAGTACGGCTGACTTTATTGCGATCCGAGCGTTTCCGGATCCCTTGACCGAATTTGAAATATTTGATGAGACCGGGGACGCAAGAGACCTGATTTTCAATGTAAACAACGGAACAGACCAAGGCACCATCACCAACAGCTTTCAAACATTGAACAACATTGATTGTTCATCGGGCTGCGTGATTTCAGGCACCCACGGGGGGGTGGCCTTTGCGTCATTCACTTACACACAGTCTGGCAGCTCCGGCTCGGTTACCCCTCCCGCGTCTGACGCCGAGATCGACGATCTGACCTCGTCTACAGGCAACACCGTCGCCGATGGCGGCACCGATACCATTGCCGCCGCCATCACCAGCGGCACCGCCACCACCGTGACCTATACCGTCGCCAACAGCGGATCGGGGCCGCTCC
>NZ_JBBVGR010000002.1:0-382571 GCF_038148855.1 Phycobacter sedimenti | reverse complement strand
CCGTCGCCAACAGCGGATCGGGGCCGCTCAACCTCTCGGCCCTCACCCAAGGCACGCCCACGAACGCCAGCTTCGGCGCCACCTCCATCGTCACCAGCACCGTCGCGGCCGGAGGCTCCGAGACCGGTGCCATCAGCATCACCTTCACGCCAAGCTCCACCACCGACGGCGCAAGCTTCTCCGTCCCCTTCAGCTTCACCACCAATGACGCCGAGGACGGCACCGACGAGACCACCTTCAACGTCACCATCTCGGGCACCATCAACGCCAAGGCCGAGATCGACAACCTGACCTCATCCACCACCAATTCCGTCGCCGATGGCGGCACCGACGATCAGGGCAGCAAGCCCGCCGGAGTTGCGCAGACCGTTACCTACACGGTGACCAACTCGGGGGCCGCCGACCTGACACTGGCGACCGCAAGCCCTGCGAACCTGAGCAATGTCACGGTGAATTCAATCGGAGCTCCGGCCGCGAGCGTAGTGGCAGCGGGGGGAGGCACCACCGAATTTGACGTCCAATACACCCCGACGGCGGCAGGAGCCTTCTCTTTCGATTTGGCATTCACCAACAACGACAGTGATGAAAGCCCGTTCAACTTTACCATCAGCGGCGCCGCGACAACTGCACCAGGCTTCACTCAGAGCTTTGTCCCGAACACCATCCAGGCGGGCGACACTTCGACTGTGACCTTCGCGATCGACAACACCGGGAACGGAGCCGGGGCCACGAGCCTCGACTTCTCCAATTCCCTGCCTGCAGGCCTATTGGTGGCATCGCCCGCAGGCGCGGCCACCACCTGCAGTGGCGGCACGTTGACGGCGACAAGCGGAACGGGAACCATCAGCTATTCCGGCGGGACCGTTGGATCCGGCTCAAGCTGTACGGTAACGGTCGCTGTGACCGCCTCTGCTGACGGATCCTACGTCAATACGACCGGGTCTCTCAGCTCGAGCCTCGGAAATTCGGGCAGTTCCTCGGCGACGCTGACCGTGGCCTCCCCGGAAATCGACATTCAGCGTCCTGCATCGACCTCTATCGCCAACGGCGGCAGCGATCCTCAGGGCAGCGTGACGGCAGGCGACCAGCAGACGTTGACATACACGATCGCGAACGAAGGCAACGCAACGCTCACGATCTCAGGCACGCCAAGCGGAGGTTCGGCCAGTAACGTGACGATCGATTCAATCTCGTCGCCCGGATCCTCTTCGGTTGCGGCGAGTGCGACGACAACTTTCACAGTGCTCTATACTCCGACCGCAGACGGTGCTTTTTCCTTTGATCTGACCATAGCCAGCGATGATGCGGATGAGGGCAGCTACACACTCACTGTCAGCGGCACCGCCATTGGCACCGCAGAGTTTGACCTCGGATCCGCGGGAAGTGGATCGCTCACCAATGGTGCCACAGACACGATTTCAGGTGTTGCCCCTGCAGGAAACGCCAATGTGATCAGCTACACCATCACCAACCCCGGCACGGCCCCCCTCAATATCATCACGCCAACCGTTGCCGCCAACATCTCGAACGAGAGCAATGTCGTCATCAACAGCATCACGCTTGCCTCAAACACGGTGGCGAGTGGAGGCGGAACGACCACGCTGGAGATCTCCTATTCGCCGGAGCAAAGCGGAGCATACAGTTTTGACGTAACGATCTTCTTTTCGCTGACGGCGGGCACGCCTTCCCCTGCGTCGCAAACGAGCGCCGCAACGCTTTTGTCGACCAGCACGTTCGGCTTCACGGTTGCAGGCAGCGCAAGCGGCACACCGGAGATTGAAGTCTCCTCCTCCGAAAGCGGTGCGATCAGCGATGGCGGAACGGATTCGGTCTCCTCCCCGGTCGGCTCAGGATCGGCAGCGACTCTGACCTACACGATCACAAATTCAGGAACGGACACGCTCACGCTCACAACGCCAACCATCGGCGGCAATATCACCGCCGCAAGCAATGTCACCGTGAACAGTATCACGCTTGATTCGACATCCCTGGCCGCAGGCGGCGGCACGGCGACGCTCACCCTGAGCTATACTGCCCCATCGAGCGGCGCCTTTGGATTTGACTTAAGCCTTGTCAATACCGACGCGGATGAAAACCCCTTTAATGTCCGCATCAGCGGCACGGCGCAGGCGGTTCCCAGCAGCTTGCAGCTCACCTCCGGATCAAATCAGAGCACCGAAATCAATCAGACTTTCGCAGCCCCCCTCGTGGTCACTGCAACAACAGCGGGCGGCGCGGGTGTCGCGGGCGTGGTCGTGACTTTCACAGCCCCGGCCACAGGCGCATCGCTGATCTTTGCGAGCACCGGCACCAACACCGAGTCCGTCACCACAGGGTCCGATGGCACAGCGACCAGCTCGGGCCTGACGGCAAACGGTATCGCTTCGGGCTATCAGGGAAGCCCGACCCTGATGCCTTACACCGTGACAGCCAGCGCCCCCGGCCTTACCGGCGTTTCCTTCACGATGACCAACACCCGAAATGACCAGGCAGACATTCGCAAAACCCAGGAAGTCATCGCCTCCTTCGTAACCGGCAGGGCCAATAACATCGTTTCGAACCAGCCGAACCTGGTCTCACGCCTTGCCAGAAACGTCGCGGGGCATCAGGGGGGCGTGAACCGGCTGGCTTTCAACGCCACCTCTGGTGCGCACTCAGGAAGCTTCCAATTCAGCTACCGGGCCTTTGCCGAGGAGATGCGCCGGAGAAACGATGGCACCGCCTGGCGGTCATCGCTCAGTTCCCCGACCACCCGCCCCCCTGCGCTGGAGGACGGGACGAACAGACAGGTCACCACAAACGGCGTGCCCCCTTCTGATGTTACGCCCGCCAGAGCGAGCCTCTTCGCGGGCTTCGATCAGGAAGCGCAGGTCAGCCGTGCCAGCGTAAACGACGCGGGCGATGCCTCCCTGTTTGGCCAGACGGCCTGGTCCGGCTGGGACTTCTGGGCGCAAGGCACTTACGCCATCAGCAAGAACATCCACTCCAAGAGCAAGTCCGGACTTCTGTTTGCCGGTGTTGACTACACCAATTCAGACCGCGCGGTCTTTGGCGTCATGGGACAGCTGGACTTTACCGAAGAAGAGAACGGAGCTGCGAACACCTCCGCGCAGGGGTTGGGTTGGATGATCGGCCCCTATGCCGTCATCCGCCTTCAAGAGAACCTTTACTTGGATGCATCCGCAACCTACGGCCAATCCAGGAACAAGGTGAATGCGCTGGGACTGTTCGAGGATGACTTCGAAACAGAGCGAATCCTGGTCCAGGCGGGGCTGACCGGCGATTTTGAGCTGAACCCGACCTTGACCGTCAGCCCGTTTGCGCGCGTCACCTATTATCACGAGACGCAGGAGAGCTACACCGACTCGCTGGGGCGCACGATCCCGTCGCAGGACTTCGATCTGGGGCGCCTGGAGTTCGGCCCGAAGCTGTCATGGGAGATCAACCGAGGCGATAGCTTGCAGTTTGCGCCCTATGTCTCTTTCTCCGGCATCTACGATTTCAACAAACTGCAGGACAGCAACCCGACGGACGCCACTCTTGCCTCATCTGATTCCGATTTCCGGGGGCGGCTGGAAGCAGGTGCCACATGGTTCATGCCGGATCGCGACATCAAGATCTCGGTCGAAGGTTTCTACGACGGTATCGGTGCCGCCGGTTTTGAATCCTTCGGCGCCTCTCTGAGCTTCAGGATGCCGTTCTGACCTGCGGCCTTGCATGACTTGCCTGACCTTGTGCAGCACATGCCGGTTTTCGGCCACCCTGCACAGGGTCAGACTGATGGAGAGGACGTTACAGAATCATGCCTAGGGAAAAGACATGGCCAACACAATTGTGCGCTTTGCCAGAGGGTTACACATCACGCACTGAAGAGCCAAACCGCGGGTGAATAATAATGGGGAGAATGGTGGGTGATGAGAGACTCGAACTCCCGACATCTTCGGTGTAAACGAAGCGCTCTACCAACTGAGCTAATCACCCGCTGGGCCGGGATTTAGAGAAATCCCAGAGGCTGCGCAAGAGGGTCTGTGCGATTTTTTTCCACTCTTATTCAGTCAGCGCAGAACCGTTTCGGAGCCATTCTCAAGAACATAGACACAGCCCTGCCCGTTCTCGAGCTGCGCCATCTCAGCACGGCTCAGCCCGCAGACGATGCCGCGCATCACCTGCCCCAGCAGCCCATGGGCTACGACAACAGACGGGCCGGTCAGTGTTTTCAGAAAATCCAGTGTGCGCGCCCGGAACGGTCCGTACCCTTCTCCGCCGGGGGCTTCGCAGAACATGTCAAGCGGGGTCACATAGCGCTCGAAATAGGCGGGGTCTGCCTGTTTGAGATCGGCCAACCTGTGCCCTTGAAAAATCCCTGCATGAACTTCGGCGAGGCGCGCATCGGTCACAAAACCGCGTCCGGCCAAGGCGATTTCAGCGGTTTGCTGCGCCCGCCCCAGGGGCGAGACGAAACACGGTGGGTTCTCGGCCGCCAGGACCGGGGCCATCAGTTCGGCCTGACGCCGTGCGTGCCCAAGGCCACGCTCGCTGAGCCGGGACTCAAGCTGTCCCTGAACGCGCCGCTCTGCATTCCATTCCGTCTCGCCATGACGCAAGAGCCAGATCTTTGGGTAATCGCTCATTCAAAATTCCTTTTTTGTGGCGCGTGCCGCCTGTGTGTCTTCACAGTTGCGCAAATGCGCCGTCCTCCTTCACCGCCTGCATCGCCACGTAGGTCGAGGTCGACGCCACATGCGGCAGGGAGGATATCCGCTCCCCCAGTACCTCGCGGTAGATCGTCATGGAACGTGTCCGCACCTTCAGGAGATAGTCAAAATGTGAGGCCATCATGTGAACCTGCTCGATCTCAGGGACTTTCACAACCGCGGCATTGAACCGCGACAGGGCCGCCTCGCGGGTATCGTCCAGCTTCACTTCGACAAAAGCGACGTGATCAAGACCAAGCCGGATGGGATCGACCAGGGCGCGGTATCCTGTGATCACGCCCTCGGTCTCCATCCGCTTCAGACGGGTTTGGGTCGGAGATTTGGACAAGCCGATCCGCCTGGCGAGGTCTGCGACCGAGATCCGGCCATCCTCCGCCAGCACATTCAGAATCGCCCGATCATAGCGGTCGAGATCAGAAAAGATCATTTGAACCTCAATATGCGCCAAAATTCCGTCAATCGCACTGCAGATACCACACATTCAGGCGAATGTCCCGCGCATTCCGGTGTAACCTGACCATCAGACCCGTTGCGGATTTTCTGTTGGAGTTTTCTGCATGACCCAAGCCACCCCAATCCAGTCCGGCAAGCTGCGCGATCTGATCGACGCCGGAACCTATGCGGACCAAACCGCCATGCGCGACCGGCTGGTCGAAACCGCAGCCCTGTCCCTAGCCGATCGGCAGGCGATCTGCGCCAATGCCGCAGCCCTTGTAAAAGACATTCGTGGCCACTCTGCCCCCGGATTGATGGAGGTCTTCCTCGCCGAATACGGCCTCTCCACGGACGAAGGTATCGCGCTGATGTGCCTTGCCGAGGCGCTGCTGCGGGTCCCAGATGCCGACACCATCGATGCGCTGATCGAAGACAAGATCGCGCCCTCCGACTGGGGCAAGCACCTTGGTCATTCCTCCTCCCCCCTGGTCAATGCCTCTACCTGGGCCCTCATGCTGACCGGGAAGGTGCTGGACGAGGACAAGCCAAGCCCCGTGCGCGCACTGCGCGGCGCCATCAAGCGCCTCGGCGAGCCGGTGATCCGCACCGCCGTTGGCCGCGCGATGAAGGAAATGGGACGGCAGTTCGTCCTGGGTGAAAGCATCGAAAGCGCCATGAAACGCGCCGCCGGTATGGAGGCAAAGGGCTATACCTATTCCTACGACATGCTGGGTGAAGCGGCCCGGACCGAGGCTGATGCCGCGCGTTATCACCTGTCTTACTCCAAGGCAATTTCGGCCATAGCCGCAGCCTGCACCAGCGATGACATCCGCAAGAACCCCGGCATCTCGGTGAAACTGTCCGCCCTCCACCCGCGCTATGAGCTGGCACAGGACGCGCGCGTGATGGAGCAGTTGGTCCCGCGCCTGAAAGCGCTGGCGCTTCTGGCCAAGGCGGCCGGCATGGGCCTCAACGTCGATGCGGAAGAAGCCGGCCGCCTGTCCCTGTCACTCGAAGTGATCGAGGCAGTCGTCTCTGATCCTTCGCTGGCGGGCTGGGAGGGTTTTGGCGTCGTGGTGCAGGCCTACGGGCCGCGCACCGGCCTTGCCATCGATGCACTTTACCGGATGGCCGAGAGGTACGACCGCCGCTTCATGGTGCGTCTGGTGAAAGGCGCCTATTGGGACACTGAGATCAAGCGCGCTCAGGTCGAAGGCGTGGATGGTTTCCCGGTTTATACCAGCAAGGCGCTGACCGATGTGTCCTACATCGCCAATGCCCGCAAACTGCTCGGGGTGACCGACCGGATCTATCCGCAGTTCGCCACCCACAACGCCCACACCGTCAGCGCCATCTTGCATATGGCCGAGGACAAAAGCCTGTTCGAATTCCAGCGCCTGCATGGCATGGGCGAAACCCTGCACCAGATGGTGAAAGACCAGAACAGCACCAACTGCCGGATCTATGCGCCGGTCGGCGCCCATCGTGATCTTCTGGCGTATCTGGTGCGGCGTCTGCTGGAAAACGGCGCAAATTCGTCTTTCGTGAACCAGATAGTGGATGAGAACGTACCGCCCGAAGTGGTGGCCGCCGATCCCTTTGACGCGATTTCGGACGTAAGCCGCAGCATCCCCACCGGCCCGGAACTGTTCGCGCCGGAACGGCCGAACTCCAAGGGATTTGACCTGGGCCATGCCCCGACATTGGCGGCTATCGAACGGGCGCGCGCATCCTGGCGCACCCATAGCTGGACAGCCGGACCGCTGCTGGCAGGGGATGCCGCGCCAGAGGCGGCCGAGGATGTCACCAACCCGTCCGACCTCACCGTGGTCGGACAGCTACGCCCAGCCAGCGCAGCAGATGTGGAAACCGCGCTTTCGGCAGCCCGGCCCTGGGATGCCCCCGCGACTGACCGCGCAGCGGCCCTGAACAAGGCGGCTGATCTGTACGAAGACCACTATGGCGAGTTGTTCGCTCTTCTGGCACGGGAAGCGGGCAAATCCATTCCCGATGCGGTGGCAGAACTGCGCGAGGCAGTGGATTTTCTGCGCTACTACGCCGCCCGCATTCCGAATGCGGACCCCGCAGGCCTGTTCACCTGCATTTCGCCCTGGAACTTCCCGCTGGCGATCTTCACCGGGCAGATCTCGGCGGCGCTGGCCACGGGCAATGCGGTTCTGGCCAAACCGGCGGAACAAACCCCGCTGATCGCCCACCGCGCCGTTCAACTGCTGCATGAGGCCGGCGTGCCCCGCACCGCCCTGCAACTGCTACCGGGACCAGGCAGCCGGGTTGGCGCCGGGCTGACCTCGGATCCGCGCATCGACGGTGTCGCCTTTACCGGCTCCACCGAGACCGCCCTGCGAATCCGCAGCGCCATGGCCGACAACCTGCGCCCCGGAGCGCCGCTGATTGCTGAAACCGGCGGTCTTAATGCAATGATCGTCGACTCCACCGCCTTGCCCGAACAGGCCGTGCAATCCATCATCGAAAGCGCCTTTCAGTCTGCCGGTCAGCGCTGCAGCGCCCTGCGGTGCCTTTACGTACAAGAGGACATTGCCGACGATCTTTTGAAGATGCTCAAGGGCGCCATGGATGTGCTGAATCTTGGCGATCCGTGGCATCTGGATGTGGACAGCGGTCCGGTGATCGATGCGGGCGCGCGCGCAGGCATTCTGGCACATATCGATCAGGCCCGTGCCGAGGGCCGCGTTCTGAAAGAAATGCAGACGCCACAGGGCGGAACCTTCGTGGCGCCCACTCTGATCAGCGTGCCGGGCATTGGCGCGCTCGAAAAGGAGATCTTTGGCCCCGTCCTGCATGTGGCGCGGTTCAAGGCGCAGGATCTGGACCGTGTGATCGATGACATCAACGCGACCGGCTATGGTCTGACTTTTGGCCTGCATACGCGGATCGATGACCGGGTTCAGCACGTCTGCGACCGGGTGCACGCAGGCAACATCTACGTCAACCGCAACCAGATCGGCGCCATTGTCGGCAGCCAGCCCTTTGGCGGCGAAGGCCTTTCGGGCACCGGCCCCAAGGCAGGCGGCCCCTACTACATGGCGCGGTTCTGCGCGCCTGATCGTCAGAGCAGCGGCGCGGACTGGGAAGGCTCAATGACCGAATTGCCCGTTCCTTCAGGGACAGAGGCCCCGGCCAGGACCACCTCGCTGCCCGGCCCGACAGGCGAATCCAACCGTCTCACAACATCGGCGCGCCCGCCGCTGTTGTGCCTGGGACCAGGTGCCAAGGCAGCGGCCGCCCAGAAAGAAGCTGTTCTCGCGCTTGGCGGTACGGCCATCGAAGCAAATGGGCTTATTGACCTCCACCGCCTTGAGTTCATCGAGGGCTTCTCCGGTGTGTTGTGGTGGGGCGACGAGGAAACCGGACGGCGGATCGAGCAGATCCTAGCAAAACGTCAGGGGCCAATCATTCCGCTGATCCCCGGCGATCCCGATCCGGCACGGGTTCTGGCAGAGCGTCATGTCTGCGTGGACACCACTGCAGCCGGCGGCAACGCAGCGCTTCTGGGTGGCAGCGCCTGAATGACCCGCTTTCCCCGATAACACCTTGACGCTGGGCTGAAACCGGCCCAGCGTTCGGCCCATGTTTCCGCTACGCGACCACAACCCGTCGGGGCGCACGCCCTATGTTGTCTACCTCCTGATGGCGGCGAATATCGCGGTGTTTCTCTATGCGATTTCGACCTACACCAGCGACCGGTCAATGGCCGGTTTCTATTATGCTTACGGCATCATCCCGCGCGAGGTGACCTACGGCAGCGGCTTTGGCAGCCTGTTCACATCGATGTTTCTGCACGCCGGTTTCATGCATCTGGCGGGCAATATGCTGTTTCTCTGGATCTTTGGCGATAACCTGGAGGACGAGATGGGCCACCTGCCCTTTCTCGGCTTCTACCTCGTCGCAGGGATCGGAGCCGGCCTGTTGCATGTGATGGCAGCGCCCATGTCCACGGTGCCCACGGTTGGCGCCTCAGGCGCAATTGCGGGGGTCATGGGGGGCTACCTTCTCATGTTCCCGAGGGCGCGCATCGATATTCTGTTGATCCTGATCATCTATTTCCGGGTTTTCTCGATCCCGGCCTTCATCATGCTGGGCCTTTGGTTCGTGATCCAGTTCGTCGGCGGGCTCGGTTCCGACCCGGACACCGGCGGCGTTGCCTATTGGGCTCATGCTGGCGGTTTTGTCGTGGGCATGGGGCTTTGCATTCCCTTGTGGCTGAAACGCGGTGGCACAGCCTTCTGGGGTCGGACACAAGGGCTGCCGCCGCATCCCGAAACACGGTATGAGTCCAGCCCCACACGCGTGCCGCGCATCCCCCGCCGGGTACACACAGAGAGACGCAATCCTGGGCCCTGGGGCAAGTAGTCCCCTGCACAGCGCTCCGCGCCAAACCCGTGGGCGAAAGAGAAAAGCGCGCCCAGCCAGACCGGCTGAACGCGCTTCCTAATGTTGGTCAAATCGCTCCGCTGTTGGCAATCAGCCCCGGATCACCTTGGCGAAATTCTCGTAGATGGCCTCATTGGCGCAGACGACCTCACCGGACTCGAGAATGCCTTCATCGGGGTTGATCGCCTCGATCAGGCCACCGGCCTCTTTCACGATGATGATACCTGCCGCCAGATCCCACGGATTCAGTCGCCGCTCCCAGAAGCCGTCGTAGCGCCCCGCAGCCACATAAGCCATGTCCAGCGCAGCCGCGCCCCAGCGCCGCACACCGGCGCAGGCAGGCATCAAACGGGCCAGATCCTGCAGGGTCGCAGGCAGGTCGGAGCGCCCGCCGAATGGCAGACCGGTCGCAAAGATCGTCTCGATCATCCGATGGCGGCCCGAAACCCGGATCCGCATGTCGTTCATCCAGGCGCCAGTGCCTTTTTCCGCAAAGAACATCTCGTCCTTGGCGGCATCGTAAATCACGCCCGCAACCACCTTGCCCTTGTGCTCCAGCGCGATGGAAATCGCCCAATGGGGCAGACCGTGCAGAAAGTTGGTGGTGCCATCCAGCGGATCGACGATCCAGCGGCGGGTCGGGTCTTCACCGGGGATCTCACCGCCTTCTTCGGCCAGCCAGCCATAGGTGGGGCGCGCGCCCATCAGCTCGTCCTTCAGGATCTTCTCGGCTGCAATATCGGCCTTGGAGACGAAATCCCCCGCACCCTTCATCGATACCTGCAGGTTCTCGACCTCGCGAAAGTCCTTCACAAGGGAACGGCCTGCCTTGCGGGCGGCCTTGATCATCACGTTGAGGTTCGCGCTGCCAATCATGTCTGCAGACTCCTGTATCGGTCGGGGGGAGATGCCGGTCAAACCGTGCCTATACGCGCCCTGCTCCCCGTTGCCAAGAGTGAATGCCCAAGGTCTCACGGGGTCAATGACATCCCATGGTCTGGATGTGCCGTTGGGTTATTCCTGCTATGGGTTGCAATGCGCGAAACTGAACCACACAGTTCAGATAAACTGACACCTTGGATAAAGAAATAGGGAGGGGAGACCCAAATGAGCGAACAGATGCAACGGATCGTGCTGGCCAGCCGCCCCGTCGGTGAGCCGACGAACGAGAACTTTCGTCTCGAAACAGTAGACCTGCCCATACCGGGTGAGGGCGAAGTCCTTGTAAAATCGCATTATATGTCGCTGGACCCCTACATGCGAGGTCGGATGGACGATGCCAAATCCTATGCCGCCCCGGTGCCGATCGGCGGCACCATGGAGGCCGGAGCCGTCGGCGAGGTGATCGCCTCCAACAGCCCGCATTTCAAGCCCGGCGACTATGCCTTCGGGATGCTCGGCTGGGCAAGCCACGGCTGCCTGCCCGCCAAGGAGCTGCGCAAGCTGGATCCTGCGCAGGGTCCGATCACTGCGGCGCTTGGCGTTCTGGGCATGCCCGGGTTTACCGGATGGCATGGCTTGACCGCCTATGGCCGCCCGCAGGCCGGGGAAACCCTTGTTGTGGCAGCCGCGACCGGCCCGGTCGGGTCGATGGTGGGTCAGCTTGCCAAACTCGCAGGTCTGCGCGTTGTTGGAATCGCGGGCGGTGCGGACAAATGCAAACTGGCGACCGAGACCTTCGGCTTTGACGAATGCCTCGATCATCGCGCCTATGAGGATGCAAAATCCCTGCGCAAGGATCTGGCCGCCGCCTGCCCCAAGGGAATCGACATTTATTTCGAGAACGTCGGCGGCAAGGTGCTTGAGGCGGTGCTGCCCCTGATGAACCCCCATGGGCGCATTCCGATCTGCGGCATGATTGCATGGTACAACGCAGGCGGCCTTGGCGCCGGGGCGTCGGACGCGGCGCTGACCGGTCCGAACATCTGGCGGAACATCCTGGTCAAGTTCCTGTCGGTGAACGGCTTCATCATCTCGAACCACTTTGACCGCTATCCGGAGTTCCTGAAGGAAGTCGGCCCCAAGGTTGCCTCGGGGGAGGTCCGCTTCCTTGAAGACATCGCGACTGGCCTTGAGAACGCCCCCGATGCCTTCCGCTCCATGCTGCGTGGAGGCAATACCGGCAAGCAGATCGTGAAACTGATCTGACAGGCCTGATCATCCATTGAAAACGCCCGCCATGAAACACTGGCGGGCGTTCTTCATTTCAGGTCCTGCTTACTGCTGCTGAAGCTTGCGTGCCTCGACCTTGGCCAATCGGATCAGTTCCTGCATGTAGGGCTTGTCACGATCCTCGCTGCGCACCGCCGCATAAAGCCTGCGGGTGATGCCGTCTTTCGTAAGCGGGCGTGTCACGTAGTCGGATGAATATTTCACCTCGCGCACCACCCAATCGGGCAGCACCGAAACACCCCGGTTGGAGGCCACAAGCAAGAGAATCACCGCAGTCAACTCCACCTGCCGGATCGATGCGGGCTCTACCCCTGCCGGGATCAGAAGCTGGCTGAACACGTCCAGGCGCGATTTTTCCACCGGATAGGTGATCAGGGTCTGATCGCGAAAATCCTCAGCCTCCACAAAAGGTTTGTCGGCCAGAGGGTTGTGGGACGACGCCACAAACACAGGGTTGTAGTCAAAAAGCTCGATGAACTCGACACCCGCAATTGTGTCTGGATCGGAGGAGACCACGAGATCCACCTCTTCCTTTTGCAAGGCAGGCAGCGCGTCAAAGGCAAGACCCGGGCGAATGTCCACATCCACATCCGACCAGCTTTTGCGAAAGGCTTCGAGCACCGGAAAGAGCCATTCGAAACAGGCGTGGCATTCAATGGCGATATGCATGCGCCCGGCGTGCCCGTCGCGAAGGTTGGAGAATTCGGCCTGCGCCGCCTCGACCTGGGGGAGCACCTGCTCAGCCAACCGGAGCAGACGCAAGCCCGCCGCCGAGAGCTTCATCGGCTTGGAGCGCCGCAAGAACAGCTCGACCCCCGCCTGATCCTCCAGCCCCTTGATCTGATGGCTAAGGGCACTTTGCGTGATGTTCAGCTGCTCGGCCGCACGGGCAAGCCCGCCCGCCTCGTGAATGGCCTTGATCGTTCGAAGGTGACGAAATTCGAGATGCATCCTATCGCGCCGCTCATGTTGTTCTTGAGAATTATGAGTTTGTTTCACAATGCAGGCTATGCGACAAGGGGTCAAATCAGTCGGAGATCCCGAAAATGAAGACCCCTGACATCTCTTTTGAATTCTTCCCCCCGCAGTCGCTGGAAGCGTCCTTCCGCCTGTGGGACACCGTTCAGACACTTGCGCCGCTCGACCCGCGTTTCGTTTCCGTCACCTATGGTGCGGGCGGCACCACACGCGATCTGACCCGCGACGCGGTTGCAACGCTGCACAAATCCTCGGGCCTGAATGTGGCCGCGCATCTGACATGCGTGCAGGCCACCAAGGCGGAAACGCTTGAAATCGCAGACCGTTTTGCAGAGGCAGGGGTGTCCGAGATTGTCGCTCTGCGGGGCGACCCGCCAAAAGGCGAAGGCAAATTCACCCCTCATCCCGAAGGCTTTGCCAATTCGGTCGAGTTGATTGAGGCCTTGGCCGACACCGGTAAGTTCACCATTCGTGTCGGTGCCTACCCGGATCAGCACCCCGAGGCCGCAACCGCTCAGGCCGATGTGGACTGGCTCAAGCGCAAGCTGGACGCGGGCGCGGATGAGGCGCTGACCCAGTTCTTCTTTGAGGCGGAAACCTTCTTCCGTTTCCGCGATGCCTGCGAGAAGGCCGGGATCGATGGTTCCAAGCTCACTCCCGGCATCCTGCCGATCGAGAACTGGAAAGGCGCGCGCAACTTTGCCCGCCGTTGCGGCACCAAGATCCCCGCCTGGGTCGAGGACGCCTTTGAAAAGGCCCTCCGCGATGATCGCGCCGATCTGCTGGCCACCGCGATGTGCAGCGAGCTGTGCACCGAGCTGCTAGAGGGCGGCGTCGAGAAACTGCATTTCTACACGCTGAACCGCCCCGAGCTGACCCGCGATGTCTGTTTTGCCCTTGGCATCACCCCCAAGGTCTCGCTCGAGAACGTCGCGTAAGACTTGCTGGCGCTGTGATGCGCGCCTAGCCTCATTCCAAAATGGAACTGTGAATTGCCCGGCCCTGTCGCCGGGCAATTCACATGAAGGAGGCGTTTGATGTTCACCGCAAAATCCCAGGCTGATCTCCTGCCTATGGAAGAAATCACCAAGCTGTCAGGCCTGGAGTTCATGCAGGGCATTCTGGATGGCAAGCTGCCCGGCCCGCCCATTGGCGCGCAGCTTGGCTATCGCCTGCATGAGGTTTCAGACGGGCGCGTGGTGTTCCGGGGCACGCCGGAGTTTTCCTACACCAACCCCATGGGCACGGTTCATGGCGGCTGGTATGGCACCCTCCTGGACAGCGCCATGGCCTGCGCCGTGATGACCCGCGTTCCCAAGGGGTCGGCCTACACAACCCTGGAATACAAGATCAATATCCTGCGCTCGATCCCGCTGGGCGTTACGGTAGACTGCACCGGCGTCACAGATCACGTGGGCCGCTCGACCGGTGTTGCACACGGAGAAATCCGCGGTGTCGAGGATGGCAAGCTTTATGCCACGGGATCAACCACCTGTATCGTGATGAAGCTGCCGCCTGCAAAGGGCTGAGTCCCTGCTCGCCTCAGCGCTTGCTTGCTAGCGCGTCGCGCGCAAGGGCCAAGGCATGCGCCAGGATGAGCGGGGTTCCTTGATCACATACCCTTTGGCGCTGCTGTGCAGCCGCTCGCTCGGGTCCTTACCGATGCGACGTCTGCTGCGCAGCACAAAGATCTTCCCCCAACCCCGCCAGGTTCCGACCGAGGGCGCGCCGGGATCCACGGGGAACCGCATCCGCCAGTCCTGCGGCAGAGGCAGACCGCAATCCTCGGCCTTCTCCAGCATCCAGACAAGCGAGAGATTTGCCAACGGCCGTGCCTCTTCATTCCCGCCCAGCTGACCTCCCACATCTCCATGGGCGCCGCGGAACCACATCTGCTCCACGCGGCCGTTGAAGTCATCCTCGCAGGACCAAAGAACGGGCGCAAAGACATCGCGGGTCTCGTCCAGGGCAAGGGCGTGATAGCCGTTCTTAACATGAGGGCCAAGCCTGTCATTGTGGAACCCATGCGGATCCTTGGCCCAGCGCCAAAGGATCGGAAAACGAAAGCCCAGCGCCTTTACCGTATCCCAGACGCCGATCATCTCGATCGTCGTGGTCTCGTGGCAATAAGCATCGTGAAACGCGCGGGCGACCTCTGGATCCTGCCCTTCCTGATAGTGGCGATAAGCGGTGCGGATATTGCGTTCGGTCGCGTGATCGGGGCGCAGGAGGCCAACCTCGCCGATCACCCCGGCGAGCGAGCGTACCGCATAGGCGCCCCGGCTGTAGCCGATCAGGTAGATGCTGTCGCCGGGCCGGTAGCGCGAGGCGAGGTAGCCATAGGCGCGGCGGATCTGGCGGTTGATTCCCTTGCCAACGATCACATCGCGCGCGCTGGACCAGCCGTTCCACTGCACGCCACATTCATAGAAGACGGACACCTTTGGGCCACCTTCGCGGCACAGCTGATAGGTTTGCCCGGCATGGGACTCCTCGCCGGGCCGAAGCGAAGTCATGGTGCCATCCAGAATGATCACATGGGCCTGCGGCCCACGCATCGCGGTCTCGCCGGAATGCTCGGACCGCAAAGGCCGTCCGAGCCATCCAAGCAGACGTTTACTCAGCCGCGATAGTGTCATCCCTCAGTACTTCCCATAGTTTCAGCGGCGTGAACGGCATGTCCATCTGGCGCACACCGCGCGCCCAGACCGCATCCTGAACCGCGTTGGCGACCGCCGCCATGGCGCCCACCGTTCCGGCCTCGCCGCAGCCCTTCATCCCCATCGGGTTCTGGGTGGAGGGCACGGCTTCGGTCGCAAATCCCATCATCGGCACATCAGAGGCTCTTGGCATGGCATAGTCCATGAACGATGCCGTGAGCAGCTGCCCCTCGCTGTCGTAGACCACGCGTTCCAGCATGGCCTGCCCCAGGCCCTGGGCGACGCCGCCATGGACCTGCCCTTCGGCAAGCGCCGGGTTGATCAGGTTGCCGAAATCGTCAACCACTGTGTAGCGATCCACCTCCGCTGCGCCGGTTTCAGGATCGATCACCACCTCGCAGATATGGGCCCCATTCGGGAACGAACGCCCCGGCAGCGTGGCCCGCGCAGAATGACGCATGAGGTCGGTACGGCCCTGCGCGCGGGCCATCTCGGCGGCCTCCACGAAGGTTGGCGTCAGGTTGGATCCCGGTGCGCGGAAGGTTTCTCCATCAAACTCGATCGCATCTTCCTCGACGCCCATTTCACCCGCAAGGAAAGGCGTGAAGGCTTCGATCATCTTGTCCACCGTGGCCAGCGCCGCGTTGGCCTGGGTCGTGACAGAGCGGGAGCCGCCCGTGCCGCCGCCGCGCGCAATCCGGTCGCTGTCGCCCTGCACCACGGTGATCCGGTCCGCCGGGATGCCGGTCTGGTCAGCAAGGAACTGGGCATAAACGGTTTCATGCCCCTGTCCGTTGCTTTGCGTGCCGACATAGATATTCACCCGGCCATCCTCCAGAAACTCGACCTCTGCACCTTCCGAAGGATCACCCAAAATGCTTTCGATATAGTAACAGAGGCCTACGCCGCGCAGCAGGCCCTTGGCTGCATCGGCAGCTTTGCGGTCCGCAAAGCCCCCAAGATCCGCTTCCTCGGCCGCGCGATCCAGCACCCGGCCAAAGTCTCCCACGTCATAGGTTTCGCCGACGATCGTCGGATAGGGGAAGGACGCTGGCGCGATGAAGTTACGGCGGCGCAGCTCCAGCGGATCCACGCCCAGCTCGCGCGCGGCGCGGTCCATCACGCGCTCCAGCACATAGATCGCCTCGGGGCGCCCCGCGCCACGATAGGCATCGACCTGCGTGGTATTGGTGTAAATCCCCTCGGAACGCAGCCACGCGGTCTTGATGTCATAGACACCGGTCAGAACCTTGCTGAACAGCGTGGTCTGGATGATCTGCCCAAACGGCGCGTTATAGGCACCCAGATTGCAGAGCGTGTGAACGCGGTAGCCCGTGATCTTGAGATCCTCATCAAAGGCCAGCTCTGCGAGCGACGTCAGATCACGACCGCCATTGTCCGAGAGCATGGATTCCGAGCGGTCCCCGATCCACAGCACCGGACGCCCCAGAACGCGGGCCGCGTGGGCCACCGCGTAATATTCGGGATAGGGCTGGGACTTCATGCCAAAGCCACCGCCGACATCCGGCGTCACCACATGGACCTGCTCCTCCTCAAGGCGCAGTTTCTTCGCAAGGTTCCCTTTGACGCCCCAGACCCCCTGCCCGCCAAAGGTGAAATGCAGGCGGCCCTCGCGCCATTCGGCGAAACAGCCGCGCGGCTCCATCGAGTTGACGATGATGCGATTGTCCTCGACTTGCAGTGACACGGTATGCGCCGCCTTGGCAAAGGCCTCTTCGGTGGCGGCCTCATCGCCAATGCCCCAATCAAAGGCCCGGTTGTCGGGCACATCCGGGTGAAGCGGCTCTCCGCCCGGCGCAATGTCGAGTTTCACCGGCAGGTCGTCGATCTCCAGCTCGATCATCTCGCCCGCATCACGTGCCTGATCGAGCGTGTCGGCCACAACAACGGCAATCGGCTCCCCGACGTGACGCACACGGTCATGGGCCAGCATCGGACGATGCGGCGCTGCTGCGCCACTGCCATCCCGGTTCTTGATCAGGATGCCATCCATACCCGTGTCATACCCTGCATCCACGTAGTCCTGATAGGTCACAACCATATGAACGCCGTCCGCCTCGCGGGCATCATCGGTGTTGAGAGTGGTGATCACCCCATGGGCCACAGGGCTGCGCAAGACCCAGGTTCTCAGGGCCTCCTGCGGTGCCGCATCTTCGATGTATTGCCCGTGACCGGTCAGGAACCGGACATCCTCGGTGCGTTTGACTGGCTGGCTTTTACCGAATTTCTGCATGCTCGTCCCCTCCGCGCGCGTGATGCTTGCTTTGGGGCCGACATTAGCCTTAGCGGCCAGCTTGTCCAGAGAGCGCGATCACGGTCGCCACGTCAGAGAGCCCATAGCCATTGAACTGGGTGCTCATGGCGGAAGAATAGGCACCAAGCCCGGGAAAGAGCACATAATCCCCGATCACGCTGTCCTCGGGCAAGGGCAGACCATCCGGCAAACGGTCCAGACTGTCGCAGGTGGGGCCAAAAACGATGCGGGGTTTGCGCACCGCAGATCTGTGTTGCCCGTCAGAACTGACAACCTCAACACGTCCCGGCAGACCCATGTCGCGGATATCCACCAGCCCGCCATAAATCCCGTCGTTGAGGTAGACCACCTCGCCCCCTCTGCGCAGCCCTTTGATGCGGGCTGCAAGGGTAAAGGCCTCCGACACCATCGCCCGGCCCGGCTCGCAGATCAATTGAGGCGCCTCGCTGCCAAAGGCTTCGGTTACAGCAGCACCTATGGCCGCAAAGACATTCTCCAGGTCCGGCGCCTTGCCATCGCGATTGGCCGCAAAACCCCCGCCCACATTGAGCCGTGCGACCTTGACCCCCGCTGCATCAACAATCCCGCGTGCCGCGTGGATGTATTCGACCCAGGCCGCCGCATCCTCGCACTGCGTTCCGGGATGGAAACACAAGGCGGCTGTCCAGCCCATCGCAGATACCTTTTTCAAGAGCGCAATCGCTTCTTCCGGGGCGGCGCCGAACTTGCTGCCGAAATCATAGGCCGCGCCTGAAACCGGCAGGGCAAAACGCACGGCGATCTCGCAGGAGCGCGGAACCTCGCGCAGCTTTTCCAGTTCGCTTGCATCATCCACCGACCAGCTGGCCACGCCGTGGGCAATCCCGGCAGCGATCTCTGCCTCCGAACGCACCGGATTGTTGTAATGCATCACCGCATCCGTGCTGGCCGCGCGGACGGCCTCCATTTCCGCGGGCGAGGCCACATCAAAGGCAGAAACCCCCGCCGCGACCAGGTTGGACAGCACCGCCGGATGGGGATTTGCCTTGACCGCATAGGTCACCAGCCCCGGAAAGCCGCGCAGAAAACGGTCTGCAACCTGATGCAGCACCTGCGGCGCAAAATAGAGGATCGGATGATCCGGGGCGCGGCGCGCTAGGTGGGTTTCAGGATCAAGCCAAAGCGCGGGAATATGCTGCATCGGATCAGGGCCTCGTTTGACGGTCTGCAAGTGTTTTGAGTGTTTTTACCAGTTTCGCTCTTTTGCACGTCGATTCCCCTCGTCACTTTTGCTAAAGTGACGGAAATTTCCGTCATAACTTCGGCTGAATGATGCAGATCGACGATACCGACCGGCACCTGCTGACACTATTGCGAGACAATGCGAGGCGCTCTGTAGCCGAGCTTGCCCGACATCTTGGGCTGGCCCGCACCACCGTTCAGACGCGCATCGAGAGACTTGAGACCCTTGGCGTGATCTCTGGCTACACGCTGAAGCTCTCGCCCGCGGTGCGCCCGCCGCTGCAGGCCACAGTGCTAATCTCGATCGAACCGCGCAGCGGGCCCGAGGTTCTGGCCCGCCTGCGCAGCCTGCCAGGGGTTGAGATCGTGCATACAACATCGGGGCGGTTCGATCTTTTGGCACAGGTGGTGGCACAAACCACCGATGAGCTGGATGAAACCATTGACCGCATCGGCGAGGCGCGTGGCGTGCGCTCTTCGGAAAGCCTGATCCACCTGGCCACCAAACTGGACCGCAGCGGGGCACGCGGCTAGCCCATCGGAAGCCTCAAAAGAACACGGAAAGTTCTGAAAAAATAGTGCGCCCGGCCAACTTTGCAGTTTCCCGCATCAAAGTCCGGCCGGGCGGCTTAGTGAATTGCGGGAGGAGGGATGGGCCCGCTGTTCTCTTAATGAATCAGAGTACCCGCCAGCCGTTAAGCCCGCGTAACCGGCCCGCCCGTTTCCCCTGCGCCGCCCCTACCCCGCCTTCCCACTTTCCCTTTGCCGCCCCCTTCTGTAAGGGAGGAAGCGATCCAAAATGACACGCACGCAGGACCAAACCGATGGCGATGGAAAAGACATTCAACGCAGCCGAGGCGGAAAGCCGCCTTTATGACGCCTGGGAAAAGGCCGGTTGCTTCAAGGCCGGCGCAAACGCAAAGCCCGAGGCCTCCACCTATTGCATCATGATCCCGCCGCCCAATGTCACCGGCGTTCTGCACATGGGCCACGCCTTCAACAACACGCTGCAGGATATCCTGATCCGCTGGAAGCGCATGCAGGGGTTCGACACGCTCTGGCAGCCCGGCCAGGACCACGCCGGCATCGCCACCCAGATGGTGGTGGAGCGAGAACTCGCGAACACCCAACAGCCCTCGCGCGCGGAACTGGGCCGTGACGCCTTCCTCGAAAAGGTCTGGGAGTGGAAAAGCCAGTCCGGCGGCACCATCGTCAATCAGCTCAAACGCCTTGGCGCTTCATGCGACTGGTCGCGCAACGCCTTCACCATGTCCGGCGCCCCCGGTGCCCCTGAGGGCGAAGAGGGCAATTTCCACGATGCGGTGATCAAGGTCTTCGTGGATATGTACAACAAGGGCCTGATCTATCGCGGCAAGCGGCTGGTAAACTGGGACCCGCATTTCGAGACCGCAATCTCTGACCTTGAGGTCGAGAATATCGAGGTCGCGGGCCACATGTGGCACTTCAAATACCCGCTCGCGAATGGCGCGACCTATACCTACGTCGAAAAGGACGAGGACGGGAACGTCACGCTGGAAGAGACCCGCGATTACATCTCCATCGCCACCACCCGGCCTGAAACCATGCTGGGCGATGGCGCGGTGGCCGTTCACCCCGATGACGCGCGCTATGCCCCCATCGTGGGCAAGCTGGTCGAGATCCCCGTCGGCCCCAAGGAACACCGCCGCCTGATCCCGATCATCACCGATGAATATCCCGATCCCGATTTCGGATCCGGTGCCGTGAAGATCACCGGCGCCCATGATTTCAACGACTATCAGGTGGCCAAGC
Source organism: Phycobacter sedimenti (assembly GCF_038148855.1). Taxonomy (NCBI): domain Bacteria; kingdom Pseudomonadati; phylum Pseudomonadota; class Alphaproteobacteria; order Rhodobacterales; family Roseobacteraceae; genus Phycobacter; species Phycobacter sedimenti. Next base: position 361,911 of record NZ_JBBVGR010000002.1, on the reverse strand, counting down.
GCGGCGGCATTCCGATGTACCGCCTGATGGACACCAAGGGCGCGATGCGCGCAGACGGCGCCCCCTATGCCGAGGCCGCAACCACCGCCATGGCTGTCGCCAAGGGCGAGCAAACCCTGACCGAGGCTGAGGCCGACGCCATCAACCTTGTGCCCGAAGACCTGCGGGGCCTCGACCGGTTCGAGGCGCGCAAAAAGGTGGTGGAGCAGATCACCGCCGAGGGTCTCGCCGTGATGGTCAAGGAGACCAGCAAGGACGAGGACGGCAACGAGGTCGAAACCCTTGTGCCGCTGGTCGAGAATAAACCGATCATGCAGCCCTTTGGGGATCGCTCCAAGGTCGTCATCGAACCGATGCTGACCGACCAGTGGTTCGTGGACGCCGGAAAGGTCGTCGGCCCCGCGCTGGAGGCCGTGAAGGATGGCACCGTCAAGATCCTGCCGGAAAGCGGGGAAAAGATCTATTATCACTGGCTGGAAAACATCGAACCCTGGTGCATCTCGCGCCAGCTGTGGTGGGGTCATCAGATTCCAGTCTGGTATGGCTTCGATCTGTCCGGTGAAGGCTTCACCGACGATGAAGGCGACGGCGCCCTTGATCTGGTCGAAAGCCTGCGCCTGATGTGGGAGCAGAAGCTGCTGATCGGTGAAGAGCCGCGCCACTGCGCCGCCGATTTCGACAGCGTCAAATCGCAGTTCGACGACATCCTCGTTGGGCTGCCCGCCCCGCTGAACCACGCCGCTGTGGTTGAGGTCGAAACCCGCGCCGAGGCCGTTCATGCCTTCGCGGCTGCCTTGGCAGAGTATGAGACCACGCAGGATCCCACCAAACTGGTCTACCCGGTCTGGCGCGACCCCGATGTGCTGGACACCTGGTTCTCTTCCGGCCTTTGGCCGATCGGCACTCTGGGCTGGCCCGAGGACACCGAGGAGCTGAAAAAATACTTCCCGACCTCGACCCTGGTCACGGGGCAGGACATCCTGTTCTTCTGGGTGGCGCGCATGATGATGATGCAGCTGGCGGTCGTCGATCAGATCCCGTTTGATACCGTCTACCTCCATGGCCTCGTGCGCGATGCCAAGGGCAAGAAGATGTCGAAATCCACCGGCAATGTCATCGACCCCTTGGATATCATTGACGAATATGGCGCCGACGCGCTGCGGTTCACCAATGCGGCCATGGCCTCGCTTGGCGGGGTGCTGAAACTCGATATGCAGCGCATCGCGGGTTACCGGAACTTTGGCACAAAGCTGTGGAACGCCATCCGCTTTGCCGAGATGAACGAGGTCTTCTCCGATGCGGTGCCGCAGAAATCCGTTGCGAATCTGAACCCCGCGCAGGCCGTCAATGCCTGGATCATCGGCGAGACCGCTCGCGTGCGTGAAGAGGTGGATACAGCGCTTGAGGCCTTCCGCTTCAACGATGCGGCGCAGGCGCTTTATGCCTTTGTCTGGGGCAAGGTCTGCGACTGGTATGTGGAACTGTCCAAACCGCTGTTGCAGGGCGATGACGCCGCAGCCCAGGCCGAGACCCGCGAGACAATGCGCTGGGTGATGGATCAGTGTCTGATTCTTCTGCACCCCATCATGCCCTTCATCACCGAAGAGCTGTGGGGGCAGACAGGCACTCGCGCCAAGATGCTGGTCCACGCCGATTGGCCCACCTACACCGCCGCCGATCTGGTCAATCCCGACGCCGACCGCGAAATCAACTGGGTCATCTCGGTGATCGAGAACACCCGCTCCGCCCGCGCGCAGATGCATGTGCCTGCGGGCCTGAAAGTCGCCATGCTGGTGACCGAGATCGACGCCGCTGCCCAGACCGCCTGGGACCGCAACGAGGCGCTGATCAAACGGCTTGCGCGCATCGACAGCCTGACAAAGGTCGACAGCCTGCCCAAGGGCTGCGTTTCGATCTCGGCGCCCGGTGCCTCCTTCGGGTTGCCGCTCGCCGATATCATCGACATCGACGAGGAAAAGGCGCGCCTTGAGAAAACCCTTGGCAAGCTGGCAAAGGAACTGGGGGGCCTGCGTGGCCGTTTGAACAATCCCAAGTTCGTGGCCTCCGCGCCGGATGAAGTGGTGGAAGAAGCGCGAGAAAACCTTGCCGCGCGCGAAGAGGAAGAAACCAGGATCAAGGAGGCGCTTGCACGCCTTTCCGAGATTGGCTGAGACGGCAATTCCAGAGCCGCCCGCCGCGTGCGGGCGGCTTCCTTTGAATTTACTTGCCTTTTCTGACGTATTCTTGAGATTTTGACACAGGGAACGGGGAAATTCTGCCAAAGCCGGCCATTGTCTTTGCGCTCCACCTGTTTCAGCTTGGCGAAAAGAAGAAAAAGGATTCCGAATGCCAAAAGGATATTGGGTGGCCCACGTCGATGTTGACGACATGGAGCGGTACAAGGACTACGTAGCCGCAAACGCGGCGCCTTTTGCGGAATATGGCGCGAAATTTCTGGTCCGCGGTGGTCCGAAAGAGGTGCGCGAAGGTACAATGCGCGCCCGCACCGTCGTGATCGAATTCAAGGATTTCGAGACCGCCAAGGCCTGCTATGACTCCGTCGCCTATCAGGATGCCAAGGCTCTGCGCGATCCGGTCTCTACAGGGGACATGGAGATCATCGAAGGCTACGATGGCTAAGCGCCGTTGGCCGCCATTCATTTGCAGGATCAACTGACCTCATGCTGAAAAAGCTCTTTCAAGCCTTCCGCCCGCCGCAGTCCCCGGCTCTGCCGGACCCGGATGCTGAACTGGCCCTTGGTGCGCTTATGGTGCGCGTCGCGCAATCCGATCGGGAATATCAGCTGGAAGAGATAAGCCTGATCGACCGGATTCTGGCGCGGGTCTACCAGCACAACGCCATCGAAGCCGCAAAGGTGCGCGCCAATTGTGAAAAACTTCATGCAGCGGCGCCCGAAACCGACACCTTCGGCCGCCTGATCCGTGAAACAACAGGGCTGGAAGAACGCCTGGCGGCATTGGACGCCCTGTGGGAAGTGGTGCTGGCCGACGGCAACGAACAGGAAGGCGAGGTCAAGATCGTCGAGGATGCCCGCAAGGCCATGGGGCTGTCCTATGCCGATAGCCAGACCGCGCGAGCGCGCGCCCTGCAGAAGCTTGCCCCAACCCCAGAGGATGCCAAATGATGTTCCGGGATCTTCTTAACCGTCTGCTGTCACCGGCGGATGCGCCTTTGAACGATACGGACGCCCGCCTTGCGCTTTGTGCGCTTCTGGTGCGGGTGGCGCGCTCGGACCACAATTATTCCGAGGTCGAAAAGGACCGGATCGACCGCATCAACCAGTCGCGCTACGGGCTGGACATGGGCGGTGCGATCATCCTGCGCGAAGAGGCCGAAGCAATGGAGGCCGAGGCCCCCGACACTGTCCGCTTCACCCGCGCGATCAAGGATGCCGTGCGCTATGAGGATCGCATCGGCGTAATCGAAGCCCTTTGGCAGGTGGTGCTTGCCGATGGGAAGCGGGACGCAGGCGAGGACAGTCTGTTGCGCCTTTCTGCCAGCCTCTTGGGGGTCAGTGACCGGGACAGCGCTCTGGCGCGACAACGTGCGGAGGCAAGCCTGTGATCACCCATCTTGGAATGTACGACCGCCCGGAGACCGCTGCTGCCAATGACAGGTTCTGGGGGGCCATTCGCGACGCGCTCAAGGGCCTCTACGATGACCTGCCCGAGGCGCCGGATCGCACAAAGGATGCCTGGAGCGCCTGGACCGCAAAGGACCTCGTCCTGGGACAGACCTGCGGTTGCCCCCTGCGCACGCGCCTTTACGGCGAGGTGCAGCTTGTCGGAACCCCCGACTACGGGCATGAAGGCTGCCCGCCGGGGTATTACTACAGTGTATTTGTGGCCCGCAAAGGCAGCGGCGGCGGCTTGCAGGGATTTGACGGCAAGGCATTTGCCTATAACGACAGCCTGTCACAGTCGGGCTGGGCGGGGCCGATCATTCACATGCAGGATGCGGGCCTCTTGCCTGGCAGCCTGATTGAAACCGGCAGCCATCAGGATTCGGCCAAAGCCGTTGCAGAGGGCCGCGCGGATTTTGCCTGCCTCGATATCCTGTCCTGGCAGATGATCCAGAAATACGACGATTTCGCCGCCGATCTGGAGGTCATTGACCGCACCGTGAATACGCCCGGACTGCCCTTCATAACCGCCCTTGGCAATGATCCTGCACCGCTTTTTCAGGCGATTGCACAGGCCATATCTGAGCTAGATGCGCAGACGGCCGAGACACTGCATCTGAAGGGAGTCGTCGCGATCCCCATGGCGGATTATCTGGCTGTTGCGACACCGCCAGGTCCGGTTTTGACGGGACAAAAGATACGGGCACGGAAAAACGCCTGAGGCCACGTCCGTTTTGGCAGCACTGCTGGCCGTTTCGCCGGGTTCACACGGTGATCTGACGGTTTGCACATTGCATTCCGCCTTTTTTTGAGTCCAATAAGACAGAATTTTACCAATCGGACGATGCACACCTTGACCGCTCTCATGCCCGCCCCGACGCCAGCAACGCAGACAACGCCCGTTCTAGAGATCCGCGGCCTGCATAAATCCTATGGCGATCTGGAGGTCATCAAGGGTGTTGACATCACGGCGCCTCGCGGCTCGGTTGTCTCGCTCATTGGCTCTTCCGGCTCGGGCAAATCCACCCTTCTGCGCTGCTGCAACCTTTTGGAGGACAGCCAGGAGGGGGAGATCCTCTTCAAGGGGGAGCCGATCAAATGGACAGGCAGCGGCCAAGGCCGCCGTCCGGCAGATGCCAATCAGGTGCTGCGCATTCGCACCAACCTTTCGATGGTGTTCCAACAGTTCAATCTTTGGTCGCATATGACGATCCTGCAGAATGTCATGGAAGCCCCGCTCACCGTGCTGAAACGGGACCGTGCCGAGGTCGAGGACTCTGCGCGCAAATACCTCGACAAGGTTGGAATCGGCGACAAATGCGATGCCTATCCTGCGCAACTGTCAGGTGGCCAGCAGCAGCGCGCCGCCATCGCCCGCGCCCTGTGCATGGAGCCCGAAGCGCTCTTGTTCGACGAGCCCACATCGGCGCTCGATCCAGAACTCGAGCAGGAAGTGGTGAGGGTCATCAAAGACCTGGCCGCCGAAGGCCGCACCATGATGATCGTGACCCACGATATGAACATGGCTGCCGATGTTTCCGACCACGTCGTCTTCCTGCACCAGGGGCTGATCGAAGAACAGGGCCCGCCGGACGAGGTCTTTGGCAACACCCGCTCGGAACGTTTGCGCGGGTTCCTGTCTTCGACCAGACGCTAAGTCAAACAACCAACAAACAAACCAACCAAACGGGAGTAACCTCATGAAATCCATTCTTCTCGGCACCGCTGCCCTGGCCCTGACCGCGGGCGTTGCCCTGGCCGATACCGTGCGCCTCGGCACCGAGGGCGCCTACCCTCCGTACAACTTCATCAACGACAAGGGTGAAGTGGACGGGTTCGAGCGCGAGCTGGGCGATGAGCTGTGCAAGCGCGCCGCGCTGACCTGCGAGTGGGTGACCAACGACTGGGATTCGATCATCCCGAACCTGACCTCGGGCAACTACGACGCGATCATCGCCGGCATGTCGATCACCGAAGCGCGCGAAGAAGTGGTCGACTTCACCCAGGGCTACACCCCGCCGTCTCCCTCGGCCTATGCGGCCCTGTCGGCGGATGTGGACCTGACCGGTGGCGTCATCGCAGCGCAGACTGCGACCATCCAGGCCAACCACGTGGTCGACACTGGCGCGACCCTGGTGGAATTCCCCACCCCGGATGAAACCATCGCTGCCGTGAAATCCGGCGAAGCCGATGCGGTTCTGGCCGACAAGGACTTCCTGGAACCGCAGGTCGAAGGCTCTGAGCTGGTGTTTGTAGGCGACGACGTGCCGCTGGGCGGTGGCATCGGCATGGCCTTCCGCGAAAGCGATGACGAGCTGCGCGCAAAATTCGACGCCGCCATCACGTCGATGAAGGAAGACGGAAGCCTGAACGCACTGATCACCAAATGGGAAGTGGGCGGAACCTGGTAAGCTCTGCCTGCCTGTATCAAATGACTGGCAAAGGGGGGCGATGCTCCCCTTTGCTGCATTATCACCGTTGCGCGCATGATCCGTCTCCACAAGGAGGGATGCGGGTGACATAGACAACGAGGTCAGCCATCTTTTCCTATTGCTCAGACCCCGCCAGCCTGGAAGGTCTCCAGTGGCTGTCATGTTACCTGACCACCGGAAAGCACATGGGATTCTATCTCGCTTTCGGGACGGTCCTCTTGCTGCTGGCCATCACGGCTCCGCTGGCGCTGGCGTTCGGCTTTGGCGGCGCCATTGCGGCCCGCGCGCGGTTTCTGCCTCTGTCCTGGCTGGGCAAGGGCTACATCGCCGTCGTGCGCGGCGTGCCCGACATCGCCTTCTTTTTGTTCTTTGTCATCGCTCTGGACCAGGGCATCGAATGGCTGCGCCACAAGATCAAGTGTCCGGACTGGGATCAACCCATCCGCCAGGGAAGCGATTTTCTTGTCTGTGACATCGCAAAGATGCCACTGGGCACCTCTCCCCAGTGGATCCACGAGGTCTACGGCTTCACCCTTGCCGTGGTGACCTTTGCCATCGTCTTTGGCGCCTTTGCGGCAAACGTCCTTCATGGCGCCATGGGCGCGGTCCCGCGGGCGCAGATCGAAACCGCAGAGGCCTATGGCATGACCCGTCGGCAGGCATTCTGGCGCGTGACCGTGCCGCAGATGTGGACCTACGCCCTGCCGGGCCTGTCGAACCTCTGGATGGTGCTGATCAAGGCGACGCCGCTTCTGTTCCTCCTCGGTGTTGAGGACATCGTCTACTGGGCGCGCGAGCTGGGCGGCAGCAAGACAGCCAAATTCACCGACTACCCCCATGACGACTGGCGCATGTGGTACTTCCTCGCGCTCTTGGTGTTCTATCTCGCCTTCACGAAGGTCTCGGAGATGGTTCTGGCTCGGATCTCCGCGCGGCTTTCACATGGGCAGGCCACCATTGGCGGAGAAGCGCAAAGGAAAGCGGCATGAGCTGTATCGAGACCATCCAGGCTTACGCCTTCCGCTCGCTGGGTTATGGGGAACGCCTGCTGCCGCGCAGCGACTTTACCCTGTGCGAACACTTCACCCTGATCGGATCGGGGATGATCTGGAACATCTATTTCGGCACCCTCGCGGTCATCAGCGGGTTCTTCTTTGCCAACCTTCTGGCGGTGGCGAAAAACTCCCCCTCCGCCATGTGGCGCAAACCGGCGGAGTGGTTCATCTTTGTGTTCCGGGGATCACCGCTCTTCATCCAGTTCTTCTTTGCCTACTTCCTGTTCCTTGAGCTGAAGGGCTTCTCCCCAATCCTCGACGCATTTTCATCAGCCTGGCTGGGGGCGCTGGTGGTCTTGTTCTTCAATACCTCGGCCTATAGCGCCGAGATCTTCTATGGCGCGCTGCGCTCCATCCCCAAGGGCGATATCGAGGCGGCGGATGCCTATGGCCTGTCGGGGTGGCACCGGTTCCGGCGGATCATGTGGCCGACGATGATGCGGCTGGCCTGGCCGTCTTACACGAATGAGGCAATCTTCCTTTTCCATGCCACAACGCTGGTGTTCTTTTCCGGTTTTCCAGCATGGCGGCAAAAGGGCGATGCGCTCTACTACGCGAATTACTTTGCGGACAAGACGTTCAACCCCTTCATCCCCTACCCGATTCTGGCCTTCTACTTCATCCTGCTGACGCTTTTGATCATAGGGCTGTTTGGCCTCGTGAACAAAAGACTGAACCGCCATATCCCGCAGGAGCGCCGAACAAAAATGAGGCTGAGGCCAAACCTTATCCGCTGATTTCGCCTCTTGCGCAGCAACAAAAATTGGCTCCTTCGGGGGCCATTTTTTGTGCGCAGATCCGCCTGCGACAATTTTTGATCAAATTTTGATTGCGTCTTTGATTGGCTCGGGTAGAACTATGAGCACCAACAATGGAGCCCCCCATGGATCTCTCAGGCCTCAGAACCGTCCGCATTGCCGCCTGTGACATGAACGGGCAGATGCGCGGAAAGCGTATGCCCGCGCAGCTTGCGCGCAAGCTGGACGACGGCACCGCCCGCATGCCGGTTTCGGTGCTGAACGTTGACATCTGGGGCCGCGACATCGAAGACAGCCCCTTGGTTTTCGAGACCGGCGATGCCGATGGCATCCTCTTGCCCACCGAAAGGGGCGCGGTTCCCATGCCCTGGCTCAGCACCCCGTCGGCCCTCATTCCGATGACCATGGTGCTGGAAGATGGGACACCCTTCCTTGGCGATCCGCGCCAGGTTCTGGCGGAAGTGCTTGGGCGATATGCTGCGCGCGGCTGGAAAGTGGTTGCTGCCACGGAAATGGAATTCAACCTCGTGGATGACGCCGGCGCCCAGCCCGGACCGCCGATCGATCCGCTCACGGGACGCGAACTGGACCAGCAATCGGTCCTCTCTGTGGCCGAGCTTGACGCCTTCGATGCCTTTTTCTCGGATGTCTATGAAGGCGCTGAAGCAATGGGCATCCCGGCAAAAGACGCAATCTCCGAAGCCGGGCTCGGGCAGTTCGAGATCAACCTCGACCATCAGGACGCCATGCGCTGTGCAGATGATGCCTGGCTGTTCAAGGCTTTGGTAAAAGGTTTGGCCCGTAAACATGGATTTGCAGCCACCTTCATGGCCAAACCCTATGCCGAAGAAGCCGGCAATGGCATGCATGTGCATTTCTCGGTGGTGGATGAGGCTGGCAACAACATCTTTGACGATGGCACCGAGACAGGATCGGATTTGTTGTTGAGCGCCGTTGCCGGGTGCCTTGCGGCGATGCCCCCCAGCACGCTGATCTTTGCCCCCCATGGCAACTCATATGACCGGTTGATTCCCGGCGCCCATGCGCCTACCAGCGCCGCCTGGGCCTATGAGAACCGCACCGCCGCCATCCGCATTCCCGGCGGCAGCCCGAAGGCGCGGCGGATCGAGCACCGCGCGGCAGGCGGCGACATCAACCCCTATCTGATGCTGGCCACCGTTCTGGGCGCGGCCCTCGTCGGGATCGAGGACGCAATGCAGCCCCCTGCCCCCTCCAGTGGCAATATCTATGACATCCAGGGCCTGCCCCAGCTTGCTTCGAGCTGGGACGAGGCGATCGACCTCTTCGAAAGCGACCCGCTGATTGCGCGGATCCTGCCTGCAATGGCGATCCGCAATCTTGTGATGACAAAACGGCAGGAACTGGCCGAGTTTTCATCCCGCCCGAAGGAAGGCCACTGGCTGTCCTGGCTGGAAGCCGTATGATCCCTTGCCCGAGCGCAACGCATCGGCTACGGTTAATTTGATCAAATTGGTGACCTATGAAAATCGGCATTCTGCAAACCGGCCATGCCCCGGAGGACCTGATCGAAAGCTCAGGCGACTACGACGAAATGTTCCGCCTCCTTCTGGGGGGGCATGGGTTCGACTTTGCAACCTGGGCGGTGGTCGATGGTGTATTCCCTGACGGACCCGAAGACGCGGACGCCTGGCTGATCACCGGATCGAAACACGGCGCCTATGAGCCGCACGACTGGATCCCCCCGCTCGAAGACCTGATCCGCCAGATCAACACCAGGAAACTGCCCATGGCCGGGATCTGCTTTGGCCATCAGATCATCGCGCAGGCCCTGGGCGGAACCGTGGCGAAATACGATGGCGGCTGGGCGGTGGGTCATGTGACCTATCAGCAGGATGGCAAGGACGTCACCCTCAATGCCTGGCATCAGGATCAGGTGGTCACCCGTCCTGAAGGTGCCCGTGTCCTGGCAGGCAACGAATTCTGCGAGAACGGCATCCTGGCCTACGGCGATCACATCTGGACCGTGCAGCCACATCCCGAGTTTTCCAACGACTTCGTGCGCGGCCTGATCGAGAAACGCGGTCGCGGCGTGGTGCCGGACCCGATCCTCGACAACGCCTCCAAAGGTCTGAACACCCCCGTAGACAACCCTGAAATCGCAACCTTCCTCGCAGAATTTTTCAAGAAAGAGAGGACCTGATGTCCGCCTGGCTCGACGCCCTTCCCGAAGCAGCAAAAACCTATCTGGAGGGCCGTCGTCTCGACGAGGTTGAATGCATCATCTCGGACCTGCCCGGCATCGCCCGAGGGAAGGCGGTGCCAGCCAGCAAGTTCGACAAGCAAGAGTATTTCCACCTGCCCGACAGCATCTTCTACCAGACCATCACCGGGGACTGGGGAGAGGCGGCAGGCGAGGACGGCTTCATTGAAAAGGACATGATCCTGAGGCCAGACTACTCCACCACCACGGCTGCGCCCTGGACCGGGGACTGGACCCTTCAGGTCATCCACGACGCCTATGACCGGGACGGCGATCCGATTGCCTGCTCTCCCCGCAACGTGCTGAAGCGGGTCGTCCAGCTTTATCGGGACCAGGGCTGGGAGCCGGTCGTGGCACCGGAGATGGAATTCTTCCTGGTCGCCCGCAACGTCGACCCCGCCCATGAGATCAAGCCGATGATGGGCCGCTCTGGCCGCCCCGCCGCCGCGCGGCAGGCCTATTCCATGACCGCCGTGGACGAATTCGGCCCGGTGATCGACGACATCTACGACTTTGCCGAGGCGCAGGGTTTCGAGATCGACGGCATCACCCAGGAAGGCGGTGCCGGCCAGCTTGAAATCAACCTTCGCCATGGCAGTCCGGTCAAGCTTGCGGATGAGGTCTTCTATTTCAAACGCCTGATCCGCGAGGCCGCTCTGCGCCACGACTGCTTTGCCACCTTCATGGCCAAACCGATCGCGGATGAACCCGGATCGGCCATGCATATCCACCACTCAATCATCGACAAGGAAACCGGAGAGAACATCTTTTCCGGCCCGCAGGGCGGTGAAACCGATGCCTTCTATCACTTCATCGCCGGGCTGCAGAACCACCTGCCCGCAGGCATCGCGGTGATGGCGCCCTACGTGAATTCCTACCGCCGCTACGTGAAAGACCACGCCGCGCCCATCAACCTGGAATGGGGCCGTGACAACCGCACCACGGGCATTCGCGTGCCGCTCTCCAGCCCTGCCGCGCGCCGGGTCGAAAACCGGCTCGCGGGCATGGACTGCAATCCTTATCTTGGCATCGCCGTATCGCTAGCCTGTGGCTATCTGGGGCTCATCGAAGAAGCGCGCCCGCGCCGCCAGTTCAAGGGCGACGCCTATGAAGGCGAAGGCGATATTCCCCAGGTCATGGGTCAGGCGCTGGACCTTTTTGACGAGGCCACCAAGCTGCACGAGATTCTCGGCCCCGAATTCGCACGCGTCTACGGCATCGTGAAGCGCACCGAATATGAGGAATTCCTGCAGGTCATCTCCCCCTGGGAGCGCGAGCACCTGCTGCTGAACGTCTGACCCTTGACCACACCGCCGCCCACGCGGCCCCGCAACTCGACCCACACGCGCCGCCGAAACCGGCGCGCACATCTGCACGAGGTGATCCATGGCCTTGAACCTGCTCTATTCGAACGACCGCAAGGGCCACTACCCAGCCAGCTGGTACGCCGCGACCGCGACAGAGACGGCTCCCTTTCCCGCACTACAGGGCGATCTTCGCGCCGATGTCTGCATCGTAGGTGGCGGCTACACAGGGCTTTCCGCCGCCCTGCATCTCGCCGAGGCGGGTATGAAGGTGGTGCTCCTTGATGCCCACCGCGTCGGCTTTGGCGCTTCGGGTCGCAATGGTGGTCAGCTCGGCAGCGGTCAGAGGATGGACCAGGAAGACCTTGAAGACCTCATGGGGGAAACCGAGGCGCAAAAGCTCTGGCACCTGGGAGAAGAAGCCAAGGATCTGGTCAAATCCCTGATCGCGCGACATGAGATCGACTGCCACCTGAAACCCGGCGTGGCCTGGACCGGCTCAACGCGCGGGGATGTGAATCATCTGCATGCCTATGCCCACCACCTGCAGGATCACTACGGCTATGATCAGCTTGAAGTTCTTGATCAGCAGGCATGTTACGCGCTGTGTCCCTCCCCAGACTACCGGGGAGGCTTCCTCGATCACGGCGCAGCGCATCTTCATCCGCTGAACTTTGCCCTGGGCCTCGCCCGCGCCGCGCATCAGGCCGGGGCACAAATTCACGAACAAAGCGAGGCGCTGGACATCACCGAGGGCACCAAGGTCAAGGTCCGCACAGCGTCGGGAAGCGTCACAGCCGATCATCTGATCCTGGCCTGCAATGGCTATCTTGGCGGGCTCAATCGGCAGGTCGCAGCCCGCGTCATGCCGATTAACAACTTCATCGTCGCAACGGAACCATTGGGCGATCGCGCCGCCGAGGTACTGAGCCGCGATGTCGCGGTGGCCGACAGCAAATTCGTGGTCAACTATTTCCGCCTCAGCCACGACAAACGCCTCCTTTTCGGGGGTGGCGAAAGCTACGGCTACCGCTTTCCCACCGACATCGAGGCGGTGGTGCGCAAGCCGATGCATCAGATATTCCCTCATCTGCGGGATGTGCGCGTGGACTATGCTTGGGGCGGCACGCTCGGGATCACCATGAAGCGCATGCCCTACCTTGCGCGGCTGGCTCCAAACGTTTTGTCGGCCTCCGGCTATTCGGGCCATGGCGTTGGCACGGCCACCCACGCAGGCCAGCTGATGGCTCAGGCGATCAAAGGTCAGGCCGAGGGGTTTGACACCATGTCTCGCGTACCCGCGCCAGCCTTTCCCGGCGGCCCGCGCATGCGCTCGCCCCTGTTGGTGCTCGCCATGACCTGGTTTGCCCTGCGCGACCGCCTGGGCGTCTGATCCCCGGCTGAGGGCAAGGGCGCTTGGTCCCGCTTCCTGCAATGCAACAGTTCTGTGAATTTTTGGTGTGCTGAGGCCACACTCGGCGCATGGCGCTTGGCTTTGCCCCCTCACTGTTTTAGAATATTGAAATGAAACATTTGGGAATTTGAAATATGACGCTGCCCCCCAACGTTCACGACGCCGAACCCATCCCCGCTGCCGCTCGTGAAGCGATCGATGCCCTGATGCAATCGGGCGATTTGTTCCGCTACACGGCGCCCCAGGATGCGCCAGTTGCCCTTCTGGAGCAGGAGTTCGCAGATCTGATCGGTTGCAAGTATGCGCTCGCGGTTTCCTCCTGTTCGGCCGCGTTGTTCCTCTCGCTCAAAGCACTGGGCCTGCCCCGCGACGCCCGCGTCTTGATCCCCGGCTTCACCTTTGCGGCGGTTCCCTCTTCGGTGGTGCATGCCGACTGCGTGCCGGTCCTGTGCGAGGTGGGCGAGAATTATCGCATCGACATGGCCGATTTCGAAGTCCGCCTCGATCAGGATATCGCCGCTGTGATCATCAGCCACATGCGCGGCCATACCTCGGACATGGATGCGATCATGAAGCTATGTGATGCGCGCGGCATCCCGGTGATCGAGGATGCAGCCCACTCGCTCGGCACCACCTGGAACCGAAAGAACATCGGCACCATCGGACGGGTCGGCTGCTTTTCCTTCCAGTCCTACAAGATGATCAACGCAGGCGAAGGCGGCATTCTGGTCACAGATGATGCGGATCTGGTCGCCCGCGCGGTGATCATGTCGGGGGCCTATGAGCACAACTGGCAAAAGCACAAAGGCCCACGCGGTGAAAATGCACCGGATCTGGCTCAGGCCTTTGCCAAATGGCAGAACCAGCTACCGCTCTATAACCTTCGCATGAGCAACCTTTCGGCAGCCGTGATCCGCCCGCAATTGCCGGAACTTGCGCGGCGTGTGCGCGATGGCCTCAAGAACCATGACTATGTTGCCGACCGCCTGAACGGCTCTCCCTATTTCGATGTTCCAGCGCCGCTGCCGCCAGAGCGCCGCGCGCCGGACTCCATCCAGTTCAACCTGGTCGGCATGACCGAAGAAGAGATCAGGGCCTTTGCAGCGTCCGCGGCCGAAAAGGGCGTCAAGGTTCAGGTCTTTGGCCTGTCCGAAGACAACGCGCGGGCCTTCTGGAACTGGCAGTTTCTGTCGGACCTGCCCGAATTGCCCCAGACCCGCGCCATGCTGATGAAGGCCTGCGATGTACGCTTGCCCGTGCGCCTGACCAAGGCCGAACTGGACGTTATCTCCGAGATTCTCCTTTCCGCCGTCAGTGAAACGATGGAACGGGCAGCGGCCTGATCAGCCCCGCCACAGACGGCGTCCCAACGGGGCCCCATACGGTTTGCCATATGGCGATGACGCGCCGCGCGCTTGCGCGGCGCCCGGCCCAACGGATCCGATACAGCCCGACAGGGCTGGTTCAAGGATCGGGCGGGAGCAGCCCGGATTTGTATCTCGCGAGCGCCCCCCAAAAAAAAGAAAACCCGGCGCAGCCGGGTTTCCTTGCGGTGTCATCCGCGGTTCTTAGGCAAAGGGCGGGATCACTTGATCTTGGACAGCTTGTCCTGCAGTTCGCTCAACTGACGTTTGATCGCATCCAGATCCTCTTCCTCGCTACTATCAGAAGCCTTTTTTTCGGGCTCTGGACCACTTGCGCCCCCCGTCCATGCCCCCGACAAGCCGCCTGTCATCGCTTTGAGAAAGGCCTCCTGCTGTGCCTTCATCGCCTCGAACCCCGGAATACTCGCCATCGGGTTTATGGCATTCATATTCTCCATCATCTTTGACTGGCTATCGCGCAGCATATCAAAGGACGCCTGCAGGAATTGCGGCATCACCCCGCCCCCCGGCACCATATAGCTGCGAACCAGATCGTTGAGCACGTTCACCGGCAGCACATTCTCGCCCCGGCTTTCATGCTCGGCAATGATCTGCAGAAGGTACTGGCGCGTCAGATCGTCCCCGGTCTTCAGGTCAACGATCTGGACCTCACGACCATCCCGGATGAACCCAGCGATATCTTCCAGCGTCACGTAGTCGCTGGTTTCGGTGTTGTACAGGCGCCGACTTGCGTAGCGTTTGATCAACAGGGGCTTGTCCTGTTCCGCCATGTCATACCTCCCCAGACATGATGCACTGCAGAAAACCCTATGCGAGCGCAGAACAAAAGAAAAGCCTCGCGCATTGAATGGTTTGCCGTAGCAGGCTTGGACTGATGCGTTTCGCTGCAAAGCCGGGGGCTTTGCCCTTGACCTGAAGTAGGCTTCAGCTTCTAGAGATCACCCCTCGGACAAAAATGCATGAGGGCCAGACCATGCGGGTACTACTACTTGGAGCAACGGGATCGATCGGCACTGCCATCACACGGACGCTGGTGCAAAATGGTCATTCCGTCACGGGGCTTGCGCGATCCGCGCAGAGCGCCGCAGAAATCACTGCCATCGGGGCAACGCCCCTGCCCGGAGACCTGCGCAATCCGGCTGAATGGGCTGCGGTCCTTCAGGACATGGATGCGGTCATTCACGCGGCTGCCACCTTTGACAGCGATATGGCCCAGACCGACCGTATGGTCGTGAGCGAACTGCTGAGGCAGGTCCAGAACCGCAGTGTGCCACTGCGGCTTCTCTACACCGGAGGGTGCTGGCTTTACGGGGCGACGGGTAACCGGATTGCCGATGAGACGAGTGTGAAACGCCCCATCGAGAGTTTCAAATGGATGGTGGAACAGGGGCAGCGCGTCCTGTCCGCCAGAGGCGTTTCAGCCGCAATCGTGCACCCGGCGCTGGTCTATCACGAAGGCGGCGGCGCCTTTGCGCGCTATCTCGCGGCCGTGAGCGCCGATGAGCCGATCGAGGTCTGGGGCAGTCTCAACACCCGTTGGCCGCTGGTCCACCGCGATGACCTCGCTCGGGCATATCTGACCCTGCTTGAACGCCCCGAGCTGATTGGCGAATTCAATGTCTGCGCTCAATCGGGCGTGCCCGTGTCACAGATCATTTCTGAAATCGCCCGCCGATCGGACCACGCGTCCGGCTATGTTGTGCGCACCCTGAAATACGTGCTGTGCAAATATGGGGCCACGGCCGAAGGGCCGACCCTGGATCAACAGATGAGCGCGGAGAAGATAAAGCGCCTGTGCGGCTGGGAGCCGGAACATCGCTGTTTTAGGACCATGGCCTTTTGAAAGGACGAGGCAATACGCAAAAAGGGCAGGCCCCGCGTGGCCTGCCCTTTCTTCACATTCCGGCACCGATTGGGAGGAGAGCTGGTGCCTTCATGTGGACGT
Source organism: Phycobacter sedimenti (assembly GCF_038148855.1). NCBI lineage: Bacteria > Pseudomonadati > Pseudomonadota > Alphaproteobacteria > Rhodobacterales > Roseobacteraceae > Phycobacter > Phycobacter sedimenti. The sequence continues at coordinate 345,732 of NZ_JBBVGR010000002.1, read as the reverse complement.
TCTTATTTCGCGGCTGCTTTCTTGGCAGCGGTGGTCACCTCTTCGGTGGCCTTTTTGACAGCAGCGGTCGCTTCTTCGCTCATGTCCTTGCCCGCAGCCATCAGCAGCTCAACGGTTTCGGTCTGAGCTTTCTTGGCGATCTCGGCGAAGGCGGCCATGTTTTCGGCAGCCACTTCGGCAGAGGCGCTAGCGAAATCAGTTGCAGCCTTTGCATAATCCGCAGGCTCAGCCTGAACCTTGGACATCGCGCCCAGTTTGGACAGGGTGTCTTTGGTCCACTTGGTGGAGATGTCCGCAGACTGCTCAGCCGCGCCCAGCGCAACTGCCGCCAGCTTCTCGTTCAGAGCAGCAGAGTTCTTGAATGCTTCTTCCATGGCTTTGGTGTCCATCGGGAATGCACCCATCATGTCTTTCATCATTGCAGTAAAATCCTGGGTCTTAGCCATTGTACTGGTTCCTTCATTTGCAGGAGCCGGGACAATCCCGTCTGCCCTTGTCTGAACCCAATATGCTTGCTGCATCGCAGCATTTCAAGAAAAACATTGCTGCGATGCAGAAATTTTACAGAGTGCCTGCGTTTTCAAGACCTTGCAACCTTGCGCACATAATCTCCGGGGGCCGCAACCAGGGGTGGATGAGCCGAATCACCCGGCTCACGGGCCGGGACCTGCTTGCCGGACCGTTTCTTCAGCCAGGCTTCCCAGCGGGGCCACCAGGAGCCTTCGTGAAACTTTGCCCCGTCCATCCAGGCCTCGGCATCCCCTTTGAGGTCTTCATTTGTGTAGTGGCCATATTTGTTGCGCGACGGCGGATTCACGATGCCTGCAATATGGCCGGACTGCGACACGATGAAGGTCTTGCTGCGCGATCCCATCTGCTGCACGCCGCGATAGCAATCCTTCCAGCGGGCGATGTGATCGGTCTCGCAGGTCACCGCCATCAAAGGTACATCCACATCGCGCACATGCAGCTTGTGGCCGAGAATCTCGAACCCGTCGTTCACAAAGTCATTGCTCTGGCACAGGCCACGCAGATACTGGACCGCCATCTTACCCGGAAGGTTGGCGCCGTCGCCGTTCCAATACAGCAGATCAAAGGCCGGCGGTGTCTCTCCCATCATGTAGCTGCGGATGGCGGGCCCATAGACCAGGTCATTGGCCCGCAAGAACGAGAAGGTCCGCGCCATGATATAGGAGGGCAGCATGCCATCGTCGCCGATCTGCTCTTCGATGGCATCCACGAAATCGTTCTGCAGGAAGGGCGTGAATTCTCCCTGATCGCCGAAATCTGTAAGCGCGGTAAAGAAGGTCGCCGATTTTATCGATTTGTCGCCACGCTGTTTCAGCAGGGACAGCGTCAGGCTCAGCGTGGTGCCTGCGATGCAATAGCCCACCGCGTTGACCTGCTTCACATTGCAGATCTTCTTGACCTCATCGATGGCGTTCAGGAAACCCTCTTCGATGTAATCCTCAAGCCCCACCTCCGAATAAGAGGCATCCGGGTTGATCCAGGAGACAACGAACAGCGTGTAGCCCTGCTCTGTCACCCATTTGATCAGGCTGTTCTGCGCCTTGAGATCGAGGATGTAGAACTTGTTGATCCATGGCGGGAACAGAACGATCGGTGTTTCATGGACCGTATCCGTGGTCGGTCGGTACTGGATCAACTCCATCATGCGGTTGCGGTAGACGACCTCACCGGGGGTTGTGGCCAGGTTGCGGCCGATCTCGAAGGCCGTGTCATCGGCCAGTCGCACGACCAGTTCCCCATCATTGGCCTCAAGATCGGCCACGAGGTTTTCCAGCCCCTGAATAAGCGACTGCCCCTCGGTCTCCAGCGCGCGCTCCAGCGCGTCCGGGTTGGTCGGCAAAAAATTCGTCGGTGCCATCATGTGGATGATCTGATCGGCAAAATAGCTCAGGCGCTGCTTGTCGACAGGGTTGAGATCGCCTGCCTCCTCGACCGCATCCCGAATGGCCTCCGCGTTCGTCAGATACTGCTGCTTGATGAACCTGAAGTAGGGATTCTTTTCCCACATCGGGTTGCTGAACCGGCGATCCTGCGAGGTAGCCTCATCCTCTTCTCCGGTATGCCCGGCCAGAACCTGCTGAGCCTCGGCAAAATTCAGCACGGATTTTCCCCAATACTCGATCTGATGTTCCAGGAGCTTGGCAGGATTCTCCAGCATAGAGGCCCAGTAAGAGGTTGCTGCACGTGCAAACAACTCGTGATTCGGAGCGTCCAATCCCGGGTGATGAGGCTTCTTTGTAGCCATCACCTCAACCAGACGTTTAGAGAGCTGTTCCACTTTTTCCAAATTTTCCTTAAGCCGCTCAAGGTGTTCAGGCGAAGTTTCAGCTTCCAGCACGTCGCTTGTTGTCATCTTAAGGAATCCCCCCTACTCTTTCTGCTGTGCAGAATTCTTTCCGATGCAGTCTACGTTAAAGTGACAGAATGTTCGAATCTCTGCGCGCATACCGCCTATGATTTGTGCAACGGGTTGCAGGGCGGACACCGAAAAGGAGCCAGTCATGCGCTATATGATGTCGTACGACCTGATGGAAACTGCCCGCAACATGAACCAGTGGCTGGGGGCGACGGCATTGTCCATGGCATCCTACCCGGCCTTCTCCGCGATCCCTAACCCGGCGCTCAGCTGGCTGGCCGCTTGGGGAGAGGTCACGGAACGCACCTTTCAACGCATGGTGGCACGCCCCGACTGGGGTATCGGCACCTTCACCTGTGAGGATGGCAAAGACCACACCGTCGAAATCGAAACCGTGGTCGAAAAGCCCTTTGGCGACCTGATCCACTTCCGTGTTGTTGGACGCGAGGTTCAGCCGCGCAAGGTTCTCTTGGTCGCGCCCATGTCGGGTCACTATGCGACGCTGCTGCGCTCTACCGTGAAAAGCCTTGTCGAGAACTGCGAGGTTTATGTCACAGACTGGCACAATGCCCGCGATATTCCGGTGTCCGCCGGCAAGTTCGACATCGAAGACTACACGCTGTACCTCGTTGATTTCATGCGTGAACTGGGCCCAGAAACCCATGTGATCGCCGTCTGCCAACCCGCGCCGCTGACCCTGGCCGCCACAGCCTACCTGGCCGAACAGGATCCTGATGCGCAGCCTTCTTCGCTGACGCTGATCGGCGGTCCCGTTGACCCTGACGCCACCCCGACCGAAGTCACCGACTTTGGCCGCCGCGTTACCATGGGCCAGCTCGAGGAAACCATGATCCAGCGTGTTGGCTTCAAATACGCGGGCGTTGGGCGCAAGGTCTATCCCGGCCTTCTGCAGCTGTCCTCATTCATGTCGATGAACATGGACCGTCACTCCAAGGCGTTCATGGACCAGATCCTGAAGGTCAGCCGCGGCGAGGCCTCAGACCATGATGCGCACAACCGGTTCTACGATGAGTATCTCGCCGTTATGGACATGACGGCCGAGTTTTACCTCTCAACCGTCGAGCGCATCTTCAAGAACGGCGAGATTGCCAAGAACGAATTCATCGTCGATGGCCACAAGGTCGACATCGGCAAGATCACCGATGTGGCCGTGAAAACGGTAGAGGGTGCCAATGACGACATTTCGGCCCCCGGCCAGTGTATCGCCGCTCTGGATCTGTGCACCGGTCTGCCGGATGCAAAAAAGGCCAGCCATGTGGAACCCGGTGCAGGGCACTATGGTATCTTTGCCGGCCGCAGCTGGCGCAACAACATCCGCCCGCTGGTCATCGACTTCATGAATGCCAACAGCCGTAACGGCGCGCCCAAGTCAAAACGGACCAAGCCAAAGATCGCCGCGGTCTGACGCCATGGCTGCAGCCCCCGATCCATCCACCTGCAAGTTTTCCTGCAGCTGCGGGTCATTGCAGGGGCACATTGCCCCTGAGGCGCTGAAGACCGGCACGCACGTGGAGTGCTACTGCGCCGACTGCCGCGCCAATGAAATCCACCACAACCGCCCTGACCCGGCGCCGGGCCCAGTGCACCTGTTCCAGCTCTCCCCGGACGCCATTCATATCACCAAGGGCGCCGAACATCTCAAGCTGTTGCGGCTGAGCCCAAAAGGGCTGTTTCGCTGGTATGCAGGGTGCTGCGGCATGCCATTTGCCAACACCCTGATCAAACCGGGGCTACCCTTTGCCGGGATGCGCACCAACCTGTTCGCAAGCCCCGAGATTTTCGGCAAGGTCACCACGAGTGCCTTCATGCGGCGCCCGGGCAAGCCGCCAAGGACCAAAGGGGCTTTGCCGATGGTCTATGCGATGTTCACACGGATGCTCGCCGCGCGCCTGTCGGGTCGCTGGAAGCAAACCCCGTTCTTTGACATCGAAACGGGTCGCCCGGTGAGCGAGCCACAGGTGCTCAGCAAGGCAGAGCGGGACGCGGTTACGAAACCCTAAGCAGGGTGCTGCTGTTCTGCAGGGGCAGTCAGCCAGGACTTGAGCGCGCGGATGACCACATCTGGCTGCTCGAGGGTGGGCAAGTGGCCCGCGCCGCCGATGACCTCCATCCGGGCCTGCGGGATCAGACTGGCCAGAAGCTCGTGACGTTTCACGGGGGTGAGGCGGTCGTATTCGCCGCACAGGATCAGGGTCGGCACATGGCATCGGCGCGCGGCCGCCTGCTGGTCCATGCGCCGCTGCAGAGCGCGGTTCTGATCAACAAAGACATCGCTGCCAAAGGTCAGCCCCATCTGCTTGACCCGGTTCAGGATCTCGGAACGGCCGGGGCCAGGCGCAAGGCATTCTGCCGGAAGCGCCTTTTCAAGCATCTCACCCAGCCGCCCGGTACGCGCCCCTATGATCAGGGGCTCCCGCTCGGCCGCCTGCGCCGGAGTTTCAGCCAAAGGCGTCGTGGCCATGAGGCACAGCCGGGTGACACGGCCGGGCGCACGGCGCAGGATCTCCATCGCAATGATGCCGCCCATGGACAGGCCCGCCAGGGCAAAGCGTTCGGGCAGCATCGTCAGGATGTGTGCGGCAATCGCTTCGATCCGGTCTCCGCCCAGAAGCGGGGCCACTATGACCGGACAATAGGCCGACAAGGCCTCGATCTGCGGGGTAAAGATCCGCGCATCGCACATCATTCCAGGAAGAAGGACCAGCGGCTCGGCACCAAGTTGACCTGCCCTATCAGCCGCTTTTTCGAATTCCATCTTTGGTGCCCCGTCAAGAGTGCAGTCTTCTGCCCCGCAATCCGGCGGCGAGTCGACCCATCAAGTCAACAGTGCGAAGACTCGCGGAAAATCACAAGGGGGATTGATCTGACGAGGAGGACGGGTACCCGTTCCAGCGGAAAGCACCGTTCTCGGCAAGCGGAGAAAACGGATTATGGGCAATCTCCCAGATGTGACCATCCGGCGCCCGGAAGTAGCCGATATAGCCCCCCCAGAACACATCGCCCGCAGGGCGCAAGACCTTTGCGCCCACCGCCTCTGCAGCAGCCATCAGCGCATCCACATCTTCGGGCCTGCGTGTGTTGTGGCTGAGCGTCATGGCTCCGGTGCCGAGGTCGGCCAGGGGCAGGCCGATATCCTCGGCCAGTTTTTCAAGCGGGTAGAGCCCCAGCGTCTGCGAGATCAGATCAAAGGCGATGACACCATCCGGACTTGGCGCGCGTTGCCAGCCCAGCGCCTCATAAAAGGCCGCCGCCATGTCCATATCCTGCACCCCGAGGGTGATCAGGCTGATACGCTGTTCCATCACCGGATCTCCAGGTCCGTGAGCCAAGTCAGAATATCCTCTACCGCGACATCCGTTTGCCCCGGGGACATGACATCACCGGCCATCACGTGGGCATAGGGATCGTCCTCTGGCCCCGGGTCGTGATTTTGAACGCGCACCGGGCCGCCCCAACGCGCCGCCACATCCACCGTCAGATCCGGGCGCACCACCTGGTCCGCTTTCGAAAACCAGAACAGGGCCGGAATGCGCGCCTCTTCGACCTTCAGCTGCATCACCGCCTTCACAAGCGCGGCCATCGGCATTGCCGCGACTGAAGGATATGACGTGGTCCAGAACCGTTCATGGTCCGGGCTGCGTACCGGGAAAGAGCGTTCCCTGCCCGCCAGCAGCGGCAGCCAATGGCGCGCGGCGGGCCAGGTCAACAGGCCTGCCACCGGGTGATTGATGCCGTAGTTGGGCGACACCATAACGACCGCCGCCACATCGCGCGACAGTTCTGGATCCAGCGCAGCCGCCGTCATGAGGGTCGCTCCCGTGGACGTGGCAATCACGACCACGCGCTCGCCCACTTTCCGCGCCACGGCCAGCGCCTCGGCCAGATCCTGCATCCAGTCGTTGACAGTGGGTCCGGCCATGGCCGCCCCAGGGCGTCCGTGCCCGGCGAGCCGGGTATAGACAAGGTTCGCCCCGAGGGCCGCAGCCACGCGGTCCGGTACCGGGCGGATTTCCTCGGAGGTGCCGGAAAACCCATGGAAATAGACTACAGACAGGGGCGTAGACGTCTCAGGCGCCCCGGCCCAGACCACGCGCTTTTCCGTGCCCGGGGTGATATCGGAGAAGGCGCTTTCAACCCGTTTGAAGTAGGCCCCGACCCCGTCATCCAAACTGGCCGGGTCAAAAGAGGCCTTCAGATCGACAGGCTCATAGGGGCCGAAGGCCCACAATCCGGCCCCGACGGCCCCAAGCATCAGGACGGTCTTGCCCAGAGCCGACGCGATGTTCTCCATCACGCCGCCCCCAACACGTCAAGTATCGCCTGTTCAATCAAAGACAGGCAGGTTTCATCTGAAAACCGGTGATCGGCATCCTTGACCAGGGTCAGGCGCATGTCAGGGCACTCTGCGTGGTCGAGCAGCCGCAGCGCCGTCTCGGTCGAGACAGCCGTGTCCGCCGTGCCCTGCAGGCAGCGCACCGGGAAAGACAAGGACAGCGGCGCGCGCAGGACAAGGCACCTGCGCCCGTCCTCGATCATGCGCTTGGAGATCCGGTAGGGTTCCATGTAGTCGCTTGGCAGCTCTACAAAGCCATGCGTCTCCAGCTTGGCCTTCTGTGCCTCGGTGAAGCTGGCCCAATAGCCGTCCTCGGTGAAATCCGGCGCGGCGGCAATCGTGACCATCCCGGCGATCCGTTCAGGCCGCGCCTTGGCCAGAAGGAGCGCCTGCCAGCCGCCCATGGAAGAGCCGACGGGAATGATCGCACCCTCGGTCAGGGCATCAATGGCCGCCAGCGTATCCTCGAGCCAATCGCCGATGCAGCCCTCCTCAAAAGTGCCCGAGCTTTCCCCGTGGCCGGAATAGTCAAAGCGCAGGAACGCACGTCCATGCGCCTTGGCCCAAGCCTCAAGATGCACGGCCTTGGTGCCTTCCATGTCGGACTTGAGCCCGCCAAGGAAAACGATCACGGGGCCTGTGCCATCCGTCACATGATAGGCAATCCGCCGTCCATTCGCACATTCTAGGTACTGTGTTTGGCCCATATCGCGTCCCGCCTTTGTCACCAGAATAGCGCCGCAGCGCCTTTTGACTTTTCGCCGCACCCTGCACCAAATGGTTCGCCGAGGTAAAGACCGGAGCGCGCTACTCTGCCTCGGTCAGGCCGCGTGCCACTCCGGCAGCAGCCAGAGACAAAGCACCAAACAACACAAGCACCGCTTCGGGACCAAGGAAAGACAACACGCCCCCAAAGGCTCCAACGGCAAGCAGCAAGACCCCGATCACCGTGTTGGCGACCGCCGTCCAATTGGCTCGCTCGTGCTCTGGTGCAATATCCACTAGGTATGTGGACCGTCCCTGGCGCACCCCGTGATAGGCGATCATCACGGAAAAGAGCACCAGTGGTATCGCCCAAAGCCCTTGTGCAAGCCCGGCCAGTGACAGCGCAACCGCGCATAGCATCCCCAATGCACCGATCACGCCAGAGCGCATCAAAACCCGCCGGGATGATTTGTCGGCCGCCCGTCCCCACGTCCAAGAGCTGACAAGGGAGGCGAGGCCCGACGCAAGGACCAGCGCCCCAAGTTTTGAAAACTCCCCGTCGGTCCCGTTCAGAATGACCAGATAAGGCGGCGCCAGAGCAGTGGACACCAGAAGCCCGCGCGCCGCGATAAAGCGGGTCAGGTTGGGATTGCGGCGCAGGATAGAGAAATCGACCGATGCGCCCTCGGGCTGACTTTCGCTGCGCTCCTCCTCGATCCGGGTGAACACGGCCGCCGCAGCGATCCACAGTACAGAGGCCAGCGCGATGGCCAGCAGGACGATGGTCTGGCTACGGCCTCCCTCCAGTATCAGCAGCCCGGCAAATATCATCACACCAACGGCCGATACAGAGGCCGCCGCGCCCGTTACCGCCCCGCGCCGGGTTTTGGCAACCGTCTTGCCGAGAATGTCCTTGTAGGACACCGAGCAGGCCGAACGTGCCACCGCCAGAATCGCGACAGACGCGCAGATCAGCACCCCCGCCGCCGCGCCGGAAAACTGCAGGGCGACAAGACAGATCGCTGCGGCTGCCAGCCCCTGCACAGCCGATCCTGCGGCCCAGACCCACTTTCGGATGGGCATCCGCGCAACCCGAGGCGCGAAAAGGACCTGCGGCAGCAGGGCGCCAGCCTCGCGGATCGGAACCAGCAATCCAACAAGAAGAGCCGGGGCACCGATCGCAGTCAACAGCCAGCTGAGCACCAGTTTCGGGTCGATCAATCCGTCGGCGATCTTGGTCATACCGAGGCTCAGCACATGACACAGACCATTGCGCGCCTCGTTGGCGGATGGCGGCTCATCAGAACTCGTCACCGCCTGAAACACGCGTTTTTCCACCGGCTTGCTTCTCTCATTGCTTGACACGTTTTGCATCTCGTTTCACATAGCGCGAACAATTCAACCCGCAACCGGGCGTTCAGTGGGCGCCAAACCGACGAGGAGCAGCCGATATGGCCCAGATTTCTCTCACCCTTCCCGATGGCAATGCACGCAGCTACGAGGCTGGCGTCACACCCGCCGAGGTAGCTGCCGACATTTCGACCTCGCTGGCGAAAAAAGCGATTTCAGCCACGATCGATGGCAAGCACTGGGATCTGCAATGGCCGATCAATGCCGATGCGCAGATCGCAATTCACACCATGAAGGACGAAGCGCAGGCGAACGAGCTGATCCGCCACGACCTGGCCCACATCATGGCCCGCGCCGTGCAGGAGATCTGGCCCGATACCAAGGTCACCATTGGCCCGGTGATCGAGAACGGCTGGTATTACGATTTCGACCGCGCTGAACCCTTCACCCCCGAAGACCTCGGGGCGATCGAAAAGAAGATGAAGGAAATCATCAACAAGCGCGAGCCGGTGACCACCGAGGTCTGGGATCGCGAACGTGCGGTGAAGTTCTACGAGGCCAACAACGAACCCTACAAGGTCGAGCTCATCGACGCCATTCCCGGCGACGAACCGCTGCGCATGTACTGGCACGGCCACTGGCAGGATCTGTGCCGCGGCCCGCACCTGCAGCACACCGGGCAGGTGCCGGGCGATGCCTTCAAGCTGATGTCCATTGCCGGCGCCTACTGGCGCGGTGACAGCAATCGCCCCATGCTCCAGCGCATTTACGGCGTCGCCTTTACCGGCAAGGAAAAGCTGAAGGCGCATCTGACCATGCTGGAAGAGGCCGCCAAGCGCGACCACCGCAAGCTGGGCCGCGAGATGAACCTTTTCCACATGCAGGAAGAGGCGCCCGGTCAGGTCTTCTGGCATCCCAACGGCTGGAAAGTCTACACCACTCTTCAGGACTATATGCGCCGCCAGCAGGAACGCGGCGGCTATGTCGAGGTGAACACGCCGCAGGTCGTAGACCGCAAACTGTGGGAGGCCTCGGGCCACTGGGACAAGTACCAGGAGAACATGTTCATCGTCGAAGTGGACGAGGAGCATGCCCGCGAAAAAGCGGTCAATGCGCTCAAGCCGATGAACTGCCCCTGCCACGTGCAGGTGTTCAACCAGGGCCTCAAATCCTACCGCGACCTGCCCTTGCGCATGGCTGAGTTCGGCTCCTGCGCGCGCTATGAACCCTCGGGCGCGCTGCATGGCATCATGCGGGTGCGCGGATTTACCCAGGATGATGGGCATATCTTCTGCACAGAAGATCAGATCGAAAGCGAAACCGCGCGGTTCATTGACTTCCTGTCGAAGATCTACGCCGATCTTGGCTTCCATGACTGGACGATCAAGCTTTCGACCCGCCCCGAAAAGCGGATCGGCAGCGATGAAAGCTGGGATTTCGTGGAAAAAGCGCTTGGCGATGCCTGCAAGGCGGCCGGGTACGACTATGAGATCCTTGAGGGCGAAGGCGCCTTCTACGGGCCGAAGCTTGAGTTCACTCTGACCGACGCCATCGGCCGGAACTGGCAGTGCGGCACCCTGCAGGTGGACCCGAATCTGCCGGAGCGCCTGGATGCGACCTATATCGGGCAGGACGGCAACAAGCACCGCCCGTTCATGCTGCACCGCGCAACGCTGGGCTCGTTCGAGCGGTTCATCGGCATCCTGATCGAAGAACACGCCGGCAAGCTGCCCTTCTGGCTGGCCCCGCGCCAGGTGGTTGTCGCCTCGATCACCTCCGAGGCGGACGATTACGTCAATGAAGTTGTCCAGACCCTGCGCGATGCTGGCGTGCGGGCCGAGGCGGATATTCGCAACGAGAAGATCAACTACAAGGTCCGCGAACACTCGGTCGGCAAGGTACCCGTGATCCTCGCCGTCGGTCACCGCGAGGTGGAAGAGCGCACCGTTTCCGTCCGCCGCCTTGGCGAAAAACAGACCAAGGTCGCAAGCCTTGAAGATGTAACAAAGACCCTTGGGCGCGAAGCGACCCCGCCGGACCTTTTGTAACATTTGCACCGATCAGACAGATTTTTCCGGCTCCCACTTGGGGGCCGGTTTTCTTTTGCGCGGCAATTCCCCTTGAAATACTGCCCCTTGCGCGCATTCAATCTGTCACGAAATCTGACGCCCGCGTGAGGCACAGGCTCGTGAATTCAAAGCACGAAAAAGCTCGTCTAGAGTGATTTCACACCCAAAGCGGATCACGTCGATCCCGCCCCATTTTTTTCGAGGAGGACACCTTCATGTCGAAGCACGCCAAAACCCTTGCCGTCGCCAGCGCCGTTGCAGCGGCTCTGACCGCCGCCACCACCATGCCCGTCGCCGCCCAGAGCAAGGAAAAATGCTATGGCGTTTCGCTGGCCGGACAGAACGATTGCGCTGCCGGCCCCGGCACCACCTGCGCCGGCTCTTCGGTCGTCGATTATCAGGGCAATGCCTGGACCCTGGTCGATGCTGGCTCCTGCCTTGATATCGAACTGCCCGCCATGGCCGATGGCACCGAGCGTAAAGGCTCGCTCGATCCGCTTGAGCGTGATCTGCCCGCATAAGCCGCATGCACGAAGGGGGGCACGCCCCCCTTCACACTCCCTTTGCAGTGATAAGATCGCAGTCAGGACACGCCATGTTGGACAGCACCAGATTGGACCGGCTTCCTGCCACCCCCGGCGTTGGCTACAAGCCGCAGCATTTTGAGGCCCTGATACGCCCCCCCGAGGATGAAGACGGCCCCGGCCCGGTACGCTGGCTCGAAATTCACGCTGAAAACTACATGGGTGATGGCGGTCGCCCCCCGGCGCAGCTGCGCCACCTGTCCGAGCGCTATGCCATCTCGGTGCATGGCGTGGGCCTGTCCATCGGCGGTGAGGGGCCGCTTGACCCGGATCACCTTGCGCGCCTGAATAAGTTGGTCGGCTGGCTGAACCCGGCCAGCTTTTCCGAACATCTGGCCTGGTCCACCCATGACAGCCATTTCCTGAATGATCTGCTGCCCCTGCCCTATACCAAGGTGACCCTGACCCGCGTTTGCGACCACATCGATCAGTTGCAAGAGACAATCGGGCGCAAGATGCTGCTTGAGAACCCTTCCAGCTACCTGGCCTTTGCCGAAAGCGACTGGTCCGAGCCTGACTTCCTTGCCGAGGTCAGCCGCCGCACCGGCTGCGGGCTGCTTCTGGATGTGAACAACGTCTTTGTTTCCGCCACCAACCTTGGCTTTTCGCCGACCGGCTATATCGACGCCTTCGCGCTGGATAAGGTCGGGGAAATCCATCTGGGCGGCCATGACGAGGATGAGGACGACCACGGCGCGCCGCTGCTCATTGACAGCCATGGGCGTGAAGTGGTGGACCCTGTCTGGTCGCTGCTGGATTACACCCTGCAGGCATCCGGGCCCAAGCCCGTTCTGATCGAATGGGACACAGATGTGCCCGAGTGGCCCGTCCTGCGGGATGAGGCGGCGCGCGCTGCCACCGCCCTGGCCAAACTCGCCCCCGCCCCGGTGTCGGCATGACACACACGCAGGACCAGTTCACCGAGGCGCTTCTTGCGCCCGAGGCCCCGGTACCGGAGGGGCTTCAGGATGCAGCAGGCCGCCCTGCCGGGCGCCGGTTCGCCGTCTATCGCAACAATGTCGCGGCCTCCCTGACCGAGGCTCTGCACGAGGGCTTTCCAGCCGTTGCCAGCCTTCTTGGCAAGGAGAACATGGACGGTCTGGCCGGAATATACCTGCGCCAGCACCCGCCGTCTTCTCCGCTGATGATGCATTTCGGGGCCGAGTTTCCCGCGTTTCTGGCGGAGATGCAGCAGCTCTCGCACCTTGGCTATCTGCCAGATGTGGCCCGGCTGGAACTAGCGCTGCGCCGATCCTATCATGCAGCGGATGCCACTGCCCTGCCCGCCGAGCGCTTGGCACGTCTCTCGCCGGAAGACTTGATGCGCGCACGCCTGCACCTTGCCCCTTCGGTGGAACTGGTCAGATCCGACTGGCCGCTGTTTGACATCTGGCGCTTTGCCACCCAGCCAGATGCTCAGAAACCGCAAGCCGACCCGCAGGACGTGCTGGTGACCCGCCCCGAATTCGACCCGATCCCACATGCGCTCCCGCCTGGATCCGCCGACTGGATCGCAGCGCTGACGGCAGATCGCTCGATCAGCGAAGCCTATGACGCAGCGCTCAAGACCACCCCCGATTTCGACCTGTCCACACCGCTTGCCCTGCTGATTGACGGGGGCGGTTTGACCGACCTCATGACATAAAGGATATCCCCATGCATACTCTTGTATCGCTCCACAACGCGGCCTTCGAGAAGATCGAGACCGCGGGGAACTGGATATTGCCGATTGCCGCGCGATTGGTGTTTGCCGCGACCCTGTTGATGTATTTCTGGGTGTCCGGCGTCACCAAATTGGGCGACGGTATTCTTGGCCTTTTCTCGCCCTCCATCGGCGCCTATTCGCAGATCTTCCCCAAACAGCTTGAGGCGGTCGGCTATGACGTCTCGCAGCTTGGAGTCTTCCACTGGCTGGTGGTGATGGCCGGAACCTGGGCGGAATTCATTCTGCCTCTGCTGATCATCATCGGCCTGTTCACGCGCCTTGCAGCCCTTGGCATGATCGGCTTTGTGGTGGTGCAATCGCTGACCGATATCTATGGGCACAATGGCACCGACATCAAAACGCTGGGAGCGTGGTTCGATCGCTTTCCTGATGGCGTGATCCTGGATCAGCGTCTGTTCTGGGTCTTTCTTCTGAGCCTTCTGGTGGTCAAGGGCGCCGGTGCCTTGTCCGTCGATGCCCTACTGCGCAGCAGGCAGCCCATCGCCGCCCCGGCCTGAGGCCGCCCGGCAGCACCGGCCCTTCGGCACAGCGGTCGAAGGGCCCTCTTTGCCAACAGGTTCAGGCAACTCCAAGAGACGCCTGAACGCTTTTGTCCCAACCAAGAAAGAGTTGTCCTTCCTTTTCAATCAACGGCCGCTTCATCAAGGCAGGGTGCGCCCGCAGCAACTCGAGCGCAGGTTTGGCACGTTCCTCCTCGCTGAGGCCCCGCCAGGTCGTGGAGCGCGTGTTGACCAGCTTGCTGCCAAACTCGCGATAGGCTTTCTCGAGGATCTCATCCGGCACCCCGTCCACCCTGACATCCACAAGTTGCGCCTCAGGCACAAGCTTCAAAGCCTTGCGGCATGTATCACAGACCTTCAGTCCATAAAGCTGCATGTTTTCGCCCCTCCTTGCGGGCTGCCCCTCGCAATTTACGGTAGAATTCGCATCCGAACCTTGATTTTCAAATCCTACGTGTAAGAGTTAATGTTGCTTAGCCTTTGTTAATGCGTCGTTTGTTGCCCCACACCGCGCCATCGACGCTGCGGTTGGGCGTAAATGAGTGCCCCCTCCAGGTTTCGGGGAGCGGCTGTAAGGTAGAAGGAGACACGGGAAATGCCAAGTGGCACCGTGAAATGGTTCAACACCACAAAGGGTTACGGATTTATCGAACCCGACACCGGCGGCAAGGACGTCTTTGTACATATTTCTCAGGTGGAACGGTCCGGTTTGAAGGGCCTCGCCGATAACATGAAGGTCGGCTATCAGCTCACCGAAGGGCGAGACGGACGTGAAATGGCCGGAGAACTCGTCGAACTTTGACGTATCCCGCGTCCTCCAACCAGAAGCAGACGCACCATCGCACCGGCAGGCCCTATTGGCACACAGGCTTCAGCCTCAACGGTGAGCCGTCGCTCATCCCGGCCGATTTCACTTCTGTTTCTGCTGGATCTGCAGAACGCTCAAAGGAAAGCTGAACAGGCCCTCGGCCTGCGCTGACGCAGCTTGGTCGCTCGGAGCCGCATTCAGTGGCCCGGACACCGCAGGTATTCCACCAGGGTGCAAGCGGGGTCCGAGGCGCGCAAAGGGGTGACACCAAGACGCTTCCAGTCTTCGGCGGCGAATTCCGGGAAGAAGGTGTCTGCGCCTGCGACATGCGTATCGACTTCGGTTATCAAGAGACGATCCGCGCGCGCCATCATGGCGGCGTAAATCCCCGCGCCTCCGATGCCATAGATACGCCGGTAGCCTTCCCCATAGGCAAGGTCAATCGCTTCATCGATCGAGGTGCATACCGTTTCAGCAGCGTCCGGACTGGACGAGACAACAATGTTCAGCCGGTTTTTCAAAGGCTTCACGGGCAAGCTGTCCCAGGTCCGGCGCCCCATGATAATGGCACCGCCCAGCGTTTCACGCTGAAAGGCTTTCAAATCCTCCGGTGCGTGCCAGGGGATCGTGTTGTCCTTGCCGATGGCCCCGTCTCGGGCGCGGGCCGCAATCAGTGTAATCATCACCGCTCCTTTGCGATCAGACGGCAACCGGCGCCTTGATGGCCGGGTCGGGATCATAGCCGACGAACTCAAAATCCTCGTAGCGGAAATCAAAGATCGAGCCGACGTCGCGCTTGATCCGCAATGTGGGCAGGGCCTTGGGCGTACGCGAGAGTTGCTCGTTCACCTGATCCATATGGTTGGCATAGATATGGGCGTCCCCCATGGTATGGACGAAATCACCCACCTCGTAGCCGGTTACATGGGCCAGCATCGCCTGCAACAGCGCATATGAGGCGATATTGAAAGGCACGCCAAGGAACATGTCGGCGGACCGCTGATACAGCTGCAGATGCAGCTTGCCGCCCAGAATGCGCACCTGCCAAAGGGTATGGCAGGGTGGCAAGGCCATATCGGGCACATCTCCGGGATTCCAGGCCGACACGATAAGACGGCGGCTGTCCGGAGAGGTTTCGATCATCCGTACCAGTTCCGCAATCTGATCAACGCTGCCTGCGCGGTACAGCGGCTCGTCCCCCGTGGTACCCGGCGCCAGCTCAAGCTTTGGAAACCGGCGCCACTGATAGCCATAAACGGGACCCAGATCACCGTTCTCGTTCGCCCATTCATCCCAGATCGAAACGCCATTGTCCTTGAGGTACTTGATATTGGTATCCCCCGACAGGAACCAAAGAAGCTCATGAATGATCGAGCGCAGGTGAAGCTTTTTCGTCGTCACAAGCGGAAACCCATCCGCCAGCGGATACCGCGCCTGCATGCCAAAACAAGAGAGCGTACCAGTGCCGGTCCGGTCACTGCTGCGGACACCGTTCTCAAGTATATGGCGCAGTGCATCATGGTATTGCTGCACGATCATCTCTCCCCGACCTTGGCCGCGCTGCGGACTTTTGCGCCTTCGGTCATACCCGTTGCGCAAGCGCAGGCCAAGGGCCTGGAACAAGGGTCGGAGCGAGACGACTATGGCATTCGGGCCAGACCTTCGAAGCAATATTCCATAGCCGCGCCAAATTCGTTGACATTTTGACAACCTGAGCGAATGCTAGGCAAAAAAACGCCCAGAGTTTCGAGCAGAGGCAGTCACATCATGAATAAGATTACAGGCGCATTTATTGCGGCGCTTGCGCTTTCGGCGTGCGGCAATGGCAATCCCTTCACCGAAGAGACCACCGATTCCGGCGCAGATTCCGGAACAGATACGGGATCTGGCATTGACAGCAACGGACGCCCCCCGGGCACGGCCTCTCCGTCTGCGTCTGTTGCCATCTTTCGGCGCGAAGGCACGAGCACGGAAGACGCCTATCGGGGCAACGGATACGCCACCGATATCAGCTATAACAGCACCAGTGACACCTTTTCTGTCGACAACCTGGCCTTTGACGGCGATGGCACCTACGCACGCGGCACGGCCGTCAGCAGCCTCGGGCCATTCGCGGTCTACGAGGCGGACGCGCAATACACGGACATCAACGACAGCGAAGCGATCAACCAGTTCACCCATCGCGCCATTTACGGCGTCAGCACCTCGGGCAACACACAGTTCGCAATTGTTCGCACAGGCGCCTATGCCGACTACGGATTCGGCGGCTTCATCTACCAGCGCGACAATGCCGTAACTCTGCCCTCCTCCGGTCAGGCGCAATACAACGGCGCCCTTGCAGGGGTACGTGACTTCAATGGTTCCGGCGGCATCGAATACACCACTGCGGATGTGCAGATCGCAATCGATTTTGACGACTTCAACCCCACCACAGGCGGGCGCGGGGACGCGGTGTCAGGCTCTTTGACCAACAGAACGATCTACAACACCAATGGAACGGACATCACCAACGATGTCATCAACAGGATCAACACGGAGAACAATCTGACCCTGTCGAGCATTCCGGTTGCCACCTTTGACGTCGGCCCCGGCAACCTGGACGACAACGGCGAGATCATCGGCACACTGCGCAGCCGATACACCGATGCGAACGGGGATCTGCAGACCTACGAAAGCGGCAACTACTATGCGATCGTGTCGGGCGACAATGCAGAGGAAATCGTCGGTGTCGTGGTTCTGGAAAACACGATTGACCCGGCCGCCGGCACCGTCCGTGAAACCGGTGGTTTCATCGTCTACAACAACATCCCCTAATGCGGCGCGCCAGGCGCATAGGACAAAAGGCAAATCGAGGAGCCGCGATCCTTTTTTGCGTGCTGCTCCCCTGCCTTGGCGCGGGCGCAGCCCATGCTGTGCCCGAAGACAGGGCTGTGCTGACGCCGCCCCAGATGCGCTCTGCGGCGGCGGACTTGCTGCGCCTGCGCAATCCCAAACAGGCCATGGCCCTTGCGGATGCCCTGATTGCCCGGGATCCCCACGATCGCTCTGCCCTTCTGATCAGGTCCCGCGCCGCGCGCGACCTTGGCGATTACGCTCTGGCGCGCAAATCTGCCAAACGGGCCTGGTCCCTTTCCACGACCGACGAAGAGAAATACGCCGCCGCGATGATCACCGCGCAGGCGCTCTCATCGGGTGGGCAGCGCACCCTGGCGCAATTCTGGCTGCGCCGCGCTGTGGAATACGCCCCCAACGAGACGCTTGAACGCCGCGCGGTGCGGGATTTCCGCTATGTGCGCGCAAGCAGCCCCTGGCTGCACCGGTTCTCGGTTTCCGTCTCACCGGAATCCAATATCAACAACGGATCTTCCGAACGTTCTTCATTTCTGAACTACCAGCTGTCGGAGCTGTTGCTCGGTCAACCGGTCGAATACCAATTGGGGGGAAGCCAGCGCGCCCTGTCCGGTATCGAGTACGAAGTAAGTGTCCGCTCCCGGTACCGTTTTCACCAGACGGAAACCCGGGCCCATGACATTGCCTTCTCGCTGACATCGCGAACCTACACCCTGTCTTCGGATGCCAAGGCCCAGGCCCCCGGCGCCGAAGGAAACGATTTCGCCTTTACCTCCTACCAGATCGGCTATGGTCTCAAGGGCATAAACCTGGATCGGCGTGGTGAATTCCGCTTTGCAGTCGATCTGGGTCAAAGCTGGTATGGTGGCGAAGAATACGCCCGCTTCCTGCGCCTGTCAGCAGGGCAAAGCTACAAACTGAAGCGAGGTCGACGGATCAACGCCCGCCTTTCGCACGAAGTTCAGGACGGCGTGATCACCAGCGACCAGAACACATCGCGCGGGGATCTTTCCTACAGCTTCCATCTCGGCTCGGGGGCAACGCTCTGGACCAACCTGTCGCTGGCCTCGGCAACAGCGAGCAGAGCCTCAGATGAATTTCAGGAAATCGGGCTCAGAACCCAACTGACCCTTGAAAAGCCGATTTTCGGCGCGGTTGCGCGATTTGGTCTTTGGGGACGGGTGCGGGACTACGATGTCTCTCCCCACAGCCCGGACGGGCGGCATGACAATCACTATCAGGCGGATATCTCTCTGACCTTCAAGAAGGTCGATTACTACGGCTTCAACCCGACGCTCAGCATGACGGCGGCCAAGGTCGACAGCAATATCGGCCTTTTCGAATCCAATCGATTTGGGGTGAATTTCGGTATTCAGTCCGCTTTTTGACGACAGCCCCTCGACTTTTCGATACGCACGCTTAGTCTCCTTTCAAGACAAGATCAAAGCAGGGAAAACCACATGCCCCTTACCTATTTGCACACGATGGTCCGCGTGAAGGATCTGGAGAAATCCATGGCCTTCTACAAACTCCTGGGCCTTGAAGAGACCCGTCGCTATGACAGTGAAGAGGGGCGGTTTTCGCTTATCTTCATGGCCCCTCCGGGCCAACCGGAAGCTCCGGTCGAGCTGACCTATAACTGGGACGGTGACGAGGGTCTGCCCAGCGACAGCCGCCACTTTGGCCACCTCGCCTATGGCGTCGACAACATCTATGAGGTGTGTCAGCACCTGATGGACAACGGCATCACCATCAACCGTCCGCCGCGCGACGGGCGCATGGCCTTCATCCGCTCCCCCGACAACATCTCGGTCGAACTGCTGCAAAACGGTGATGCGCTCGCGCCCGCCGAACCCTGGGCCAGCATGGAGAGCACAGGCCACTGGTGATATCAACGTCACGGCACTGGCTTGGGCGTAGGTCTCAACAAAGAAGCGGCTCCCATTGGGGGGCCGCTTTTGTGAAGTGATCCTGCCACCGCACCAATATGCGGGGGCTTTCCGCGCAAAGGCACGCGACCGGCCATGGGCCGACTGCGCGTCAGCCATGCTGCGGCCCTTGCAAGGTTGATTTTTCGGGGAGAGGCATTCTTGCCGGTGTCAGAACGTCTGCACGGTCTTGTTGTCCACGCGCGACGCAGTCCTGGATCTTGAATTCTTCAAGTCGGAAGGGAAGGCTTCTATTTTCGTGGGCGTTCCGATCCAAAACGCTTTTGAGCAGACCTTGCAGCAATTCTTGCTGCAGCCGGGCATTCTGCCGTACAGGCCTGTGATAACTTGTCAGTAGATATAGCGGATCTGGTCAGACCAGTACCGTTCCACGCGTTTCAGCGCAGTGGTGATGTCTTCGATCCCCTGCCCACTGATCACGCCCTTGCCTTCAAGGCCTTCGGCATGACGAGAGAACAGCCCGGCCACGATATCCCGGATTTCCCGGCCTCGCGGTGTCAGGCGAACGCGTACCGACCGGCGGTCGATCTCGCAGCGCTGGTGGTGCATGTACCCCATGTCGACCAGCTTTTTCAGGTTGTAGCTGACGTTGCTGCCCTGGTAGTAGCCGCGCGTTTTCAGTTCGCCAGCGGTGACTTCATTGTCGCCGATGTTGAACAGAAGCAGTGCCTGCACAGCATTGATTTCCAGAACGCCAACGCGCTCGAACTCATCCTTGATCACGTCCAGCAACAGGCGGTGCAGTCGCTCCACCAGGGCCAGGGCTTCAAGGTAGCCAGTCATGAACCCTTTGCGGTCCTGCTGGCCAATAGGCATTTCCATACTCATTCGCATCTCCGACTCGAATTTGCTGAGACACAGAATGCAGACAATTCCCGAAAAATCGGTTAAGCTGGATTTTTATGATTATTGATAGGTTTGCGCGATGTCGTGGATTAGCTCGGCAAACGGATCCGGTGCCGGAACCTGCCCCGTAACCCATTGATATAAATCCTGATCATTCTCATGCAAAAGACGATCATAGAGGGCGAGGCGTCCCTCATCCATGCTTGCCAGATTTGCGTCCGCAAATGCTGACAGCAGGATATCCATCTCCTTTATGCCCCGCCGCATGGATCGCATCCGAAGACGTTTCAGGCGGTTCTCGCGTGTTTCAACACTGTTTGTCTGTTCGTTCATGAGATTCGTTTCACATCAGGTGGCTGCGTTTTGAAGGAGTGTACGCAGCTTTTTCTCCAGCCGCGCGGCGCGCTCCGAACTTGCACGCAGGTCGGCACGCAGGTCTCGTAGCTCACTCAGGACAGAGGCAAAATCTCCGATGTCCAGATCCATCTCGTTAGGTTCGGACATGCCTTCACCTTCGCCCGTCAGCAACCAGGTCATCGACACGTTCAGCAATCCCGCCATCATCGAAAGCTTGTTGGCGCGCGGCTCTGAGATATCCTGCTCCCAGCCCATGAGCGTGCTTTTCTTTACCCCGAGACGGCGAGCCAGCTGAGCCTGGTTCATGCCTGCAGCCTCGCGTGCGGCGGCGACCCGGTCGCCGAAGGTAGCCGCATCGGGCCCGAACCAGTCTGTTGTTTCCTCGGCCATTTTGGCTCTCCCTTGGTTGTTTGGGGTGTTGCCGCTTGATCGCGAATTGGCCGCACCCTATGACAGTTCTCAGCAACATTCAAACCGAGGCCCTTTTGCCATGTCTTTCCTGTCTGCAACGCTTTCTCGCGTAAAACCGTCACCATCGATCGCGATCAGCACGCTTGCGGCAGAACTGAAGGCGCAGGGCCGCGATGTGATCGGCCTCAGCGCGGGCGAGCCGGACTTCGACACCCCCCAAAACATCAAGGATGCCGCCGTCGCGGCCATCGCCGCAGGCAAGACGAAATACACCGCGCCGGACGGGATCATCGAGCTGAAAGAAGCCGTCTGCGCCAAGATGCAGCGCGATCATGGGCTGACCTACACGCCCAAGCAGGTTTCCGTTGGAACGGGTGGCAAGCAGACGCTGTACAATGCGCTGATGGCCACCCTCAACCCGGGAGACGAGGTCATTATCCCCGCGCCGTACTGGGTCAGCTACCCGGATATGGTCCTCTTGGCGGGCGGCACCCCGATCGCGGTTGAGGCCACGCTCGAGAACAGCTTCAAACTGACGCCAGAGCAGCTTGAGGCCGCGATCACGCCCAAGACCAAATGGTTCATCTTCAACTCGCCCTCGAACCCGAGCGGCGCAGGCTACAGCCGCGCCGAACTCAAGGCGTTGACCGATGTGTTGATGCGTCATCCCCATGTCTGGGTGATGACGGATGACATGTACGAGCATCTCGTGTTTGACGGCTTTGAGTTCTGCACCCCCGCCGAGGTTGAACCCGGCCTTTATGAGCGCACGCTGACCTGCAACGGAGTGTCAAAGGCCTATGCCATGACCGGCTGGCGCATTGGCTACGCCGCAGGCCCTGAGCATCTGATTGCCGCAATGCGCAAGGTGCAGTCGCAGTCCACCTCCAACCCCTGCTCGATCAGCCAGTGGGCGGCGGTGGAGGCCTTGAACGGTCCGCAGGATTTCATTGCCGAAAACAACGTGGCCTTCAAACGCCGCCGCGATCTGGTGGTGGCCGCCCTCAACGAGATCGACGGCATCACCTGCCCCACGCCCGAAGGCGCATTCTACGTCTACCCCTCCATCGCGGGGCTCATCGGGAAGACCACGGAGAAGGGTACCGTCATCAGTGATGACGAAGCCTTTGCCACAGCACTGCTGGAAGATCAGGATGTCGCGGTGGTCTTTGGTGCCGCCTTTGGCCTGTCGCCGAACTTCCGCATCAGCTACGCCACCTCGGACGACGCCCTGATCGAAGCCTGTCGCCGCATCAAAGCGTTCTGCGATGGTCTAAGCTAAACAGGAGAGTTCTGCCCATGTCGGTCGCGCTGCCCGAATACTACTTTCGCGTCCGCGAGAACGGCGCCTTCGTCTTTCGCGTGGATACGGAAAACCGGCAGCGCCGGATCGACATGGATCAGATCGCCGTTGTGAACATACGCAACGGCGAGATCCGCGCCCATGGCGACCGCGAACTGTCCTCTCGGGATCTGGCCGAGATCAAGGCCTGGATGGAC
This sequence comes from Phycobacter sedimenti, assembly GCF_038148855.1. NCBI lineage: Bacteria > Pseudomonadati > Pseudomonadota > Alphaproteobacteria > Rhodobacterales > Roseobacteraceae > Phycobacter > Phycobacter sedimenti. The sequence goes on along the minus strand of NZ_JBBVGR010000002.1, from coordinate 323,337 downwards.
CAGCGCACAAAGGTCCTGGCCCGGCGCGACATCGACGACATCCACCGGGCAATGGATCACATGAACCTTACCGCCCACTGGGTGCAAACCCGCGCGACGGACGAGCAGCTCGATGAGGTGACAGATGCGCTTTTGATGGCCATGCACGATCTGCGCAGCGTGCTGGTGCGCAAAAAGGCCGACCGGCTGACAAAGAACCGCAAGGTCTAGAGCCGGAAGCCTTTTGAGGCGGCAGGCGTCAACTTGCGAACAGATCTCCGCCAAAACCGCATCAGCAAGAAGAAACCGGCACAGCTCAGCCCCAAAGCAAGACCGTACCACACCCCTGCGCCGCCCCAACCAAAGGTGAAGCCGAAGAGGTAGGATGCCGGGATCCCCACCGCCCAATAGCTGAGGGCAGCAATGACCATGGGCACGCCTGTATCCTGAACGCCGCGCAACAGGCCCAGCGCCACGACCTGCATCCCGTCCATCAGCTGGAACAGGGCCGCCGCCGCCAAAAGCGCGGCGCCGATGACCAGGATCTGGGGTTTTTCGGGATCGTCCGGCGCCAGGAACAGGGAAATCAGCGGACCCGGCGCAGCAAGGAACAGCACAATCGTAGCCACTGCCATAATCAGTGAAAGCGCAATCACAACTCTGGCTCCACTTTCCAGGTGCCCCCTGTCCTTGCGCCCATAGGCATTGCCAGCCCGGATCGTCGCCGCATTGGACAACCCCAGATGTACCATGAAGGTGAGGCCGGAGAGGGTGATGGCAATCCCATGCGCCGCAAGCGTCGCCGTGCCCAGCCATCCCATCATCATGGCCGAGGCGGTGAACAGGCTGATCTCGCTGAGGTTGGTCAGGCCAATCGGCAGGCCAAGGCGGAACACCTCGCGCAGCATCTCCCAATCGGGGCGATGGAAGTTTCGCAATAACTCATGCTGGGCAAGCGCGCGCAGGGCATAAATCAGGACTGCGAGAAGAGACAGGCTCTGGGTTAGGACTGAAGCCAGCGCAGCGCCCTCGATCCCGAGCTCGGGCGCACCCAGATTGCCGAAGATCAGCGCATAGTTCACGACGGCGTTCATGGCTGCGGCAAGGATCGTCACCCAGAGAACCACCTGCGTACGCTCCAGCGCCGCCAGGTAAGATTTGAGCACCATCACCAGAAGGGCCGGAAACATCCCCCAGCCCGCAAGGCGCAGGTAGATGGCGCTGTCCGCCGCGACTTCGGACTTTTGCCCCAGCATCAACAGGATCGGCTCCGAATACCACAAGGCGGGCAGCGCGACCACGCCATAGGCCAGCGACAGCCACAATCCCATCCGGGTCGAGCGGCGGATCTGACGCTCCTCCCCTGCTCCGGCGGCGGCCGCCACCAGCGGCATGACCGCAAAGGCAAAACCGGCGCCCAGCATGAAGAAGACAAAGAAATAGGAACTTGCCAGTGTGACCGCTGCCAGTTCCTCGGCCCCGTACCAGCCCAGCATGATGGTGTCTGTCATGCTGATCGCAAACTGGGCCACATGCCCTCCGATCAGCGGCAGCCCCAGCACAGCCACGGCTCGGGCGTGCTCACGATATGTCATCACGGTCTTCATGGATCCGCCTTAGGCCCGGCGGGCTGGTCTGGCAATAGGCGACGTCTCAAAATCAGATCGCCCCTTTCCCGGGCCCGCGTTTGCTGGCGTGGCATCTCGTGACGCAGTGTCACGAAAAAATCGCACAAGATTCCCTACACATGCGACGCACAGCGGCTACCGTTGCGGCATTCATTCGATAGGAGAACATTCATGCGCGAACAGATTGCAATGGTCGGCCTGGCCGCATCCCTGGCCGCAGGCCAGGCAGTGGCCGAAAACCGGATCGACCGCATCCGCCCGGACGCACCGGAACTGGCAGCATTTGGGACCTACCCCATCGGCGTTCAGACGCTGGAGTTCGTCAACCCCGGCCAGAACGACATTCTGAACACCACGGACGAAAGCCAGCCGCTCTATGATCGCCCGATCACAGTCGAGGTCTGGTATCCGGCGGCACCAGGTACGCCTGCGGGCGGCACTTATGAGACCGTGCTGCGCGATGGCACCACCCCCACGACCCTGCATGGCCGCGCCGCCCGCGCCGCGGATCCGGCCAGCGGCGAGCGGTTTCCCCTTGTGGTGATCTCGCACGGCTATCCCGGCAACCGTTATCTGCTGTCGCATCTGGGCGAGAACCTCGCATCCAAGGGCTACGTCACGGTATCCATTGACCATACCGACAGCACCTATTCCGACAAGGCCGCCTTTGGCTCGACTCTGCTCAATCGCCCGATTGACCAGAAGTTCGTGATCGACCAGATGGAGGCGCTGGATGGCCCGTTGGGCGAAATCACAGACACCTCTCAAACCGGGGTGATCGGGTATTCCATGGGCGGTTATGGCGCGCTGATTTTTGCAGGCGCCGGAGTGACCGAAGCCTCCACAGAATACAGCTGGGGCACGCCTGCGGGCCTGCTGAAGCGCAACATGGCCGGGAGCGAAAGCCATGCCGCGTTGATTGACGACCGGGTCAAGGCGGTGATCTCGATCGGTCCCTGGGGCATGAACACCGGTTTCTGGGATGCGGCAGGCCTTTCTGGCGTTGAAAAACCGGTCCTGATGATGGCCGGCAGCGTGGACGATGTGTCGAAGTACCCGGCCATGCGCCAGATCTTTGAAGGCATGGTCAACACCGACCGGCACCTCCTGACCTTCGAAGCAGCCAACCACAATGCCGCCGCCCCGATGCCCGCCCCGATCGAGAGCTGGGAGCCATCGGATACGCTCGATTTCATCCCCTTTGAACACTACGCGGATGCGGTTTGGGACACCAACCGGATGAACAACATCACCCAGCATTTCGCTACGGCCTATATGGATCTGCACCTCAAGGGCGATGCGGAAAAGGCTGTCTATCTTGAGCTGGTCGAGCGAGCAGCCGATGGCGTCATCGATGTGGACGATGCTGGCAAGGAGCAGGCCGCTCACAGCTACTGGAAAGGCTTTGCACCGCGCACGGCGCAGGGACTGACCTTTGAGACCCTGAGCAAAGGCGAATAGCCGCAGCAAAACCCTGCCGCCGCTTTTGCGTCAGTCGGCAGCGGGGTTCATCTCATAGCGCGCGCAGCATGATCTGCAGCGCCAGCGCGGCAATGACGCCCCCTGCGAGCAGCTCAAGCCCCGCCGCAAGGGCGAGCGCGCCGCGCCCCTCCATCCTCTGCAATGCGCCTTCGCGCAAAAAGACCGAAGCGACGGCGACAGCAACCGTCACGCTTGCCGTACCCAGCCCCATGGCAAAGGCTCCGGCGATACCGGCAGGCAGAACATCCATCCGCCAGGTCACCAAGAGCAGGAAGACAGCCCCGGTGCAGGGACGCATGGCAACGGCGCCAATGATGGCCAGCGCATCGCGCAGCCCGTGCACCTGAGCGGCCTCTTCGAGCGTCGGCCCATGGCGGTGCCCACAGGTGGGACAGGCGCCATCCTCGTTGTGATCGTGATCATGGTGATGGTGGTCATGCGAATGGCTGTGGTCGCAGCCTGAGTGATCTGCCTGCCCGGTTTGCGTGCTGGCTGACTTACGCAAGGAGACGAGCCGCCGCCCGCCGCGCCAGACCAGATAAAGGCCCAGGCAGGCGATCAGACCGTACGACAGGGGCGCCAACACCTCTTCGGCGACATTGGTCATGCGCTGCCGGCTCCAGTCCAGCAGCACGAGGCCACCGGCCACCAGAACCACAGCCGAGGCGGCCTGTGCCAGCGAAGAGGCCACCGCCAAACCCGCAAGACGCGCCAGTGCAACCGGCCTGCCGATCCCATATCCGCCGATCACCAGCTTGCCGTGGCCCGGCCCGGCCGCGTGAAAGAAACCGTAGGCGAAACACAACGACAGGAGCGAAAGCAAAGCGCCCGGCTGGCCGGATTTCAGGGCTCTGAGGCCGCGCGCCAGGGTGTTCTGCGCCTCACGCTGGCCTTCGGCAGCCCAGCGCGCAACATCCTGCGCACCGCCAAAGCCCCAAAGCCAGATCGCCACCGCAACAACACAAAGTGCAAGCACCGCCGTCAGGATCCGCATCTCAGCCCCCGCAGATCACGTGCACCGTATCGGCAAAGGCGGCGCCGACCTCGGGATAGGCCTCTTCGGCCTGATCGGCGGGCATGGCATAAAGCAGCTCTTCCACCAGCGTGTAGGCCCGATCCAGATCCGGCGGGATGATATCCACCACACAGCCTGTGCCCACGCTCACGCCCTGATTGACGGTATAGGCGGTGTAATAGGTCGGATCATAGGCCTTGATCACCACACCATCCGCTGAAACCGGTTCAGACAGTTTGCGCCGGTGGCGGGTGATGATGCGGCCATCCACGACCTCGGTCGAGACATGCTCTGGTGCCTGCAAGGCAAGATGCTTCTCGCCTTGCTGCAGGTAGGTATCGCCAGCAAAGCCAACCACCCAGTTGAGATCGAAGCCCTTCAGAAGCCCAAGCTCCGCCGTGTTCAGCCGCCCGTCCATGTCGCCATCAAGGCCCAGATCCTCGAATACCAGGAGCGAATAAAAATCGTCATAAGCCCAGGTGACCTCGACCGCCTCGAGCTGACCCTGCGAGTCCAGGCTGAGCGCAAGACCAGTATCCACAAAAACATGGGGGTGCGCCTGCACACCCGAAGGCGCGCTGGTCACCAAGGCAACTCCTGCCAGAAAGGCGATGCGGTTCATCATGCAAAAGGGTGTAGCCCCACTCCCTGCGCAAGACAACAGCGGCAAAGGGAGCTGTCAAATTCAACCGGCAAGAGTCAGCGCAGGCGCGTATCCGGGTGCAGGGCTTTGCCAAGGATATGATCCGAGCGGTGGATCACATGATGCGCCTGTCCGATGATCAGGGGATCGGGGGCCTGCGCGATCTCGGAGTTTTTGCCGGGATAGTCGAGCGTACTAAGGAAATGCCGCATGCAGTTGAGCCGCGCGCGTTTCTTGCAGTTGGACTTGACCACGGTCCAGGGTGCGTCCGCCGTATCCGTGTAAAAGAACATCGCCTCCTTGGCCTCGGTGTAATCGTCCCATTTGTCCAGTGACGCCTTGTCGATGGGTGACAGTTTCCACTGTTTCAGGGGGTCCGTCTCACGGGATTTGAAACGGCGCAACTGCTCGTCCTGCGTCACCGAGAACCAGTATTTGTAAAGCCGTATGCCTGAGCGTACCAGCATCTGCTCCAGATCCGGTGTCTGGCGCATGAATTCCAGATATTCGTTCGGCTCGCAAAAGCCCATCACCCGCTCGACCCCGGCGCGGTTGTACCAGGAGCGGTCGTAAAGGACGATCTCCCCGCTGGTGGGCAGGTGCTGCAGATAGCGCTGAAAGTACCACTGGCCGCGTTCCTCATCGGTGGGTTTGTTCAGAGCCACCACGCGCGCATGCCTTGGGTTCAGGTGCTCGGTAAAGCGCTTGATCGTGCCCCCCTTGCCCGCCGCGTCGCGCCCCTCGAACAACATCACGAACTTCTCGCCTGTCTCGAGCGCCCAATGCTGCACTTTCAAAAGCTCGGCCTGCAGCTTGGCTTTCTCTTCTTCATAGGCCTTTCGGGCCATTTTTCGGGCATAGGGGTACTTCCCGCTTTCAAAGGCGCGGCGGATCTCTTCGGGACCTGGCGTTTTGGGCGCGGCCTTTGCGGCGGGGGTGTCCTGTCCGTTCAGGTTGGATTGAGGTTCGGGGGCGGGCGTCGGCATGGGGTACTCCAGATGATCAGAACTGCCCAGAAGCTTATCAGCTTAAGATCCGCCGCGCGCTGACCTGCATCAAGGCGCATCCGGATGCTTCGCATGACGTGGCGAACCGCTTGCACGAGACCAAGGGACACCACAGCATGGCACAAAGCAGGGAGGAACGCATCATGCAGGCCGGTTTTACCACGCTGAACGACAGGCCCTTCTTCGTCAGACGCTGGGGAGATCCCGCCCTGCCGCCCTTGCTGATGCTGCACGGATTTCCCGAATATGGCGGCGCCTGGGAGGAACTGGCAGAGCATCTCTGTGAGCATTTCCATTGCATTGCCCCCGATCAGCGGGGCTACGGCCAAAGCTGGGCACCGCCCGAGGTGGGCGCCTATGCAACCTCGAAACTGGTGGCCGACATGGGTGCGCTGATAGCCGAGATCGGCGCGCCCATGACCGTACTGGGCCACGACTGGGGTGCGGCGGTGGCCTATGGGCTGGCGATGTTCCGCCCGGATCTTGTCTCTCGGCTCATCATTGCGAACGGGGTGCATCCGGTGCCGTTTCAGCGCGCACTGGTGTCAGGCGGCGCTCAGGCGGCGGCCTCTCAGTATATTCTTGCACTACGCGAAGAGGACAGCGAAGTCGGCCTGAGGACAGATGAGTTCGCGGGCCTGCGCGCCCTGTTTTCCGCAAACATGGATCTTGGCTGGCTCAGGGGGGATCGGCTGGCCCGCTATCAGGCCGAATGGTCCCGCCCGGGCCGGCTGCGCGGCATGGTGAACTGGTATCGCGCATCGCCCCTGCAGATCGCGGCTCCGGGCGCGCCGATCCCGATGCCGGACCTGCCGCTCGACCGGTTGCATGTGCCACAACCGCACCTGCTGGTCTGGGGCGCCAATGACACGGCCCTTCTGCCGGAAGCAACCGAAGGGCTGGAAGAGTTTGCACCGCAGCTGACCCGCACCGAGATCCAGGGATGCGATCACTGGCTGCATCATCAAAAGCCGCAGGCACTGGCCGAAGTCATCTTGAGTTGGACGGCTCAAACGGTGTGAAGAACGCCCACCGGCAGCGGGCCTTTACCTGTGCCCCCAATCCTCAGGATCCTCGGAGTTGTTCGGACTAAGCCCCAGGATATCGCCATGAGTCGAGCAGCCAAGCCCCAGAACCGTCCGGTTGGCATAGGAGAAATAGGCCGTGACCTGGTTGATCTCGAGGATCTCGCCGTCATCGAAACCGGCATTGCGCAGGGCCTGCACATCGGCTTGCTCCACACTGGAAGGCGCCAGTGTCAGCTTGCGAGCATAGGCAAGCGCGACCTTCTGCGCGGCATCGAGCGGCGCAGCGTCGGGATCGCGCGCCTCGATGGCCGCTCTTATTTCAAGCCCGCGCGCCTCATCACCCAGCAAACGCTGCAGCCCCGCGAAATGATGCTCGACACAATAGGCGCAGTCATTCAGGGAGGAGACCCAGACCCCCAGCACCTCCAGGAACCACTTGGGCACCGTATTGCCGGTGTGATGCAGCACGTTCTTGTAGATCGCCATGTGCCCCTCCATCGAATGGGGGCGCAGGCTGTGCACCATCATGATGTTGTCCACGTTGCCCCCCGGACCGGTGACGCGATCATAGAGCTTCTTGAGCTTGCCGGTGGCTTCGGCAAAGGGAACGGTATCGATCCAGGCCATGCATGTCCTCCCATGGTTTCGACGCAGCTTAAACAGGATCCCCGCCAGCGCCAGAGCCTTCGGCTCCAGATCAGATCAAATTGACGGCAGGGCAGCCATCCGGGCCACCGCATCGACGGCCGCAACAATGTCTTCCTGTCGCGTGCGATGGTTGGTTATGGCGGCCCGCAACATCGTCACGGCCCCCACCCGCGTAGTGGAAAACACCGCCTCGCCGGTTTCCTGCAACCGTCGTGCAATCCGGCTGTTAAGCTGCGATTGTTCCTCTGGCAGAAGGTCTACACGCGCAGTGAAAACACAGATATTTGAGACCACATCGGCGCCAAGGGCCATATTGGGATGTCTCTCGACCTCCTCCCCCATGACGCGGGCAAGGGCGCAATTGCCCGTGATCGCTGCGGCAAAGGCCCCCTCCCCGTAGGCCTCCAGCGCGCACCAGACCTTGAGCGCACGATTGCCCCGCGACAGATCAATACCGTAATCGCAATACCAAGGATCGCCCCCCGCCAGACCGCTTTCGGCCCCTTCAAGGTATGCGGGCCGCGCGGCAAAAGCGGCGCGATGGGCCGCCTCATCTGCAATCAGCGCAACGCCGCAGTCATAGCCCACATACATCCACTTGTGAAAATCGAGCGCGATACTGTCCGCTCGCCCGATCCCGTCACTGAGGGACCGCCAGGGCTCTGCCGTGATCCGCGTCCAGGCGCCAAAGGCGCCATCCACATGCAGCCAAAGCCCGTGCTCTGCCGCCAGATCCGCCAAAACGCCCAGATCATCAAACAGACCCAGATCAACAGATCCCGCCGTTCCCACCACAAGGAAAGGCACGGCCCCCGCCGCCCGGTCTTGTGCGATCATCCGGGACAGCGCCTCCGGGTCCATCTGCCCGGCCTTCAGCGGAACCTGGCGCAGATTGTCGGCGCCGACCCCGATCAGCTCCAGCGCCTTGCGGGTCGCGTTGTGCACGCCAATGCCCGCGTAGGCCGTAAGCTGCACGCTCCCCTGCCCAGTTTTTCGCACCTCGGGCAGCGTCCGCACCCGCGCCGCCTGAAAGGCAATCACCGTCGCCTGTGAACTGCCGGTGGTCAAGACGCCGCTTGCCCCTTCGGGCATTCCCATTCTTGCACGGGTCCAGTCGATCACCGCGCGTTCCATATAGACCGCACCGTGATCCCGCCCGCCCACATTGGCGTTGATCACCGCGCCCGCCATGCCGGCGATCAGATCAGAGGCCAGCCCCGAACCCTGCACCCAGCCCCAGAAACGCGGATGGATATTGCCGCCATGATGGGGAAGCACGTCCCGCTCGATCCGCCCGACCAGATCACCACCTTGACCGATCTGGTATCGCTGCGGCAGGTCATCCGGCACCGGCCGCCAGGGGCGATCCCGCACGTTTTCGAGCTGATCGAGCGACGCCTCCAGCATGCGGTGCGCATCGGCCCGGAAAGCCGCCCAATCCTCTGGGTCCAGATCATTCCCTTGCGTCATACCCACGCCTCCCCTCGCCTTCTGCAGCCTTCATGACACATGGCAGCGCGCTTATCCACAGGGCCGCTCCCCCTCTTCCCCGCAGGGCAGACACCTGCCATAATGCGCCTTAACCAAAAGCAACCAAGAGCAGCCCGAAACAGATGGCCAACGATCTTCTGAGCACGCCTGACGCCGAAACCTACGACGCCTCCTCCATCGAGGTGCTGGAGGGACTGGAACCTGTCCGCCAGCGCCCCGGCATGTACATCGGCGGCACGGATGAGCGCGCGCTGCATCACATGGTGGCCGAGATTCTCGACAACTCCATGGACGAGGCGGTCGCGGGCCACGCCAACCGCATCGAAGTTGAGCTGCACGCCGATTACTCGGTCACCGTGCGCGACAACGGGCGCGGCATCCCGATTGACCCGCACCCCAAGTTCCCTGACAAATCCGCGCTTGAGGTCATTCTGTGCACCCTGCACGCAGGCGGCAAGTTTTCGGGCAAGGCCTATCAGACCTCGGGCGGTCTGCATGGGGTCGGCTCTTCGGTGGTGAACGCGCTGTCAGATTCTATGGTTGTGCAGGTCGCCAAGAACAAGGAGCTGTTCGAACAGCGTTTCTCGCGCGGCATCCCGCAGGGGCCGGTGGAAAAGGTCGGCGCCGCGCCCAACCGGCGCGGCACCTCCGTCACCTTCCACGCGGATGAGCAGATCTTCGGCTCCCACCGCTTCAAACCCAAGCGGCTGATGACGCTGGTGCGCTCCAAGGCCTACCTGTTTTCGGGCGTCGAGATCCGATGGAAATCGGCCATCAACGACGGCGAAACCCCGCAGGAGGCCACCTTCCACTTCCCCGGCGGTCTGCGCGACTACCTGACCGAGGTTCTGGGAAAAGCCACCACTTATGCCGAAGCGCCCTTTGCGGGCAAGGTCGAGTTCCGCGAGAAATTCGGCGAGCCGGGTTACGTGGAATGGGCGATCAACTGGACCCCCGCTCGCGACGGTTTCATCCAGAGCTACTGTAACACCGTCCCCACGCCAGAGGGCGGCACCCATGTTGCGGGCTTCTGGGCCGCCATCCTGAAGGGCATCAAGGCCTACGGTGAGCTGGTCGGCAACAAGAAGGCCACACAGATCTCGCGCGAGGACCTACTGACCGGGGGCTGCGCGCTGGTCTCCTGCTTCATCGCCGATCCCGCCTTTGTGGGGCAGACCAAGGATCGCCTGTCGACCGAATCCGCCACGCGAATGGTCGAAAACTCCGTCCGCGATCATTTCGACAACTGGCTGGCGGCGGATACCAAATCCGCCGGCGCCATCCTTGATTTCCTTGTTCTGCGCGCCGAGGAACGCCTGCGCCGCAAGCAGGAGAAAGAGACCCAGCGCAAATCCGCCACCAAGAAGCTGCGCCTGCCCGGCAAGCTGACCGATTGTACCGCCAAAAACCGCAGCGGCACCGAGCTGTTCATCGTGGAGGGCGACTCGGCCGGTGGGTCCGGCAAGGGCGCGCGCAACCGCGAATATCAGGCGCTGCTACCGCTCAAAGGGAAAATCCTGAACGTTCTGGGCGCGGCCTCGAACAAGCTGGGATCAAACCAGGAGATCAGCGACCTGTGTGAGGCGCTGGGGGTGGGCCTGGGGACCAAATTCAACCTGGATGATCTGCGCTATGACAAGATCATCATCATGACCGATGCGGATGTGGACGGCGCGCATATCGCCTCGCTTCTGATGACCTTCTTCTTCACCCAGATGCGCCCGCTGATCGACAATGGGCACCTCTACCTCGCCTGCCCGCCCCTGTTCCGCCTGACCCAAGGCGCGCGCCGGGTCTATTGCCTCGATGAGGCAGAGCGCGACAAATGGCTGGAAAAAGGGCTGGGCGGCAAGGGCAAGATCGATGTCTCCCGCTTCAAGGGTCTGGGCGAAATGGATGCGAAAGACCTGAAAGAGACCACCATGGACCCCAAGACCCGCAAGCTGATCCGGGTCACGATTGACGAGGACGAACCGGGTGAGACCGGCGATCTGGTGGAGCGTCTGATGGGCAAGAAACCCGAACTGCGGTTCCAGTATATTCAGGAGAACGCCAAGTTCGTGGAGGAGCTGGACGTCTAGACCGGTGGTTTCCTTTCTAAAGGTGCTCGTTGCCCTCCTTGCCGTGAACCTTGTGTTCTTTGCTTTATTCCACCCAAGAGCCAAGCGAAGGGACCCTAGCCTTACACCTTTGGCATACATGTTCATACGCCACAGGCGACCGTTTGATCCACTGATGATATTCGCTTGTGCAATTTCAATTCCGAGTTTGTTCTTACTATTCGTCATAGGAAAAGCCATTGTTCATTCGGGATAATGCCCCGCTCCAAAAGTTTAAAGTGGGCCATAACTTGGACCGACTATGTCAGCTTGAACTCTGAAAGGAATACAGGGTGATGAGATGGGTTCGCGCCTATTTTCAGTGGTGGTGGCAATATGCAAAAGCCACTCTCGCAGCGATTGGGATCATCATTCTAGCTTCTGTCCTGTCGATGGCTATTGTCATCGGAGTGTTGCTGATATCAAAGCTATTTGCATGACTTGAGCGGAGCATACTGCTCCAGAGGATGAGTACCCAGAAAACGTCCAACAAGTGCCTAAACTCGGCCCGTGCCTGACCTTGGGAGGGCGCTCATGCGCCTTCGTCATGCTGAAAGCATGCCTCCGGCATGACGGGAAGGTCAGGCGCGGGCAGTGCGGCTGCGCCTCACGTCCCAAGGGGCCACCTTGCTGGCCGTGCATCTTGGGGTTGGCGTTTCAGCACAGGTCTCAATTGTCCGTTTCCATTACCTCTACCTGCGGCTAACCTCCCGATCAAAACAGGGAGAGACCCATGACCCCACAGGATTTGCAGTCCGTTCTGGCCGAAGGCTTTGCCGATTGGGTGCAGGCGCTGGATCTGACCGTGACCGAGGCCAGCCCAGAGGAAACAACCCTGCGCATGCCGCTGACACCGAACCTTGCGCGCATGGGCGGGATCGTCTCGGGGCAGGCTTTGGCGGCGCTGGCCGATACCTCGATGGTGCTGGCGGCCTTTGCCCATAACGGCGGCGTGCGGGCGCTGGCGACAACGGATCTGCACACGCAATTCCTGCGCCCCGGTGTGGGCACCGCGATCCTGTGCCGTGCATCAGTGGTGCGGGCAGGGAAATCGCTGGTCTTTGCCCGCGCCGAGATGAGCGAGGAGGACAGCGGCAAGCTGGTCGCCACCGCCACCGCAAGCTTCTATGCCGCCTAACACCGCTATGCAGCCCGCACCTGCTGCGCTAGCGTGATGCCATGATCCTGCGCCTCATCCTGATTGCCCTGATCCTGACCTCCTGCGGGCGCGAGTTGACCCCGCAGGAGCGCGCCTTCCTGTCGGATATTCACGGGGAAGACGTGCAGATGGAGAAGGTGCGCATCGTGGATGGCGCGCCGGTGCCGACCACCACCTTTTATCGCAAACCGCGCCCGCGCGTGGCCTGCCGCGAACGCATTCTGCCGCCCGTGAAGGAAGGACGCGTCACATCGTCTCCGGCTGCGATGACGGTCTTCAACCGGGTCCTGTTCATCAGCGACTGGTACGCAGAGAATTACCTGCCCGCCTACCCTGAGCGCCTTTACCTGGTGGAGGCGATGCTGCTGGCCCATGAGGTGACCCACGTCTGGCAATGGCAGAACCGCTCGCGCACCGGCTATACGCCGCTGCTGGCCGCCGCCGAGCATACGGGCAACCCGGATCCTTACCTGTTTGAACTCGACCAAAGCCCCGATTTCCTGAGCTACGGTTACGAGCAGCAGGGCGCCATCGTCGAGGAATACGTCTGCTGCCGCGCATTGGCGCCGCAGGGCGCGCGCACCAAGCGGCTGCATGCGATGCTGAAAGAGGTGATGCCGGTCTCGGATCTGCCAAAGCGCCGCCAGAGCGACGTCTATCTGCCCTGGAAGGACGCCGACCTGCGCGGCATCTGCAGCTAGAACGTGATCCGTTGAACTGGCTTCAAGGCACCCTGCCTCTCTCAATAGGCTCGAACGGGCGTTTTGAAACCTCTGTTTCTGATGAAACGCGGCACGCTATGATCATCCCTCGGGCTGGATGCTTTCGAGATAGGTCATCAGGGCCGCCAGCGGGCGCGGGGTGGGCGTGAGGGTTCCGTTTACCTCGACCGGGATCAGCTCCCCTTCAAGAAGCGTACCGAACTCGGGCATATTCTCGACGCCGACCTTGCCGCGCCCGTAACCGTCGATCTGCGACATCACCTTGGCGCGCGGAAATTCACCACCGTTGCGGGCGGTGATACGGCGCAGATCCGGCGCCTTGAGCGATGTTTCCCGGGCGGTGATATCGGCATTTTCTCCGTGGCAGAGTGCGCAATTGCGATTGAAGATCGCCTGCCCTTCCTCGGGCATGGGCATGCTCTTCACCACTTCGGTGCAGGCAACGGCCAGCCCAGCAAGGAGTGGAAGCGCAACGAGGGTTCGGGTCATTTTCATGGGGCTCGCTCCTGCCGGTCAGCTCGGTTCAATCGCATGTTTTTGCCAAGTCTATCTGGCTCTTACGGCAGCGTAAACCGCCCGGATGCGCAAAGGTCAGACAGGATCTGCTTGGGTCACCACGCCGTTTTCAAGACGCAGCACCCGGTCCATCCGGGCCGCAAGCTCAAGATTGTGCGTCGCGATCAGGGCCGCAAGGTTTGAGCTGCGAACAAGGGTCATCAAGACCTCGAACACCTGGTCCGATGTGCCCGGATCCAGATTGCCCGTGGGTTCATCCGCCAGCAGGACACTGGGCTGGTTTGCAAGGGCCCGGCAAAAGGCAACGCGCTGCTGCTCGCCGCCCGACAGCTCTGCCGGTCGGTGTGATGCGCGTGCGGACAGGCCGACAAGGGACAGCAGATCGTTGGCGCGGGCCATCGCCTGCTTCTGGCTGGCCCCATTGGCGAGCTGCGGCAGGATGATGTTTTCTGCTGCCGTGAATTCCGGCAAAAGATGGTGGAACTGGTAGACAAAGCCGATGTCCCGGCGACGCAGGCGGGTGCGGCTGCCTTCGCCAAGCCCTGTGACCTCTTGCCCCGCGATCGACACGATCCCTGCATCCGGCGTATCCAGGAGCCCTGCTATGTGCAGCAAGGTCGACTTCCCCGCGCCAGAGGGGGCCACGAGGGCGACCACCTCGCCGGGGTTCAGCGACAGGTCCAAGCCGCGCAGCACGTCCACCTGCGAGGCGCCGCCCCGGTTGTAAGCCTTGGAAATACCTTTCAGTCCCAGCGCCGCAGGCGTCTTCGTCTTGTCATCACTCATAGCGCAGCGCCTCGACCGGGTTCAGGCGGGCGGCCCGCCGCGCCGGGAAAATAGTGACCACGAATGAGAGCCCGAGCGACAGGGCCACGGCAGACAGGACATCCGGCAGGTTCAACTCGGCCGGCAGCGCATAGATGCCCCGGATCGATGGATCCCAGACGCCGCCGCCCATGACAAAATTCACAAATGAGAAGATCGGGTCGATATAGATCGCGAAAAGGCATCCCAGGATCACACCGCAGACGGTGCCGATAACCCCTGTAAAGGCGCCACAGATAAAGAATACTCGCATGACAGAGCCTTCGCTGAGGCCGATCGTGCGCAGGATGCCGATATCACGTCCCTTGTTCTTGACCAGCATGATAAGCCCCGAAACGATGTTCATGGTGGCGATCAGGACGAGGATGGACAGGATGATGAACATCACATTGTCCTCCACCTCCAGCGCGCGCAGAAACCCGCCCGAGGCATCGCGCCAGGTCCAGACGCCGATCCCCTGCCCCGCCGCCTGCAACAAAGGCACCACCATGCGATCCACGGCTTCGGGGTCGGTCACCATGATTTCGATCTCATCCGCCGCACCTTCGCGGTTGAAAAACGCCTGTGCCTGTTCAAAGGGCATGTAGAGGCGCGTGCGGTCGATGTCGTAGCGGCCCGCAGTGAAGATATAAACCACCTCATAGGCATTGACGCGGGGGCTGGTGCCAAACGGGGTTTTCACGCCGTTTGGGGAGATCAGCTTGATCTTGTCACCGACACCGACTCCCAGTTCGCGCGCCACGCCCGATCCGATGGCGACCCCCTCTTCAAAGCGGGCCAGATCGCCGGAGAAGGACTCACTCTGCGCGACACCGGGAATGGCCAGAAGGTCTGCCGCGGAAATCCCGAACACCTCGACACCCGCATTGCGCTGGCGCAGGTTGGCCATGACCTGCCCCTTGATCAAAGGGGCGGCCCGGATCACGCCGGGAACCTGCCCTGCGCGGGCGGCCATGTCGGTGAAGTCCTCGATCTTCCGGTCAAGGCGCCCGTCCTCGGTCACTTCACCGTAGGAGTAAAGCGTCACATGGGCATTGGCGCCCAGGATTGTCCCCACGAATTCAGAACGAAAGCCCGAGCGCACGGCCAGAGTGGCGATCAAGGCAAAAACCGCAAGGGTGATACCGATCAGGCTGATCCATGTCATCACGCTGACACCGCCCTCGGCCCGGCGCGCACGCAGGTAACGCCATGCGATCATCCATTCGAACCGGGAGAAAGGCGGCGGTGTGCGATCCATCTGCAAATCCTAGGCATAGCCCATTGTGAGGAAGTGAAATCGGCCCACGCCGAAATGGCGCAGACCAAAAGGATCAGCAGATCAAAAACCGCGCCCAGCGGTGTGCGGCTCGTAGATCCTGGCGATCTTCTTCACCGCCTCTTCGGGGCTGAGCTCCTCGCTGTCGCCGGTGCGGCGGCAGGTGATTTCGACGACGCCGTTTTTAAGCCCGCGCGGACCGACGGTGATGCGCCAGGGCAAACCGATGAGATCCATTGTGGCGAACTTGCCCCCGGCCCGTTCCTTGCGGTCGTCGTAAAGCGGCTCAAGGCCCGCGGCGACCAGGGCTGCGTAGATCTGGTTGCAGGCCGCGTCGGCCTCGTCATCGCCCTGCTTGAGGTTGACGATCCCACAGTGGAAAGGCGTCACACCCTCGGGCCAGATGATGCCGTTCTCGTCATGGCTCGCCTCAATGATTGCGCCCACCAGACGCGAGACGCCAATGCCGTGGCTTCCCATGTGGACGGGGATGGTCTTGCCATCGGGGCCTTGAACGGTGGCGCCCATAGGCTCGGAGTATTTGGTGCCGAAATAGAAGATCTGACCCACTTCGATGCCGCGCGCGCTGCGCTGGCGCTCAGCCGGGATCTGATCGAACAGAGCCGTATCATGGGTTTCGTCGGTGCGGGCGTAAAGCGCGGTGAATTCTTCCATCACGGCGCGGCACTGGTCCACATCGTTGTAGTCGATGTCCCGCTCGCCGAGGCGAATATCCGTGACCGCGCTGTCATAGAAGACCTCGCTTTCGCCGGTGTCGGCGAGCACCAGGAATTCATGAGTGTCATCGCCGCCGATGGGGCCGGAATCGGCCCGCATCGGAATCGCCTGCAGACCCATACGCTCATAGGTGCGCAAATAGCTGACCAAATGGCGGTTATAGGCGTGCAGGGCGTCTTCCTTGGTCAGGTCGAAGTTGTAGCCGTCCTTCATGTAGAATTCGCGCCCCCGCATCACGCCGAAACGCGGGCGGATCTCGTCGCGGAACTTCCACTGAATCTGATACATGGTCAGCGGCATGTCCTTGTAGCTGCTGACATGGCTGCGGAAGATATCGGTGATCAGCTCTTCGGCGGTGGGCGTGAACAACAGGTCGCGATCATGACGATCTGTGATGCGCAGCATCTCTTCGCCGTAGGCATCATAACGACCGGATTCGCGCCACAGGTCCGCCGATTGCATGGTGGGCATCAAGACCGGGATATGGCCCGCACGCATCTGTTCCTCATGGACGATGCCTTCGATCTTTTTCAGCACCTTGAAGCCCAGCGGCAGCCAGGAATAGATCCCGGCGGCGGACTGTTTGATCATGCCGGCCCGCAGCATGTAGCGGTGGCTGACGATCTGGGCCTCGGAGGGGGTCTCTTTCAGAACAGGCAGGAAGTAACGGGACAGGCGCATGTCGCTCTCATTCGTTCGAAGGGTTTTTATGGGGTCTATGCCATCGCCGCGCCTCAGGCAATCGGGCTTTGAAAATGAGCGGCTTTGCCCTTCGCGATTTCTTGCGTGAAATCCCTTGAACAACGATTTCACTTTGTAAATGGTGGATCAAATTTGTTGGAGGCACCGATGCGCGACACAATCACCGAACCCGCCCGCGAAATCCCCGTCGTTCATCACACCGATGTTCTTGTGGTTGGATCCGGGCCTGGTGGCCTTGCTGCGGCACTAGCGGCGGCGCGCTGCGGCGTTGAGGTCACCCTGTTGGAACGCTTCGGCTGTTTTGGCGGCAATATCACCGCAGTTGGTGTCGAGGGGTTTGCCTGGTATCGCCACGAACAGACCGTCGAGGCCGGCGGTATCGGCTGGGAGTTCGAGGAACGCGCCAAGGCGATGGACGCCGCCGTTCCAGAAAGCCAATCCCTGTCATATGAACTGGACGCCGAAGGCTTCAAACTCGTGGCGGACCGGCTGGTCGAAGAAGCAGGCATCCACCCCATGCTGCACCGCATGTTCGTGGCCCCCATTCGTGAGGGAGACAAGATCACCGGCGTGATCGTCGAATCCAAGGCCGGGCGCGAGGCGATCCTCGCCAAACGCGTGATCGATGCAAGCGGCGATGCAGATATCGCTCACATGATGGGCGCCCCCACCCTCAAGACACCGGTCGAGGAGATGCAGGCTGCCAGCGTCATGTTCCACATCGCGGGCGTCGACAAGCAGAAGTTCATGGACGGGGTGAAGGCCGATCCGCAAACCTACAAGGACTGGTCAACGGGCGAGTGGGAGGTGGAAACCTCCGGAAAGGAGGACGACATGTTCTCTCCCTTCCTGGCCAAACCCTTTGCCCAGGCCCTACGCGACGGGGTGATCCCGGCGCATCTCAACACCATTGGCGGCACCTGGGGCGCGGTGCATGACAGCGGCGAGATGACCTATATGAATCTGGTGCACCTGGCGGGCTGCGACGGCACCGACCCTGACAGCATGACACGCTTTGAAATCGAAGGACGCAAGCAGGCGATGCATGCGATCAACGCGCTCAAGGCCTATACGCCGGGCTGCGAGGGGGCACGATTGCGCAATTTCGGAATGACGATCGGCATACGCGACACCCGCAAGATCGACGCCCATCACAACATCACCGAGGACGAGACCCGAAACCAGGGCAGGTTTGAGGATACAATCGGCATCTACCCCGAATTCATAGACGGCTACGGCATCCTGATTCTGCCGACCACCGGGCGCTACATGCAGATCCCGTACCGAGCGATGCTGCCCAAGGGCGTCGAGAACCTGCTGGTTACGGGCCGGGCTATAGGTGGCGACAAGGTCGCTCATGCCGCAACCCGCAACATGGCCTGCTGCGCCGTTGCCGGTCAGGGTGCGGGCGTTGCCGCAGCCCTGTCGATCAAATCGGGCAGCCCGCTCGCCAGCGTGGACATCATCGCCGTACAGGCCGAATTGAAGCGCCAGGGCGTTCGGATCCACTAGCCAAAGGCGCCCATCCCACTGGCATGTTCGCAAACCTGCCCATTGGCGGTTGCATGCACCCGCAGCATCGGCAATGACTAAAGAGGTCAGCGAACAGGTCATTCAGGGGCGCTTTGAAAATGGCACTTCCAGCCAAGAAGCAGTTTCAGTACTGGGGCGTTGCCGCGGTCGTTTTTGCAATCGTGCTCTGGGCGCTGGGCGATGTGCTGTTGCCCTTTGTGCTGGGCGCGGCGATCGCCTATCTGATCGACCCCATTGCCGACAAACTGGAAGACTGGGGCCTCAGCCGTACAGCCGCCACCGCTGTCATCACCGTGGGCGCGATGCTGACTTTCATGCTTGTGCTGCTCGTCGTGGTGCCGACACTGCTCTATCAGCTGAGCGATCTGATCCGTGTTCTGCCCGAGGCGTTCCGCGATCTGCGCAGCTTTGCCCAAACACATTTTCCATCCATCTTTACCGAAGGCAGCCGCGCGCAACAGACCATCGCATCAATCGCGGGCACGCTGCAGGGCAAGGGAATCGAGCTGTTTGAATCCCTCGTTGGATCAGCTGTTTCTGTCGTCAATATCCTGGTTCTCTTCGTGATCGTACCGGTGGTGGCCGTCTATCTTTTGCTCGACTGGGACCGTATGATTGAGCGCATCGACGCGCTTTTGCCGCGGGATCATGCCCCGGTCATCCGCAGGCTCGCCGGAGAGATCGACAATGTTCTGGCCTCCTTCATTCGCGGCATGGGCACGGTTTGTCTGATCCTTGGCGTCTACTACGCGGTGGCGCTGATGGTCGTGGGGCTGAATTTTGGACTGGCTGTGGGTTTCATCGCCGGTCTTGTCACATTCATCCCCTACCTGGGGGCACTGATCGGTGGTGCCCTTGCCATCGGGCTGGCCCTGTTCCAGTTCTGGGGAGAGTGGTGGTCGATCGCATTGGTTGCGGGTATCTTCGCCGTCGGCCAGGTGATCGAAGGCAACTACCTGACACCGAAGCTCGTTGGCGGATCTGTGGGTTTGCACCCGGTCTGGCTCCTGCTGGCGCTGTCGGTTTTTGGCGCTCTCTTTGGCTTTGTCGGCATGCTGGTCGCTGTCCCAGTGGCGGCCGCCCTTGGCGTGGTTGCACGTTTCCTGACAGAGCAGTATCTGGACAGCCGTCTCTACCAGGGACTGAGCCACCGGGATTCGCAGAAATAACATGGCGCAACAGCTGAGTTTCGATCTGCCCGCCAAGACCGCGCTGGGCCGCGATGATTTCTTTGTCGCACCATCCAATGCGATGGCAGTCGCCCTCTTGGACCCCGGCTTTGCCTGGCCCAGCGGGAAGCTGGTGCTGACCGGCCCTGCCGGATCGGGCAAGACGCACCTGGCGCATGTCTGGGCCACGGCCTCTGGCGCGCGCATCGTGCAGGCCTGTGACCTGAGTGAGGCCATGGTGCCAGATCTGGCAAGCGGCCCCGTTGTGGTCGAGGATGTGCCCCTGATCGCCAAGGATGCCTTTGCGCAAGAGGCCCTGTTTCACCTGCACAATCTGGTGCTGGCCAATGGCTTTGCCCTGATGATGACCGGGCGCGCCGCACCGAATCTTTGGGGGCTGACCCTGCCGGACCTTCAAAGTCGCGTTCAGGCCGCCACCCACGCCGAGCTGCAGGCGCCGGACGATGCTTTGTTGGCCGTGGTCTTGGCGAAACTCTTCAATGACCGCCAGATCACACCCAAACCCGATGTAATCCCTTATCTTGTGGCGCATATGGACCGCTCATTTGCCGCCGCCGCCCGCATCGTCGAGCAGCTGGACAGGCTGTCGCTGGCCGAAAAGCGCACTCTGTCGCGCCCTCTTGCCGTGCGGCTGATGTCCGAAGATCCCCTGCTCAACCATCTGGAAACCAATGCAGGTCCGGACTGTTGACCCAAGGCCTGCCGTCCCTCATCCTGACCACACGCCGCAATACGGAGCGCCCATGACCGTACTTGAGACCGAGAAGCCGGCCGCCGCCGACTGGGGTCCCTTTGGCCGACCTCTGTTCGACTCGCCTGATGCCCGCGCCCTGTCCCGCGTCGGCGTCGTGGATGTCGGGTCCAACTCTGTCCGGCTTGTGGTGTTTGACGGCGCGGCCCGCAGCCCCGCCTATTTCTATAACGAAAAGATCATGTGCGCCCTTGGCGCAGGCTTGTCTGAGACGGGCCGCCTGAATCCTGAAGGGCGCGCCCGTGCCCTGGCCGCCCTACGCCGGTTCCAGTGCCTCGCCGAAGGGATGGACCTGCCCCCCCTGACCGTGGTGGCAACAGCGGCTGTGCGCGACGCCGAAGACGGGCCTGCTTTCTGCGACGACGTCCTGCGCGAAACCGGTCTCAAGATCTGGGTGATTGACGGGCGCGAAGAAGCGCGGCTGTCGGCGCAAGGGGTGCTTCTGGGCTGGCCGGGCTCCTACGGTCTGGTCTGCGACATTGGCGGCTCTTCGATGGAGCTGGCCGAGATTCACGGCGGCGAGGTGGGCAAACGTGTGAGTTCGTCGCTCGGCCCGCTGAAATTGCGCGACATCAAGGGCGGCAGGCGCGGACGCAAGGCGCATATCGCCGCCGTCATGGACGAACTGCACGCCGAAATGGGCAGGCAGAACGACCGCCTGTTTCTGGTCGGGGGGAGCTGGCGCGCCATAGCCCGCATCGATATGGCGCGGCGTGGCTATCCGCTGAAGGTTCTGCACGAATACCGCATGAGCGCCAAGGACGTGCGCGCGACGCTGAAATACATAGACAAACGCGACATTGAGGAGCTGCGCGCCGAAACCGGTATTTCTGCGGCACGGATTTCGCTGGTGCCCTATGCAATCGACGTGCTCAACAGGCTGGTCAAGACGTTCAAACCCAAGGATATCGCCATCTCCAGCTACGGGATCCGCGAAGGCCTGCTCTATGAACAGATGCCACAACGCCTGCGCGAACGCGACCCGCTGATCGAGGCCAGCCGCTTTGCCGAGGCCAAGGATGCCCGCATCCCCGGTTTTGGCAAGACGCTGTATGATTTTGTGATCCCATTATTCAATAACGGGCCGCACACAAAAAAACGCCTCATCAAGGCGGCCTGCCTGCTGCATGATGTCAGCTGGCGCGCGCATCCCGATTATCGCGCCGAGGTTTGTTTCGACAATGCCACCCGTGCGAACCTTGGCGGGCTGAAACATTCCGAGCGCGTCTTTCTGGGGCTTGCCCTGCTGCACCGTTACCGCAATAAGCGCCAGGGCACCGCTTTCGAGTATCTCTATGACCTCCTTGATGAAAAGGATCAGAAAGAGGCAGAGATTCTGGGCAAGGCCATGCGTTTTGGCGCCATGCTAATGGTGAGCGATACTGACAGTATCGGCACACTGCGCTGGCAACCGCGCAAGAAGCACCTCACGTTGGAACTGCCCCGCGCTGCGGAGCCGTTGTTCGGAGAAGTCGCCGAGGCCCGTCTGCGATCTCTCTGCGACACGCTGGAGGCCGAATGCACGGTCAAGGTGATCGGCTAAGACCGCCCGAGCCTAGAGATCCGTCACGCCCGGCTTTGGTTCAGAATCTTCCGGCGTTTCCGGGGCCGGGTCGGGTTTCCTGCGAATGATGATATCGCCATTGGGCAGGATTTCCGGCATCTCATAGCGGCTCCAGTCCTCGACCTCGGCGGCGATCTCGGCCAAGGCAGGGCCCATCTGGGCAAGGAACTCGCGCATCGACGGGCCAACCTCACTGGCAAAGGTTTCGGCAAACTCCTGCAGATCCTCCAGCGCGGGGCCCATTTCCTTGCGCAGCCCTTCCCAGAACATCTCGGCGCCTTTTTCCATCAGCCCCTTGCCGCCGCCTTCTGCCTCTTCGGCCGAAAGGGGCGCGGCAAGGAAGGTCAGGCAAAGGGCGGTTATGCATGCAATCTGTTTCATGGGTCCAATATAGGCAGGATGCGTGGCGGTTTTAAGTCAGATCGAGATCGAGGCTGACGGGAAAATGGTCCGACGCCATCAGGAGCGCCTCGCGCAGCACCTCGTCGGCATAGCAGGCCGCATCCTCGAAGGGGTGCCAGATCCGCCAACGGGGGGCGCGGCGCTCCAGCCCCTTCGAGATCATCACATAGTCCAGGCAGGCCCTGAAGTATCGCTTCTTTTCCTCGTCATAGAACCGCGCCGTGCTGGGCGGGCTGCCAGGGCGCGGCTGGCTCAGGATCTGCGCATGCGGATCACGAAGGTCATGCCCCATGATGATCTCGACCGAGGACTGACCAAAAAGACGTTCATATTCATCAAGGCCGGGACCGTCGTTCAAATCTCCCAGCAGGATCACATCCTCGCCAACCGTCATGTGATCACTGATACGGCGTCGCAGCCAGATCGCCTGCGCCAGCTGGGTGCGGCGGTTCTGAATCGCCCGCTGAATGATCGCATCATGTCCCTCGACCCCGTAGGGCGCCTTGGATTTCAGATGCGCACCGATGATCCGAAGGGGCGTTCCGCCCCTGGTCACCACTTTCAATTCAAGCGGCGGCTTTGAGAAGCGCACCTGTTCGGGCACCGTGTCGATATCGAGATCAAGCTCGAACCGGCCATCAAATCGCGGCGCTTCGGGGCTGGTTCGGGGGTCATGCTCGGCACTGAGGACGGACGGATCATACATCAGGGCAATCTCCTGATGCGTGTCGGTGGCAAAGCCGCTGACCACCTCGCTGGTGCGCAGACCCGCCTCCGCGGCAAAGGCGCCAAGCGCGCGCACGGTTCGCTGACGCCGCCCCGTGTTGGGTGCCTCGATGACCATCACCGCATCCGCATCAAGTGTCTGAAACACATGCGCCAGCGAAACCCCCTGGGTGTAGCGGTCCACGCCGTGCCGCCCCGAGGGCTTGTTGTCCAGCATTAGCCGGTCATCCTTGTCAAACAGGTGGGAAAACCACTCGATGTTATAGGTGACCAGCCGCATGGGCCCCACATCCATTGATCTCGTCCCAGGCCCGGTTGATATCGATCATCCGCTTTTCGGCAAGGCGCACCGCCTCTTCGGGCACGCCGCGTGCCATCATGGCATCGGGGTGGGTTTCCCGCACCAGGCGCCGCCAGTGCTTGCGTATTTCCTCCAGCGGCATATCCGGAGCAACCCCCAAGACCGCGTAAGGGTCTTTCGGCGCGTCCGTTACAAAACGGGCGCGCAGAGCCGTGAACTGCTGAGAGGTTTGGCCGAAAATGCGGCTGACCTCTTCGAGAAACTCATTCTCGCCGGGATGATAGAACCCATCGGCCATGGCGATATGAAAGAGGCCTTCCATCAGGTCGCACAGTGTCGCCGGATCGTTTGAAAACATGCGTTGAATGCGGGCGGCATAGTCCTGGTAGCCTGCCACATCGGTCCGCGCCATGTTGAAGACCCGCGCGGCGCCCGCTTCATCCGCGCGTGCAATCTGGAAGACCTCGCGAAAGGCGGCGACCTCGTCCCGCGTCACCTGCCCATCTGCCTTGGCCATCTTGGCGCCAAGGGCGATCACCGCGATGGCAAAACCCACGGTGCGCTCGGGCGGTGCCCTGAGTTTGTCAAAGACATGCGCAAGGCTTTCCCCCTTGGCAAGCGCGCCCAGCGCTTCGGATATGCGGCTCCACAACGACATGCGGTAACCTTACTGACCTTTTGCGCCCCTGTCAGGGCCGCAGCACGCAAATGCCCGGAATTTTCTCAGCGCAGCACGCGGGTGCCATGGGGCGTGTCGAATTCGGCCTCCATCGCGGCAGGCCCGGTTTCGAACACCAGGCGCCCGTCCTTGAGCGGCAACAGCTCTTCCAGGTCTGCCGCATCCGGATGAGTGATCACGAGGCGGCGCAGCGCGCAGCCTTGCTGCTCAAGCCGGGGTGCGGGATGATCGCTGTGCCATTCGATGAGGGCGGGAAAGACATTATCAAAGGGCAGCTTGCCATCCGCAGGCACTGCCATGTCCCAGACCAGATCGCCGCGCGTCAGCGACACGGGTGTCCCGGCGCCATCGGGGAGCCGGTCCAGCAGCGCAGGCAGACCGGTTGCGCGGCAGATCCAGTTCGTCAGGCGCGGCGTGCCGGAGAAACTGTCCAGATCGAACCAGCGCGGGCTGCGTTCCGGCGTTGCGGCTGGGTCTATGGCGATGGCCTCAAGATACAGGCCATCCGCCAGCCCCAGAAGGCGATTGTGAGTGCCAAAGACCTGATGCTGCCCGCCCGCCTGCAAAGGAACGCCAAGGGCCGTCTCCACGTATTCGGTGGCCTCTTCCAGCGTTTCACCCGCAACGGCGATGTGATCCAGTTCCATCATTCGCGGTCCCTCCTTTTGCTTTTGGCGCACATTAGCGGGAAATCCAGGGCTCACAACGTTAAAGCCACTCCATAATATGGCATTTCGAAAACAGGAAACCCGGCGCCAAGATGGCGCCGGGCAGACCGAGTGGCGATTGCCGAGCCAATCAGCTGCGGGCGTCGCGGATGAGGTTCAGGATGTCCTGTGCCGCCTCGGGGATGTTGGTGCCGGGGCCAAAGATCGCCTTGACGCCATTGTCATAGAGGAACTGGTAATCCTGCTGCGGAATAACGCCGCCGCAGATTACGATGATATCCTCGGCGCCCTGATCCTTCAGCGCCTGCACCAGCTGCGGCGCCAAGGTCTTGTGACCGGCTGCCTGGCTTGAAATCCCGACCACGTGCACATCGTTGTCGATGGCATCCTGCGCGGCCTCATCCGGGGTTTGGAACAGGGGGCCGACGTCCACGTCAAAACCGATGTCAGCAAACGCGGTGGCAATCACCTTTGCACCGCGGTCGTGACCGTCCTGCCCCATCTTCACCACCAGAAGACGCGGACGGCGACCCTCTTCGGCGGCGAAATCCTCGATCGATTTCTGGATCGCGGCAAAGCCTTCATCCCCCTCATAGGCGGCGCCATAGACGCCCGCCAGGGTTTTCACCTCTGCCGAGTGACGGCCGAATTCCTTTTCCATCGCCATGCTGATCTCTCCTACCGAGGCCCGGGCACGGGCGGCTTCGACGGCGGCGGCCAGAAGGTTGCCGCCTTCCCTGGCCACACGGGTCACTTCATCAAGGGCTGCCGTGCAGGCGGCATCGTCCCGTTCTGCGCGGATTTTCTCAAGCCGCGCAATCTGGCTCTCGCGGACCTTGACGTTGTCCACATCCAGAATATCGATGGGGTCTTCCTTGTCTTTGCGGTACTTGTTGACGCCGACGATCACCTCTTCGCCGCGATCGATCATCGCCTGACGACGGGCGGCGCTCTCCTCAATGCGCAGCTTGGGCATCCCGGAAGCGACGGCCTTGGTCATACCGCCCATCTCCTCGACCTCTTCCATCAGGGCCCAGGCTTTCTCGATCAGCTCGTTGGTCAGGCTTTCGACGTAGTAAGAGCCTGCGAGCGGATCGACCACATTCGTGACGCCGGTTTCCTCCTGCAGGACCAGCTGAGTGTTACGCGCAATGCGCGCCGAAAAATCGGTCGGCAGGGCAATCGCCTCGTCCAGCGCGTTTGTGTGCAGGGACTGCGTGCCGCCCAGAACCGCCGACATGGCTTCATAGGCTGTACGGATGACGTTGTTGTAGGGGTCCTGCTCCTGCAGGGACACGCCCGAGGTCTGGCAGTGGGTACGCAGCATCTTGGAGCGGTCATTCTTGGCGTCAAAGTCAGTCATCACCCGGTGCCAGAGCGTGCGCGCCGCGCGCAGCTTGGCGATCTCCATGAAGAAGTTCATGCCGATGGCAAAGAAGAAGGACAGTCGGCCCGCGAACTTGTCCACATCCATGCCCGCATCGATGGCGGCGCGCACATATTCGCGGCCATCCGCCAGCGTGTAGGCCAGCTCCTGCACGAGGTTCGCGCCAGCCTCCTGCATGTGGTAGCCCGAGATCGAGATGGAGTTGAATTTCGGCATCTCGTTCGAGGTGTATTCGATGATGTCCGAGATGATCCGCATAGACGGTTCAGGCGGATAGATATAGGTGTTGCGCACCATGAACTCTTTCAGAATGTCGTTCTGAATGGTGCCCGCCAGCAGGCTCTTGTCGTGGCCCTGTTCTTCTCCCGCAACGATGAAGTTGGCCAGGATCGGGATCACCGCGCCGTTCATGGTCATCGAGACCGACACCTTGTCGAGCGGAATACCGTCAAAGAGGATTTTCATGTCCTCGACGCTGTCGATGGCCACACCGGCCTTGCCCACATCACCCACAACGCGCGGATGGTCGCTGTCATAGCCACGGTGCGTCGCCAGATCGAAGGCGACCGAAACGCCCTGCTGACCGGCAGCGAGGTTGCGGCGATAAAAGGCGTTGGATTCTTCAGCCGTGGAAAACCCCGCGTACTGACGGATCGTCCAGGGGCGGCCCGCATACATGGTGGCCTTAACGCCCCGGGTGAAGGGGCCAAAGCCGGGCATGCCGCCCATATGGGGCAGCTCCTTGGTGTCGTCTTCGGTGTAAAGCGGCTTGACCTCGATACCTTCGAGCGTCTGCCAGGTCAGATCTTCAAGCGGGCGTCCGCGCAGCTCTTTTTCAGCCAGAGCCCGCCAATCGTCTGTCTTCGTCATGGGGTCTTCCTCTCGTCAAGTCGTTCTGGAGCGGGTTATCTCCCGCTGCCTGTTTGTCTGGGTCATTCATAAGCCGGATCTGAGACAGCCCATCGGCACCTGCCGCCAGCCACATCAGATCATCCGCATAGCGTTCGCGCAAAGCTGCGGTTTGCACCTCGTCAAAGGGGCGCCAGCGCCCTTCGCCGTCCGGCAGGGCGCGAGCCGCCGAAGTGGACATCATCGCACGCAGTTCTTCCAGCCGGGGCGAGGCGGCATGGCGCATCCGAGCGTTCTCACGGGGTCCCGCAAGGCCCGTCAACAGCTCCAACTGAACCTCTGGCCGTCCGCCAAAGGTTTCAAACGGCAAGACACGGATCTCGACATCGGGCATCGAGCAGGCGATATCCGTCAGTACATCGCGCCAGCTGCGTGGGCTACCCGCCAGGCGGTCAAGCAGACCCGTGGTCGGCACAGGATGCCCCCGTGCCACGGCATAGGTCAGGGCCGAGGTCCAGTAACTCTCAAGGCTGCGCAGGTTCACAGCCAGCACCGACACCGCCCCGTCAAAGGCTTCGTGAAACCGGGCAAGGCGTTCGCCGATCCCATCATACAATCCGGCCAGCCGGATGTTTTCACGCAGGCTGCCAATCATGTTCTCGTCGCTGATCACAAGCTGCTGCACACCCGCTGCACGGCTTTGGTCCAGACGCATCCGGAGCCGCCCCTTTGCACGTTTGGCCGCCTTGGCCTGAGGGGTCGCAGAGGGTGTCGGCAGGATACCGTGAAACAGCCCATGTCGGGTTCGATCCGGCCCCCAGACCTCCAATCCCTGTTCGGCCAGCGCAGGGGCATTGAACCGCAAATAATCCTGAAACGAGGTGGTGGCGCACCGATGGGCGCCGAGATGAACAATCACTTGCATCGCTTTTCCTGTCCTTTGGACGGGGCCCGCTTTTGCGGACGATCAGTAGGAGACGGCATCATCATGCGGCATCCCCCCTCTCAAAGCGGTTAATGCGAGTTGAATTTTTTTCCCTCGTGCGGCAATCCCCCATCGCATTCACGGGCGGGCGACATATATTACCGGCAACAGGAGAGACCATGAAACCAATCCTAGCCCTTGTTCTTGCAGCCTTTCTACCGGTGTTGGCGCTGGCGGATGATACTACGGCAACAGACGCGCCGGTGCTTGTCCTGCCGGAGTATGACGGTGCGCTCGACGCCTTTCTCTGGCACAAACGGCCGGTTGTCGTCTTTGCGGACAGTCCCGAGGACCCGCGGTTCCAGGACCAGATGCAGCGACTTGAAAAGGGGGCCGCAGATCTCTTGGACCGGGATGTGGTCGTGCTGACCGACACCGATCCTTCAAAACGGTCCGAACTGCGCAAGGCGCTGCGCCCGCGCGGCTTTATGCTGGTACTGGTGGGCAAGGACGGTGGGGTCAAGCTTCGCAAACCGCACCCCTGGAGCGTGCGCGAGCTTAATCGCACGATCGACAAATTCCCGTCCCGCCTGCGCGAAGTGGAAGAGCGGCGCGGCAGCTGAGGCCCTAGCCGCTGCCACGCACGTAAATCAGAGCCCCGGCCTGACGGTCCACCACGATCATCGCATCCCCGTCGGGGTCGAAAATCAGCCGCGACTGGGGGTTCATGATGGCCTGGTAGTAGATCCCTTTGACCAGTTCGCTCATGCAGTTGGCCCCGGCAAGGCCCGAATTCAGAACGCTGATTCCCTGCGGCAGATCGCGGGACATGATATCCTCGGTCAGCATGTTCGGAGTCTTGCCGCCCACGTCGAAGGCTACAGGCTTGCCTTCTGACAGCATCTTCATACCCGTCGACACCGAGCGTGCTTTGGACACCAAAGAACTGATACGCGGGCTTTCCGTATGGAAAACCGCGGCCGTACAACTTGAGGAGGATTCGAAGAAATAGGTATCGCCCAGTTGCACCCAGGGCGAAACATGCGCCCGCACCTCTTCTTCCTTGTCCAGCGCGCAGCCCGCCAGGTAAACGAGACTGGCGATGAGACCTAAAGTGAACCGCTGCATTCGTCGCCTCCAGAACCCCTTGATACCTTTCGAACCCGGGGCAACTGCACCGACGGGCCGCGATGCGGTCAGCATGCAGCCCAGTGGCGCGGATCACCCGCTGGAACAGCTTGGCACCGAGATCTGAAGAATTGGTGCATTTCGGCGTTTTGCCAAAAAACAAAGGACCACGGGCAGCCCGGCCGACAGGGCGAGCCCTGTCTCGTTCAAAACCGGGAGCAGCGCGCGCCCGTGAATGGACTGCCCGATGGCACACCTTATTCGAACTCCATTATCACATCGTCAACCGCAAGGCTGTCGCCAGCACTGGCATTGATCTTGGAGACGACGCCCTTGCGTTCGGCGCGCAGGATGTTCTCCATCTTCATCGCCTCAACGGTGCAAAGGGCCTGACCTTCCTGCACTTCCTGACCGACTTCGACATCGACCTTCACGATCAGGCCGGGCATCGGGCAAAGCAGCAGCTTCGAGGTGTCCGGCGGCAGTTTTTCCGGCATCTTGCGGGCCAGTTCGGCCTGACGGGGCGTGCGCACGTGCACCTTCAGATCGGCGCCACGGCTGCGAATGCGGAAACCGCCCGAGATCTTGCCCACCTTCAGAACCAGCATGTCGCCATCCGTGGAGATGCGCGCCAGCTGATCGCCCGGTGTCCAGTCAGATGTCACCCGGATTGGGTCGCCATCGGCAAAACGCACGGTAGAACCGTCATGATCCGCATCGATGACCACATCAAAGGACTGGCCTTGCAGGGTCACGACCCAATCGGTGCCGACTTTGCGTTCATGGTTGTCCATGCGGCCCGACACGCGGGTGCGGCGGATCTCGGCGACCCGGTGCATGGCTGCGGTGGCTGCCGCGATACGGCGCAGCTCGGCCTCGGGCAGTTCAACCCCCTCAAAGCCGTCGGGATATTCCTCGGCAATAAAGGCGGTGGTCATGTCGCCGCTGACGAATTTGGGATGGTCCATCACCGCCGACAGGAACGGCAGGTTGTGACCGATGCCCTCGACCTCGAACCCGTCCAGCGCATCGCGCATGGCGGCAATCGCCGCATCGCGGGTGGGTGCCCAGGTGCAGAGCTTGGCGATCATCGGGTCGTAGTACATCGAGATCTCGCCGCCCTCGTAGACGCCGGTATCATTGCGCACCGCAACCGCGCCTTCAGGCGCATCGCCCTGCCATTTGCCGTTCTCCAGCAGCGGACCAGAGGCCTGCTCTGCCGGGGGGCGATAGCGGGTCAGACGGCCGATGGACGGCAGGAAGCCCCGATAGGGATCTTCAGCGTAAAGACGGTTTTCAATCGCCCAGCCAGTGAGTTTCACGTCGTCCTGGGTGATGCTCAGCGGCTCACCACCGGCAACGCGGATCATCTGCTCCACCAGGTCAACGCCAGTGATCAGCTCGGTCACCGGGTGTTCCACCTGCAGGCGGGTGTTCATTTCCAGGAAATAGAAGTTCTTGTCGCCATCGACAATGAACTCCACCGTACCGGCAGAGGCATAGCCCACCGCCTTGGCCAGGGCGACGGCCTGCTCACCCATCGCCTTGCGGGTGGCCTCATCAAGAAACGGCGACGGCGCCTCTTCGACCACTTTCTGGTTCCGCCGCTGGATCGAGCATTCCCGCTCACCCAGATAAATGCCGTTGCCGTGGGTGTCGCAGAGGACCTGAATTTCGATGTGGCGGGGCTGGGTCACGAATTTCTCGATGAAGATCCGGTCATCGCCGAACGAGCTTGCTGCTTCGTTCTTGGAAGACTGGAAGCCTTCGCGGGCTTCTTCGTCGTTCCATGCAATCCGCATGCCCTTGCCGCCGCCGCCGGCGGAGGCCTTGATCATCACGGGATAGCCGATGTCATTGGAGATCTTCACCGCCTCGTCGGCGTCTTCGATGAGGCCCATGTAGCCGGGCACGGTGCTGACGTTGGCCTCCTGTGCGATCTTCTTGGAGGTGATCTTGTCACCCATGCTTTCGATGGCACCGACAGGGGGGCCGACAAAGGCCACGCCCTCGGCAGCCAGCGCCTCAGCGAACTTGGCGTTTTCCGACAGGAAACCATACCCGGGATGCACCGCCTGAGCGCCACTTTGACGGATCGCGTCCATCACCTTGTCGATCACGATATAGGACTGGTTGGCAGGCGGCGGGCCGATGTGCACGGCCTCGTCCGCCATCTGGACATGCAGCGCCTGCTTGTCCGCATCGGAATAGATGGCAACGGTCTTGATGCCCATCTTGCGCGCGGTCTTGATGACACGGCAGGCGATCTCGCCCCGGTTGGCGATCAGGATCTTTTCAAACATTGGCAGTCCCTTGTGCTCTTGTGGGCCCCGGTGTTTCATGGGGCCGGAATGCAAGATGCCGCCCCCGGAACATATCCGGGCACGGCATCTGAATGGTGGGTGAACCGGCCACGGAAGGCCGGAATGTCAGGGCAAGGAAAGCGGAAGTGCTATCAGCACTTGCCTGGGTTTTCCTTGCAGTAAATGAGGTTTGCAGCGGTGCCGACAGCCGCGCCGGTGACAGGGTTGCCGTCCAGAAGGAGCGAGCCGAGCGCCCCTGCGCTGGCACCATATACGACCTGTTCGCCGGTTGTCTGCCCACAGGCAGCGAGCCCGCCGCAAAGTGCGAGGGCCAGTGCGATTTGTTTGGCCTGCATTGCCAATTTCCTTTTCTGCTCAGGTGTTCTTGGCAAGAAGAAATGGCCGGAACACGGTCCCCCGACAATACGGCAGCATCATCGCAGGCAGATATGGCGACAAACCGCCGGAATTCTCCCAATGCCGGGCGGGGTTCTGCCCATGCGCGCCCAGCGACACGCGGCCGCGAAAAAACGGGCAGGCCGCGGATGGGGACGCGGGCCTGCCCTTCCAAGTCGAGGGACTGGAACAGATGCGTAGCGGCACAGGAGCCCCATGCCGCCATCAGAGGTTGGCAGGTTTCGACGAGGCGTGAAAGCCCGGCATCCCCTGCCCCGCTGCGCTGCGCAGTTTCCCGCTGAAATGGCTTCTGCTTGTGCAAATTCGTGCCGACGCTCGCCCGACCCCCGGGACCGGCGGGGCTGCGCAGCAAAGCGTTATAAGGCCGACCGCCGCGCATCAGTATCCCTCGCCCTCAAAGGCTTCGGGAAAGGACTGGCGCGCCAGATCAACATCAATGACCAGCAGGGCCTCATAGTCGGCGGGATCGAAGTCCTCGTCCACAGCGACCACTTCGCGCCCGAACAGCCAGCTCAGGCGTCCGGCATCCAGATTGCCACGCTCGAAGGGCTGGTCGCCAAAGTGCTCCCACAGGGCCTTCATGAAGGCCGCATCGGCGCGCCGGTCCGGTGCACGGCGGTCCCGGTAGCGTTCGCGCCGGGTGATCGGCGTGACCCCTTTGGGATTTGGACGACGGATTATGAATTGGAAATCGGTACCCGGAAGACGGCCCGGAAAGCCACGGTGTTTCAACATGACGATGCCCCCGATCCGGCACCGCGCACGGCGTCGGGGGCCGGCCACAGGGCCGGACCCCTGTCGGTGTTACTTGTATTTGCCGTTGTAAGTCGGCTCGACCGAAATGGGTTCGGGCTCGACGACGACAAATTCTTCTTCTTTGCTGCCGCAGGCTGCGACGGCCGCCAGCAAGCTTGCCAGCGTGAAAAGCTTGATGCTCTTGGACATTTCTGTCTCCTGATTTTTGCCTTGAAACCATGGCCAGAGTGCATCTGGACATGGCTCGACCTCAATGAACGGGCGGCTTTGTCGCCACCCGTCGCAATCATAGCCGGCAAACCAGGGGTTTCACATCGAAAAGACAGCGCCTGCGCCCAATGTGGCGGCAAAGCCGCAAGCTGAGAGGCCCGCTGACCCGGTGCCCCAAGATTTTGTGGCACCATCAGAAACCCTCCCAGATGCAGGTTTCATCTGACGGGCGATAAACCTCGAAAAACTGCGTGGCCGATGCGTCCTGCGCGCCAAAAGGAACGGCGCGGTCAGCAAAGGATATGACAATGCGCTCTGGTGCGATGGACTGAGCCTCGATGTACGGCAAGGCAAGATCCTTGCACAGGTGATCCATATCCTGTGCGGCCTGATCGTGGGTGATGGCGCCGCCGTTGCGGGCGATCTGCGGCGCAACAAAGCGCAACCGCAGCCAAGGCGCGCCTGGCTCGTGGTCCAGCAGGATTTCATTCAGTGTGACCGGCTGGCCAGAGGGAACGGAAACGCGCTTGACGGCACCATCTGCTGCGGCTGCCACCGCAGAAGAAAAGAGGCTCAGCAGAACCCCGCCTGCGAGTCCGGCATAACCGCAGCCCCGACCCCATGCACGATGGGCTCCTCCTGCCGGGGCTGCAGGCGCTGCGCACGCGGCGCGCGCTATCCTTATGCCGGTGACCCGGATCATGGAGCCGATTCGCCCTTCGTGTCAAATGCTGTTACAATTTTGTGCAGAATGATATTTCCGCGCGTCATTCCGTGGCGGCGCGAGAACACCGCACCCGCATAGGGGCATAGGGAGAATTGCGGACTCACCTTTTGGCGTATCTTACCGCACGAATTTTCACGAATTGACGGTTTCACAGCTTGACCTCATATCCCCGACGCGCATGACGCAACCAGCGGCTCCGGTTGGCTGGATCCGCAAGAACGTCACCGATCCGTCCAGCCAAAACTGCAGACACCTGCCCCAGAACGCGCCCGCCAGCCGTTACTCTGAGGCCTTCAGAGTTCCGCGCCACCCGCACCACCGGCGAGAATCCCCGCACGTTCTGAAGCGCCCGCCAGACATCCTGTCGGATCTGATGCGCCAGCCGCAGCGGATCTGCCAGGGGCAGTTCCGTGACAGCCGCCACATCAAAGCGGGGCGGAGACTGACGGCACAGCGTCAAAGCCCCCTCCTCGCGCAGGATATGCCAAGAGTTGCCGGTCATTCAGCTACCAGTCTTGAGGGAACCGCTATTTCAGTCGGCGACTGCCAGATAATAGCGATCACCAACGCAAATAGGGACAAGTAGCCGATAGAACAAAGTACCCAGAATGGCACAACTAACTTTCTGCTTACACTCAAGGCATAGTGCTCAGTGTATGCAGCTGGGTCTTTTGCCAATGACAAAATCCATTTCGCATAGTCACTGCCTTTGACCGACTCTTTTCCGTCCCTTCGGTACAGCTCCATCGCGTAGGTGGACTGGATCGTCACGGCCATCATCCACGCCAGAACGGTTGCGATAAAAAGCGTGACGACACCACCAGTGGCAAGAACCTTGATCCAAGTAGTATCAACGTTCGCTAGGTACCTCAGCTGAACCAAGATTATCCCCAGCGGCACAGAGGAAATGCCAATAGAAGCTTTGGATTGATCCGAGACCTCGGACATAGCCTCCAAATAGTTGGTATCGTCACGTTCCATTGTTCAAAGTCACAGCGGGATATTGTCGTGCTTTTTCCACGGGGCCTGGAGCTTCTTGTTGCGGAGACTGGCAAAGGCCCGCGCGACGCGGCGTCGGGTGGACTTGGGCTGGATCACCTCATCGATAAAGCCGCGCTCTGCCGCAACGAAGGGATTGGCGAACCGGTCCTCGTAGTCGGCCGTGTGGGCGGCAATCTTCTCAGCATCGCCCAGGTCCGCGCGATGGATGATCTCGGTTGCGCCCTTGGCGCCCATCACCGCGATTTCGGCCGTGGGCCAGGCATAGTTGAAGTCGGAGCCCAGATGCTTGGAGGCCATCACAACATAGGCACCGCCATAGGCTTTGCGCGTGATCACCGTAACAGTGGGAACCGTGGTCTCGGCGTAGGCATAAAGCAGCTTGGCGCCATGTTTGATCACACCGCGATATTCCTGTGTGGTCCCCGGCAGGAAGCCCGGCACGTCAACCAGGGTGAGGATCGGAATATCGAAACAGTCGCAGAAACGTACGAACCGCGCCGCCTTGCGGCTGCTGTCGATATCAAGGCAGCCAGCCAGAACCATCGGCTGGTTTGCCACGACACCCACGGTCTGCCCTTCGAGGCGAATGAAGCCGGTGATGATGTTCTTGGCGAACTCTTCCTGGATCTCGTAAAAGTCGCCCTCATCCGCAACTTTGACGATGAGTTCCTTCATGTCGTACGGCGTGTTGGGGTTTTCGGGGATCAGCGTATCAAGGCTATCCTCGATGCGCGCCGGGTCATCAAAGAACGGGCGCACCGGCGGCTTTTCGCGGTTGTTCATCGGCAGGAAGTCCACCAGACGGCGCACCTCGGCCAGGGCCTCGACATCGTTTTCAAAGGCCGCGTCAGCAACGCTGGATTTCTTGGTGTGGGTGCCCGCACCGCCCAGTTCTTCGGCCGAGACCTGCTCATTCGTCACGGTCTTCACAACGTCCGGCCCGGTGACGAACATGTAGGAGCTGTCCTTCACCATGAAGATGAAGTCCGTCATGGCCGGGGAATAAACCGCGCCGCCCGCACAGGGGCCCATGATGACCGAGATCTGCGGCACGACGCCCGAGGCCATCACATTGCGCTTGAAGACCTCACCGTAGCCCGCAAGGCTGTCGACGCCCTCTTGAATGCGCGCCCCGCCGGAGTCGTTGATCCCGATCACTGGCGCGCCGTTCTGAACGGCCATATCCATGATCTTGCAGATCTTCTGCGCATGGGTCGCCGACACGGATCCACCAAGGACAGTGAAGTCCTGACTGAAGACATAGACCTGACGGCCGTTGATAGTGCCCCAGCCCGTCACAACACCGTCGCCTGCCGGCTTTTGCTGCTGCATGCCGAAATCGGTGCAGCGATGCGAGACGAACATGTCGAACTCTTCAAAGCTGCCTTCGTCCAGCAGCAGATCAATCCGTTCGCGCGCCGTCAGCTTGCCGCGGCCGTGTTGCGCATCGATCCGCTTTTGCCCACCGCCCAGCCGCGCGGCATCGCGGCGCTCTTCCAGCTCGGAAAGGATATCTTTCATGGCACAGGTCCCCTATAGATTTACGCCGGACTGTAACCTGCGCGCCGCAAGGACCAAAGCCCTTTGTCGCAAATTTGCAAAGCCTTTGCATAGGCGATCTGCAAGTTTGAATAATTCGCAAAACTCGAATGAATTCCAGCGGCGAACCCGGCACCTTTAACGAACCGGCTGCGCCCCTGCACCCCGGCACCAGGAACAGCGCCCTCTGTTCGCTGGTGGCGCATGCCGCCTGGCAGCTCACCAAGCAAGAGCACGCCCCCCCATGAGACAAAGCGGGAATGCCGCTTTTTTTTCAGAAAGCCGGCGCAGATGACAAGCTGGTGCGCCCATGTCGCCGCCGGAGCAAGACGGCGACCTGTGGCTCTGGCACCGAAGGCGCACCGCACCGACAGCCTGCACATGACCTGTGGAATTGCGCCGATGGACAAGCCGATGCTGCTGCATTAGATCCTTGCCATGACAATTAAAACCGGCGGGTCCCGCTCCCCTGTTTCACCACCGCACATTGGCACGCTGATCCTTTTGGCGGGTATTTCCGCTCTGGCCATGAACGTGTTCCTGCCGTCACTTCCGGGTATGGCTGCCTATTATGAGGTCGATTATCGCCTCATGCAGTTGTCCGTGGCTCTGTACCTCGGGGTGAATGCCGTGGTGCAGATCCTCGTCGGGCCAATCTCCGACAAGATGGGGCGCAGACCTGTCATCCTGACCAGCATCGTCCTGTTTCTGCTGGCGACACTGGGCTGTATCTTCGCACCGACTGCGGGTGTCTTTCTGTTCTTCCGCATGGCACAGGCGGCCATTGCCGCAACCATGGTACTAAGCCGCGCTGCGGTGCGGGATATCTACGACACCGACAAGGCCGCCAGCATGATCGGCTATGTCACCATGGGGATGGCCGTGGTGCCCATGATCAGCCCCGCCATTGGCGGCGTCCTAGAGCAGGCCTTTGGCTGGCAGGCGAATTTCTGGCTCTTGCTTGCGCTCGGTCTTGCGATCTACGCGCTGACCTATTTCGATTTCGGGGAGACCGCCCAGAAAAGCGGCAAGACCCTTGTCGCTCAGTTCCGCGAGTACCCCGAGCTGTTCCGCTCGCCGCGGTTCTGGGGGTATTCACTGGCCTCCGGCCTCGCCTCTGGGGCCTTCTTTGCCTACCTCGGCGGCGCCCCCTTTGTTGGAACACAGGTCTACAATCTGGATCCAGCGGTTCTGGGCATCTGCTTTTCAGCCCCTGCGGTGGGGTACTTCCTTGGGAACTTCGTATCGGGTCGCTACTCAACCGCACTTGGCGTGAACCGGATGGTTTTGTGGGGATGTATCGTGAATGGCACCGGTGTGGCCGTCTCAATGGTCATCGCGCTCGCCGGGATGGACAGCCTTTACACCTTCTTTGGTTTCATGACCTTTGTCGGCCTCGGAAATGGCATGGCGATCCCGAATGCAACCGCCGGCGCCATATCCGTGCGCCCGCACCTGGCCGGTTCGGCCTCGGGCCTGAGCGGCGCCATCATGATCGGTGGCGGCGCCGGGCTGAGCGCCATGGCAGGCTGGGTGCTGGTGCCCGGCGCGACAGCCGTGCCGCTGCTGGCGATCATGCTCGTGACCGCCCTCTTGGGTCTTGCCGCCATCATCATGGTCATCAAGCGAGAGAAAAGTCTCGGGCTATGACGCGGGCGGCAGCGACCTTGCCCAAAGGAATTTGCATTTATACAATAGGCGCACTCCGTTTTTGCAAAGGCACTTC
This sequence comes from Phycobacter sedimenti, assembly GCF_038148855.1. Classification (NCBI taxonomy): domain Bacteria; kingdom Pseudomonadati; phylum Pseudomonadota; class Alphaproteobacteria; order Rhodobacterales; family Roseobacteraceae; genus Phycobacter; species Phycobacter sedimenti. Next base: position 285,614 of record NZ_JBBVGR010000002.1, on the reverse strand, counting down.
CAATGGCCACCCAGAAACTCTATGCCGGCGCCAAGCTGCGCGAGATGCGCACCCGGCTTGACCTGACTCAAAAGGCCTTCGCCGCCAAGCTGGGCGTTTCGCTGCCCTATCTCAACCAGATGGAAAACAACAACCGGCCGGTATCAACGACCGTTGTTCTGGCGCTGGCGCAAGAGTTCGGTATGGACGTCACCGAGCTGAGCGCCGGAGACAGCGAACGCCTGGTCAGCGACATGCGAGAGGCCATGGCTGATCCGGTCTTTGCGGACGAACCGCCGCCGCTCGCGGATCTGCGCCTCACCGCCTCCAATGCCCCGGCCCTGGCGCGGGCTTTTCTAACGCTGCACCGCGCCTATCGGCAGACCCACGAACGGCTTGCCTCGCTGGACGAGGCGCTGGGGCGCGAGGACGCCCGCATTCAGGCCAGCCCCTGGGAAGAGGTGCGCGACTTCTTTCACTACTGCGACAATTACATCGATGCAGTGGACCGCGCCGCAGAACGATTTGCCGGAGAGGCGGATGTGCGCACGGCGGCCCTTTCCGCGCTGGAGACCGCCGGGATCACCGTTCAAATGGCCGACATGACTGGCCTGCGCGGATATGATGCCGCGAGCAAGACGCTGCGCCTATCCAACAGAACGGCGCCGTCGACGCAGGTGTTTCAACTCCTCTTGCAGGTTGCACTGCTGGCGCAGGACGATCTTTTGGAGGCCACACTCGATTTTGCGCGCTTTCAGACCCATGAAGCCCGCGCCATCGCCAAGATTGGCCTTGCCAACTACTTTGCGGGCGCAGCGCTGATGCCCTATGGGCGATTTCTGTCCGCCGCACAGGACTGCCGCCACGATCTGGAGCTGCTCGCGACACGCTTCGGCGCCTCCATCGAGCAGGTGGCGCATCGCCTCTCGACCCTGCAGCGGCCCGGCGCCAAGGGCATTCCGTTCTTCTTTGTGCGCGTGGATCAGGCAGGAACCATCACCAAGCGCCATTCGGCCACGCGCCTGCAATTTGCCCGCTTTGGCGGAGCCTGCCCCTTGTGGAACGTGCACCGCGCATTTGAAACACCGGGCCGTTTCCTGCGGCAGCTTGCGGAAACGCCCGACGGGGTCCGCTACATCTCATTGGCGCGCGATGTGTCGAAACCGGGCGGCTCTTTCGGATCGCCTGTACGCCGCTATGCCATTGCCCTTGGCTGCGAGGTGCGTCACGCTGATGCGCTGGTCTATGCCGACAGTCTGGATGTGACAAATGCCTCGGCCTACGAGCCGATCGGCATTTCCTGTCGCATCTGCGAGCGCAAGGACTGCCACCAGCGATCCGTCCCGCCCCTGGAGCGGCGCCTCAGCATCGATGCCAATGCACGCGGCGTGCTGCCCTACGAGGTCAGCTGATCTCAAGCACGTTGCGTTTCATCGGAAACGGAGGGTTCGAAACGCCCGTTCAAGCCTACGGCGAGAGACGGGGTGTTTTGAATCCAGTTCAACAAAACGGGTTCCAAAAAAAGGGGCCCGCACTGCGGACCCCAATCACCATTTACGCAAAATCGAAAGATCAGGCCTTGGCCAGAATGCCCCAGATCTCATCCTTCAGGGCCGCGCGCTTCTTGCGCATTTCGACCTCTGCCAGCTCCTCGACCGGCTCCACATTGGTTTCGGCGCGGTGCACGGCGCGATTGATCTCGTGATACTCATCCGCCAGCCTGGCGAAATGGGCATCGGATTGCTTCAAAGCGCTGATCGCAGCCACTTTGTCGGGGAATTCCTCGGCGAGTTCGTGCGGTGTGTTGGACATCTGTTCGCTCCTTCTGTTCATCTGTCTTGTGGACATTAGGACAGCCCGAAACGCCTCACTTTGACCCGGATCAAGTTGCCTGCCGAAAGGCACTTTTTTCAAAGACGCACGATTGCGCCGCCCGGTTGTCAGCTGTCCTCACCACTGCGCCTGAGCAGATCAGGCAAACCGGAGACATCCACCGATCTGATGCGACGCCCTCCAGTCCGCGGCCGTTCAGCTGAACCTTGACGCTGCCGTCCTTGACCGGCACGGACTGGGCCCCGTCGGCATCTGCCTTGGCACGGGCCAGCCGCCGTCATTTCCGTATTCGCCGCCACTCTCCAGCCCGCCCGCGTAGGCCGCAACCACACCCCGGCCCGGATCGGGCGGCACAAGCCCAGTAATCCTGCCAGGGAATATCCGTTCATCCTGTTCCCTGTCCCAAGCGAGGAAACTGCCCGCAGCATATCTGCCGGAGGTGATGAAGCCATAGTTCGTGCGGGAGAAGTCGACGTTGACCGGCACCGTCTGCGTTGTCCCGAAACACCCCGCAAAGGCAATTGCACTGGCAGAGAGCGCCTCCCCCAGTTGCAGCCTTTTCATACGCCTTCCTAAAATCGTTGTCCTGAATGCGCCCACGACAGGAGAGCTCACCTCCCCCCAACGGGCGATCACGATGCCGAGCAAATCTACCTTTGGCTGTTTTGCCAATCCGGGTGGAACCAGGGCTGCGCATTCGAGGACGCGAGGCGCCGCCCCAGGATGTGATCAGAGGCTTTTTCACCTGTCATGATCGAAGGCCCGTTGAGGTTGCCATTGGTGATCCGAGGAAAGATCGAGCTGTCGGCCACGCGCAGGCCTTCAACGCCGATCACCCGGCACTCCGGGTCGACCACCGCCATCGGATCATCCACCGCGCCCATCTTGCAGGTTCCGCAGGGGTGATAGGCGCTTTCGGCGTGCTCGCGGATGAAGCCGTCGATTTCGTCATCGCTCTGCAGGGCATCGCCCGGCTGGATCTCGTGTTTGACGAAGGGCTTCATCGCGTCCTGGGCAAAGATCTCACGGGTCAGGCGCACACATTTGCGAAAATCGATCCAGTCCTGCTCGGTCGACATGTAATTGAAGAAGATGCGCGGATCGTCCTTGGGATCGGCCGAGTTGAGCGTGACCTCGCCGCGCGACGGGGAGCGCATCGGCCCCACATGGGCCTGAAACCCGTGCCCCTCGGCCGCTGCCTGCCCGTCATAGCGCACCGCGATGGGCAGGAAATGATACTGGATGTCCGGGTAATCCACCCCCTTGTCCGAGCGGATGAAGGCCGCGCTTTCGAACTGGTTCGAGGCACCAAGGCCCGTCTTGGTAAAGAGCCACTGCGCGCCCACCAGCGCCTTGCCGAACAGGTTCCAGTATTTGTACAGGGTGATCGGCTGTTTGGAGGCGAACTGGAAATAGAACTCCAGATGATCCTGCAGGTTCTTGCCAACGCCGGCCCGGTCGGCCACCACCTCGATCCCATGCTCGGCCAGATGGGACGCGGGGCCGATGCCCGACAGCATCAATAGCTTGGGGGAGTTGAGCGAAGAGGCCGAAAGGATCACCTCGGCATTTGCGCGGATGACCTCGACCTTGCCGCCACGCTCGATCTCGACACCGACGGCGCGGCCCTCTTCGATGACAACCTTGCGGGCAAGACCCCGGATCAGACCGCAGTTCTCGCGCTTGAGCGCCGGTTTCAGATAAGCATTGGCCGCAGACCAGCGCTGCCCCTTGTAGACGGTCATCTCCATCGGGCCAAAGCCCTCTTGCTGCGCGCCGTTGTAGTCCGCTGTCACCGGATAGCCCGCCTGCTGCCCTGCCTTGACAAAGGCATCGTGCAGCGGATTATCGCGCGGGCCGCGCGTCACATGCAGCGGGCCGTCCTTTCCGCGCCAATCGGGATCACCGCCATGACCGCGGTCATCCCAGGTCTCCATGCGTTTGAAATACGGGAGAACATCGGCATAGGACCATCCCGAAGCGCCACTTTCCGCCCAATGATTATAGTCGCCCGCATGACCGCGCACATAGACCATCCCGTTGATCGAGGACGATCCGCCAATCACCTTGCCACGCGGGGTGACCAGCTGGCGGTTGTTTAGATGCGGCTCGGGTACGGATTTATAGCCCCAGTCATAAAGCGACATATTCATCGGATAGGACAGCGCACCGGGCATCTGGATGAAGGGGCCCGCATCCGAGCCCCCATGTTCGATCACCAGGACGGATTTCCCGGCCTCGGACAAACGGTAAGCCATGGCGCAGCCTGCGCTTCCCGCGCCCACGATTACATAATCAGCTCTCATCGCTTGTCTCCGTCACCGGCAAAAAGGCCGTAGAAGGGTTTCTTTGAACCCGCCACACGATTGCCCTTCCGGGCACCGGGGCGGGTGGGTGGGCGTTGACCGGAAGGGCAATCAGAACGCCGCTTCCACATCGCCCATGCGCACATAGACGGATTTGACCTGGCTGAAGTGCTTGATCGCCTCCTTGGAGTTTTCACGCCCCACGCCCGAGGCCTTCACCCCGCCAAAGGGCGCTTCGACCGGCGCGTCATTGTAGGAGTTGATAAAGCAGCTCCCCGCCTCCAGCTGGCCGATGACGCGATGGGCGCGGGTGAAATCCTTGGTAAAGACACCCGCCGAAAGGCCAAATTCCGTGTCATTGGCGCGGGCGATCACATCCGCCTCGTCCTCGAAATCCAAGACCGACATGACCGGGCCAAAGATCTCTTCGCGGGCGATGGTCATATCGTCGGTCACATCGGCAAAGACGGTGGGCTCGATAAAGTAGCCCGGCATATCGGCCTGTTTGCCGCCGCAGATCAGGCGTGCGCCCTCTTCCTGACCTTTCTCAATGTAGCCCAGAACGATCTCCATCTGCCGCTCAGAGACCATTGGCCCAAAACTCGTCGCCTCATTCTGCGGATCGCCCATAACGGCGCCACCGACGCGCTCGGCCAGACGCGCAAGGAATTTTTCCTTGATATCCTTATGCACGAATACACGGGTGCCGTTGGAGCAGACCTGACCGGAGGAGTAGAAGTTGCCGTTGATCGCGCCGCCCACGGCATTGTCGATATCGGCATCCTCAAACACGATCAGGGGCGATTTGCCGCCCAGCTCCATCGTCACATGTTTCATGCCCTCGGCAGCGGCCGCATAGACCTTCTTGCCCGTCGGCACAGATCCGGTGAGAGAGACCTTGTTGACGCGTGGGTCGGTGACCAATGCCCCGCCCACGTCGCCCATGCCCTGAATGACGTTGTAGACCCCGGCGGGCAGGCCCGCCTCATGCAGGATTTCAGCGACCTGCAAGGCACAAAGCGGGGTCGTCTCGGAGGGTTTGAATACCATTGAATTGCCACAGGCCAGCGCCGGTGCGCCCTTCCAGCAGGCGATCTGGGTGGGGTAGTTCCAGGCCCCGATGCCCACGCAAAGCCCCAGAGGTTCGCGCACCGTGTAGACCCAGTCCTCGCCCAAGGGGATGTGTTCACCGGTCAGGCTGCCTGCCAGGCCGCCAAAATACTCCAGCGCATCGGCACCCGAGGTGGCATCTGCGATCAGCGTTTCCTGCAAAGGCTTGCCGGTGTCATAGGTTTCCAGCACCGACAGATCATGATTGCGCTCGCGCATGATGTCGGCGGCGCGGCGCAGAATGCGGCCGCGCTCGGTTCCGGTCATCTTGGCCCAGGTCTTTTGCGCTTCTTTGGCCGAGGCCAGAGCGCGCTCCACGATCTCGGGCGTCGCGGCATAGACGGTGGCGATTTCCTCGCCGGTGGCGGCATAGATCACCGGGATCGGCGTGCCGCTCGTGTCCTCGACATATTCGCCGTTGATGAAATGGCTGGCTTTGGGCTGTGCGGGATGTGTCATGCTCTGTACCGGTTTAAAAGGGTTTGTCATTCGCCACGCGGAAAGCGGGCGTTGTCCTCAACCACGTTGAGGTCCATGTGATTGCGCATGTAGCGTTCGGATGCTTTTTGCAGCGGCTGGTAGTCCCAGGGGTAGTAGCCGCCCTGGCGCAGCGCCTCGTAAACGACCCAGCGCCGAGCCTGGCTGGCGCGGACATCAGCGTCAAAATCGGCAAGATCCCAACGCGCCTCGGATTTGGCACGAAGGGTTTGAAGCGTTCCGGCATGGGCCGGATCTTCGGCCAGGTTGCGCAGCTCGTGCGGGTCCGATTCCAGATCGAACAGCTGATCGGGATCCAGCGCGCAGCGGTTGTACTTCCACTTGCCATAGCGCAGAGAAACGAGCGGCGCATAAGAGGCCTCAGCTGCATATTCGATCGCCACAGGCGCGGCGCGCTCTACCCCCTTGGCCAGCGGCACCAGGCTTTCGCCATCGGTCCAGGGGGCAATCTCGGCCAGGTCCAGCCCGGCCAGCGCCCCTAAGGTGGGCGTCACATCCAGGGTCGAGACCGGCGCATCGATCCGCCCCGCAGGCAGGTCCGGCGCGCTGATCATCAAGGGCACGCGGGATGAACCTTCGAAAAAGCTCATCTTGAACCACAGGCCGCGCTCACCCAACATGTCGCCGTGGTCGGACACGAACAGGATGATCGCCTCTTGCCGGGTGGTTTCCAGCACCTCGAGGATCTCGCCGATCTTGTCATCCAGGTACGAGATATTGGCGAAGTAAGCCCGGCGGGAGCGGCGGATATCGTCTTCGGTGATGTCAAAGCTGCGCCAGTCGTTGGCATCGAAGATCCGCTTTGAATGGGCGTCGTGCGACTCGTACTCCATCGCCGGAACCTCAGGCAGCAGATGCGCGCAGTCCTCGTAAAGATCCCAGTATTTTCTGCGCGCCACATAGGGGTCGTGCGGATGGGTAAAGCTGACGGTCATTGCCCAGGGGCGGTCATCCTTGCCGCGCGCCAGATCATAAAGCTTGGCCTTGGCGTGATAGGCGACCTCGTCGTCGTACTCCATTTGGTTGGAGATCTCCGCCACCCCTGCCCCGGTGACAGAGCCCATGTTGTGATACCACCAGTCGATCCGCTCTCCGGGTTTGCGATAGTCCGGCGTCCAGCCGAAATCTGCGGGGTATATGTCGGTGGTCAGGCGTTCCTCGAAACCATGGAGCTGATCGGGGCCGACAAAATGCATCTTGCCGCTCAGGCAGGTGTAGTAGCCCGCCCGGCGCAAATGGTGCGCATAGGTGGGGATGTCACTGCGGAATTCGGCGGCGTTGTCATAGACCCCGGTGCGTGACGGCAACTGCCCCGACATGAAGCTTGCCCGCCCCGGCGCGCACAGCGGAGAGGCGGTATAGGCATTGGCGAACCGGGTCGAACGCGCCGCCAATTTCTGGAGGTTGGGCGCATGCAGCCAGTCCGCTGGACCATCCGGGAACAGTGTCCCGTTCAACTGGTCCACCATCAGGATCAGAATGTTGGGTGCAGACATCAGCGTTCTCCTGACCTTCGCATATCGGCGTCCATGCGCAGGTACGCCTCGGTTGTCCGTCGGACCGTGCCGTACCTAACACGTCCCATGTCCAAGCCAAACATTTTTTTGAACAGTGATACAACTTTTAAAATCAACATAACAGCGGTTGAAACCAGCGTCCATGTGCCGCAAAACTGCGTCATGGGCAGAAAACGTATCCGTGACATCCGCAACGAAGAGCTGATCGAAGCCACCATCGTGGCCGTACACAAGCGCGGCTATGGTGTTGTGACCATGGCAGAGATTGCCGCCGAGGCTGGTGCTTCGGCTGCATCGATAAACTACTACTTCGGCTCCAAAGAGGGCTTGATGGAAGCCACCATGCGCCACCTTCTGCGCAAACTGCGGCGCGCCATGGTTGAGGGGTACGGACAGGCCCGAACCCCCAAAGAACGGCTTTATGCGGTGATGGATGCCAATTTCTCGGACGATCTGTTCACGGTGCCGCAATGCAGCCTCTGGATGCAGTTCTGGGCCAGCGCGCCCTATTCACCGCGCCTGTCGCGCCTTCACCGGATCAACCGCGCGCGGGTGCGCAGTCACTTTCTGGCAGAGCTGCGGCGTCTGGTTCCAGAGGCCCGTGTCGAAACCGCCCGGCAGGCGCTGCAATGCTATATGGACGGCGTCTGGCTGCAGGCCGCACAGACCGAAGGCAGCGTCGATCCCGAAGCCGCCCGTGCCGCGGCGCATCGGGTGGTGGATATGGCCCTGTCCTGAGGACGCCTCATGCGGGCGTTAGACCTTTGTCGCAGGCACTGGCGGCGTGATTGCGCGGCGTTTCAGCACCGCTTCGCGCCAGGTGATAAAGCTGATCGCGCCCAGAATGAGCGCACCGCCTGAAACCACCCAGATATCCACGGCCTCATCAAAAACCACAGCGCCCAAGAGCGTGGCCCAGATCAGCTGCAGAAATGTCACCGGTTGCGTCACAGCGACCGGCGCTGCAGCAAAGGCAAGCGTCATGGTGTAGTGACCCGCGGTTGCGAAACAGGCCACGCCAAACAGGATTCCCAGTTCGGCAAGGGTCGGTGTCACCCAAACAGCCATGGCAAAGGGCGCAAGCCCCGCAGTCACCCATAGCGACAGCATCGCAACAACGACGGTCGGGTTGGTGCCATCGACCGTGAACTTGGCCAAAAGATACGACCCGCCAAAGGCAACGGCCGCCACAAGCATCGCAATGTGACCCGGTGAGATTTCACGAAAACCGGGGCGCAGGATGATCACGGCTCCGATCAGCGCGGCAACGATGGCTGCAATCCTGCGCATGGCCAGCTTTTCACCGAGAAACACCGCCGCACCGAGTGTCACATAGACCGGAGCGAGATAGTTCATCGCCGTGACTTCGGCCAGGGGAATGCGGGTCATGGCAAAGAACCAGAGCATGACGCCCAAGGTATGCAGCGCGCCCCGCCCAGCAAAAAGCCCCCACAGCTTTGGCGTGAGACTCGCCCGCCGCACCGCACCGATCATCGGGATGAGGAAAACAAGGCCCAACAGATATCTCAGAAAGGCAGATTCGGCCGGTGGAATCCGCCCGCCGAGATATTTCACCAGCGCCGTCACCGCCACAAAACACAGGCCGGTGACAAGCATCCAGAAGATGCCCTTGACGGGGTTATGGGCTGGTTTCTCTGTCTGCTGCGCATCGCTCATGATGCAAGAAAGAACACCCAAACCAATCGGGGTACAACCCTGAACATGACAATTATTCTCAACGTCACATCGCTTGAATCACATCAGCAGGAGCTTTGCCGCAATTCCCCACATGGTGAGGCCGATGACGACCTCCAGAACCTGCCAGGACCTGGGACGCGCAAAGACGGGCGCCAGCAAGGCAGCGCCATACCCGAGCGAAAAGAAGAAAACGAAACTCGCCGCCATTGCACCGAACCCGAAGACGAGCGGCTGCGGGTACTGCGCTGAAATGCTGCCCAAAAGAACGACCGTATCGAGATAGACATGCGGGTTGAGCCAGGTCAGCGCCAGAACAGTGGCCAAGACGGGCAGGATGGCCTGCGGTCCATGGCCAATGTCCGGCCTGAGGGCCTCGCCGCCGCGACGGGCCGCCCACAGGCTGCGTGCGCCATACCAGACCAGGAACCCGGCACCGGCGATCCGCATCGCAAGTTCGAAGCCCGGCACCGCTTCGGATACCGCGCCAAGACCCAGCACTCCGGCGTAGATCAGCACCGCATCCGATCCCGCGCAGGTAAGACAGATCCAAAAGATGTGCTCCCGTCGCAAGCCCTGACGCAGCACAAAGGCATTCTGCGCCCCGATCGCCATGATGAGGCTGAATCCAAGCGCAAAGCCGGAAACAAGGCTGGAGGACATGACCGGATCCTATTGCTGTTTTCGTTGTGTCACTTTGACTATTTCGGTGCAGCGGAATAATCCAATTAAAGATGCTTGCCCCGATTAAGAGTTTCTAATGCAACTTGTCCCCAATCAACTGGCCGCCCTCAGTGCAGTTCTGAGCCATGGCTCCTTTGAAGCCGCGGCCCACGCCCTGAACGTCACGCCCTCGGCGATTTCGCAGCGGATCAAGGCCCTCGAAGACCGGATCGGCACCGTCCTGGTGGACCGGGGGCAGCCTTGTTCGGGGACGGCTGCAGGCCTGCGCCTGGCCAAACACGCCGAGGATGTTGCCTTGCTTGAGGGTCAGGTCGCCCGCGAATTATCCCTGCCCCTGAATGGTACGGCGCCCCAACTGCGCTGCGCGATCAATGCCGACAGCCTTGCGACCTGGTTCGTTCCGGCCATGGCGGCCTGCCCCGATCTGCTGTTTGACCTCGTTATTGACGATCAGGATCACAGCGCCGACTGGCTGAGGCGCGGAGACGTCTCGGCCGCCGTCACACATGGCAGCAAACCGGTGACGGGCTGCGATCTGTTTGATCTGGGTGCGCTGCGCTACGTGGCCACGGCCAGCCCCGCATACATGAAGCGTTGGTTTGCAGATGGCGTCAGCGCGGCCACGCTTTCCGCCGCCCCCTGCCTCGTCTTCAATGCAAAGGATGCGCTGCAACGGCGTTGGCTTGAGACCCACGTGGCCCCTGCCCTTGCACCCCCTGCGCACTTCACCCCCTCAAGCCAGGCCTTCGTGGATGCCGCCAAGGCGGGTTTGGGATGGGGTATGAACCCGCTGGCTTTGGTCAAGGAAGAGCTGGCGAACGGAGAGCTGGTCGAAATACGCCCCGACACCCCGCTGGATGTTCCCCTTGGCTGGCAGGTGAGCCGGATCATGGCCCCGGCCCTTGCGCCGGTGACAAAGGCTGTCGTCGCAACCGCGCGCCAATATCTTACCGCGAATTAACTGCGCGCTTGCCTTTGCCTTGCCGCAGGCAGACCCGCCGCCTAGGCTGATCCGACAGCTTTTGAGGAGCGCTTCATGAACGCCGCCGGACTGGGTCTTGCCTTTGCCATCAGCCTTTTTGCCAGTCCTGTGTTTGCAGGCTTGGAGATATGTAATTCGTCGGGGCGAAGCCTGAGTATCGCGGTCGGCTATGCCGAAGGCAAAAGCTGGGTTTCTAAGGGGTGGTGGAACATTGCCCATGGCGATTGTCAGGAACCTGTGCGCGGGGAGTTGCAGAACAGATACTACTATTACCTCGCCACCGATGCAGGAGCGCCGTTTGCCAGCGGAGACTACATGTTCTGCACAACGCCGGACGTCTTTACCATTCAGGGTGACGAGAACTGCGCCACGCGGGGGTATGACAGCACCGGGTTCCGGCAGGTCGACACCGGCGAGTCGGCGCGGCACTTCACCTTGACGCTGGTCGATGACGCGGCGGGCTCCGCCCCCACACCTCCGCCGGGCACCGCAGAGCCCGCCGACAGGGCCGCCCCCGGCACCCATGGGGAGCCTTATGCCGATGCCGCCATCATGCAGGGCTGCACCCATGACGGACAGCGCATCTGCAGCTTCCACGCCTCCGGCACCGCCTTCTACGTCACCGAAGACTGGCGCACGCCCTCCGCTCTTTTTGATCTGATGCAGCAGCTTTCACCCGGAACGCCGATTTTTGTCGACGGCGACATCGTGGACTACTATGACCGAACGGCCGACGTTGTGCTGCGCAACGTCACCACGCGCCCCTGGACCATAAACGACAATATTCTCAATACCCTGCAGGGCACCTGGTATTCGGTTGATGACCCGAGCGCCCGCTTCAATGTTCTCGGGGCGGAACTTGACAACAGCTATGATGACCAGTTCACCAGCCGCGAATACGTCGCGATATGGGACAGCTGTGGCACATTCGAGGGAGGCGGCCCCTACCTGTGGACCCTGGAAGAGGAAACCGGCGATACCGCTTGCTATGCGATTGAGCGGATCACCGATCTGGAACTCGATCTGATCTATCTGCCGCGCGGCAATATCCTGCGTTATCGCAGCCTGGACTGACAGCCCGAAAAACAGGAAAAGGCCCGCGCATTGGCAGGCCTTTCTTCGTTTCTGCAGATGCGGCGCGCCGTCAAAGCTGCGCCATCACCTCATCGGAGGCTTCAAAGTTGGTGGTCACGCGCTGCACGTCGTCATCGTCTTCCAGCGCATCCACCAGTTTCATCAGCTTCTGCATGCCTTCTAGATCCAGCTCGGTGGTGGTGGTCGGCTTCCAGATCAGCTTGGTCGACTCGGATTCGCCAAGTTCCGCCTCCAGCGCGCTGGAGACATCATTGAGATCAGTGTCCGCGCAATAGATGATATGGCCATCTTCAGAACTTTCCACATCTTCGGCGCCCGCCTCGATAGCGGCCATCATAACGGTATCCGCATCGCCAACGGAGGCAGGATAGGTCACTTCGCCCTTGCGCTCGAACATGAAACCGACCGAGCCGGTCTCGCCCAGGTTGCCGCCATTCTTGGTGAAGGTGGAGCGCACGTTTGAGGCGGTGCGGTTCTTGTTGTCGGTCATGGCCTCGACGATCACCGCAACACCATTTGGGCCATAGCCTTCATAGCGGATCTCATCATAGCTTTCGGCATCGCCCCCTTGCGATTTCTTGATCGCGCGTTCGATCACATCCTTGGGCACGGACTGGCTTTTGGCCTCTTTGACGGCCAGCCGCAAACGCGGGTTCTTTTCCGGGTCCGGGTCGCCCATCTTCGCGGCCACGGTGATTTCCTTGGACAGTTTGGAAAAGAGTTTCGAGCGCGCCGCGTCCTGGCGCCCCTTGCGGTGCTGAATATTCGCCCATTTTGAGTGGCCTGCCATGCGCCAGTCTCCATTCTTAGCGGTTTTTGCGTGTCGGGGCGTTTGATACAGGCAGGTCTTGCGGGCCGCAAGAGATTGCTGGCAACTGTGCGGCGAGGCAGGAAATGGCCTTGGGCGCAAAAGACCCGACATCCGCTGGTATCTGCCACCGCTTTCGGCAAGACTGAATCCACACCTCGGCGACGTGCAGCTTTGGACACTCAGGGAACAGGCGAATGACATTGGATCAAGGCATTCTTTTTGCGATCTTTGGAGCCGTGTTTGCAATGCTGCTATGGGGACGTTTCCGGTATGACCTTGTCGCGTTCTCGGCTCTGATGGTGGCCGTCCTGGTGGGCGTGGTTCCCGCCAAGGACGCCTTTGCCGGTTTTGGTCACCCGGCCACGCTGGTGGTCGCCCTTGTTCTGGTGGTTTCGGCCGGGCTGGTGCGGTCCGGCGCGGTCTTTCTGATCACCCGAACCCTGGTGGACAGCACCCGCGCACTGGGACTGCACATTGCTCTCATGGGCGGGATCGGCGCGGTCCTGTCGGCCTTCATGAACAACGTTGCCGCGCTGGCCTTGCTCATGCCCGTCGACATCCAGACAGCGCGAAAAGCAGGCCGCGCGCCGGGCCTCAGCCTGATGCCGCTCAGCTTTGCGACGATCCTTGGCGGTATGGTCACACTGATCGGCACGCCCCCCAATATCATCATCGCCTCGATCCGGCAGGAGACCCTTGGCGCGCCGTTTCAAATGTTTGATTTCGCTCCGGTCGGACTGGTCGCCTCGGTCGCCGGTCTTGCCTTTGTGGCACTGATCGGCTGGCGCCTGATCCCCCAGCGCGAAAACGCCGCCGGAGCTTCCGAAGCGCAGATCGCCGATTACATTGCCGAGCTGACCGTGCCCGAGGGCTCTGCCCTGATCGACAAACGGCTTGGCGAGCTGGACAGCGAAGCGGAAAAGGCCGATGTCGCGATCCTCGGCCTGATCCGGAATGGCAAGCGGATCTATGGCCGGGCCAGCGGTTACAGCCTGCGGGCAGCCGATACGCTGGTCATCGAGGCAACGCCCGAGGCCCTGGACGAGTTCCGCACCGCCCTGTCTCTCGATTTTGCCGATGCCGCACGGCAGGAAAAACTGACCGCAGCCGGCGAGGGGCTTGAGCTGGTCGAAGTGGTGGTGCCAGAGACATCCCGCGTCAATGGTCGCACAACCCAGGGCGTCGGCCTTGCCTGGCGGCAAAGCACAGTTCTGTTGGGTATCTCACGGCAGGGTCGTCGGCTCACCAGCCATATCCGTCAGACGACGATTGAACCTGGGGACATCCTGTTGCTGTTGTGCCCACGCGACCGCGGCGCCGACGTGACCGAGTGGCTGGGCTGTCTGCCGCTGGCCGAACGTGGCCTTGCCGTGACCGCCAACGACAAGACCTGGCTGGCCATCGGTCTCTTTGCTGCTGCCGTTCTGGCCGCATCCGTCGGGATCGTCTACCTGCCGGTCGCACTGGGACTTGTTGCCATCGCCTATGTCCTGGCCAAAATCCTGCCCGTGGCGGAGATTTATGATCATGTGGAGTGGCCCGTGGTCGTGCTTTTGGGGTCAATGATTCCCCTTGGCGCCGCTTTGGACAGCTCAGGCGGCACCGAGCTGATTGCAAGCGGTCTGATCGGTCTTACGGAGGGCCTGCCTGCCTGGGCGATTCTGACTGTTCTGATGGTGGTCACAATGACCCTGTCGGATGTCCTGAACAACACCGCCACCGCGATTGTCGCAGCGCCTGTCGGGATCCAGATGGCCAACGCGCTTGGTGTCTCTCCCGACCCATTCCTGATGGCCGTCGCCGTTGCAGCCTCTGCGGCCTTCCTCACCCCCATCGGTCACAAGAACAACACGCTGGTTCTGGGGCCGGGCGGCTACCACTTTGGGGACTACTGGCGCATCGGCCTGCCACTGGAGATCCTGATCGTAGCCGTTTCGATCCCCGCCATCCTGATCTTCTGGCCAATGTAGGGCGACGTCAGAGCGGCCAGATGAGTGGAATAACTGCCGAGGCCAACAGACCGATGCTGAGGTTCAAGGGAATGCCAACGCGCAGAAAATCAGCGAACTTGTAGCCGCCGGGACCGTAGACCAGCATGTTCGTCTGATAACCGATCGGCGTTGCGAAGGAGGCCGAGGCCGCGACCATGACCGCCACCACCAGAGGACGTGGATCCAGCCCCATCGCCTGCGCCAATCCGATTGCGATGGGGGTAACCACCACGGCCACCGCGTTATTCGAGACCAATTCCGTCAGGACCGAAGTCAAAAGATAGACGGCCCAGACCACCAGAAACGGCGGCAACATGGACAGGCCCGGCGCAATGGCGTTGACAATCATCTGAACCGCGCCTGAGCTTTCCAGCGCCGCACCTATCGCCAGCATCGAAAAGATCAACGCCAGAAGCCGTCCGTCGATGAAGGAAAACGCCTCATCCGCATCGATGCACCGGCTGACCAGAACCAGCGCCACCGCGATGATCGACAGCATCAGGATCGGAGCCACTCCAAGCGCCGCCATGACCACGATCCCGATCAGTGCCGCAATGGCATATGGGGCATGGCTGCGGCGATAGGCCCGCTGTGTGGGCTGCGAAACATCGGCCATGTCGGTATCGGCGGCAAGGCGCTGGATGTCGGCAGGTGCCCCCTCCAGAAGCAGCGTATCGCCCACCCGCACCACGAGGTCATCCAGCTGCACTCCGATGTTCTGGTTGCGCCGGTGCACCGCCAGCACATAGACCCCATAGCGGCGGCGCAGGCGCATCGCACCGAGGGACCGCCCCACCAGTCGGCAGCCGGGCGTGACCAGAACCTCGACCGTCTTGGTCTCCACCGCCGAAACCTGGTCGACCCGCTTCAACTCCTTGTTGCGCTGCAGGCTCAGAAGTTCCGTCATCTGGGTGCGCAGCACCACGCGATCCCCCACCTGCAGTTCCACGCCTTTGAGGTTGCGCCGCAACGAGACATCGCCGCGGATCACGTCGATGAGGCGCACGCCCGGGCGTTTGAACAGTTGAACACCGGTCACTTCACGCCCGATGAGGTTGCTGTCAGGCGGAATCACCGCCTCGGTGAAGAACTTCATCTTCGAGCGGTCGCTCAGAAGATCTGCCAGGCTGTCGCGCTCGGGCAGCAGGCGCGGCCCTATGAAGCGCAGATAGATCATGCCCCAGATCACAAGAATCAGCCCAAGGGGGGTCACCTCGAAAATCGTGAACGCCGCCAGCCCCTGCGCCCGGGCCACGCCATCCACCAACAGATTGGTCGAGGTCCCGATCAGGGTCAGGGTCCCACCCAGGATCGCCGCATAGCTGAGCGGGATCAGCATCTTGGAGGCAGAGACATCCAGCGTGCGCGCAATCTGGATGAAGATCGGTATCATCACGACAACAACGGGCGTGTTTGAAACGATGGCAGACGCTGCAACAACAAAGCCCATCAACAGGGCAATCGCCAGCCGGGGGTTCACCTCTGCCTGTTTGCGCGCAACCTGCGTAAAGGCATCCAATGCCCCGGTGCGCACCAGGGCGCCCATAATGATGAACATCGCCGCAATCGTCCAGGGCGCAGGGTTCGACAGCACCGGAAGCGCCGCATCATAAGGCAGAACCCCGGTCGCCAGCATCAGCGACACCCCCGCGAGGGCCACCACCTCGGTCGGGTAGCTTTCCTTGAGGAAGGCCAGAAACATACCCACGACGATCAATAGAGCGAGAAAGGCGTTCCCGTTCTCCGCAATTTGAAAAACCTGCATATCCGGCAATAACTCACATTCGTTGAACTGGAGACGCCCATGGGATCAGAACGCGCCAGCACAGAGTGTTCCCGATCCGAAATGGGGAGGCAAGAGCTTGCGTAATCCCGCTGAATCAAAAGCACAGAATCCGGGTGTTTACACGGCAGGACCGAAGCCCTCGGAACCGATGTTCGACAGATCAGTCGCCGGGTCCATCCTTTTGCAGAAGGCCGCCATTGCGCACCATGCGGATGAGCTTGGTCGCCCCGGTTCTGTCGTCGGTTTCAATGTAGACACCGGACAGGGTCGCCTCGCCGTTCGCCGGAGTGAACCGGCTTTTCGGCATGCCCGTCAGGAACCGCCGCATGGGTTCCGCCTTTTCCATGCCAATGACGGAATCATAATCGCCACACATGCCCGCATCCGTCAGATAGGCCGTGCCCTCTGACAGGATCTGCGCGTCGGCCGTCGGAACATGTGTGTGCGTCCCCACCACAAGCGAGGCCCTGCCATTGCAGAAGTGCCCCATCGCCATTTTTTCGGAGGTCGCCTCGCAGTGCATATCGACGATCACCGCCTGAGCCAGCCCGCCGCGCGGGTGCGCCTTGAGCACACCTTCGACTGCGCCGAACGGATCATCATAAGCCCGTTTCATGAAGACCTGACCCAGCGCCTGCGTCACCAGCACCTTGCGCCCGCCCGGCGCATTGAACAACCGATGCCCCCGCCCCGGTGCGCCCTTGGCGAAATTTATGGGACGGATGATGCGCGGCTCTTTTTCGATGAACTGCAGCATATCCTTCTGGTCAAAGGCGTGATCACCCAGCGTCAGGCAATCCGCACCGGCGTCCAGAAGCGCCTTTGCATGATCCCCGCTGAGGCCCATGCCGTTAGAGGCATTTTCCCCATTGACCACAACGAAATCGAGTCGCCACTCCTGGCGCAAGCGCGGCAGGTTCTCGGTGATGGCGCGGCGCCCGGCGCGGCCCATCACATCGCCTAGAAACAGTATTCTCATGGCCTCTCTCCTAGGCAGCGCAGCCCGGCAGAGCAAGCCCTCCGCCAGGATCGGCCAGCATTTTCGTATGGAGACGAAGTCACATTGCGCGCCGCTCAGCGCGGCAACTGGACGATCCGGCTTTCGGTGACGATCATGTCAAGCGGCTGGTCGGTCGGCTCCAGCGGCAGGCTTTCTGCCTGCTGGGCATCAAATGCAAACCCGACGGCAAGGGTGGCCCGACGCGCGCGCAGCCTTTCAAGGGTGCGATCGTAAAAGCCACCACCATAGCCCAGCCGCCCACCGTTCAGGTCAAAGGCCACAAGGGGCACGATCACGATCTCGGGCTCAAAGAAATCATCCACCACGGGCACCCTGGCGCCAAAGGGGCCATCCCGGAGCGCACATTCGGGCTGCCAGCGGCTGAACCTGAGCGGCAGCCCCTGACCTTCGATCACCGGCACGCCCACATCGCCATGGGCGGCAGCTTCGGCCATGGCGGGCAAGGGATCGATCTCGGTGCGGATCGGCATATAGCCCGCCAGGGGAACTCCGCGATACCCGGCCAGCACCTCGGACAGGTGCCCGGCTGCCCCCGGTTTTCGCATCTCGAACGCCGCCTTGCGCCGTAAGAATGCAGCCTTGCGGGCCTCAGCCTTGATGTCCGTCAGTGGTGTCATTCCGAATTCCCTCTTGGGGTGCCCCTGCTTACAGCAGCACCAGACCAGCCAGCCCCAGGAAGGCGAAAAAGCCAACGACATCGGTCACTGTCGTCACAAAAGCGCCCGAGGCCAGAGCCGGGTCCACCCCGATCTTTTCGAGGATGACCGGAACAGCCGTGCCTGCCAGACCGGCAACGACCAGATTGATCACCATCGCGACGCCGATCACCGCCCCCAGCAGAGGCGAGCCGAACCAGACAATTCCAACAGCCCCCATGACCACGGCAAAGATCAGCCCGTTCACGAGGCCAACCAAGGCTTCGCGTCGGATCACGCGCCAGACGTTCGAGCCCGTGAGGTCGCGCGTCGCCAGCGATCGCACGGCAACGGTCAGCGACTGGGTGCCCGCATTGCCGCCCATCGAGGCCACGATCGGCATCAGCACGGCAAGCGCCACGAACTGCGCGATGGTATCCTCGAAAAGGGCGATCACCATGGAGGCCAGAACCGCCGTGACCAGATTGACCGCGAGCCAGGGCAACCGCTGTTTTGTCGTTTCCATGACCCTGTCCGACAGGCTGCCCTCGCCCACACCGGCGAGGCGCAGGATATCTTCTTCGTGTTCTTCGTCGAGCACAGCCATGGCATCGTCGATGGTAATGACGCCGACCAGGCGCCCTTCCCCGTCGACCACGGGGGCCGAGATCAGGTGGTACTGGTTGAAGGCATAGGCGACGTCTTCTTCATCCTGATCGGCCGGGATCACCTGGAAGGTGTCCTCGAAGAGATCGCTCAGCGCCACATCCCGGCGCGAGGACATGATCCGCCCAAGCGTCACATTGCCAACGGGATGCAGACGCGGATTGACCACGACCACATGATAGAACTGATCCGGAAGATCCGAGCGCTCGCGCATGAAATCGATCGCCTGGCCCACGGACCAGTGTTCGGGCGCCATCACGACTTCGCGCTGCATGAGGCGGCCGGCCGAGCTTTCCGGGTATCTCAGCGATTGCTCGACCGCGATCCGGTCCGAATCCTCAAGCGCATCAAGAATGGCTTCCTGCTGCGGCTCTTCAAGATCCTCGACCAGATCGACTACATCGTCACTGTCCAGTTCCCGAACCGCCTCGGCCAGCACCTGAGGCGTCAGGAGCAGGATCACCTCCTCGCGGATCGACTCATCCAGTTCCGACAGGATCTCACCATCGAACTCACGGTCGTAAAGGCGGATCAGCCGGGCCCGGTCGAAAGAGTTGATCTGCTCCAAAAGGTCGGCGATATCCGCCGCATGCAGCGGCTCCATAAGCTCAGCCAGACGCGCCTGATCATTTGTATCCACCGCATAAAGGATCTGTGCAACATGCCGACGATCGAGGGTGTAGGCATCTTCAGGGCCGGTGTCGCTTCCGATGATGTCGCCGTCAGTGCTCATGAGCTGCCCCTTTTCTCGTCGCCCCATGAATAGAAGAAGCAGCTACCGAAAAACAATGACAATGACGCAATTTACCGACCGAAAGCCTGCGCGTATCCTGTGACCGCGATTTCACGGGAAGGCACATGACACAATGAGCACCAAGACGAGCACGGACCGAGCTGCTGCGCGCATCCTGCGGGGGCAGGTTCTGTCCTTCGACCGGGACCCTTTTGCCGAGGAACGCCCGGAAGAGGCAGCCCATCTGCACGAGGCTGTCGCTCTGCACCGCGGAACCATCGCCGCTGTTGGCACGTTTGATGACGTACTTGGCCAGTTCCCTGGCGCCGAAGTCCACGATCACACGGGCAAGCTGATCCTGGCGGGATTTGTCGATGCCCATGTGCACTATCCGCAGACAGCGATCATCGCCAGCTGGGGCAAGCGGCTGATCGACTGGCTGAACAGCTACACCTTCCCCGAAGAAATGCGTTTCGGGGACCGCGCCTATGCCGATGCGGTCGCCGCGCGCTATCTGGACCTGACCGCCACCCATGGCACCACCACGGTCTGCAGCTATTGCACCATCCATCCCGAAAGCGTCGATGCCTTCTTTTCCGCCGCTCGGGCGCGGGGGCAACGTGTGGTTGCGGGCAAGACCTGCATGGACCGAAACGCCCCCGAAGGGCTGCAGGACACGCCCCAGTCCGCCCATGACGACAGCACCGCGCTGATTGCCCGCTGGCACGGGGTGGACCGGCTATCCTATGCGATCACACCGCGGTTCTCCCCGACCTCCACGCCCGAACAGCTGGAAGCGATGGGCGCACTCTGGGCGGCGAACCCGGATTGCCTGATGCAGACCCACCTCAGCGAGCAGACGGACGAGATCGCCTGGGTGAAAAACCTGTTCCCGGATGCGCGCGACTATCTCGACACCTACGAAGCCTTTGGCCTTTTGGGCGGGCGCGGGATTTATGGCCATGCGATCCACCTTGAGCCGCGTGAGCGGGACCGCCTGCGCGAACATGATGCGGCACTGGTGCACTGCCCGACATCGAACACCTTCATCGGATCCGGCCTGTTCGATATGGCCGGGCTGATGGCCGATGGACATCGTATTGGCCTTGCCACCGATACCGGCGGCGGCTCCAGCTTTTCGATGCTGCGCACCATGGCGGCGGCCTATGAGATCGGCCAATTGCGCGGAACGCCGATGCACGCAGCCGAATTGTTGTGGCTGGCCACGCAAGGCTCGGCACGCGCACTGCGCCTTGACGACAGAATCGGAAACATCGCCCCGGGCATGGACGCCGATCTGGTGGTTCTGGATCTCGCCTCCACCCCCGCGATCGCCCAGCGCGCCGCCCGCGCGGCGGACATATGGGAAGCCGCCTTTGCCACCATCATGATGGGCGATGACCGGGCTGTCAGCCAGGTCTGGATCGGCGGGCGCAGGGTCTGAACTCAGGCCTGCGCGGCAAGCGCACGGGCAAGGCGCCCGTGCCGCTCCAGCAGATTCGGCAGATCGATGCTGGTCACCTCTCCGTCAGAGATGATCTGCCGCCCCTCGACAAACAGGTGCTTCACCTGCGCAGGCCCTGCCAACAGCAGCGCGGCTGGATCCCAGCTGCCGCTGGAGGCCACGCCCGTCACATCCCAGACGGCTACATCGGCGCGTTTGCCGGGGCTGAGCCGCCCGCAATCGTGGCGGCCCAGAATATCGGCGCCGCCACGCGTGGCGATTTCCAGCGCCTCGTAGGCGCTCATGGCGTCTGCGCCGTTTGCCACCCGTTGCAACAGCATCGCCTGACGCGCCTCGCCGATCAGCGTCGCCATGTCGTTGCTCGCAGAGCCATCCACTCCCAGCCCCACCGGCACGCCAGCATCCCGCATCGCCCGTACCGGAGCAATGCCGCTGCCAAGGCGGCAGTTGGAGCAGGGACAATGGGCGACGCCCGTGCGCGTGCGGGCAAACAGGTCGATCTCAGCCGCGTCCAGCTTCACGCAATGAGCGTGCCAGACATCGCCCCCGGTCCAGCCGAGTTCCTCGGCATATTGGCCGGGGCGGCAGCCGAACTGCGCCTCGCTATAGGCGATATCCTCGTCGTTTTCGGCAAGATGCGTATGCAGCATCACACCCTTGTCGCGCGCCAGGAGGGCCGCGTCGCGCATCAATTCACGACTGACCGAAAAAGGCGAGCACGGCGCCAGCCCCACCCGGCACATGGAGCCTTCGCCCGCGTCATGAAAACCATCCACCACGCGGATCATGTCCTCAAGGATCGCGCTCTCTTCCTCGACCAGACTGTCGGGTGGCAAGCCACCCTTGCTTTCGCCAATGCTCATGGCACCGCGCGTCGGGTGAAAGCGCAGGCCCACTTCGCAGGCGGCATGAATCGTGTCTTCCAGCCGCGCCCCATTTGGATAAAGATAAAGGTGGTCCGAGCTGAGCGTACAGCCCGACAGCGCGAGTTCCACCAGCCCCAGCTGCGCCGATACGTACATCTCTTCCGGGCCGAACCGCGCCCAGATCGGATAAAGCCGCTGGAGCCAGCCAAACAGCAGCGCATCCTGTGCGCCCGGCACCGCACGGGTGAGGTTCTGGTAAAGATGGTGATGGGTGTTCACCAGGCCTGGCGTTACAACGCAACCCTTCCCCGACACGCGCTCACCAGAGGTGACCAACCCCTGCCCGACCGCCGCGATCTGACCGCCCCGGATCAGCACGTCGGCGTCATGCAGTACACTGCCCGCATCATCCATGGTGATGACGGTCATGGCCTTTTCGATCAGGATATCCTGCATGATTTCACACTCCTATGTCGCCCGTTTCGGTTTTGAAGTGTGAAGAGGGTCCGACAGAACAGGGGCAAAGGACTCGGACCTAGGTCACGATATCGCATCCCCCGTCGCGTGCTCAAGCCTGTTTCAGGCGTTTTGCAGCAGCCCAAGGGCCAGGGCATGCAGATCCGCGTTTGCCGCGGCCAGAACCTGACCACCGTCGTGAACCGGACCGCCCTGCCAGTTGGTCACAATCCCGCCTGCAGCCTCAATTACCGCGATGGGTGCCTGAATGTCATAGGCATTGAGGCCCGCCTCGATCACAAGGTCGATATGACCGGCGGCCAGCAAGGCATAGGCGTAGCAGTCCATTCCATAACGGGTCAGTTGGACTTCGCGCGAGACACGCTCGAAGCCTGCGCGTTCCTCGGCAGTGCCGACCTCTGGAAATGTCGTGAAAAGGATCGCCTGTTCCAGCGACCGGGTGCCTCGGGTGGCAAGTTCGGCAACGCCGTGCGGCCCCGACATCTGCGCGACATCGGCAGATCCGACAAACCGCTCCCCCGTGTAGGGCTGATCGATCACGCCCAGAACCGGGCCCTGTGCATTAGACAGCGCAATCAGCACACCCCAGGTGGGTGTGCCACTGATAAAGCCACGGGTGCCGTCGATCGGATCAAGAACCCAGGTGCGCCCGGAGGAACCTTCGATCGGTGGAAACTCCTCTCCGAGGATCCCATCCTCGGGACGCAGCTCAGACAGCACGGCTCGGATTGCCTGCTCGGCCTCACGGTCGGCGACGGTCACCGGGTCAAACCCCGCCTCCAGCTTGTTTTCGGCCCCAAGGCCGCGCTGGCGAAAATAAGGAAGAATCACGGAAGCTGCCGCATCAGCGGCACGATGTGCGACATCGAGGTCGGAAAGAGAAACATCTGTCATAATCTAGCCGGTGCCATTGCGCCCAGCCGAATACAACAAAAAAAAGACCCCTCAGGGGTCTTTTGCATTTCAGGCTGCGTCGCTCAGAACACGGGCCAGTTCGAACAGGCGCCGACGCTGGTTCTCGGGGATCGCATAATAGGAGCGCACCAGGTCCAGAGCTTCCTTGTCCCCCATCAGATCCTCGGGCACGGAACCAGCCTCAGACGAAGCCTTTCCATCTTCCTGCAGACCGTCGAAGAAGAAGCTGACAGGAACCTCCATCGCATCGGAAATATCCCAAAGCCTGGATGCGCTGACCCGGTTTGCACCGGTTTCGTACTTTTGAATCTGCTGGAACTTGATCCCGACTTTTTCGGCAAGTTGCTGCTGTGTCATACCAATCAGCCAGCGGCGGTGACGAATCCGCTTGCCGACATGCACATCTACTGGATGAGCCATGTGCCATCTCCTAGTTATACCAAAGTGGTTAGGGCCAGATCAGCCGCAATGTTCTACAAAATCCGCATGGATATCGCGTTCGATCCACCTTAGCGAACCGCCCCAAACTGCGACAAAGGCTCAACCTTGCAGAAGACCTTACGACCTCCACGGTTGAATTCAAGCCTCACTTGGACCCGCAACAAGCCGGGACATCCAAATGCATGATTTCATGTGGCATTTTGTCATGCTAATTTGACCAATAACATATGAAATACGTCCTCCCCATAAATAGTGAGGTGAATTCCAACCAACTGTTGTCAAACAGTCACCACGCGAATCACTCACTGGACGCAACCGTTTGAGGATATGATGCAGGCTTACCTTGTAACCGGCTTTGACACCCCTGCGCAGCTGGCGGATTTGGCCACCCCCCGACCGGGTCCCGGCCAGATCGGAGTCGAAATTGCTGCCTGCGGGCTGAACTTTGCCGATCTGCTCATGCAGAAGGGAACCTATCAGGACACGCCAGAGCCTCCGTTCGTGCCCGGCCTTGAAGTTGCGGGCACCGTCAGCGAGCTGGGGTACGGCGTGACAGGCTTTTCGATTGGCGACCGGGTCGCGGTTTATTGCG
This sequence comes from Phycobacter sedimenti, assembly GCF_038148855.1. Classification (NCBI taxonomy): domain Bacteria; kingdom Pseudomonadati; phylum Pseudomonadota; class Alphaproteobacteria; order Rhodobacterales; family Roseobacteraceae; genus Phycobacter; species Phycobacter sedimenti. The sequence goes on along the minus strand of NZ_JBBVGR010000002.1, from coordinate 261,516 downwards.
GTCAGGGCGGTCTGGCCGAAGTCGGCGCTTTTGATGCCAACCGCGCCGTGCGGATCCCAGATGCCATGAGCTTTGAAGACGCAGCCGCCCTGCAGATCGCCTATGGCACCAGCCTGGTTGCGCTGGATCACTGCGCGCGCCTGCAGCCGGGAGAAACACTCCTGGTGACCGGAGCGGCCGGCGGCGTTGGCCTGACAGCCGTGGAGGTTGGCAAGCTGATGGGCGCGCGCGTCATTGCCCATGCGCGCGGCGCCGACAAGCTGGAGGTCGCCCGACAGGCAGGTGCCGACCACCTGATCGACGACAGCGAAGACCTGCGCAGCATCGTCAAGGACCTTGGCGGAGCCGACGTGGTCTACGATGCGGTGGGTGGGCCGGTGTGGAAGGCGGCCTTCCGGGCCACCAATCCATGCGGGCGACTTCTGCCCATCGGCTTTGCAAGCGGAGAGGTGCCCCAGATCCCGGCCAACCACCTTTTGGTCAAGAACCTCACCGTGATCGGGTTCTACATCGGCGGATACCTGAAAGCGCGGCCCGAAGTGATGCAGTCCGCTTTTTCAACTCTGTTTGACTGGTACCAGGCCGGCCGGATCAAGCCCCATATCAGCCATGTGCTCCCCCTGTCGAAGGTTGCCGAGGGCATGGAACTGTTGCGCAGCCGCGCCTCGACCGGGAAAGTGGTGATCACGCCGTAAACCACCCGGCACCTTCGCGACGGTGAACCTCAGCTGGCAGCCCTGAGTGCCGTAGGGCGCAGGGCGGCAAAGCCCTGACGGATGATGTTGGCCAGATCCCCGACATACTGCGCGCGCACGCGATCGGCCCCGTAAAGGTTGATCTGCTGAACGGGCAGATCCGGCAAAAGATCTCCGTGATCAATGATCTCCTGGTGAGCCGGCTGGGTCCCCTCCAGCAACACGCTGATCGCCAGATCCGCGCTCACTGTCGCCTCGACCGTGCGATCGGATTCGCTATCGACCGCCATGTCCCACTCGATCCCGGCCTCATCCAGGGCCGCCGTCGCAGAGGCGCGGAAGATACAGTTGCGGCAGAACCCGAGCCGCAGCGGCCGCTGCCGCCAGGCCGACCCATCCGCGGCACCGATCCAGCGCAAGGGCATTTCGTGAATCGCTTCGCCCCCTTCCCCCGCCATGCTTTCGGTGGTCAGGATCAGATCATAGGCCCCCTTGGCAAAACCCGCCTTCAAGTCCCGGGTGTTAGAGGTCACCAGATTGACGCTCACGCGGGGAAAGGCGGTGTTGAACCGCTGCAGCACGCGAGGGATGACCGGATAGACCACATCGTGCGGCACGCCCAGAACCACTTCGCCTTCAAAGGCCTGATCGGTCAGCCGGGTGATCACCTCGTCATTGAGCGCCACCATGCGCCGGGCATAGCCCAAGAGCTGCTCTCCCGACGGGGTGAGCGCAATGGTGCGCCCCGAGCGGTCCAGCAAATCCAGCCCCAACAGCTCTTCAAGGCGTTTGAGCTGCATGGAGACCGCAGATTGGGTCAGATGCAAAAATCCGGCCGCACGAGTCACGCCGCCGTTGTCGGCAACCGCTACAAAAGAGCGCAGCGTCGTCAGATCGAGGTTTCGAGTCATAACAATCCTTGATGCTTAATATCAAAAACATTCGTTTTCAAAATACAGCACATTCTCCCATATACATCAACAGAAATGATGAAGACACGAGAAACCATCAAGCAAGCACGAAAGGACACCAATTATGACCTACATTTCACTCCCCTCGGCCCGCGCCAGGGCGCGTCGCAACCTGAAAGACCGCATCGCCCTCGCCTTTGCCCTGAACCGTCAGCGACGTGCGCTGTCCAAACTGGACGATACTGCCCTCTCTGATATCGGCATCAGCCGAAAAGCCGCAGACAGCGAAGCCCGCCGCCCGTTCTGGGATGCCCCCGATTTTTGGCTGCGCTGAACAGGGCCCCTTCACATGACGATCAATGCCTAAAGGCGCATCTTTTATTTGATGCGCCTTTTTCATGTTTTCACCATGCATCTTTTCATGTTTTTCGACTGAATCTTCGTGCCCCGGACTTGAACCGTTAGCGCAAAGACCCGATATTTCGACGGAACGCTGTGCACAGCCCTCGGGGTAAGACCTTGGGTTGGTACAGCGAGGGAGAGTTTTGGAAACGGAGACCATGATACATGGCACAGTTTGACACCATTCGTTCTGCAGCAGGCGCCCGCTCTGCCGAGATCGATGCGGGCCTGCGCGCCCATATGAACAAGGTCTACGGCACGATGTCCGTGGGTACCTTCATCACATTCCTGGCGGCCTGGGCCATCTCCGGCCTTGCGGTCACCAGCGATCCGTCCGGCGCTGCCGCTCAGCTGAGTGCGGACAAGTATCTGACCAGCCTCGGCTATGCGATCTACGCATCCCCGCTGAAGTGGGTCATCATGTTCGCCCCGCTGGCCTTTGTCTTTGGCTTCAGCGCCGCGATCAACCGCCTGTCGGCCTCTGCCGCGCAGTTGGTGTTCTACACCTTCGCCACAGTGATGGGCCTGTCTATCAGCTCGATCTTCCTGGTCTTCACGGGTGACTCGATCATTCAGGTCTTCCTGATCACCGCCATCGCCTTTGCGGGCCTGTCGCTGGTGGGCTACACCACCAAGAAGGACCTGTCCGCGATGGGCACCTTCCTGATCATGGGTCTGATCGGTCTGATCGTGGCCTCGATCGTGAATATCTTCCTGGCCTCCTCCGCGATGGCATTCGCGATCTCGGTGATCGGTGTTCTGATCTTTGCGGGCCTTACCGCCTATGACACCCAGAACATCAAGAACACCTACCTGCAGATGGCCCATTCCGGCGATCAGGAGTGGCTGGGCAAGGCCGCGATCATGGGCGCCCTCAGCCTCTATCTGGACTTCATCAACCTGTTCATGATGCTGCTCCAGCTGCTCGGCAACCGCGAATAAGCGACACCACATATCAAGACTTCGGCAAGGGGCGGATCGGCAAGATCCGCCCTTTCTTTTTGTCCGCCCTTTATTTTTGCAGGCCTCAGGAATTGAGCGATGAAGATTTCAGATATCGCAGCAGATCAGGCAGCCTGCCTGGTGCCTCTATTGCAAGACCTCCACGCCATTCATGCCGAGAACCAGCCAGAGCGTTGCCCGGCGAGCCCTGACGATGCCGACCTTACAGAGCAGCTTGCGACAGAGAGTGTTCACGCCATAGCCGCACACAGCCCCTCTGGCGCCGTGTTGGGTTATGCGATCTACGAGATCGAAGACAGGCGCTGCCTGCCCATTGTACGCGGCGGCACGCGGGTGATGCTTCATCAGATCACCGTAGATACGCCCTTTCGACGTCTCGGCGTCGGCAGCAGCCTGATCAGGGAAATTCAGGCGCGCTGCAAGGCCATGGAGGTTGGAACGCTCGTAACAACCTATGCAACCTTCAACGCCGCCTCGGCCGCGCTGATGAGCCGAGTGGGACTTACCCCCGTCACAACGGTCGCTGAATGGAGAACAGGCGCCTGAGGGCGCTCTCATCGCTCAGGAACAGCTCAGCCCCGTGGCCAGGGCGACCGTGCCGCGATCACTGCCAAGGACCTGCACCTCGCCCGTTGCGCTGCAGCCGCTTTCCCGGGCGGCCAGTGCCTGAAATTCGCTTGGCGCAATATCCGGCAGGCTTGAAATCACACTGCGCGCCGGGGTGCTGAGAACCGCAAGCCCGGTTGACCCAGCCCGCACCACCGACAGCGATAGCGAACGACCCAAGACCTCAACCTGCATCGCCAAGTTGCCAGATGCCTGCCGAGACCGGGCATCAAGAGGCTCCGCCACGATGGACAGGGGACCGGCCACAACGGGCGCCGGAGGGGTCGCGACACCGGCGACTGTCACACTCGGCCCCGGCACGACTGCAACCATCAACGCCGCACTAAACAAAACACGCTTAATCACAAGAACACCCACCTGGCTCTGTTAACCCACCTTAACAGTATAGCCACGAATTGGGGCGAAAAGGGGACTATCCTTTCGTACAGCGCCCCTATTCTATCGGGTAATTTGTTCAAATTCGAAACGCATCGCCGCGCACCATTCCGTCTGTGTCGGACTTTCAGCAGCTCGCTATCGTCGAACGAAAAAGGGCCACGCACAGCGTGACCCTTTCCAAATCTGGTATGCCGGAACGGCTTACTTGATTTTGCCTTCTTTGTACTCGACGTGCTTGCGCACAACCGGGTCGTACTTACGCACAACCATTTTCTCGGTCATGGTGCGTGCATTTTTCTTGGTCACGTAGAAGTGGCCCGTGCCCGCGGTCGAGTTCAGGCGGATCTTGATGGTCGTCGGCTTCGCCATGGTGCTTCTCCTGCGTCCGAAAAGGCAGGGGGCCTCTCGGTAAATTCCTATATGAGCGTGCGCTTTTACCTGCACTGCCCCCCAAGTCAATAGGATTCGGGGGGATATTTTGCGCAGAAGGCCTGTAAGCCGGATTCTGTCCCGGGGCACAGCCCCATGGACGACCATTCATCTGCGATGCGCATTGCTGCGCACCTCTAGCTGCCAACCCGGCCCCTCTTGGCTAAAGCGTGCCTAGCGGCGGTTTCCCGTTGCCGGGACCTGCCCGCGCGGGGGCCCTATTTGGCATTGCTCCCGGTGGGGCTTGCCGTGCCACCCCTGTTGCCAGGAGCGCGGTGGGCTCTTACCCCACCGTTTCATCCTTACCGCGCCCTGATCCGTTGCCGGGGGCGTGGCGGTTTCATTTCTGTGGCGCTATCCGTCAGGTTGCCCTGCCCGGGCGTTACCCGGCACCGTTGCTTTAGGGAGTCCGGACTTTCCTCGCGGAAGGCAAGCCTTCTGCGCGGCCGTCCAGCCTTCTGCGCAGCCCGCACCTATGCGCTCATCTCGTTGTGGTCAAGAGGATGATGAGGAGGTCAGCCCCAGAGTTCCGCCTGCCCGAGCGGCGCAAAATCCTCTGGGCACAGCGGACCCCTGGCCTGCGGACGATAGCGCAGGCGCACGGCGGCCAGAAGCGCCTCATCATCCACCGGTGCAGTATAGCCAATGTCGCGAGCATAGGCCCGGAACCGCGCAGCATCCAGCATATCCGGCTCCATCAGGCCGCCTGCGCCCGCCACGGCCTCAGCGCCCTGCCGCGCGAGCCCCTGCCGCGCCAGTCGCGCCCAGTCAAAGCGCGGGCCCGGATCGATTTTTCGATCCGGCGCCATGTCAGAATGGCCGATCACCGCATCCGGCGACATGCGCCAGCGTCGCATCACTTCTGTCAGAAGCTGCTCCAGCCGATCCATCTGTGGTGCCGAGAAGGGATGATCGCCGCCATTGTCCAGCTCGATCCCGATGGAGCGGGAGTTGATATCCTGCAGCCCGCACCACTCCCCTGCGCCCGCGTGCCAGGCGCGCTGATCTTCCTCGACCATCTGCCAGAGCGTTCCGTCACGCCCGATGAGGTAATGGGCCGATACCTCGGCCACCGGATCGCACAGGCGCTCAAGTGCGGCCTCTGCGCTTTGCATGGCCGTATAGTGGAGCACCACAAGGCTTGGTGTCAGCCCATCGCGACGCACCGTGTGGTTCGGACTTGGGTGCCAGATGGCATCAGACACGCGCGCGCCCATCAGAACAGTCCCATCAGGAACCGCTGTTGAGAACCAGACGGTATGGCGAGGGGTCCCAGCCACAGGCGTAGCCGTCCCCATCCGGATCAAGCGCGTAGCGATCACGCCGCGGGCCACCCGCCTCAAGAAAGGCAATCTGCGCCAGTTCAGGCGAAGCATAGCCGGCGCAATTGCGTGCCGAACGAGACTGCAGGTTGATGCCCGAGCGGCTGTAGATCCGATTCCCCGGAGGGTTCGAAGTGCTGAGGGCATATTGTACGATATTCGGGTCGCGCTGGCTGGGCGCGACGGTGGGTAGCTCGGTAGGCGCCACCACCTGATACTGCGCGCGCTGGCGTTTCAGGCGCTCGGCATCGCTTTCGATGGTCTGCCGCGCCGATACCGCATCAAAGCTGTTCTCATCCGACAGGCCCGGATTGCCGATCAACTGCGGCGCCGGGTTTGACGGGCTGGCTTCAAGCGGAGCCACGCCCGAATTGTTCTGCGCCGCGCGCAGGGCAGCAGCGGCTTCGCGCGCAATGTCCTCGTTGCTCGCGGTTTGCGCAAGCGTCCCTGCCCCGGCAATGGATCCGGCGCTGCGCGGGGCCGCCTGCAAGTTGCTGGTCGTCGACAGTGGCTCACTCGACACCCGTGCAGGCGGGATCAGCGCATCGCCGTTGATCGTCGTCCCGATATCAGGGCGTGCAGCAAAAGGATCATCGTCAATCCCCACGCCGGCCGCGCTGTCCGGCACCGGCGGAGAGCAGGCTGCCAGGGCCAGAATACTGCCAGCGGCGGCGAGGGAGACGAGGAGACGCATCGGGATCACCTGTGTTTGGTCAAGCGGGTACTGCTTTTGTTTTACCCGGTTCTACCACCATTTTCCCGGTTTTGCCACAAACCCGGCTGCCTGCTCCAGCGCATAGGCGGTGTTCAGCAGATCGCCTTCTTCCCAGGGACGCCCGATCAGCTGCAGACCAAGCGGCAATCCTTGCGCATCCAGACCGGCAGGCACGGAGATACCCGGCAGGCCCGCGAGGTTCACCGTGACCGTGAACACATCGTTCAGGTACATCTGCACCGGATCCGCATCGGTCATCTCCCCCAGACCAAAGGCCGCCGAAGGCGTCGCCGGTGTCAGGATTGCATCGATCCCCGCAGCGAAAACGTCCTCGAAGTCTTTCTTGATCAGGGTGCGCACGCGGCGTGCGCGATTGTAGTAGGCGTCATAGAAACCGGCAGACAGCACATAGGTGCCGACCATCACGCGGCGCTGCACCTCATGGCCGAAGCCTTCGGCGCGGGTCTTTTCGTACATCTCGGTGATGCCGTCGCCCTGCGCCAGCGTCGCACGGTGACCGTAACGCACGCCGTCATAGCGCGCGAGGTTCGAAGACGCCTCTGCCGGGGCAATCACGTAATAGGCAGGCAACGCATATTTCGTGTGCGGCAACGAGATATCGACGATCTTGGCACCTGCGTCCTTCAGCATCGCGGTGCCATCGGCCCAAAGCTTTTCGATCTCGGCCGGCATGCCCTCCATGCGGTATTCCTTCGGGATACCGATCTTCTTGCCCTTGATATCGCCGGTCAGCATCGCCTCAAAGTTCGGCACGGCCAGATCGGCGCTGGTGCTGTCCTTGGGGTCGTGCCCAGCCATGGCTTCGAGCATGATCGCCGCATCGCGCACGGATTTGGTCATCGGGCCCGCCTGATCCAGCGAAGAGGCAAAGGCCACGATGCCCCAACGCGAGCAGCGTCCATAGGTGGGCTTGATACCAACCGTGCCGGTAAAGGCCGCAGGTTGGCGGATCGAGCCGCCGGTGTCGGTGCCGGTCGCCGCAAGGCACAGGTCCGCTGCCACGGCAGAGGCCGAGCCGCCCGAAGATCCGCCCGGTGTCAGCTTCGTATCGCTGCCCTCACGCCGCCAGGGGCTGACCGCATCGCCATAGGCCGAAGTTTCGTTGGACGAGCCCATGGCGAATTCGTCCATGTTCAGCTTGCCAAGCATAACAGATCCCGCATCCAGCAGTTTCTGCGACACGGTGCTCTCATACTCGGGTTTGAAGCCTTTCAGGATGTTCGACGCCGCCTGACTGTCGACACCCTTGGTGCAGAAGAGATCCTTGATCCCCACCGGCAGACCACACATCGACGGTGCATCGCCCGCCTTGATGCGCGCGTCGGCGGCCTTGGCGCGCTCCAGCGCGATCTCGGGCGTCTTGTGCACAAAGGCGTTGAGAGCATCGGCGCCGTCGATCGCCTTGAGACAGGCTTCGGTCAGCTCGACGGAGGTGGTTTCGCCTTTGCGTAGCGCGTCGCGCGCCTCGGCCAGGCCCAGTTTGTTCAACTCGCTCATGTCTTACTCCACCACCTTGGGGACCGCAAAGAAGCCCTCGCGGGCGTCGGGGGCATTCGAGAGGATCTTGTCCTGCTGGCCCCCATCATTGACCACATCCTCGCGACGCTTGAGACGCTGCGGCGTGACCGAGGTCATCGGTTCGACCCCTTCCACATCCACTTCGTTCAGCTGTTCGATGAAACCCAGGATGGTGTTGAACTCGTCCGCCAGGGCAGGCAGCGCGTTCTCTTCGACCTTGATCCGGGCCAGTTTGGCCACCTTGGCGGCTGTGCTTTGGTCAATCGACATGGAAACCCTCATCTCGTGTTCCTGTCGCGTTTACCGCCGCGCTGCCCGCGCCGCAAGCCTGACTGGCGCCTTTCCCGCCCCAGAAGGCAAGCCGAAGGTGCATGACGGTGGATTCCTGTGCCCGCAATGCTAGAGTTCGGAAAAATCCAACACGGGGAGAAAAACCATGAAGATCATCTGGCTGGGCCACGGCAGTTTCCGTTTCGAGACCGAAGGCAAGGTGCTGCTGCTGGATCCCTGGCTGACCGGCAACCCGAGCCTGCCCGAAGACCAGCATGACGGGGCAATCGCGGGCGCGACCCATATCATCCTGACCCACACGCATTTCGACCATGTGGTCGACGTGCTGCCTCTGGCGAAAAAGCTGAACATCCCGGTCGCAGGTCAGTACGATCTGATGGGCTTCTGGGGTGAAACCGAAGGGATCGAGACCATCGGCTTCAACAAGGGCGGCACGGTGGATCTGGGCGGCGTGAAACTCTCGATGGTGCCCGCCTCGCACAGCTCCACCTTTTCCACCCCTGAGGGGCTGCGCACCGGTGGATCCGAAGTCGGTTACATCCTGCAGGCCGAGGGCAAGACCGTCTACATTTCGGGCGACACCGCGATCATGGCGGATATGGACTGGATCGGGGATTACTTCAAACCCGATGTGGGCATCCTATGCGCAGGCGGTCATTTCACTATGGACATGAAACAGGCAGCCTATGCGGCCAAACGGTATTTCAACTTCAAGACCGTGATCCCCTGCCACTACAAGACCTTCCCGCTGCTCGAACAATCGGCAGAGGATCTGATGGCAGGCCTGCCCGGCGTCGACGTGATCGAACCCGAGGTGATGACCGCAATCGACCTGTAGACAGGCGTTTTTATACAAACCTCAGGAAATCGCATTGGTCTCGAAGCGAACGAAGCGACTTTTCGCTGCGGCTGCACGCACGCCCGCTATTGACTGTGATGCGAGACGTATGCGGATCGAGTTTACAGGACTAAGCTGACACGATGAAACTCTGGCAGCCCCTATCTATCATGTGCTTCTACCTAGCAGCGGGCAATACAGTGCTCGCACGTGTTGCAGGCACTTGTACGCAAGGTGACGCAGATCGTTTGCATGGCGTAGTTTTTTCATTTCTACTCTATGGCATTGCTATACTCGGTTTGTGGCTGTCGCCGCGAGGCCGCACTATCGTTTTGTTCTCCCTTCCAGTTTTTCCCATCATTTTTTGGCAACTTTGGTTTTCTTCACGCCTGAGCTTTGAAATTCTGGTACGAGGTCACTCGGCATGCACCGTTCTACAGGGGCCTTTTCCTGCTTATCCTGACAGTGGATCTGAACTCTTCTTCGCTCTGTCGTGGCCACTCATGTCATTCAGTGTTTTGCTGGGTATGCTCTTAGTTCTGCGGGGCAAATACATAGGAGTTCAGGGTCTCTAATCTCTCAGAAAAGCCGCCATTCGGGCATTCCTCAGCATCGGTCAATATGGGCTCAACGCGGACCAACAAGGTTTGTGAACATGGGTTTTTGAAATGCCACGCGCGCCTTGGCTGCGCTGACCCTGCAATGGCACCCCGTCGCATGGTCATTGATCAGCCCCATCGCCTGCATGAAGGCAAAAACGGTGGTGGGGCCGACAAATTTCCAGCCGCGTTTCTTCAGCGCTTTGGAGAGCGCGACGGACTCTGGGCTGGTCGATTTGGTCTGCGGCTCGGGCAGGCTGTCCGGGTCCGGCTCATAACTCCAGAAGAATGCGGCCAGCGATCCGGCTTCCTCAACCAGCTCCTGCGCGCGGCGGGCGTTGTTGATCACCGCCTCGATCTTGCCGCGATGGCGAATGATGCCCGCATCCTGCAACAGGCGCTCCACGTCCTCTTCGGTGAAGAGGGCGACCTTGGTCCAGTCAAACCCGCAAAAGGCCGCGCGGAAATTCTCGCGCTTGGCCAGGATGGTGCGCCAGCTGAGGCCCGACTGGAAACTTTCAAGGCAGATCTTCTCAAAGAGGCGAATGTCATCCCCGACCGGATAGCCCCACTCCGCATCGTGATAGGCGTTAAACTCGGGCGCAGTGGCGCTCCAGGCGCAGCGGGCACGCCCGTCTTTTCCGACAATCACCTTGCTCAATTCAAAATCCGCCCGACCCAAAAGAGAACATTTGCAGAACACCTTGGCGGAATGACGCGTTGCTGTCCAGCCATGGTTTTTCAATGTAGATATGGCGGCTCACCGCCGGGCGCTGAAGAACTCTTTCAAAAGCGCGGCGCATTCCTCTTCGGCGATCCCTTCATAGACTTCCGGTGCATGATGCGCCTGCGGGTGGGAAAAGACGCAAGCGCCATGGGCCACGCCGCCGGACTTAGGGTCAGAGGCCCCGTAGTACACCCGCGCGATCCGGGCTGCCGAAATGGCCGCCGCGCACATGGCGCAAGGCTCCAGCGTTACATAAAGATCAAAGCCTGCCAGCCGTTCCGATCCGCGCGCAGCGCAGGCGGCGCGGATCGCCAGAACCTCTGCATGGGCCGTGGGGTCCGACAGCTCGCGGGTGCGGTTCCCGGCGCGCGCCGCCACCGTACCATCCGGCGCAATCAAGACCGCTCCGACCGGCACCTCCCCCCTCGCCGCCGCTGCGCGGGCCTCTTCGAGGGCGATAGACATATGAGAGCGAAACACCATACCCCCTCACTGCCGCAGAATGTGCGCTTTCGCAAGGCGCCGGAATGCTCTATGGCGAAGGGATGAGCAAGACACCCGCATCCCCCAAACGCCCCGCCCGCCCAACGGCAGCGGCCCGCAAAACCACGCAAACCGACACCTTGGGCGCCGAAACCACGCCCGACGGCGACCGGATTGCCAAAGTCCTGTCACGCGCAGGTGTTGCATCGCGGCGCGAGGCAGAACGGATGATCGCCGAGGGGCGCATTGCGGTAAATGGCAAGGTGATCGACAGCCCCGCTCTGAACGTAACCGGCACGGACCGCATCCTGGTCGATGGCAAACCCTTGCCCGAGGCCGAAGCCCCGCGCCTGTGGCTCTATCACAAACCGGCGGGCCTTGTGACCACCACCAGCGACGAGCTGGGCCGCAAGACGATCTTTGATGAACTGCCCGAAGATCTGCCTCGGGTGATGACAGTGGGGCGTCTCGACCTCAACTCCGAAGGTTTGTTGCTGCTGACAAACGACGGCGGCATCAAGCGCAAGCTGGAACTGCCCTCCACCGGCTGGCTGCGCCGTTACCGTGTTCGTATCAAGGGCCGCCCGCAGGAAAGCGATTTCGAACCGCTGCGAAAGGGGCTGGTGATCGAGGGCGAAAAGTTCCAGCCGATGATCGTGACCCTGGACCGCCAGCAAGGCGCCAACGCCTGGCTGACCGTGGGCCTGCGCGAAGGCAAGAACCGCGAGATCCGCCGCGCTATTGAGGATATCGGCTTTTCGGTGAACCGCCTTTTGCGGCTTTCATACGGCCCCTTCCAGCTTGGGTCACTGAAACCCGGAGAGGTCGAAGAACTGCGCTCCCGCGTGATCCGCGATCAGCTGGGTCTTGAGCCGGAAAGCGCGGACACATCGGGCGCGGCAGCGCGGGCCAAACCCACCCGAGGCGCGCGTCCCGGTCGCAAAACATCTGGAAAAACACCGCCTCCCTATCGCGGCGAAGACATGGAGCGCGGCAAACCAGGCCCCAAAGCGGGTGTTCGGGGATCAAAACCGGATCAAAGGGACAAGCCCGCGAGTGGAAAGAAACCTCGTCCGGGGGCAAAGGGCCCATCCCGCCCCGGAAAAGGGCCAATCGGCAAAAATCCCCGGCGCTGAGGCATCTGGAACAGACTTCCCCCTAGTAAGCGCGCGCCTCATCTCTTAGATTTCGGACATGTAAACCTAACTCCTGGGGGAGCCCGCGTGCAGAAAGTCGCCTTTGCAGCCCTGATGATCCTGATGTTCGGCCTGAGCACCGGCTGGATCGTGGGAGGCTGAGCGCATGGCTCTGAGGTATGGCGGCAAGTACAGCCCGGACGGCGGATCGGATCAATCGAACGCCTCATCCGCAGGAAACGCCGCGCCCAAAGGAACTTCATTCCGCAATGCCAAGGTCGATCCGGTCGGCGCACGCGCCAACACGATGTTCGTGCCGGGTGGCGTGTTGCTGCTTCTGTCGCTGAACGATGGCGCGACGGGACTGGCCCTTGGGGGAACGGCGGCCGCGCTGTGGACCGGGGCCGCTTTCCTGTTGCGCGAAGGCCTGCGCGCGGAGACAGCCTTTGCCGCCCGCAAGGTGGCGCGCAAACCGGCACTGCCCCGCAAGATTCTCGCCTCGATCCTGACCGGCGCCGGTGCCGCGCTGGCCGCTTGGAAAGCAGAGCCGGGGATCCTTGTCGCCGCTGTCTATGGCCTGGCGGCCACGGGCCTGCACATGACGGCTTTCGGGATCGATCCCTTGCAGGACAAGGGCGTTGAGGGTGTCGATGATTTCCAGCAAAGCCGCGTCGCCCGCGCCGTGGATGAGGCCGAAGCTTACCTAAACGCCATGCGCGATGCGGCGCTGCGCGCGCAGGACCGGGATCTCGAGGCCCGTGTCGAACGTTTCCAGTCGGTCGCCCGCGAGATGTTCCGCACCATCGAGGAAGACCCGCGCGATCTGACCGGTGCCCGCAAGTATCTGACCGTCTACCTGCAGGGCGCGCGCGATGCCACAATCAAGTTCGCCGACATTTTCTCGCGCAGCCGCGATGCCGAGGCCCGCAAGGATTATCTTGCCCTGCTGGACGATCTGGAAAAGAATTTTGCGGCCCGCACACAGAAGATGCTGCTCGAAGACCGCAGTGACCTGACCATTGAAATCGATGTGCTGCGGGATCGTCTGCAGCGCGAAGGGGTCCAGCTGGACCGCAACTGACACTTTGACCTGAGGAACGCCGTTGATGTCCGAGACCGTTCAGAAAAAAGCCCTTGAGGCCGAAGCCCTCGTCACCGAGGTGACCGCTGTGGAACTTCCGGTCCCGGCGGGCGATGTGCCGCCCCTGGCGCAGGCGGATGCCGCCACCAGCGAAGCGATCCACAAGCGCATCGGCGAGATCGACATGAGCGACAGCAACTCGATCATCGGGTTCGGATCTGGCGCGCAGGCCGAACTGCAGACGATCAGCCAGGCAATGCTGGCCGATGTGCGCAACAAGGACGTCGGCCCGGCCGGCGACTCCCTGCGCGATATTGTCACCACGATCCGGGGCTTTTCGGTGTCCGAGCTGGATGTACGCCGCAAGCCGACCTTCTGGGAACGCCTTTTGGGCCGCGCCGCGCCTTTCGCCAAGTTCACAGCCCGCTACGAAACCATTCAGGCGCAGATTGACAAGATCACCGACGATCTTCTGGGGCACGAGCACACGCTGCTGAAAGACATCAAGTCGCTCGACCTGCTTTATGAGAAAACCCTCGATTTCTACGATGAGCTGGCGCTCTACATCGCGGCAGGTGAAGCCAAACTTGCAGATCTCGACAGCAACGACATTCCGGCGCTCGAAGCGGCCGTGCAGGCCGCTGCCGAGGCCGATCAGGTCATCCGTGCACAAGAGCTGCGCGATCTGCGTGCCGCGCGGGACGACCTGGAGCGCCGGGTGCACGATCTGAAACTGACCCGTCAGGTCACGATGCAATCGCTGCCGTCGATCCGCCTGGTTCAGGAAAACGACAAGTCGCTGGTCACCAAGATTAACTCGACCCTCGTCAACACCGTGCCTCTGTGGGAGACGCAGCTGGCGCAGGCCGTCACGATCCAGCGCTCGGCCGAGGCCGCCGCCGCGGTGCGCGATGCCAATGACCTGACGAATGAGCTGCTCACATCGAACGCCGCCAATCTGCGTGAAAGCAACAAGATGATCCGTCAGGAAATGGAACGCGGTGTCTTTGACATTGAGGCCGTGAAACAGGCCAACGCGGATCTGATCGGCACCATCCAGGAAAGCCTGCAGATCGCTGACGAAGGAAAGGCCAAACGCGCCGCCGCCGAGGAAGACCTCAAGAAGATGGAAGCGGACCTGCGTGACACGCTGGCAGCGGCAAAGGCACGGCGCGATGGGATCGGAGACAACACGGGCACGGCCGTTCCGACCTGACCCGATGGCAAAGTCGGCATCATATATCGGAGGCTCCGAACAAGGGCCAAGGGCCCTACGGCAGGGTGGCCGCCTTCTGGCGTTGGGCCTCGGTTTCCTCGCGATGGGATGCATGCCCGCAGGGCGCGGGGAGTCTCTGGTTCCAAAACCACGCCCGGCTTCCCTGTCCGTCCCGGCTGCCCCATCCGCAGCCAGCGCCGAGCTGCGACAGTACTACCGCGTCTTGCAGCAGGATCTGTTGACGCGGGGCCTGCTGCGCACCGATGGCGGAGGCCCGGACACGCCCTACGATGCCGAAGATCTGGCGACGAATTTCGAAGCCATTTCCTTTTACAACGAATACGCGGGCCGTGGTGGCGGTGCGACCGGCGGCCTGTCGCGCTGGTCGGGACCGGTCCGCATTCAAGCCGAGTTCGGCCCATCGGTGCCGGATGGCCAGCGTCTTGTGGACAATGAACGGGTGGCCAGCTTTGCCGCAAGGCTGGGCCGGATCACCAAACATCCCATTTCCGCCGTGCAAAGACGCGCGAATTTTCACGTGATCTTTGCAGGCAAGGATGACGGTGCCTTTGTGGCTGATCGCGTGCGTGCCCTTTTGCCGAACATCAGCCAAGGCGATTTCCAGTTATTCGTGGACCCGCCGCGCACGCACTATTGCTTTGTGCTCGCGGGCGGCGCGCAAAGCAGCCCCTTTGACTACATACGCGGCGTTGCGCTTATCCGCGCCGAGCACCCGGACCTGGTGCGCAACAGTTGCATTCACGAGGAAATCGCCCAAGGGCTGGGCCTCTTGAACGACAGCCCCAAGGCGCGCCCTTCCATCTTCAACGATGATGACGAATTTGCTTTTCTCACCAGCCATGACGAAAAGCTGCTGCAGATGCTTTACGATCCACGCCTGACCACGGGCATGAGCGCCGAAGAGGCGCGCCCCATTACCCGTATCATTGCCCGCGAACTGATGGGGCAGCCCCTTTGAAACCGGCGGCACGCGCCCTTGAACACGACATGAAGAGGACCTGACAGATGGGTATTTTCGACTTCCTGACCGGAGAGTTCATCGACGTCATCCACTGGGTGGATGATACCCGCGATACCATGGTCTGGCGCTTTGAACGCGAAGGTCATGAGATCAAGTATGGCGCCAAGCTGACGGTGCGCGAAGGTCAGGCGGCGGTCTTTGTCCATGAGGGGCAACTCGCCGATGTTTTTACCCCCGGTCTTTATATGCTTGAGACCAACAACATGCCGGTGATGACGACGCTGCAGCACTGGGACCACGGGTTTCAATCCCCTTTCAAATCCGAGGTCTATTTCGTCAGCACCACGCGGTTTAACGATCTGAAATGGGGCACCAAGAACCCGATCATCTGCCGCGACCCGGAGTTCGGGCCGGTGCGCCTGCGCGCCTTTGGCAGCTACTCGGTGCGGGTGGTCGATCCGGCGCGGTTCCTGACCGAGATTGTCGGCACCGATGGTGAGTTCACCATGGACGAAATCAGCTTCCAGATCCGCAACATCATCGTGCAGGAATTCAGCCGGGTGGTGGCAGGCTCGGGCATTCCGGTGCTGGACATGGCGGCCAATACCGCAGATCTGGGCAAGCTGGTCGCTGCAGAAATCTCGGCAACGGTGGCGGAATACGGCCTGTCCATCCCGGAGCTCTATATCGAGAACATTTCCCTGCCGCCCGCGGTGGAGCAGGCCATGGACCGGCGCACCCAGATGGGCATCATCGGGGACTTGGGCCGGTACACGCAGTTTGCAGCGGCCGAGGCGATGGATGCCGCCGCGCGCACGCCAAACAGCGGCATGGGCGCGGGTCTTGGCATGGGCATGGGCATGGCGATGGCACAGCAGGTGGCACAGGGCGCAGCGGGTCAACCCGCCGGCCCTTGGGGCCCCCGCCCCGCGCCCGCTGCTGCGCAGGCCCACCCCCAGGCCGCACCGGTCGCTCCGCCGCCACCGCCGGTGGAGCACGTCTGGCACATCGCCGAGAATGGACAGACCACAGGGCCCTACTCGAAAGCACGCCTTGGCCGTATGGCGCAGGAAGGGCAGCTCAAACGCGAGACCTATGTCTGGACTCCCGGTCAGGACGGATGGCAGCGCGCAGGAGATGTGACCGAACTGGCGCAGCTTTTTACCATCCTGCCGCCGCCTCCGCCGCCACCCGCCCCGGGCGGCTGATCCCTTGAACGCTTCGGTTTCACCTCTGAAACGCAAGATTTGCGAGAAACACACGTGTCCTCACCGCCACCGCCACCGGGCCTAAGCGCCGCAGAGTCTGCTCCCTTGACGGATACGGCCAATACGCCCAGTGAGACTCACCGTTTTCCTTGCGAGCAATGCGGCGCCGACTATCGCTTTGATCCGCGAAGCGGCACGCTCTGCTGTAGCCACTGCGGGCATGAGGAAAGGATCGCGGGGGGACCGTGGCGCGGCGGGGCCCTGCGGGAGATGGATTTTCGTGCAGCGCTGGATCGGCAACTCCCAGAGGCGGATATGGAGACCACGCGCGTCTCCAAGTGTCCGAACTGCGCCGCAGAGGTGGAGTTCGACCCAACCACCCATGCCCGCGAGTGCCCGTTTTGCGCAACGCCCGTGGTCACCGATACGGGCGAGAGCCGCCACATCAAACCAAAGGGCGTTCTGCCTTTTGCCATGGATGAGCGCAGCGCCCACAAGGCCATGACCGATTGGCTGGGCCGCCTGTGGTTCGCCCCAAGTGGCCTGAAGGAATACGCCCGCAAGGGCCGCCGGATGGAGGGGATCTATGTCCCCTACTGGACCTATGATGCCGATACCCGCAGCGCCTACCGGGGGGAGCGCGGCACCGTCTATTATGTCACGGAAACCGTGATGATCGACGGCAAGCCCACGGCGAGACAGGTGGCAAAGGTACGCTGGCGTCCGGTATCGGGCCGTGTAAAGCGCTTCTTTGACGATGTCCTGGTGCTGGCCTCCAAAAGCCTGCCGAAACGCTATACCGATGCGCTGGAGCCCTGGGACCTGTCTGCGCTTGAACCCTATCAGCCGCAGTATTTGGCCGGTTTCAGAGCCGAGGCCTATGCAGTGTCCCTGCAGGACGGCTTTGGCGAGGCAAGAGAGCGCATGGACCGGGTGATCGAACGCGACGTGCGCTTTGACATCGGAGGCGATCGTCAGCGCATTGCCCATATCGACAC
Organism: Phycobacter sedimenti; assembly: GCF_038148855.1. Classification (NCBI taxonomy): domain Bacteria; kingdom Pseudomonadati; phylum Pseudomonadota; class Alphaproteobacteria; order Rhodobacterales; family Roseobacteraceae; genus Phycobacter; species Phycobacter sedimenti. The sequence goes on along the minus strand of NZ_JBBVGR010000002.1, from coordinate 243,976 downwards.
CGAGGTCTCGGACGTCACGTTCAAGCATATCCTGCTGCCGGTCTGGCTGGCTGCCTACAAATACCGGGGCAAGAGCTACCGGTTCGTGGTGAACGGCCAATCGGGCCGCGTGCAGGGCGAGCGCCCCTACTCCGCCTGGAAGATTGCGGGTGCGGTGGCCGTGGCACTGATCCTGGTCGGCGTGGCCGTTTACGTCGGCAATCAATAGCCGCAGAGTTTATTCGACACCGACAAAGCCCCGCCGCGGCGAGGCTCTGGAGGCTCACGGTTCTGCCGAAGGTCAACCCTTGGAGATTTCGATCTTCCTTGCCGTCTCGGGCTTTTGCAGCGCCTTCTTCGGCACGCTGATATGCAGCACCCCATCCTCCATTCGCGCGCTGGCCGCGGCCCCGTCCGCATCCTCGGGCAGCCGGAAGGCACGGCGGAACGCACCATACTGGCGCTCGCTGAAATACCAGGTGTCACCCTTCCTCTCGGATGAGGTCTTTTTCTCGCCGCTGATGGTCAGAACGCCATTGTCCACCGTCAGCTCCACATCGTCATCGGTGACGCCCGGCAGCTCCATCGTGATGTCATAGGCCTTGTCGCCGGACGAGGCTTCGGTTGCCGGGTTCAGCCAATCCGCAACCCGGGCACCAAGGGCACGGAAGGGATCGTAAAGCGAAGGCCAGAAACCGCTGTGCTCGGTCTTTTCCACCATGGATCAATCCTCCTGATTGAGACAGGCGCAGACTAGCACAACCCAGTGCCGATCCCCTTGATCCATCTCAAATCATCTCTTGCGGCCCGTGATGCCCATGGCCATTGTGGCGCCGCGCAACCGGAGGAAAGCCAAAAATGACCACACTGCCCGACCTTGCAGCGCTGGATGCCCTGTTCACGGCCCGGCACAGCTGCCGTGCCTTTCGCCCCGATCCGGTGGACCGTGCGATGATAGAGCAGATCCTGTGCGCGGCGCAGCGGGTGCCCTCGTGGTGCAATGCCCAGCCCTGGAAAGTGACGATCACCAGCGGCACCGAAACAGAACGGCTTCGCAAGGCCCTGACCGATTCGGCCATGGCCGGTGGTCACGCCCCGGATCTGCCCTTTCCCGATGGGTATTCGGGTGAATACCAGGCGCGCCGCCGCGAATGCGGATGGGCGCTTTATGAGGCCGTGGGCGTGGAAAAAGGGGACCGCGCGGGATCGGCCCGGCAGATGATGGAAAACTTTGCCCTATTCGGAGCGCCCCATTGCGCCATCCTGTCGTCCCCGAAAGAGCTCGGATCCTATGGCGCCATGGACTGCGGCGGATTTGTCTCGGCCTTTACACTCGCCGCGCAGGCGGCGGGTGTCGCCAGCATCGCTCAGGCCGCCGTCGCCTCCTTCGCGCCCATGCTGCATGAGATGCTGGAGATCCCCGAGGACCGGCTGATCCTCTGCGCACTCAGCTTTGGCTATGCAGACACGGACCACCCGGCCAACGCATTCCGCACCGGCCGCGCCCCGTTGGACGAGTTCGCTGACTGGCGCGGCTGACAACTATCTCAAGAAACGAAGGACAGCACCCATGCGAGCCCTCATTCAGCGCGTCAGCGACGCCTCTGTCACAGTTGATGGCGAGATCACCGGAGAGATCGGCAGCGGGCTATTGGTGCTCGTCTGCGCCATGGAGGGCGACAGAGAGGCCGAGGCCGACCGGCTGGCCACCAAGATCGCCAAGCTGCGCATCTTTCAGGATGAGGCAGGCAAGATGAATCGATCCGTCAGGGATATTGGCGGCGCGGTACTGGCCGTCAGCCAATTCACCCTGGCCGCCGATACAAGGCGCGGCAACCGGCCCGGTTTTTCTGCCGCCTCGGACCCTGAAACCGGAGCGCGGCTCTACGACCATTTCTGCGCTGCTTTGGCAACCCAGGACCTGCCGGTTGAGCGGGGTCGTTTTGGAGCGGACATGAAGGTGCGTCTTTTGAATGACGGACCGGTCACGATCTGGATGGATACCGCAGACTGGTAGTGGCTGCGATTCTCATCTCCTAGCCATTCAATGACCACGCATTGCTGAAGGTCGCCTGAAAAACGCAACGGAACAAAAACGGCATATTTCTGTCGCTTTTGATCACTTTTTCTCAGCCACCGGTTTTCTTTCACAAAAATGCGGCATATCACTGCGAAAAGGCGACCTGTTGACCGCACCAATGCCCATCGACGGAATTGGACCATCGCAGCGGCACAGGGATTAAAGCTTGCGAGGCCGCTGCAAATGCGCAAATCTTGAATAGCCAATCAAGAAAAACTGCGCAAAGCGGTACATTCAACTGGGAGAAATCGATGAAAGACCAACTGCATTTCATGGCCCGTCAGGCCGCCAAAGGCATGATGAGCCGCCGCGAGTTCATGGGCCGCGCCGCCGCGCTGGGCCTCACGGCCGCTGCTGCAAACGCGCTGCTGTCCACCGAAGTGATGGCTGCAGGCCCCCAAAAAGGCGGCACCATCCGTGTTGGCCTGCAGGGCGGCAGCACCACCGACAGTCTTGATCCGGCGCTGGCAACCAACCAGGTGGCCCTTTCTGTGATCCGCCTCTGGGGTGAATCGCTGGTCGAGCTGGCCGACGATGGCGGCATCCAGGGCAAGGTTGCCGAAAGCTTCTCCGCTTCGGCCGACGCCCGCGTCTGGACCTTCAAGATCCGCCAGGGCATCACCTTCTCAAATGGTAAACCTGTCACGGCCGACGACGTGGTGCAGACCATGGACCGGCACTCGGGCGAAGACACCAAGTCCGGCGCCCTCGGGATCATGCGCGGCATCAAGAATGTCTCTGGCGAAGGTGACAGCGTCGTCATCGAGCTGGACACCCCCAACGCCGACCTTCCCTATCTGCTGGCCGACTATCACCTGGCGATCCAGCCTGGCGGCGGCAAGGATGATCCGTCGGCAGCCATCGGCACCGGCCCCTATGTGCTGAAAGAAGCCGACATGGGCGTGCGGTTCGTCGCCGAGAAGAACCCCAACTATTGGGGCGATCTGGGCAATGCCGAAACCATCGAATACATCGTCATCAACGACAACACCGCCCGCGTTGCGGCGCTGCAGTCCGGTCAGGTTGACATGATTGACCGCGTGCCACCGCGCACCGCGAAACTGGTGGGCCGCGCTCCGGGCATCAACCTGCACACCACCAGCGGCCCCGGCCACTATGTGTTCATCATGCACTGCAACACGGCGCCGTTTGACAACAACGATGTGCGCATGGCGCTGAAATACGGCATCAACCGTCAGGAAATGGTCGACAAGATCCTGAACGGCTTTGGCTCGGTCGGCAACGACACCCCGATCAACGCCTCCTACCCGCTCTATACAGAGTTCGAACAGCGCGAATATGACCCGGACAAGGCCATGTTCCACCTCAAGAAATCGGGCCATGACGGCGAGATCCTGCTGCGCACCTCGGACAACTCCTTCCCGGGTGCACCGGATGCGGCGGCTCTGTTCCAGCAGTCCTGCGCGGGTGCGGGCATCAACCTCAACGTCAAGCGTGAGCCGAACGACGGCTACTGGTCCGAGGTCTGGAACAAGCAGCCCTTCTGCACCAGCTACTGGGGCGGCCGTCCGACCCAGGATCAGATGTTCACCACGGCCTATCTGTCCTCGGCTGACTGGAACGACACCCGCTTCAACAATGAGCAGTTCGACCAGTTGCTGCTGGCGGCGCGGGCCGAGCTGGACACCGGCAAGCGGACCCAGATGTATGCGGACATGTCCACCATCCTGCGTGACGAAGGCGGCCTGATCTGCCCGATGTTCAACGACTTTGTCGATGCAACCTCGGATCGCCTGGCCGGTTGGGTCGAAGACACCAAGGGCTTTGCCCTGATGAACTCCTACGCTCCGCACAGAATGTGGGTGAAGGCATAAGATGCCCCTCATTGTAAAACTATTGGTCCAGCGCATTGCGCTGGGCCTGTTCCTGCTATTGCTTGTTTCGGCCTTGATTTTTGCGGGAACCATCATCCTTCCGGGGGATGTGGCGCAGTCCATTCTGGGGCAGTCGGCAACCCCGGAGGCTCTGGCCAACCTGAGGGCCGAACTCGGCCTCAATGAACCTGCCCTGCAACGGTATTTCTCCTGGTTGGGCGGGCTGATGCAGGGGGATCTGGGCACGGCCCTAACCTCGGGACGGGACATTGGCGAGAGCATCGCACAGCGTCTGTCCAACACCCTTTTCCTCGCCTTTTGGGCCGCCATCATAGCCGTGCCGCTGGCCATTTTCCTTGGGCTTCTGGCCGTGCGCTATCGTGAGCGCTGGCCCGACAAGATGATTTCCGGCGTCACCCTGGCCTCGATCTCGATCCCTGAGTTCCTGATCGGCTATGTGCTGATGTTCTTCTTTGGCGTGAAGATGGGCTGGTTCTACCCGACCGCCGCAGCCTTTCGCCCCGATGCGCCGCTTCTGGACAAGCTGGTTGCCATAGCCCTGCCGGTCGCGACGCTGACCCTTGTGGTACTGGCGCACATGATGCGCATGACGCGCGCTGCGATCCTCAACGTGATGCAATCGGCCTATATCGAGACGGCCGAACTGAAGGGCCTCAACAGTTTTCAGGTGATCTATCGCCACGCCTTTCCGAACGCCATCGCACCGATCGTGAACGTCGTGATGCTGAACCTTGCCTACCTGGTGGTGGGCGTCGTGGTGATCGAAGTGGTCTTTGTCTATCCCGGCATGGGTCAGTACCTGGTGGATAGCGTGTCCAAACGGGACGTTCCGGTTGTGCAGGCCTGCGGTATCATCTTTGCCGCCGTTTATATCGGTCTCAACATGATTGCCGATATCGTCGCCATCCTTTCCAACCCAAGACTGAGGCACCCGAAATGAGAATTCCTCTTGCTGCAGCCATTGGGATCTTCTTCACCGCGCTTTACTTCCTCGCGGCCATCTTTGCGCCGCTGCTGGCGCCCTATGGCTATGACGAAGTCGTCAGTTCCGGCTTCTGGGATCCGCCGAGCGCCGAGTTCCTTCTGGGCACCGACGGTATTGGACGCGATCTGCTGTCGCGTATGATCTACGGCGGGCAGACCACGATCTTTGTCGCCACCGCAGCCACCATCCTGTCCTTTACCACCGGATCCGTGCTGGGTTTTCTGGCCGCCGTGGCCGGGGGGTGGGTGGACCAACTGCTGTCGCGTTTCGTAGACCTGCTGATGTCGATCCCGTCACTGATCTTTGCCCTTGTGGTTCTGTCGGTGATGCCGGTGACCCTGCCGGTTCTGATTGTGGTGATGGGTCTTTTGGACTCCACCCGCGTCTTCCGCCTGTCGCGCGCCGTCGCCGTCGATATCGAGGTTATGGACTATGTCGAAGCCGCGCGTCTGCGCGGTGAGAAAACCGCATGGATCATCTTCCGCGAAATCCTGCCCAATGCCCTGTCGCCGCTGGTGGCCGAAATGGGCCTGCGCTTCATCTTCATGGTTCTGTTCGTCTCGACCCTGTCGTTCCTCGGCCTTGGCATTCAGCCGCCGCAGGCGGACTGGGGCGGCATTGTGAAGGAAAACGCCGAAGGCATCGTCTATGGCGCCCCGGCCGCGCTGATGCCGGCCTTTGCCATCGCCACCCTCGCCATCTCGGTGAATCTGGTGGCCGACTGGATCCTGAACCGAACCACCTCGCTGAAAGGAGGCCGCGGATGAGCGATCCCCTCGTAAAAGTCCGCGACCTCAAGATCGGCGCCACGGTCTACCCGCCGGGCGAAAAGCCCCATGACATCGAAATCGTGCATGGCGTCAGTTTCGATCTGGAAAAGGGCAAGGTGCTGGGCCTGATCGGTGAGTCCGGCGCCGGGAAATCCACCATCGGCCTGGCCTCCATGGCCTATGGCCGGGGCGGCGTGAGGATCACGGGCGGTGAAGTCTGGATCAACGGGCGAGACATTCTGAAAACCTCTTTCCGGGATGTGCGGGCCCTGCGCGGCGGCGAGGTCACCTATGTGTCGCAATCCGCGGCAGCCTCGTTCAATCCGGCCAAGAAGATCATGGAGCAGGTCACCGAGGCCGCGATCGAGCAAGGCAAGTTTTCCAAGAAGGACGCCGAGGCGCGCGCGCGCGCACTCTTTGCCAAGCTTGGCCTGCCCGATCCCGACCACATCGGAGAGCGCTACCCGCACCAGGTCTCGGGCGGGCAGCTGCAGCGCTGCATGACGGCGCTGGCCCTGTGCCCAGAGCCCGATCTTGTGGTCTTTGACGAGCCCACGACGGCGCTGGATGTGACCACGCAGATCGACGTACTGAAGGCGATCAAGGAAGCGATCCGCGATACCGGTGTGGCGGCGCTCTATATCACCCACGATCTGGCCGTTGTGGCACAGGTGAGCGATGACATCATGGTGCTGCGCAATGGCGACATGGTGGAATACGGCGATGTGAACCAGATCATCAACGCGCCGCAGGAAGACTACACCAAGGCGCTGGTGTCGGTCCGCTCGATCGAGCATGAAGAAAAGACGCCCTCGGGCGAGCCGGTGCTCAGCATCCGCAACATCACAGCGCGCTACAAGGGCACCAAGTTCGACGTGCTGCACAATGTGAACGCCGACCTTTACCCCGGCCAGACACTGGCGGTGGTGGGCGAATCCGGATCTGGCAAATCCACCCTCGCCCGCGTGATCACGGGTCTTCTGCCGCCGCGCGAGGGCCAGATCGAATTTGCAGGCCGTGTGCTCTCCCCCGATCTGCCCAGCCGCACGCGGGACGACCTGCGCGAATTGCAGATGATCTACCAGATGGCCGATGTAGCGATGAACCCGCGCCAGACGGTCGGCACCATCATCGGGCGCCCGCTGGAGTTCTACTTCGGCATGAAGGGCGCTGAAAAGCGCAAGCGCATCATCGAACTGCTGGACGAGATCGAACTGGGCGAAGGCTTCATCGACCGCTACCCGGCCGAGCTGTCGGGCGGTCAGAAGCAGCGTGTCTGCATCGCGCGCGCGCTGGCGGCCAAGCCCAAGATGATCATCTGCGACGAGGTGACATCCGCGCTCGACCCGCTGGTGGCGGACGGCATTCTGAAATTGCTGCTCAATCTGCAAAAGATCGAGAACGTGGCCTATCTGTTCATCACCCACGATCTGGCGACGGTGCGGGCCATCTCGGACAATATCGCCGTGATGTATCAGGGCCGTGTGCAGCGCTATGGCAGCAAGTCAGAGGTTCTGTCGCCGCCCTTCGATGATTACACCGATCTGTTGCTCGGCTCGGTCCCTGAAATGCGGCTTGGCTGGCTGGAAGAAGTCATCGCCAACCGCAAGATGGAAAGCGCAGGCAACTGACCATGTCAGCCCCTTAAGCATAGCTTGCAGGCCCGCCCCCTCGCGGGCCTGTTTCCTTTCCCCGATGGCTCCTCACCTGCAAGGATAGATGAATATGGACCGCAAACTCCTTCTGATCATTCTGGACGGCGTGCCCTGGCGCAACTTCCGCCGCCTGTTCGGCAATCTCGAAGGCTGGGTGGACAGCGGCGATGCCCGCGTCTGGAAGCAGCGCGCGGTGCTGCCTTCGATCTCGGCCAGTTGCTATGCCTCCATCCACACCGGCGTCGCCCCGGCCGAGCATGGCTGCACCGGAAACGGAAATGTGTTTCGCCTGTCGCACAAGGACGTCTTCAGCCAGGTGCGCGCGGGCGGCGGCGTGACCGGCGCTGTCGCTCACAGCTTTTGGTCCGAGTTCTTCAATCGCCATCCCTTCGACTACGTGCGCGATATCGAATATGACGAACCCGAGAGCGAGACGATCAACCACGGCCGTTTTCACACCATGACGGGCTATGGGCTGATCAACCAGATGACACCATCGGATGTGGATCTCTTTGGTACGCTTACCAACCTCGCCCATCGGTTCGATTTGAACTACGGCATGCTGCACACCTGCACGCTCGACAGTATGGGGCATCGGTTCTTCCATGATTGCCAGGAGATGGACCATGCCTGCGCGGTGATGGACGAAATGCTGGCCCCCTTCATCCCGCGCTGGCGCAAGATGGGCTATGAGGTGATCGTCACCGCCGACCACGGCCAGGACGAACGCGGCCACCACGGCGGGCGCAGCCCGCTCCAGCAGGAAACCGCGCTGTACTACTTTGGTGATGCCGACGGCCCCGCCGAGGACGCTGTGATCGACCAGTTGCAGCTGGCGCCAACAATCCTGTCTCGTCTTGGTGCTCCCATTGCCGAGACCATGAAAGCCAAACCGTTTCTGGTGTAATCCTTTTGCAATCAAAAGCTGCGAAGTTTTGGCGCCACAGTTAGATTGCCAAGGGAGCTACCCGTGAAACGAATGCTAATTGCCCTCACCTTGCTGGCCGGTCCTGCTGCGGCCAGCGATTACTGCCACGATCTCTGGTACACGCGCAATGCGATCATGGATCAGGCAGGGTATTGCTTTGGATCGGTTCTGGGACAGGCTGTCTTTGGCACAGGCCCCTGTATCGGCAAGTCCGTCACGCTCAGCCCCCAGGACAATCGGACCGTCGCAAGGCTGCGCGCCGCCGAAAAATAGATGTCCTGCCGTGTAAACACAAAGCAGCCGCACCTTGATCTCGATGACCTCTTTGTGCGGCGGCAGCTTTGGGACATTCCGATCCCCGACGAAGGGCAAAGCGCCTGTATCGGCTGGATGGGGCCACAGGTCACGCTGCACGCAGGCCAAGGCGCCGACACCCCCGTCGTGGGCTCCATCATACCGGGGCAAACCGTGTCATACGGGCATTGGCCCGGCGCCGGTTGGACCTATGTCACCGTCTCTCAGGGCAGGGGCGACTGGCGCACGATCAGCGGTGGCTGGATGAACTACGAACGCATCGGAGAGGTGCCCTGCCAGCAGTACGCAGGGTGACCGTTCAGTCGTAGGGCCAGACCTCCTGGCCCAGGGCCTCGATCGCCACTGAAATCCGCTCGAAACTGTCGCGCGCACGCTGAACCGAATGGCGGGCGCGCAGATAGCCGTGCACAAGGCCCTCTTCGTTTATCCAATGTGCCCTGCCCCCTGCGGCAAGGATCCGATCCCGGTAGGCGCGGCTGTCATCGCGCACCGGGTCGCAATCGGCGGTGACCAGAACGGTCGGCGGAAGGTCAGAGAAGTCGCTGTCATGAAGCGGTGCGAATGTGGGATCGCCCTTGGGCGGGGTGCCCCCCACGCAGCGGATGCGCTGATAGAACAGGATCTCGTCACGGGTCAGCATCGGAGCATCGGCGTGCTCAACGTAGGATCCGGCGTTCACATCCCCGCCAAAGGCGCCGTAGACAAGAACCTGGCCCAACAAGCGGTCGGTTGACCCGCGCGCGCGATGCGCCACCGCCGCACAGAGGTTCGCCCCGGCGCTGTCGCCCGCCAAAACGATACCTCCGTCAAATTCGGAGAGACACCATTCAAAGGCCGCCCCTGCATCCTCGAACATGGCCGGGTGCAGGTGCTCGGGTGCGAGGCGATAGTCCACGGCCACCACACGATAGCCGCTCTGTGCACAAATCTCGGCGCAGACGTCATCGTGGCTTTCAAGGCCGCCAACGACAAAGCCGCCGCCGTGGCAGTACATCACCGTGCGGGTTGGATCGCCTGCGGTGTAGACGCGCACTGGAACCCCGGAAGCGAGGGTATCGGTGCAGTCAACCACATCCGGGCGCGGTGCTCGGAAACTCTCGGACATTGCATCATAGATCGCGCGCTGCTCGGCGATGGACCGCTCCGCCGTATCTGCCGGGTAGCAGTCCGCAGTCTTGCGGATAAAGCCCCAGGTTTCCGCATCGATCAGCTTTTCATAGTCCATGACAAGGACGCCTCCAGTATTCCTGCCTGCAAAGCCTAGGCCACGAAGAGGCAGAAAGGGAATGCCAAAACGACAACAAAGCGCCCCCGGAGGGCGCTTTGCCGTGTCGCGTTTTCGTTTGGCTCAGGCCGCAGTCTGAGCCTGTGGCAGATGCTCCCACGGGCGGGTGAAGCCGCCCAGAACCTGAGCGATTTCGGCATCGCAGGAGCCGTTTGCCTCGACCTGTGCCACCAGACCGCGTTTCTTGTCGTCGATCACCGCTTCGACACGGGCAGGCAGACCCGCCTTCAGCAGCGCCTCGTTGTAGATGCGCGTGATGGCATTCTTGCGCAGATCCGGCTTGAAGACCTTGCCAACGGCGGTCTTGGGCAGCTCGTCCAAAATGGTCATGTGTTTCGGGATCGCCGCGCGTTCATGGATATGGACCTTGCAGTAATCCATAAGCTCTTCTGCGGTCACGCTGGCGCCCTCGACCAGTTCGACAAAGGCGCAAGGCACCTCGCCCGCGTGCAGGTCCGGCTGGCCGATGGCACCGGCAAAGGCCACGGCCTCATGACCCAAAAGCGCCTCCTCGATCTCGGCGGGGTCGATGTTATGGCCACCGCGAATGATCAGATCCTTGGCGCGGCCCGTGATCCAGACATAGCCATCGGCGTCGATACGGCCCAGATCCCCTGTGCGCAGGTAGCTGTCGTGGAAATAGAGATCCGCGTTCTTCTCGGCCTCGGTATAGGTATTGCCCGCATAGACGCCGGGGTTGGAAACGCAGATCTCGCCCACCTCATCGGTGCCGCATTCCACCAGCCCATCGGCGGTGGACTTGATGATCTTCACATCCGTATAGGGGAAGGGAATGCCGATCGAGCCGATCTTCTTTTCGCCGTCCACCGGGTTGCAGGACACAAGACAGGTCGCTTCGGTCAGACCGTAGCCTTCGACGATATTGACGCCGGTCGCCTTCTCGAACCGGCGGAACAGCTCCACCGGCAACGGAGCGGAGCCCGAGAACGCGGTCTTCACGGTAGAGATATCCGCATCCACCGGGCGCTGCATCTTGGCGGAAATCGCCGTGGGCACAGTGATGATGAAAGAAATCTTCCAGCGTTCGATCAGTTTCCAGAAGTTGTCGAACACCCCATCTCCGCGATAACCCTGAGGCGTGGGGAAGACCACATGCGCCCCAGAAGCAACCGCCGCCATGACGATCACGTGACAGGCAAAAACGTGGAACAGCGGCAAAGGACACATGATATTGTCCTCTTCAGTGAACAGCAGGCTGTGCCCGATCCAGCCGTTGTAGATCATACCGGAATACTTGTGCTGGGCCACCTTGGGCATGCCCGTGGTGCCACCGGTGTGGAAGTAGCAGGCGACACGATCTTCCGTACTGTCAGCAAACTGCAGCGTCGTGGGCTGTTTGCGCAGCTCTTTGGTGAAGCTCTTGTAATCCGCATGGGCCAGCTGCGCCTTGTTTCTATCCAGCTTGGGACGCACCAGAGGCACGATCCACGACTTCGGAGGCGTCAGATGGCGGTTCAGGTCCACTTCCAGGATGGTGTTCACATGGGGCGCGTGGCGCACAGCCTCGGCCACCTTCTGGGCCACATCCGTCTTGGGGAAGGGCTTGAGTGTCACCACCACCTTGGCGTTGGTTTCCCGCAGGATCGAGGCGATCTGTTCAGGCTCCAGCAGCGGGTTGATAGGATTGACGATCCCAGCCACGGCGCCACCCAGCATGGTCACCAGCGTCTCGGTACAATTCGGCAGCACATAGGCAACCACGTCATTCTCGCCGATGCCAAGCTCGCGGAACATGTTTGCCGCCTGAGTCACCTGGTCCTTGAGCTGGCTCCAGGTCAGGGTTTCGGCCTTGTCCTTGGGACCGGAAAAGATCTGATAGCTGATCGCATTGTTGTTTGGGAACTTGCCTGCCGTACGCGACAACAGCCCGTACAGAGTCGCAGGCAGATCCCGCTGCTCCCACGACATTTCTTTCTCGACCGCCTTGGTGTCTTCCAACGTGGCAAACGGCATTGATGTCCTCCCCTGCCCCCTGTTTTCGGGGGTATTGTCTCCTGCAACTAAAATGGGTGCAAAACCCGCGCTGTGCAAGCGCAGCGCAGAGGTCACGTCAAGGCAAGCAGCCTTTTTACGCTGCGACAAAGCACCAGTTTACCAAGGGGAAACCCGGTCAGATACGAATATTGGGCACCCTGGGTGGTGTTTACTCTGCAGCAAGCCCGTCGGTGAACTGAAGCCGCGCCAGGCGCGCATAAAGACCGCCCTCTGCCACCAATGTATCATGGGTGCCGGTCGCAACAATCCGGCCCTGGTCCATCACAACGATCCGATCCGCCTTTTTCACAGTCGAAAGACGATGCGCGACGATCAGGGTCGTACGGCCCTGGCTGAGGTCATCCACGGCAGCCTGCACAAGTCGCTCACTTTCGGCATCAAGCGCCGAAGTCGCCTCGTCCAGAAGCAGAACCGGCGCATCCCTCAGGATCGCACGGGCGATGGCAATGCGCTGTTTCTGACCGCCCGACAGCATCACGCCGCGCTCGCCCACATAGCTGTCATAGCCTTCGGGCAGCGCCGAGATGAACTCATGCGCGGCGGCGGCCTTTGCGGCGGCCTCGACCTCGGCATCGCTGGCCTCGGGACGACCGAAGCGGATGTTTTCACGGGCCGAAGCGGCGAAGATCACCGGATCCTGCGGGACCATGGCGATATGTTTGCGGAAGTCATCCCGTTGAAGATCGCTGAGCGCGATCCCATCCAGACGCACCGCGCCCTCATTGGGGTCATAAAACCGCTGTATCAGCTGAATGATGGTGGTCTTCCCCGCACCGGACGGGCCGACAAAGGCAATGGTTTCCCCCGGCTGAATGACGAGGGAGACGTCATCCAGCGCCAGAACGTCCGGGCGCGCCGGGTAGCGGAACATCACATTGTCAAAGCGGATCTCTCCCCGCACCGGCTGCGCCAACGCCTTGGGAGCCGCAGGATCCACCACCGGGTCGGTTGCACTGAGCAGTTCAATCAACCGCTCGGTCGCACCGGCCGCACGCTGCAGCTCGCTCCAGATTTCCGACAGGGCCGCGACGGAGCCGGCAACAAGCACAGCATAGATGACAAACTGGACAAGGCTTCCCTCGCTCATATTGCCGCTGCGCACATCGACAGCCCCCATCCACAGGACGCCCACGATACCGGAAAAGACCAGCAGGATGACGATGACGGTCAGAAAAGCGCGCGTGCGGATCCGTTTGCGCGAGACGTCATAGGCCGTTTCGGTCATCTTCGCGAATTTCTGGCGGCTGGTCTCCTCGTGGGTGAAGGCCTGCACGGTCTGCACCGCGCCCAGCGCCTCGCCCGCGTTCCCCGAAGAGGCCGCGATCCAGTCCTGGTTTTCGCGGCTGATCGCCCGCAGACGGCGCCCCAGCACCAGGATCGGCACCACAACCGCGGGCACGATCAGCAGCACCAGCCCCGTCAGCTTGGCCGAGGTCAGAAGCATCAGGATCATGCCGCCGCCGAACAAGAGCATGTTGCGCAGGGCGATGGAAACAGAGGAACCCAGAACCGACTGGATCAGTGTAGTATCGGTGGTGATCCGGCTTAGGACTTCGCCGGTCATGATGCGCTCGTAAAACTCCGGGCTCATGCCGATGACCCGGTCGAACACCGCCTTGCGGATATCGGCCACCACCCGTTCGCCCAAACGCGTCACCAGCGCATAGCGCAGGCCGGTGCCCACCGCCAGCAAGGCTGCCATGCCCAGCGCCGCAAGGAAATACTGGTTCAAAAGCGCCGTATCCGAGAAGCGGAAATTGTCCACCACCCGGCGCACCGCCAAAGGCAGACTGAGCGACACACCCGCCGTCAGCACCAGAGCGCAGGTAGCCATGAACATCAGCGCCCGATAGGGTCTCATGAAGGGCCAGAGCGCTGCCAGCACGCCGATCTTGCGCGATCCCTGCCGCTCTTCATTCGCGTTCGGTGCTGCCGTCGTGCGCGCCATTCCAGATCCTTCTAACAGTCGTTCAGACAAGATGCCGTACCCTGTCTGATAGCCTTTCAATGTCCCGAAGGTTCATGGCCTTGCGAGCCCCATAGGTCAAGCGCTCAGGCCAAGGGCATCTGGCCGCATGACGCAGAAACGCACCGCCCGGCCGCCGGTAAGCCCGTGCCACGGCCAACTGCAGTCAGCGTGGTGCGGGCAGTGTGCGCCGCCATCGATCGATATGTGCCGGGGGACCTTGGAGCGGGTAGCGGGAATCGAACCCGCACCTTAAGCTTGGAAGGCTCTTATGATACCATTTCACCATACCCGCTCAGGGTGAGACGTGATTTAGGTGAAGGCGACAGGGAGGTCAACCACCTTCTTTGCCGCGAAGTCGGCGAATTCACGAAGGACTCAAACCCGCCGTGTCTTAAAGGTTTTTTGCAACCCTGACGCGCTGACCTCTGGCTCATCCACTTGTGCCATGCGATTGCCAAGCCACTGTTTCAGCCGGGCGCCGAGTCATCCGTTCGCGGGCACCTTGCGTACACTGTCCATATGTATTCTGAATGCAGCAGCCGGGCGCGGCGGCGCAAGAACAGTTGAAAGAACGAATGACCATGTCAGCCACACACACGGCCATCCTTGTAGCCCACGGCCAACCTTCGGCTCCCCAGCCCCCCGAAGCAGCTTTGCGGGAGGTGGCCCATGCTGTGGGCACTCATCTTCCGGGCTGGGAGGTACGCTCAGCCACGCTGGCATGCCCCGGTGCCTTGGAAAAGGTCATGGTCGACGGAGCGGTCATCTACCCGTTTTTCATGGCCCGCGGGTGGTTCACCTCCAAGGTTCTTCCTGACCGCTTGAAGGGGCGAAACTACATCATGGCCACCCCGTTTGGCCTTGACCCTGATCTGCCGGGTGTTGCGGCAGGCATGGTGCGCGGAGCGCAGCGCGCCGCAGGCTGGTCAGAACAGCCGCTCAGCCTTCTGCTGGCCGCGCACGGGTCCGCACGTGGACCAAAAGCGGCCGAAGCCGCCGAAGATTTTGCCGCCCGCCTGCGAGACTTGCTGCCGGGTGCAACGATTGAGCCCGCTTATGTCGAGCAAGCTCCCGGCATCGACGAAGCCGCCCGCGCCCTGCCCGCCCAGACGCTGTGTTTGCCGTTTTTCGCCCAAAGCGGTGATCACGTGCGACAGGATATTCCCGAAGCCCTTGCCGAGGCTGCCTTTCAGGGCGCCCTCCTCCCTGTGCTGGGTTCCGCTGAGGGCGTACCCACGCTGATCGCCCGAGCCATCCGGCACACCCTAGGCAAGGACTGACGCCACTTCGCTGTGCGCCCCACGTGACAGAACCTCACCTCCCGGCGTCCGGCTCGGGTACGCCTCAGACCTGACTGCGCCGCCTTTGGCCATTTTCTGACACGGACATTGGGGCAAGCCACTCTTGCCGCGCGCCGCCCCATCACCGGCGCACCCGCTTGTGCATGGCGAATTTACGCTGCTTTACCATTCCTTATTGCAAACCCTGTATCGCTGGACTTCTGCGGGCCAAAGAGATCGCGCTGTCTCTTTCAAAGTCGCCCGTGGTGAAACGACGATCAGGATTGAGAGCACGCAATGGCCAGACCAGAGTGGGTAGATGACCTTGTTGCCAGTCTTACCGGCACCAACCGCGCCGACATTATGGGCGGAAGCACCGGGAACGATACCATCGACGCCGCCCGCGGCGACGACACCGTTGCCGGCGAAGAAGGCGACGATGTCATCGATGGCGGTGCAGGGAATGACGTTCTCTATGGCGACATGGGAGAAGGTTTTGACCAGGGCGTCGATGCCAGCCCACTGCGTCTGGATATCCGAAACATTGAGAGCATCTCGCATGACGGCGGCCTCGGATCCGCCGGGGACAGTGCGATCTTTCGGGACGTGGCCACATTGGCAGACGGCAGCAAGGTCTGGGGCCGCCTTGTTCTGGTTGACAAGGACAATCCCGATCTGCTCGTGAGATTTGGCTATGCCGAGGGGGCAGAGATTCTGCTCGATGGCGATCAGGCCGGAGACCGCGCGACCTTCCGTCTGGAATTCTTCGATCCGGTTACGGGCAATCCAGTCTACCTGAATTCCACGGCGACCTTCAATGACGTCGATGACAACAGCGGTTACGGCGACGCCGAGGCCGTAGTTGTCGACGGCAACAGCTTCACCTCTTTCGGCGTTTCTGCGGACAGTTCTCTGAACACCGCAATCGACGGAAACATGGTGACGGCGACCGGTACCGAAGCGAACATGTACACGGACCAGGATTCCTGGTTTTCTGCGGAGTTCGAGGATCGCTCTGCCATTGAGTTTACCCTGCAGACGCGGGTCGGTCTTTCAGGGTTCACCCTGTCCGGGAATGTGATCGATGATGCGGTTGTCACCGTGATTGATCAGGGCGCGGACACCATTGTCGCCGGTGACGGCAACGACATCGTCTATGGTCAGGGCGGCAATGACGCTCTTTACGGCGACGAAGGCAACGACATGCTGGATGGTGGCGACGGGAACGACCTCATGGAGGGCGGCGTCGGCAATGACACCATGTACGGCGGCGATGGCGGCGACACGATCGCGGGCGGCGAAGGCGATGACTACATCGAGGGTGGCGCGGGCGATGACTATCTGACCACCGGCCTTGGCAACGACACACTGCTCGGCGGTGAAGGCGACGATACGCTGAGGAACTCTGCCGGTGACGACAGCCTTGTCGGTGGCGTCGGCAACGACAGCATCGTTGCTACTGAAGGCAACGACACCTTGGAGGGTGGCGACGGCAACGACACACTTTACGGCGGTGTCGACAACGACTTGCTGGTCGGTGGTGCGGGCGACGACCTGATGTTCGGCGAGGCCGACATGGATGTCTTCCGCATGTCCGACGGCTTTGGCAACGACACCCTATCGGGGGGCGAAGCCGGGGTGGACTATGATACGGTCGACCTGACCCCGGTCACGACAGGCGTTTCGGTGACCTATACCGGCCCCGAGGCCGGTACGATAACGGACGGCACCGACACGATCACCTTCTCCGAAATCGAAGCACTGGATCTGACGAACCAGGCCGACATCGTGGACGCCTCGGCGGATACGGCGGGCGTGGTCATCGATGCGGGTGCCGGCGACGATACCGTCAAGATGGGCGCCGGCGACGATCTCATTACCGGCGGTGCGGGCTATGACAAAGTCGTCCTTACGACTGCCGGAGGCGTTGACACCATCAGCGACTTCGACCTCGGAGACGATGACGCCAACAGCTTTTACAACGATCAGCTGGATGTTTCGGAACTGACCGGCGGCACCGGACCTCTGGGCGCGGTGCGCACCAGCGACGTCGTGGTCAGCGATGACGGTTTCGGGAATGCCCTGCTGACATTCCCAAGCGGGGAAAAGCTTGTGCTGAGCGGCGTGACACCCGCGCAGATGAGCACGCATGAACAGCTCTATGCCGCCGGTATTCCCTGCTTCACGCAGGATGTGATGATCGCGACCAAACGCGGCGCGGTGCCCGCAGGAGAAATCCAGGTCGGAGATCTGCTGCAGACGGCGGACAATGGCTACCAACCCGTCATCTGGGTCGGCAAACGTGACCTGAGCGCAGCAGAACTGGCCTTGCGTCCGCACCTGCGGCCCTATTGCATCGCGCCCAATGGCCTTCTGTCCCCGGAGCGCCCCATGTGGGTTTCCCCGCAGCACCGTTTCATGGTCCATAGCCGCACTTTTGAGCGCGACCTTCCTTTTGGCGAAAGTTTTCTGTCAGCCAAACTGCTGTCGAAGATCGACGGCAAATGCAGACAAAGAACCTCTGCCCCCCATGGCGTGACCTATGTACACCTGATGACCGAGCAGCATGAGGTGATCTTTGCCGAAGGCATCGCGACCGAGACGTTCTGGCCCGGCCCAGAGGCAATCCGGGGACTGTCCGCGGAAAACATGCGCGAGCTGTTCGAGCTCTTCCCGGAGCTGAGCCTTGCGCGCTACCTCACGGGCGACGAAGGACGCGGCCAGGTGCGCAAGACCTACGGAGAACTTGCACGCCTGTCCCTTGGTCGCAGCGATCTGAAAAAGATCCGCGCGGCCTGAGCCACATCTCCCGACATTGCCCATTGCCCAAGACGCCCAGGCCCCCCACCGAGATCTTTGTGCCGCAATACGGCTTGAGATGCTCACAATTCAGCAGCCCATCGCAGCCGCGCTCTTCGCGCGGCCGACGATGACAGCTAATCCGGTGCAGCCTTGAGCGGTCGCGAAGCGCTCAGATCAACACTTGACGGGCGCCCACAGTTCACTTTTCGGGCTGCCGGTATTTCCTGCCAGACTCTTGTGGAATGCCGGATCAAAGCCCACCCATTCGCATTTGGGGTGCGCCGCAACCGCTTTTTCAGCCAGAGCGATACGCTGTGACAGAGCGAGGGACGTGTTCATGGAAGGCTTGTCTGTACCGGGATTGAAGAAAAGGAAAAGAGCGCCGTCAGCGCCCGAACTGTGCTTCATTCCGCCTGTGATCAGCCAGTTGATCGGGGTGCCGTCAACAACAATTTTGGCACCATTACTGCGGGTCTTGTTGAAACCGCCAGCCGACGATTGATCGCTCGATGTTGTTCCGCCGCACGCCGCGAGGAACAGGCACGAAACAAGTGACAACACGCCAATGGATTTCGAGGAAATCGTCATTCAATATCTCCAGCATTTTCGTCAAAAGGTTTTGCTTCAGGCGAAGTGCCAAAGAGCCATACGCCGACACTTTAGCGCCTGGCGTTTTACACCATATGCCGTGCGCGGGCGCCGCGTTCGATGGCAGCTGCGTGCAAACGGTCGATGTTCAGCTCATAGCGGATCTCTTCCAGAAGACGCAGCTCGGTCTCGGCGAGGCTGCCATCGGCCGCCGCAACATCACAAGCCAGCGCGTAGGCGGTTTCGAACAACCGCTCGGGCAGGTTGTCGCGGATCAGGCCAAAAAGCGCATCCAGGCCATCTTCCTGCTCAAAAAGGTCAAACACGGTCTGCGAGATCGTGTTGATCCGGTCGATGTCATAAGCCCCAAAGACCGGCAGCATATTGACGGCCGACTGGATCTTGACCAGCTCGGCCGTTCGGATGTTCTCGTCCGAAGCCGAAATCGCCACCATCAGCGCCACAAGGCAATCTTGCGGGGTCATCGGATGAGGGGCTAGCTCACTCATTGGCGCAACCTTTTCATGGATTTGCATTTGAAACGGACGATAGGCGGGGATTGCGTCAGGCGCAACCACGCCGGTTCACCAAATAGGTCAACACAGCGGTGGATCGCCGCGCAAAAGGGCCATGGACCCCGTTTTTGCAGAGGCTGAGAGGCAGTTCTGCGCCAGTGTTTATTGACTCATGCTGCACCGGCACAATAGAGGGAGAGGCCGGATGCAAGGTGCATGCCGGTTATGCGGATAACCGCCCCCTCGGGGCGACCGATGGAGAACAACATGTCTGAACTGCGCGAAACCGCTCTGACGAGCAAAGCCTGGCCGTTTGAAGAAGCACGTCGCATTCTCAAACGTTACGCCAAGGGCGCGCCGGAGAAGGGCTATGTGCTGTTTGAAACCGGCTATGGCCCCTCGGGCCTGCCCCATATCGGCACCTTTGGCGAGGTTGCCCGCACCACGATGATCAAACGCGCCTTCGAGGTCATCTCGGACATTCCGACGCGGCTGATCTGTTTTTCCGATGACCTGGACGGGATGCGCAAGATCCCCGGCAACGTGCCCAATGCAGACAGTCTGAAGGATCACCTGCAAAAACCGCTGACCTCGGTGCCCGATCCCTTTGGCACGCACGAGAGCTTTGGCGATCACAACAACGCCATGCTGCGCCGCTTCCTCGACACCTTCGGGTTCGAGTATGATTTCTACTCGGCCACCGAATTCTATGGCACCGGCCAGTTCGACGAGATCCTGAAACGCGCCTGCGAAAAGTATGACGAGATCATGGAGGTCATGCTCAAGTCCCTGCGCGAGGAACGCCGCCAGACCTATTCGATCTTCCTGCCGATCCACCCGGAAACGGGGCGGGTTCTCTACGTGCCGATGAAAAAGGTGGATGCGGAAAACCACACCATCACCTTTGACGATGAGGACGGCAAGGAATGGACCCTGCCCGTCACCGGCGGAAATGTGAAACTGCAGTGGAAGCCGGACTTTGGCGCCCGCTGGGCCGCGCTTGAAGTCGATTTCGAGATGTACGGCAAGGATCACAGCACCAATACGCCGATCTATGACGGCATCTGCCGGATCCTCGGCTGGCGCGCACCCGAGCATTTCACTTACGAGCTGTTTCTCGATGAGAACGGCCAGAAGATCTCGAAAACCTCCGGCAACGGCGTGTCGATCGATGAATGGCTGACCTATGCCTCGACCGAGAGTCTGGCCTATTTCATGTACCAGAAGCCCAAGACCGCCAAACGGATGCATTTCGATGTGATCCCCAAGGCGATGGACGAGTACCACCAACAGCTGCGCGCCTACCACGGACAGGACCTGAAGGCGCAGCTCAACAACCCGGTCTGGCATATCCACGGCGGGGACGTACCGCAGTCGATGATGGTGGTGCCCTTCTCGATGCTGCTGAACCTCGCGTCGGTGGCTTCGGCGCATGACAAAGAGACCCTCTGGGGCTTCATCCGCCGCTATGCGCCAGAGGCAACGCCGGAAACGCACCCCGACCTTGATGCTGCGGCGGGTTATGCGGTGAAGTACTACGAGGACTTTGTGGAGCCGGAAAAAGTCTTCCGCGCGCCCAGCGATACCGAACGCGCCGCGCTGGAAGAGTTCCGCGCCAAACTGGCCGCGTTCGACGGCGAGAACACCGGCGAAGCCCTGCAAGGCGTCGTCTTCGAAGTGGGCCGCGAACACTTTGGCAAAGAGAACATGCGCGACTGGTTCAAGGCGCTTTACGAGGTTCTGCTCGGCGCCAGCCAGGGGCCGCGGTTCGGCGGATTTGTCGCCCTCTATGGCGTCGATGAGACCGTTGCATTGATCGACAAGGCGCTGGCCGGGGAGCTTGCCTAGCACGCGGCACACGATCACGAAGCCGTGAGGGACGCCATTTTTGGCGTCCTTTTTTTGACCGCCTCTGGCCCCGCCCTAGGATGAATAGTGGTCGGCAGCGGGAGGGTGCCATGCTGAGGTTCATCAGTGTTTTCTTTTTTCTGGTTGCTTGGGGCTTTCCCGCTGCCGCCACCGAGCAAGGCAGAATCAAGTCCGTAATTGCGGCACAGATTGAGGCCTTTCGCGCAGAGGACTACTCGGCCGCATTCGACCATGCCTCACCCTCGATCCAGAACCTGTTTGGTACAGCCGAGACCTTTGGCGAAATGGTGGAGCGCGGCTATCCGATGGTCCTGAGCCCGGCCGAGGTGCGCTACCTGGGCCTGAGGGAGGTCGCCGGATTGCTGTGGCAGCGTGTGCTCATCCGCGATCGGGACGGGCGTTTGCACCTTCTCGACTATCAAATGGTCGACCGGGGATCGGACTGGAAAATCAACGCCGTACAGATATTGCGCGCGCCGGAGGGCAGCGCCTGATGCACAGGCACCGCGCGCCTGCCTGAGCCACAGTTAATCCAGACGGACTAAACCCTTTTCGCAACAGCGCCCCATGCGCTCCTGCGGCATAGGAAAGGGTTTTCCATGAACAAGGTAATCACCGACGGTTTGCAACTGATGCCTGCGCCATTCGAGGAGGGGCTTGATCAATGGTCCAGCGGCAATGGAACTCCCGGCTCCGACACCTACGACGGAGCCATAAACGCGGCCCTGGTCGCGGCGGATGCGGATTTCGGCGGCTGTCTTGAATTGCAGAAGACCGAAAGCACGCAGCGGCTTCGGTACATGGTGCAAACGCCGATCCTGCCGGGCTGCTACCTGCAGGTAAAGGCGCGGGTAAAGGCGATCAGCGGCGCGCTTCCCAGCGTGCGCATTGCCGGCTGGGCCGGAGACTCCAGCAATGCCCACGTATCTGGCGTTGTCGAAATCGGCAGCAGCACGACCCTGTCATCCTACGGGCGCGTCTTCGAGATCACGGCCATTGTGGGAACCGGCAGCCGCTCTGGCGTTGATATGCCGTGGGGCATCTCGGCCACATATGGCCACCTGGGTCTGGATCTGATCGGCCCCAATGGCGGGGTGGTGCGCATTGACGATATCGAGATCACGGATATTACCAGCGCCTTCCTGCGCGATATGCTCAGCTTGGTGGACGTCACCGACTATGGCGCGATTGGCGATGGCGTACAGGACAACACCGCTGCGTTCGAGGCTGCGGATGCGGCGGCGAACGGTCGCCGACTGCTGGTTCCCGAAGGCAGCTTCCTCCTGGGTAGTACGGTATCACTGGACAGCGATGTGATATTCCAGGGTACCGTCACCATGGCGACCGACAGGATGCTGTTGTTGCGCCGGAACTTCGACTTTCCCTCCTATGCCGCCGCCTTCGGAGACGAGGAGCTGGGCTTCAAAAAGGCCTTTCAGGCACTCCTGAACAACGTGGACCATGAATCCCTTGATCTGAAGGGACGCATGATCTCCGTGACCGCTCCGATCGATATGCAGGCCGCCGTCCCAAATCGCAGTTCCTACGCAACACGCCGCGTTATTCGCAACGGGCAATTCTCGGCGGTGGGCGGCGCGGCCTGGGATACCGATGTCGTGACCTCGCAGGCGACCTACAGCACGGGCGACTCGCGCAAGCTGACCAATGTCAGCAATATCGCCAATATTCCGGTCGGGGCTCTGGTCGAGGGCAGCGGGGTCGGACGCGAAGTCTATGTGCGCGAAAAGAATACCGGCGCGGGTGAGCTCACGCTCAGCAAGCCGCTGTTCGATGCGGTCGGCACGCAGAATTTCACCTTCCGGGACTTCAAGTACATGCTGGATTTCTCAGGGTTCAGTCAGCTTAGCAAATTCGGCATGACCGAGATCGAGGTTCAGTGCAATTCTCACTCCAGCGCGATCCGTCTTGCCCTCTCTGGGACGGTCTTCAGCCTTGATCACTGCTTTGTCTCGCGCCCCAAGGATCGGGGGATCACCTCGATTGGAACCGGCTGTCAGGGCATACTGGTGGACAATTGCCAGTTCCTGTCCGCAGAAGAGCCGCTGGACGTTTCAAGCCGCAGCAGCATTGCACTCAACGCCAACGCCAACGATGCAAAACTGCGCAACAACCGCGCCACCAAGTTCCGCCACTTTGCCCTGCTGGCGGGCGGCAACAACACCGTCACGGGGAACCACTTCTTTCAGGGAGACGAGGTCGCCAATGGGGTGCGCACTGCGGGCCTTGTGCTGACCGAGAACTACAACGCCTCCACCGTGTCGGACAATTACATCGACAACTGCTTTGTCGAATGGACCAACGAGTACGATCCAACCCCGGACTTCACCGGCGGGTTTTCCTTCAGCGCCCTGTCCATAACAGACAATGTGTTCCTCTCCGGCGATGTCGCCCCCTGGTTCAGCTATATCGTAGTCAAGCCCTACGGGACGGGTCACTTCCTGAACGGGATCACCGTTTCCGGCAACAAGTTCCGCTCGATCAATGGATCCATTGACCGGGTCGAGCGGGTCGATACCAGCTTTGCGGATCTTGATTTCAGCCGCACGAGGATGGTGTTTTTTGAGGGCAACACCTACCACAATGTGACGCATGGCGCCGCCAGCCCCTTGCGGCTCGAACATGTCCAAGGCAGCGCGGCCACATCATGGACCGTTGCAACGGATCTGCAACTGCCGTTTGAGGGGCGCGCCCGCAAGGTTGACGCGGTCACGGCCATTGGCCCCATACGCACTGCAGGCGGCAGCACGCGCTATGCCACGCCTTATGTGGAAGTGGAGCAAGGCAGCAATCGCGATCAGATCAGATTGCGCTGGCAGGAAGCCTTGAGAGGCGAAGTGCAAGTGATCGTCCGAGTGGACCGTTAGAGGAACCTCATCGGCTGCGCAGCCCCGAGTTCAGCCGGGTTGGGACAAATCCGCGGGGGTCAGGTGAAAGGCTTTGCCAAATCCCCCGTTCAGATATCCGGCCTCGACAGTGAAGCGGACAAAGGAAAAGTCCACAAAACCGATATAGAGCTTTGCCTTGGGGTGCGTGCGCAAATAGTGATCAGCCAGCGCGGCATGCTCTTCGCCGGAATTCGGCACGAAATGCGCCCTGCCCTGCAGGCTGATCCTGGGATGCGTCAACGGATCGCCCCGATCACCAGGCTCGCCGACCATGAGTGAACATGCCGGGTTCGCCCCGAGGGCCCGCGTATGGGCCGCGAGGCCCGAGATCAAACTGACAGGCTGCCCCTGCGGGCACAGCCCGAATGCCACCCGTGTGACCAGCGGATATCCCGTCTGGTCAATGACACCCAAAGCCGCAAAACGGGCCTGCGCCATCAGGTCCCGCGCCAGTTGGCGGGCATCTTCATCGGTTGGACGGATGGGATCGCTCATGTTCGACCTGGATGTCTCTGGCAGCTCAGAACCTATGCCACAGGGCAAGCCGCAGGCCAAGACTGCGCTGGCCCGCCTCCTTGTATTCCAACCCGGCAACGACAGCCTGATGCTCGCTGACCTCGTAGCGCAGGCTTGGTATCACAGCATATACGAGCGGTTCCCCAGACCTTTTGGACGTTTCAATCTGAAGCATGGGTGAAAGAGTTCCTGCTCTATTCCACCCGATCGTTGCATCCAGTTTCCATGTTGGATCATCTGCACCATGGCGGAGTTCATACGTTGCATCGGCAGAGACCCAGCCGCTGCCGCGCTCGGTCTGAAAGCTATGCCCGGCCGACAGGGTCACGCGGTACATAGCTTTCCATGTCCCCCGCTGATGCGCCCCACCCCCAGAGACGGAAAGGGCCACCGGAAAAGCGCTGTATCGCATCGCAAGCGGTATCCGCGCAAACAGGAGCGCATGCCCCGAAACGCGATCATTCTGGTTCAGATCCACTCCAAGGGTGACCCGGTCCGACCAACCATATTCGCCAAAATAATTCAGCTCATGGCGCCACTTGTCTGTTTCTGCTTGGCGTATGGTTGCACTGGCGGATGCAAACCCCTGCCCCGCGCCTTGCATCCATGGCCCAGCCCGAAGTGGTGTGGCAAGAGACACAGCCAACAGAATAAGCGGTATGCCAGGTCGCAAGTCCAAGGCTCTTGGTTGAGTGAAAAATATGACCGCCACCTTTGCGTGTTTTCGGCGCAAACTCAACCGCCCCAAAAGAAATCTACCCATTTTCTTTGGAACCATCGTAGGCTCGCCTTACCGCAAAGCGCGCAAGGGAGGAGATAATGCTCAACATTTCCACATCAGGCGAGGTGCAAACCGTCATTACGACATTCGAAACGATGCCCGGGACATGCCAGGACTTGCTGGATGCGCTGACCGATGCCTATGAAAGCTACATCTCCCGCCAACAAGGCTTCATTGCTGCCGGCCTGCACGTGAACGATGCCCAGACCCGGATCGCGAACTACTCACAATGGCAAAGGCGAGAGGACTTCATGCAGATGTTGCGCACCGCTGAAATGCGCGAACGCAATCGTCACATCAGCTCCCTGTGCCGCAGTTTCGAGCCGGTGATGTATGAGGTCGCCGCGACCTTTGGCGACTGAAAAGAAGAAATACTGATTTGGATCAAGGCTCGGCAATCGCGCGCCTTGCATCTTGAGGACAAAAACCGAACGACTGGAGGACACCATGTATCACAATATTCTAGTGCCGATTTCCTTTGATCCTGACCGCGACATCACTGCGCCGCTGAAACTGGCGAAGCTGCTGGCAACGCCAGAGGCCACGATCACGCTTTTGCATGTGGTAGAACAGATCCCGTCCTACGCGATCTCCTACATGCCGGCCGACTACATGGCAGAGGCCCGTCAGGCCATCGAGAGCGAACTGTCCGCCCTTGCCGATACGCTGCCCAATGCCAAGGGGCTGGTGATCGAGGGGCACTCAGGCAGGTCCATCCTGGACTGGGCGGATCAGAACAAGCCGGACCTGATCATTGTCGCGTCCCACCGCCCCGGAATGCAGGATCTCCTGCTCGGCTCCACCGCCGCGCAAGTGGTCCGCCATGCGAAATGCGCGGTACATGTCGTGCGCTAGTAAACGCACAGGCAGAACGTCAGTTTCCGGCAAGACACGTGCCGCAGTTGACCCACTGATAAAGATCGCAGGGCCCCAAGGATTGGGGCCTTGCGGGTTTTGCCCTCGCCTTAACCAGCGGTCCGGAGGTCGGCGACACCGATCAGGCGCTTCCGCTGGTCTGAGCCTGACTTGACTGGCGCAATCACAAGAGAAAAAGTCGAAAACGACAGAGCAGCGCTCCGATTTTGGGTGTCTTAATCGGCGAATAACGCCAGTCTTAGGCGAGTCTTGCACCCCAACGGAACCATTCGTGCATGAAAAAACCAGGGCTTGATGCAACAGATATCCGCATTCTGAGCGCGGTTCAGCAGCATGGGCAGTTGAGCAAGGCCAAGCTGGCCGAACTGGTAAACCTGTCGCCAATCCCCTGCTGGGCGCGCCTGGATAGGCTGAAGGCGGCTGGTTACATTCGCGGGTATCACGCGGAACTGGTCCTTGAGCGTATCGTGGATTTCACCCAAGTCATCGTCACGATCTCGCTCACGCATCATCGCAAGACAGACTTCGAGCGCTTCGAGGCCTATATTCGCAACCTTGATGAAGTCACGGATTGCGTGTCGACAGGCGGCGGCATGGACTACGTGATGAAGACGGCAACGCCAAGCCTTGCAGCCTTTCAGACCCTGATGGATGACATGCTATCTGCTGAACTCGGGATCGATCGCTACCTGACCTATATCGCAACACGTCAGATCAAGACGAGTCGGCCAAATCTGGCAAAACTTGTCGCAAATAGACCATGAAAAACAGACGAGGTCCGAACGGTCTGAAAACGGATCGGTCTTTGGACCAATCAGTCCAAAGACCGAGATATTTTCAGACCAACACTATGTGATTTTCCACTCTAAATCGTCCGCAGGTTTCAACACGTACCGGCCAGTCAGGCCACCTGCTACAAGGGCGAAAACATGACGCAGACAGACGACTTTGGCTTCGGCACCCAAATCCGCAAATCTCCCTACTTCGACGCGACAGTGCGTTGGGGCGCTAAGGCTTTCTCTGTTTATAATCATATGTATATCCCCCGAGATTTCGGTGATCCGGAGCAGAACTTCTGGAACCTGGTGAACGAGGCGATCCTCTGTGACGTGGCTGTTGAGCGCCAGGTCGAAGTCACCGGCCCGGACGCGGCCCAATTCATTCAGATGCTGACCTGCCGTGATCTGTCCAAGTTGGCCGTCGGCCAGTGCAAGTACATCCTGATCACCAATGCCGAAGGCGGCATTCTGAACGATCCGATCCTGCTGCGCCTTGCCGAAAACCACTTCTGGATTTCCCTCGCCGACAGCGACATCTTGCTTTGGGCGCAGGGTGTGGCGGTGAACTCGGGCCTTGATGTCCAGATCACCGAACCGGACGTCTCTCCGCTCCAGCTTCAGGGCCCGAACTCCGGGAAGATCATGGCTGAGCTGTTTGGCGAAGACATTCTGAACCTCAAGTACTATTGGCTCCGCGAGGTCGAACTGGATGGCATTCCGCTCATCGTCTCCCGCACTGGCTGGTCAAGCGAGCTGGGCTATGAACTCTATCTGCGTGACGGCTCCAAAGGCGATCAACTCTGGGAGCGCATCATGGCGGCGGGTATGGACCACGGGCTGAAGCCGGGGCACACCTCCTCGATCCGCCGTATCGAAGGCGGCATGCTGTCCTATCACGCAGACGCGGACATCCACACCAACCCGTTTGAGCTGGGCCTTGACCGCCTCGTCAATCTGGACATGGAGGCCGAGTTCATCGGCAAGGCCGCGCTGCGCCGCATCAAGGAGCAAGGCGCCAAGCGCAAACAGATCGGCCTGGTGATTGACTGCGACCCTCTCTCTGCTCCCAACACGACGTTCTGGAAAATCAATCAGGAGGGCCGGGAAATCGGCAAGGTCACCTCGGCCGTCTATTCGCCGCGCCTTGAAAAGAACATCGCCCTGGCCCTGGTGGATGCAGATGCTGTCGTGCTCGGCTCCGAGGTCGAAGTGGTTACGCTTTCGGGTCCGACCAAAGCGATCGTCGTCGAACGCCCCTTCTACGACCCAAAGAAGCAGATCGCGGCGGCCTGAGGCCTCGCATCCTGAGCGGCGCGCGCTGTGCCTCGGCGCGTGTCCCCTCTCTGCCTTTCGGAACAAGAGACCCATGTTTATGTCAGAACTTTCCATCGAGCTGCACTGGCAGCGCGCCGGGCAGGCATTGCAATCCGGTCAGTATTCAAACGAACACACCGTGCAATTCAACAGCCGCGCGCGCCGCAGAAATCGGTCTTGTGAACCGCGTGGTCAGCGAGGACGCACTGCAAGAGGCCACCGGCGAAATGGCGGACAAGACCGCTTCCAAGTCCAACATGACGTCGGCGACAGGCAAGCGTGCCTTTTATACGCAGCGCGAAATGCCTCTGACAGAGGCCTATGCCTAAGCCAGACAGGTGATGGTGGACAACATGCTGGCACAGGGTGCCCAAGAGGGCATCGGTGCCTTCATCGAGAAGCGCGCGCCTCAGTGGCAGGATGCCCGAGCCATGATCATGACCCCCTGCAACACGGATCTGGACTGCAATCCTGCGAACCATCAGCCGCTGACCCCGCTCACCTTTCTTGAGCGGGCAGCCACCGTTTTGCCGGGTCATACGGCGATCATTCATGGCGGTTTGCGTCGCAGCTATGCGGAGTTTTAGGCGCGATCCGGGCGGCTGGCTTCGGCACTGGCCCGGCGTGGGCTCGGGCGCGGCGATATGGTGTCAGCCCAGCTTCCCAACACGCCGACCGTGCTGGAATACCATTAGGGCGTACCCTTCTGCGGCGGGATCCTGCACTCGATCAACTACAGCTCCGGCACCACTGGGGCCCCCAAGCGCTTGGTTTCACATCACCGCGGCGCCTACTTTCTGGCACAGGGCAATGCGCTGACCACCTACATGCGCAAACACGCGGTCGACCTGTGGACGCTGCCCCATGCTTCATTGAAACGGCTGGCCGACATGAAAACCGCAGGCTTTGATGTCATCCATCTTTGCGGGCTGACCGAAACCTACGGACCAGCCGTCATAGACGACTGGCACGACAGCAGGTTTTCCTACCAGGCGAGGAACTGACCCGCCTCAAATCGCGCCAGTACATGCACTATCTGCCCCGCGAAGGGCTGGACGTGCTTGATCCAGAGACCATGCAGCCGGTCCCGAAGGACGGCAAAACGATGGGTGAGGTCATGTTCCGCGACCATGTTGCGATGAAAGGGTATTTCCGCAACCCGGCGGCCACCAAAAAGGCTTTTGAGGGCGGATGGTTCCACGCGGGTGAATTGGGGGAGAAACACCCCGACGGCCATATCCAGCTCAAGGCTCGCTCCAAGGATATCATCACTTCAACTGGCGAGAACATTTCCTCCGTCGAGGTGGAGAATGTCCTTTGCAGCCACCCCTCGGTAGAGATTACAGCCGTGGTTGCCATGCCTCATGAAAAATGCCTCCCTAATCCTTGATCCAGCCTTCCGAGGGGCACGAGATCGATACAGCGGCATTGCGGGCCTGGTGCGGCGACCGACTGGCTGCCTACAAAGCTCCGGGACGGTTTATGTTAACAAGCACCCCAAGATCCTCTGCGGGGCAAGATCCAGGAGTTCGCCCTGCGTGAACATGCAAAGAGACTGAAGGAACAGCCTTGAGCCTGCACGCAGCCATCGCCGTCAGGCTTCTGGGATGTGTCGGAATGCGATTCCGACGCCTGTTAACGAGGACACCAGCCGCAAATCCGTTAAAGGCGTCAATCGCCTAACGGCTGAGGTCCAGTGCGCCCATGATATGCGGTCAGCGACGCCCTGATGCGACGCAGGTTTTCCGTTGTGCGCTCCGGCAGATTCTGCGCGACGCTCATGGCAATGGCGTCAATGATCACCAGGAAGGCATAGCGCGATGCCGTCGGCTTGTGCACGTCAGGATCCTCCGGAAGATCCACGGCGACCGCAGCTTTTGCCGTTGCCGCCAAGCGGCTGTCGCTCTTTGTAATGGCGACGGTTGCCGCGCCGTAGCCGTTGGCGATTTCAGCCGCGCTCAGAACCTCTCCAGCCTCTCCACTTGCAGAGATCAACAAGAGCGCATCACCTGCCTCAAGCGTTGCGGCACGCATCTGGAGCAAATAGCTATCCGAGATGGCAACCGCCGGAATGCCAAGCCGAAACAATCGGTTCGCAGTCTCACTCGCCAGCATGGAGGAGCCTCCACCGAGGCCACCGACCACGACGGAGCGCGCTCCGGTCAGAATATCTGCCACGTCCGACACATCCGCATCGGACACCTGTTTTCGCATGATATTCAAGGTCGCCGACAACGCACCGACGATCTGGTCGATATTGCCCGTGTCAGGCGAGCGCACCTGCCCGGGATCGACGACCAGATACTGCAAGCTGACGGCCAGGTTCTGCGCAAGACGTATCTTGAATTCACGAAATCCATCGCTTCCCATGGACCGGCAGAAGCGCACAACCGTCGGCGTACTCACCTCGCATGCGGCCGCCAGCTCTGCAATCGTCATGGAGCTGATCGTTTCAAGATGATCAAGAACATAAGCGGCGACCTTCTTTTCGCGCGCCGGAAGGTCATTGAACCGACCCTTGAGGTTTGAGATCAGATCGATGGCTGCAGGTGTGCGTTGGGCAGTTTGATCGTTCGGTTCGTTTGTCATGTGTCCCCCATACCCATTTCGTAACTGAGCTACATTATTCGGTCAAGACAAAGCCATATCGCGCAAAGTTTTGACCATTTTTGTAACTTAGTGACATTTTTAACTTGACGAACCACCAGATTCGCCACCAAATTCTACTTGAGTTTCATTGAGGAGGATGAATTGCTCATTCACGTTGTAACTAGGCTCAGCAACCGGATCAATCGCGCGACCGAAGCCATTGTCGCGGCACTGATGGTCGCCTTGGTCGTTGACGTGTGGATCGGCGTCATCGACCGGTACTGGTTCCATTGGCAACTGCCATGGCCAGAAGCCCTCGCACGGTATCTCATGATTTGGGCCGCCATGCTTGCCGTTTCATCGGGCATCGCAAGGCGTGAACACATCGGACTGACGTCCTTTCTGATGGCGCTTCCTGCCCGGGTCAGGCATGCGATCTTGATTGCGATCGACCTGATGGCGATTGCGCTTTTTGGATATGTGCTCTGGTTTGGTATCGGCTTTGCACAGACCGGCGCCACCCGTCAGGCCATGATTTTTGGCGCAACGCTCGAGCCGTTCTTCTGGGCAATTCCGGTCGCTGCCTTCCTGGCCGTCCTCCAACTCATACTCGTCGTAATCCGGGATCGCGGAACGCAACTGGATCGACAGGAGGCAGAGATATGATTGTTGCCCTCATTTTTGTCGGGCTGATCCTGTTTGGAATGCCCATTGGTTTTGCCATCGGAATGGCCGGAGTGGCTGGCTTGATCAGTATCGGGGGAACCAATTTCCTCGCCATCGGGCCAAGCAAGATCTTCAATGGCCTCAATATCTTCCCTTTTCTCGCCATGCCGTTCTTCATCCTGGCTGGTGAAGTGATGAACGGGATCGGCATCACCGATCGCCTTGTGAAACTGGCGCAGGTTCTCGTCGGCAGATTTCGCGGCGGCCTTGCCCACACCAATATGCTGGCATCCGTCTTCTTCGCAGGGCTGACAGGATCCGCCACCGCAGACGCGGCCGCTTTTGGCCGGACACTGGTCCCCGCGATGGTCAAAGAAGGATACAGACGTGACTATGCCTGCGCCGTAACCGCAGCGGGCTCCATCATCGGGCCGACCATTCCACCTTCCGGTCTTATGGTCGTCTACGGCTCTTTGATGGGCGTATCGATCGGCGGGCTGTTCGCCGCAGGGATCCTGCCCGGCCTGGTGATTTGCCTGGTCTGCATGGCAATCATCGTGATCGGCGGGAAGCGCGAGAACCTGCCCAAGGCCGCACGCGGCGCAACTCTGCGGGAAGTCTGGGATACGCTTCTGTCTTCGATCACCGCGCTTCTCATGCCGCTGATCATTCTGGGCGGCATTCTTGGCGGGATCGTCACCCCGACCGAAGCTGCATCCATTGCCGTTGCCTATGCACTGTTTATCGGGGTCTTTGTCTATCGCACGCTGACCCTGCCCGATTTCTACGGCATGCTGGTCCGCACCGCCCGGATCACCGGGGTCATATTTGTCATCATCGCCTTTGCCGGGATCCTCGGCTGGTGGATGAGCTTTGAGCGCATCCCGCAGGCGATTGCCTCAACGGTTCTGAACATCTCGGACAATCCGGTGGCCGTGATTGCGATCATCATCGGTGTCCTTCTGGTCGTCGGCATGGTCATGGACATCACCGCGATCCTGATCATCCTGGCCCCGGTCCTGGTCCCACTCACTGAACAAATCGGGATGGAGCCGATCCACGCAGGCATCATCTTTGTCCTGGCGCTCAATATTTCGCTGATGACGCCCCCGGTAGGTGCCTGCCTGTTCGTTCTGTCTTCGGTCACCGGCGAAAAGCTGGAGCGGATTTCGATCAAGCTGGCACCGTTCCTGATCGCAGAACTGGCAATCCTTTTTCTCTTCGCATTCTGGGAGGACGCCGCACTCTTGCTGCCGCGCGCCTTCGGATTTGCCCAATAGGGCACTCGTCTTCAAACCAACAGGAGGAGAACATGAAGACATTTACCAAAGGCCTTTTGGCAACTGCTGTGGCCGCGCTGACCGCAACATCCGCGCTGGCGGGAGGCGGGGTCATCCGGTTCGGACATGACAACAAAACCGATCCTTTTGAAAACCCGGCCCACGCCTGTACTGCCGTGTTTTCCAACATCGTGGCGGCAGACACCAACGGCAGCGTAACGGTCGAAGTGTTTGGCTCGAACCAGCTGGGTTCGGCTGCGGAGCACGTCCAGCAGCTTCGCGATGGCGTGATCCAGGCCACCCTGACATCAACCGGCGCGCTGGCGAGCTATTATCCGCGCATCGACGTTCTGAACCTGCCGTTCGCCTTTGCCAACAACGCATCGACATACGAAGTGTTTGATGGCCCCTTCGGTGAAGCGCTGGCCGCAGATATCGAGGAAACGCTCGGTGATGTGGTTGTTCTTGGCTTTCCGGACACAGGCGGGTTCTTCGCCGTGACCAATTCGCAGCGCCCGATTGCCGAACTGAAAGACTTCGACGGCATCCGGATCCGCACCATGACCTTGCCGTCCCACCAGACCATCGTGCAGGCCCTTGGCGCAGAGGCCTATCCGCTCAGCTGGGGTGAAGTCTACTCCGGTCTGCAAACCGGCGTCATCGACGGGCAAATGAACCCGGTGCCGATCATCTCTTTTGCGAATTTCGCGGAAGTTCAGCAGTACATGACGCTGACCAATCACCTGTTCTCTCCTTACACCTTCATGGTGAACCGCGCCTTCTTTGAAGGCTTGAGCGAGAGCGAGCAGGCAACCCTGCGCGTGGCAGCCGAAAACTGCGTCACGGCAAGCCGCGGTTTGTCCCGCATTATCGAAGCCTCTGATCGCGGCCTGGCGGGCTTGATGGATCAAATCAAGGTGACCGCGCTCACCGGAGAGCAGCGCGCTGCAATGGCTGCAGCGACGCAGCCCGCATTTGATGCCCATGTTGCTGAGAACCTCGACGCCAAAGCCTCTGAGCTGTTGGGCATGTTCAAGGCTGAGGTCGAAGCCGCAAACGCCGACAGCTACCTGGACTGACGCAAAACGGCCGGGGGCGCATGTCTCGCCCCCGGCCCATGAATAACAAATGGACGAACCGATGCGTGTTTTCTGTGCTTCTCTGGCGACTGAAACCAATACCTTTTCTCCGCTCAGAACGGACTTTACTGACTTTGAGCAGAGCTTTTATGCAGCGCCCGGCCAGCACCCGGAAACGCCAACCCTGTGCAGCGCGGTTTTCCCGGCTTTGCGCGCGCGCGCTACTCTGGGCGAGATAGAATTGATCGAGGGCACGGCGACCTGGGCGGAACCCGGCGGCCTGTTGAGCAACAGAACGTGGGTGCGGCTGCGTGACGAAGTGCTTGCACAATTGCAGGCTGCCCTGCCCCTGGACGCGGCGATCTTTGGGCTGCACGGCGCGATGATCGCTGATGGCTGCCTGGATTGTGAAGGGGAATTGCTTGCACAGGCGCGCAAGATCGTGGGGCCGGACTGCAAGATCGGAGCGAGTTTCGACCCCCACTCCCATCTGAGCGCCAAGCGGGTTGAAAACGCAGATATAATCACGGTGTTCAAGGAATTCCCCCATACCGATTTTGTCGAAGCAGGCGAGGCTTGTGTCGACCTGACGCTGCGCGCCGCGCGGGGAGAGATCCGCCCGGACATACAGGTTTTTGATGTTCGGATGATGGACGTTCTCCCCACCAGCATCCAGCCCATGCGCGGCTTCGTTGACCGCATGAAACAGATTGAAGCGCGCGGCGAGGCGCTTTCTGTCTCTGCCATTCACGGCTTTATGGCCGGGGACTCTCCCGATCTTGGTGCCAAGATCATCGTGGTAACGGACAATACCCCGGCTCAAGGCGCTGCGCTTGCCAGAAACCTCGGGACGGAGCTTTTCAGCTTCCGGGGGCGCGCCACACCTGAATTCCTGTCTCCAGAGCAAGCTCTCGACAGAGCGGATGTGATGGAAAACGGCCCGGTTGTCATTGCCGATGTCTGGGACAACCCCGGCGGCGGCGTTGCCGGCGATTCAACCATCCTGCTGCAACACGCCTTGGACATGAACATCAAGGGAGCCGCTCTGGGTACCATCTGGGATCCGATGGCCGTTCGCCTGTGTTTCGCCGCCGGTGAAGGCGCAGAACTGGATCTGCGCTTTGGCGGCAAAACATCCGCCCATGCAGGACAACCCATCGATGCAAAGGTGAAAGTCACCCGGCTGGTACGCGATGCGGTGCAAAGCTTTGGAACATCGGTTGTTCCCCTTGGGGACAGCGCGGCAATCCGGCTTGGCGATCTAGATATCGTTCTGAACTCCAACAGAAGCCAGGCGTTCTCGCCCGACCTCTTCACCAATCTCGGCATTGATGTGGCGTCCAAGCGCATCCTGATCGTGAAATCGACCAACCATTTCCACGGGGCTTTTGCACCTGTGGCTAGTCATATCCTCTACGCGGCCGTCGATGGGCCATACCCCAACAACCCGCGCAAGACACCCTATCAGCATCTGACACGCGCGATCTGGCCGATCGCTGAGCATCCGCACGAAGAGGAGCTGGCATAGTGTTTCCGACGCTTGATACGCCCTCGGTCCTTGTCGATCTGGATATTGCAAAGGCCAACATCCGCAAGTTTCAGGACTATTGCGACAGGCACGGGCTGAAGCTGCGCCCACATATCAAGACGCACAAACTCCCCTCTTTGGCGAAATACCAGATAGAGCAAGGCGCAATTGGCATCACCTGTCAAAAGATCTCCGAAGCCGAAGCGATGATCGCGGAAGGCGGGATTGAGGACGTCCTGATCACCTACAACATTCTGGGTGCGCACAAGACGAAACGCCTGCGCGACCTTGCAGCACGGGTCAGGCTAAGCGTCGTGGTCGACAACATGGAGACCATCCGGGGCTTGCGCGCCGCCTTTCAGGATGCCCGTGCCCCACTGAACGTTCTTGTCGAATGCAACACGGGCGCCGACCGGTGCGGGGTGGCAGAGCCCAAGGACGTTCTGGACCTTGCCAAGGCAATCTCAGCGTCCCCCGGCCTGCGTTTCAAGGGCCTCATGACCTATCCGCCAACAGGCAAGGCAGATCACGTCACGTCCTGGATCGCTGACGCCATTGACGCGCTGAACGCAGAGGGGTGTCCGGCAGAGGTCATTTCTTCGGGCGGATCACCTGATATGTGGCGAGCCCATGAAATGCAATTGGCCACCGAATACCGGATCGGCACCTATGTGTATAATGATCGCTCCCTGCTCGCGCGGGGCACCTGCACGCAAAGCGATTGCGCCCTCACCGTTCTGGCAACAGTGGTATCCGTTCCGTCAGAAACCCGCGCGATCATTGATGCCGGCTCAAAGGTTCTGACCTCGGATCTTTTGGGGCTGGACGGCTATGGCCAGATCGTGGGGCGAGACGATCTAACGATCGACCAGCTCAGCGAAGAACATGGCCGCATCGTAAGCAACGGGCCAATCGGGCTGTCTGTGGGCGACAGGCTCCACATCATTCCAAACCACGCCTGCGTCGTTGCCAATATGCTTGACCATGTCGAGCTGATCGAAAACGGCACCCCTGCCGGTCCCGCACAAATCGCAGCACGCGGATTGGTCTGGTGATCACCAAAGGCGGCAAGGGACGCTCCTTCACAGCGGTCACCGGTGAAACCTGCACGGACAACACATCGGTTCGCGCGCTCAAGACTATTGCGAAAGGCATTGCAAATGCTTGATCACAGCACTCTTCCAGGCATTCCGGTGCTTGCGGTCCTCAGGGGAATCACACCGGATGAAATCCTTCCCATCGCGGACAGCCTGATCACCGCAGGAATACGTCGCATCGAAGTCACGTTGAATTCGCCGGGTGCCCTTGCCTCCATCCAGTCGCTGGTCACGGCATGGCCGCAAGATGTGCTGATTGGTGCGGGCACCGTGCTGAACGCGCAGGAGGTTGCGCGCCTGTCGGATATCGGCTGTCACCTTGTCGTATCTCCGAACTTCTCGGCTGAGGTCGTGCGAGCCACAAAAGCGGCAGACATGTTGTCATGTCCGGGCGTCTTCACGCCGAGCGAAGCGTTTTCTGCACTGTCTGAAGGCGCGGATCTCCTCAAGTATTTCCCAGCCGAGCTGAATGGCCCTGCCGCGATCACAGCATGGCGTGCTGTGCTCCCAGATGGCACGCCCATTATTGCAACGGGCGGCACGAATGCGGAAACACTCTCAAGCTGGCTTTCCTCAAACGTGGACATGATTGGCGTCGGCAGCGCGTTGTTCACCCCCGGAGACACCTGCGCGGCGGTCGCGCTCAAGGCAAAGAGGCTCGCCGACGCCTTTGCAGAGTTCGAGGCACGGCATGGCTGATATTCTGTGCCTTGGCGAACCACTCATCGAATTCAATCAACAAGACGACGGCCTGTTCCTTCAGGGGTTCGGCGGAGACATTTCCAATGTCGCGATTTCTGCCGCGCGGCAGGGCGCGCAGGCCGGAATTCTCACCCAACTTGGAAGTGACACGTTTGGTGATCAGTTCATCGAGCTTTGGCAGTCTGAAAGCGTCATCACCCGCCATGTCGCGCGCAAGCAGGAAGGAGAAACTGGCCTTTACTTCGTGACCCATGACGATGACGGCCATCACTTTACCTATCGCAGACGGTCCTCCGCCGCGCGTGAATACAATACCGGGCTGTTACCGATACAAGCTCTGAACGACTGCCAGATATTCTATGCGTCAGGCATCAGTCTTGCGATCAGCCAGACATCCCGGGACGCCGTGGTCACCGCAGCGAAATGCGCCCGGGAGGCTGGCAATAGCTTTGCTTTCGATCCGAACCTCAGAACCGCCCTCTGGCCGCTCGAAGAAGCCCGTCACGTGACCCATGAGGTCATGCAGCACTGTGATATCGCATTGCCTGGTTTGGATGATGCGCGACAGCTCACAGGGCTGGACGATCCACATGAGATACTGCGCTTCTATCACGATATGGGCGCCAGAACGGTCGCGCTCACCATGGGCAGCTCAGGTGTCATCACGTCCGATGCTAGTGGCACACACCTGTGCAGCCCCCTGCGCGTCGATGCCGTCGACGCAACGGGCGCAGGCGACTGCTTCAACGGGGCGTTTCTGGCAGCCTTGTTGCGCGGGATGCCTCCGGCCGATGCGACACATTGGGCGAATACAGCAGCTGCATTGTCCACCTGCGGCTTTGGTGCGGTCGCCCCTATTCCGACCCTCTCTCAAACCGAAAACCAACTAAAGGAACCAGGAGATCCCTATGACAATTGGACGTATTGGCGCTGAACGTACCGGTGCAGGCGGACAGTCCCTT
The DNA here is from genome assembly GCF_038148855.1 of Phycobacter sedimenti. NCBI lineage: Bacteria > Pseudomonadati > Pseudomonadota > Alphaproteobacteria > Rhodobacterales > Roseobacteraceae > Phycobacter > Phycobacter sedimenti. The sequence continues at coordinate 206,009 of NZ_JBBVGR010000002.1, read as the reverse complement.
CCATTTTCGCCAGCTGTGCGCGCCGGGGATTTTGTTTTCATCTCGGGGCAAGTCGCCATGAAGGAAAATGGAGAAATCGAACCCGGTGGCATCGAGGCTCAGACCAAGCGCACGATGGAAAACGTGATTGCGGTGCTCGAAAAAGCGGGCTGCACCTTGGAAGATGTTGCAAAGGTCAACGTGTGGCTGGACGACCCCCGCGATTTCTGGACCTTCAACCGGGTCTATGCCGACTATTTCCCGAATGGCGCTCCGGCGCGTTCGACAGTGCGTTCGCAGCTGATGGTGGATGCCAAGATCGAGATTGATGTCACGGCATACAAACCCCTCTAGCGAGCCTCGCACATGATTGCGAACGAGCGCTATGGCCCGCTCGTTCGCCACTGGCCCTTCCCCACCAAAGCAATCTTTCGCAGCATTTTGGCGAGTGGGGTTCACACAGGGCAAGCAAGCTCTCCTTAGCCCCGGCATGTAACGTTTGGATGCGATCTGACTCACTAGAGGCTCTACCGCTGGGTCACCAGAACCGGAGCACACAGCCTGGTTCGAAGCAGCAACGGCGACCCAATCTGAGCTTTGACAGTCATGAGACTCGGATCATCGTGGCTATGTGTCCCACCTTGAGTCGCACAGGGCCGCAAAGCTCATAACCATATGATTCAGAATGAAATGGAGGCGAGTACCGGAATCGAACCGGTGTACACGGATTTGCAATCCGCTGCGTCACCACTCCGCCAACTCGCCGCCGACTGTGAACACTCGTGTTCGTGGTGTGGCGCCGGAAGTATCGCGATTCAGAACCAAGCACAAGACCAAACATGCGATGGATGCTCCGCCCAATGATGGGCGGAACAGGATTGGTTCGCCCCTAGCTCTTGAGTTTGAAGCGTTGGATCTTGCCCGTCTCGGTCTTTGGCAAAGCCTTGGTGAAAACCACCGATCGCGGGTACTTGTAGGGCGCGATCGTCGCCTTCACGTGATCCTGCAAGAGCTTGGTCAAGGCCTCTGACGGCACCTCGCCTGCAGACAGCACCACATGCGCCTCGACGATCTGACCGCGTGCCTCATCAGGCGCTCCGATCACGGCGCATTCCGCAACCGCATCATGGGCCAGAAGAGCCGCTTCGACCTCAGGGCCCGCAATATTGTAGCCGGAGGAGATGATCATATCGTCATTGCGGGCGGCGAAATGCAGATAACCCCCTTCGTCCATCATGAAGCTGTCACCGGTCACGTTCCAGCCGTCCTGCACGTATGTCGCCTGACGGTCGTCCGCCATGTAGCGGCAACCGGTCGGCCCCTTGACCGCAAGGCGACCGATTTCTCCGCGCGGAGCCTCATTGCCCGCGCTGTCAAGCACCCGCACCTGATAGCCCGATACCGGCTTGCCCGTGCAGGCGGGTTTATGATCGTCGAACCTGTTGGAGATGAAGATATGCAGCATCTCGGTCGCGCCGATCCCATCGAGCATTGGCTTGCCGGTCTTTTCCATCCATTCCGCATAGACCGGCGCTGGCAGCGTCTCTCCGGCCGAAACTGCAGCCCGCAGGGAGGACAGATCAGCCCCCTCCTCCATCGCGCGCAGCATCACGCGGTAGGCTGTGGGTGCGGTAAAACAGACGGTCGCCTTGTACTTCTCGATGATCTCAATCAGGTTTGGCGGCGAGGCATTCTCCAGCAGAGTCGCCGCCGCGCCAAAGCGCAGCGGAAAGATCGCAAGACCGCCGAGGCCAAAGGTAAAGGCCAGCGGCGGAGAGCCGACAAAAGTGTCCTCTGGCTGCACATCCAGCACTTCGCGTGCATAACCGTCCGCAATGATCAGCAGATCGCGGTGAAAATGCATCGTGGCCTTGGGCGATCCTGTGGTGCCAGATGTAAAACCCAAGAGCGCCACATCATCGCGCCCGGTTTTCACCGCCTCATAGGTTACGGGCTTTTCCAGCGCCAGCCGGTCAAGCTCTGCATCATGGTTCGAGGTGCCATCAAACCCCACCACAGATGTCAGGAACTCCGATGTTTTGGCGCAGGAGACCAGTTCATCCATCAGACGCGTATCGCACAGGGCATGAGTGATCTCTGCCTTGTCGACGATGGCCGCCAGCTCTCCGGCGCGCAGCATGGGCATGGTGTTGACCACCACCGCGCCCGCCTTGGTGGCGGCCAGCCAGCAGGCCACCATGGCCGGGTTGTTGGCCGAGCGGATCAACACCCGGTTGCCCGGTTTGACGCCCAGATCCTCGGTCATTACGTTGGCAAGGCGGTTGGTCCAGTCCGCCAGCTCCTTGTAGGTGCGGCGGCGTCCGTTGCCGATCAGGGCGGTGTGGTCTCCAAACCCCTTGTCGACCATGGCATCGGTCAGCTCGACCGCCGCATTCAGGTGCTCCGGGTAGTCAAACCCATCCAGCAGGAACTCGGGCCATTGATCCGCTGACGGCAAGTTGTCCCGCGTGAAGGTATCGATATGTGCTGTCGGTCCCAGCATGCTCAGTTCCCTCCCTGAAAGGCGCCAAGGGTCTGACGCGCAATGACAACCCGCTGCACATCCGACGCCCCTTCGTAAATTCGCAGGGCGCGGATATCGCGATAGAGCTCTTCGACCTTCTGACCGTGGCGCACACCGTCGCCGCCATGCAGCTGCACCGCCTTGTCGATGACCTGCTGCGCCTGATCGGTGGAAAACAGCTTGGCCATGGCAGCCTCTCGGGTCACACGGGCCGCGCCGGAATCCTTGGTCCAGGCGGCCCGGTAGACCAGCAGCGCCGCCGCATCCACATCCAGTGCCATGTCGGCGATATGCCCCTGCACCATCTGCAGATCGAACAGCGGTGCGCCCTGCACCTGTCGAGTGGTCACACGCGCCAAAGCCTCGTCCAGCGCACGGCGGGCAAAACCGAGCGCAGCGGCGGCCACGGTCGAGCGGAAGACATCCAGAACCGACATGGCGATACGGAACCCCTGCCCCGGCGCGCCGATCAGTGCGCTGGCGGGGATGCGGCAATCGGTAAACCGCAGCGTCGCAAGCGGGTGCGGCGCGATCACCTGCTGACGTTCCACCACGTCAAACCCCGGTAGGCCTGCAGGCACGACAAATGCCGAGAGACCTTTGGCGCCCGGCCCCTCTCCGGTGCGGGCAAACAGCGTGTAAACGTCCGCAATCCCACCGTTAGAGATCCAGGTCTTTTCTCCATTTAGAACATAGTCATCACCATCAAGGATCGCAGTCATGGTGGAATTTGCCACATCCGAACCTGATTGCGGTTCTGTCAGGGCAAATGCGGAAATCGCCTGCCCCGATCGCGTAAGCGGCAGCCAATCGGCCTGCTGCGCAGCACTCCCGAAAAGGGAAATCGCCCCGGTTCCAAGGCCTTGCATGGCAAAGGCAAAGTCCGCCAACCCATCGTGGCGCGCCAGGGTCTCGCGGATCAGGCAGAGGCTGCGCACATCAAGCATCTCGCCCTCTGTGGCGCCAGAATACTGCGCCCAGCCGCCCTGTCCCAGCGCCGCAACCAGCGCACGGCAGGCTGCATCGGTGTCGGAATGATCGATCGCGCCAAGGCTCTCGCTCGCCCAGGCGTCCAGATCCGCCGCCAGTTGCCGGTGGCGGTCCTCGAAGAAGGGCCAGTTCAGAAATGTCCGGTCGGCCATGGTTGCACTCCCTGTTGGCTGTCTTTTGCAGCTCTTTCGTCATGAAAACGCCCGCCAGGTGACCTTGGCGGGCGTCCGTGTCTCAGTCTCCTTCGAAGACCGGTTTTTCCTTGTTTACAAAGGCATGGTAGGCGCGTTCAAAGTCGGCGGTCTGCATGCAGATCGCCTGGGCCTGGGCCTCGGCCTCGATCGCCTGCTCGATCGACATCGACCATTCCTGCGCCAGCATGGTCTTGGTCATCATATGGCCAAAGTTCGGCCCCGCCGCGATGCGCGTGGCCCAGGAATGCGCCTCTGCCTCCAGATCATCGGCCGGAACCAGTTTGTTGTGAAATCCCCAGGCGGCCCCTTCTTCGGCGCTCATGGCGCGGCCCGTGTAGAGCAGCTCAGCCGCACGGCCCTGCCCGATGATCCGGGGCAGGATGGCGCAGGCTCCCATGTCGCAGCCCGCGAGGCCAACGCGCGTGAACAGGAAGGCCGTCTTCGCCTCTGGCGTTGCGATCCTGAGGTCCGAAGCCATGGCGATGATGGCCCCCGCGCCCACGCAGATCCCGTCGATGGCGGCAATCACCGGCTTGCCGCAATTCACGATGGCCTTGACCAGATCCCCCGTCATACGGGTAAAGGCCAGTAGCTCCTTCATGTTCATCTTGGTTAATGGGCCAATAATATCATGCACATCACCGCCAGAGCTGAAGTTGCCGCCGTTGGAGGCAAAGATCACTGCCTTGATGTCATCATCATAGTGAAGCGCCCTGAACCAGTCGCGCAGTTCGGCGTAACTGTCAAAGGTCAGCGGGTTCTTGCGCTCGGGACGATCCAGCGAGACGGTCGCGATCCCGTCCGCGACGCTGCACAGGAAATGTTTGGTATCTGTCGAAATCATCAGCTCTTTTCCTTGTTTTCCAAACGGCGCGCGACAGCGTCCAGCGCCTCGGCCATGGCTTGCGCGGCCTCGGGGGGCACATCGGCAAACATCTGGTCGATCCATCCCTCATGCGCCGCGGCCTGACGGGCGAATTCGTCCCGACCCTGAGGCGTCATGCGAACCAGGCTGGCACGACGGTCCCCCGGCACGGGTTCGCGCTGCACGTGGCCGTCCTCGACCAGCCGCTCGATGATGCCGGTGACATTGCCATTCGACACTTTCAGCACGCCCGAAAGCTGGCTCATCTTGAGTCCATCCTCGTGCTGCACGAGGGCCGCCATCACATCAAAGCGGGGCAGCGTGGTTGCAAAATCCCGGCGCAGGTTTTCGCGGATTTCGCTTTCCACGGCACGGGTTGCTTTCAGCACCCGCAGCCACAGCCGCAATCTGTCTTTCGAAGTCTCAGGCACCTTTCAGATCTCTCCTCCGGATATGGGCAGGGCCGAACCGTTCACCGATCCTGCCCCCTCGCTGGCCAGCCACAGCGCCGCCTCGGCCACCTCAGTGGGCTGGATGAACCGCCCCTGTGGATTGCCCGCGCGCAGGGATTTTGCCGCCTGTTCAGCCGTCATGCCGGTCTTGGCCACAATATTGTCCAGCGATCTTTGCAGGAGCGGCGTTTCAATGAAACCCGGACAGATCGCATTCACCGTAATTCCGGTGCGGGCCAGCTCCACGGCCAGCGCGCGGGTAAGGCCCAGAACCCCATGTTTTGCGGCGCAATAGCCTGACACATAAGGATATCCCTTGAGACCCGCTGTCGAGGCGATGGCGATCATACGCCCCCATCCGGCCTGTTTCATTCCGGGCAGGCAAGCCTGCCACAGGTTGAAGACCCCCGCCAGATTGACCGAGAGAGCATCATTGAAATCCGCGGCCGTCATGCGGTCAAAAGGTTTCGAAGGCGCCGCGCCCGCATTGGCAACGGCAATGGCAACAGGGCCGTGTTTTGCCGTGGCGGCTGCGATTGCCGCCTCCACCGCCGCATGGTCCGTGACATCAGAGGCCAGCGGCAAGGCAGAGGTTTCTGCGGCCACGTGCTCCAACGGCTCCATCCGGCGCCCCAGGATGGTGACGCGCGCGCCCTCGGCGGCAAAGCGGCTGGCAAGCTCAGCGCCAACGCCGGAGCCTCCGCCGCTGATGACCACATGTTTGCCCGCAACGCTCATGCCCGGATCACCTCGGCGTCACGATCCGCAAGGCGCCAAGCCTGATCGCGACCGGCCTCATAGGGCAGCGGCCAGTGGCCCAGACGGTCTCCGATTTTCGTCGCCTCATGAAGCGTCCAATACGGATCGGCAAGATGCGGACGCCCCACGCAGATCAGATCGGCGCGACCGGCCATCAGGATGGAATTGGCGTGATCTGCCTCGTAGATGTTGCCAACGGCCATCGTGGAAATGCCCGCCTCGTTGCGGATCCGGTCCGAAAACGGCGTCTGGAACATGCGACCATAGACCGGCTTTGCATCGATCGAGGTCTGCCCGGCAGAAACATCGATAATGTCAGCCCCGGCATCGGAAAACGCCTTTGCGATCTGGACGGCCTCTTCCGGGGTGACGCCCTCGTCTCCGACCCAATCATTTGCGGAAATGCGCACCGACATCGGCTTGTGAGCAGGCCAGACCGCGCGCATCGCCGCAAAGACTTCAAGCGGATAGCGCATCCGGTTTTCGAGCGAACCGCCATATTCGTCCTGACGGATGTTCGATTTTGGCGAGATGAAGGACGAAATCAGATAGCCATGCGCTGCATGAAGCTCAATCATGTCAAAACCGGCGCGATCAGCCATTTCGGCTGCGGCGACGAACTCTGTCTTGACCGTCTCCATCTCGGCGCGGGTGATTTCGCGCGGCGCTGCGTTGTTTGGCGACCATGGCAAAGCCGAGGCAGAAACCAGATCCCAATTCCCTTCGGGCAGTGGGGCGTCCATTTCCTCCCAACCTACCTGGGTCGAGCCTTTGCGGCCCGAATGGCCGATCTGGCAGCAGATCCTGGCATCGGTTTCGCCATGCACGAAATCCGTGAGACGCTTCCACGCGGCCTCGTGCTCTGGCGCATAAAGGCCGGGGCAGCCCGGCGTGATCCGCCCCTCAGCGCTGACGCAGGTCATCTCGGTATAAACCAGCCCCGCCCCGCCCTTGGCGCGTTCGCCATAGTGGATCAAATGCCAGTCCGTGGGGCAGCCCTCCACCGCCTTGTACTGCGCCATCGGGGACACCACGATACGGTTGGCCAGGGTCATATCGCGCAAGGTGTAGGGCGCAAACATCGGCGCACGCACCGGAGAATCGGCAGGGACACCTGCCCGCTCCTGGAACCACTTTTCTGCCGACTTCAGCCACGCCGCATCGCGCAGGCGCAGGTTTTCATGGGAAATGCGCTGTGATCGTGTCAGCAGGGAATAGTTGAACTGGACCGGATCCATATCGAGATAGCGCTCAACCTCTTCAAACCATTCCAGGGAGTTGCGCGCCGCAGACTGCAGGCGCAGCACGTCAAGTCGTCGCTCTTCCTGATACCGCTCAAAGGCCCGCTCCATCGAGGATTCGGTGGTCAGCAACTCCGCCAGTGCGATGGCGCTGTCAAAGGCCAGCCGAGAGCCGGAGCCGATGGAAAAATGCGCCGTCGCTGAAGCATCGCCCAACAGGACGACGTTTTCGTGATACCATTTTTCGCAGAGAACACGCGGGAAGTTGATCCAGACCGCCGAACCGCGCAGGTGGTCCGCGTTGGACATCAATTCATGCCCCCCCAGATGATCGGCAAAGATCTCTTCGCAGGTGCGAATGATCTCATCCTTGGACATGCCCTCAAAGCCCCAGTTTTCCCAGGTTTCGGCCGAGCATTCGACGATCACGGTCGCAGTATCTGCATCGAACTGATAGGCATGGATCCAGACCCAGCCGTGTTTGGTCTTTTCAAAGACAAAGGTGAAGGCGTCATCGAATTTCTGATGCGTTCCGAGCCAGATGAACTTGCAGGGCCGCACATCGATGTTGGGCTTGAAGTGTTCGGCGAACTCGGTGCGAACACGGGAATTCAACCCATCGCAGGCAACGACGAGGTCGTAGTCTTTCTGATAGTCAGCCGCTGGACCCACTTCGGTTTCAAACCGCAGATCGACCCCCAAGGCGCGGGCGCGGTCCTGCAGGATCAAGAGCATCTTCTTTCGCCCGATCCCGGCAAAACCGTGCCCCCCGGAAACCGTGCGCTCGCCTTTGTGCACGACGGCGATATCGTCCCAATAGGCAAAGTTCCGACGGATTTCCGCGGCGCTTTCGGGATCGTTTTCGGCCAGGTTTTCAAGAGCATCATCCGAAAGCACCACCCCCCAGCCGAAGGTATCATCTGCCTTGTTGCGCTCAAAAACAGTGACCTGCGCCTCTGGCTGGCGCAGCTTCATCGAGATCGCAAAATAGAGCCCCGCAGGCCCCCCTCCCAAACAGGCAACTTTCATGATCCGCACCTCCGCAACAGTTTGCTGTTTGGGATCAGGATAAGCGAGACGACAATCACTTCAAGCTTAAAGTTTCATGCTTGAAATTTATTACCTGCCAACCGATAACTTTTTGGAAACCATTTCACTGTATGCTAAGTCTGGGCATGATACATATGGAGGTGTCCGCGCCTCTTCAAACTTCCAATTTTCCCCTTATTTTCAGAGTACCTGACCACAAAGCTAATGTGGAAAACCTGTGGACAGTTCCTGAACAACTTTTGGGGGCCTGAGGTTTTCGCTTGAATACCCTCTGATGAGACAGGGCATGCAAACGTCCCGCACTGCGGCCTCCCCCCTCGCGTCCGCACCTCTCAGGTCAGGCGTACGTATAACCCCGCAGAATACAGTGGATAACTGTAAGGATAACTTGTGGAAATATTTGGCGCGCCCACCAAAATGCCCGATACAGTAAAGAAAGTGGGGTTTTTGGAAAATTTTAAGTCAATTTTTTATCGAAATATTGATATCAGCGAAACTCCCGAGACTGCCTGCCTTCCCTCATTTGTCGGCAAGTTGCTTGCGCATGACCAGGCGCACACCCTCGCGGCGCAGAAAGGCACCGCTCTACCGTCAAACTCAGCGTTGATAATTCGGCAACGGGGCGCTGATTTAGGTTGAAGGTCACGTCTCCCCCCAGGAGGGTCAGCGTGCAAAAGTCCAGGGCGGGATGCTCAAACCAGCCCCAATCCATTGCAAGAAGGATCAGGTATCTCGCAGATACCGCATGACCGCTGGTCTGACGGATTGGTCGCCGCGATGGCGGGAGTCCGCTATGATCTTTCGAAGATCCGATAAGTCCACACGCATTAACAGGGACTTAACCGGCCCAATTGAAGCGGGTCGCATAGACAGGGTGCGGATACCCATCGCGGCCAGACAGACAGCCTCAACCGGGCGGCCGGCATCTTCACCGCAGAAGCTGAGCGGCGTACCAGAGCGACCGCATCGCTCCACAATCTGTTCGATGAACGTAAGAAAACTGACGTTCAGAGAGTCATAACGTTTGCGGACGCGCTCATTCTCACGGTCGGCCGCAAAGAAGAACTGTTTCAGGTCATTGCCACCGATCGAAAGAAAATCGACTTCTTCAAAGAACTTATGCGGCGCAAAGGCCAGAGATGGGGTTTCCAGCATCGCGCCGACCTCCAACCTCTCCGGCAGCGGATGCCCCAGGATACGCTCACGTTCGAGGGTCTTGTCCACCTCGTTGCGCGCAGCGCGATACTCTTCAAACTGCGCCACAAACGGGAACATGATCGTCAAAGGCCGCCCATTTGCCGCCCGGATCAGGGCCTGCAGCTGCATTCGCATGATTCCCGGCTTGTCCAGCCCGACCCGAATGGCCCGCCAACCCAGTGCCGGATTCGGCTCATCCGTGGGCTTCATGTAGGGCAGAACCTTGTCCGACCCGATATCCAGCGTGCGAAACACCACCGGCTTGCCACGGGCGGCGTCCAGAACCCTCTGATACAGCGCCACAAGCTCGGACCGTTTCGGCATCTGGTTTCGTACCAGAAACTGCAACTCGGTCCGGAAAAGGCCAACGCCCTCGGCGCCCGACCCCTCCAGAGAGGGAAGATCCGCCATCAACCCTGCGTTCATCACCAGCTTCACCTGCGAGCCGTCACGGGTAATCGCCGGCTTATCCCGGATCGAGGCATAGCGTTCCTGCGCGTCGGCCTGCATTGCGATCTTGTCTCGAAAGGCGCTGACAACCGTTTCGTCCGGCCGCAAATGCACGATCCCCTGATCGCCATCCACCATGATATGATCACCATTGAGCGCCTCTGTGGTGATCCGTTTGGCGTTGACCACCAAGGGAATAGCCAGCGCGCGCGCGACGATGGCCGCATGGGAGCCGACGGAGCCTTCTTCCAGCACGATCCCGCGCAGGGAGCGGCCATATTCCAGGAGCTCCCCAGGCCCGATGTTGCGCGCAATCAGGATCGGGTTTTCGGGCAGTTCAGCCCCTGTTTCGGCCCCCTGCCCGGTCAATATCCGCAAAAGCCTGTTGGAGAGGTCGTCCAGGTCGCTCAGGCGTTCGCGCAGGTAGGCGTCCTGCACCTGAGACATACGCGTACGCGCCTGGGACTGTTCCTTTTCGACCGCGGCCTCCGCGCTCAGACCGCGGGAAATGTCTTCTTCCATGCGCCGCATCCAGCCTTTGGAATTGGCAAACATACGATAGGTTTCAAGAACCTGCAGCTGATCCTTGTCTCCATTCTCCGAGATCTTCAGCATCTTGTCGACGCCCACGCGCAGCTCTTCCACCGCCTCGGTCAGGCGCTGCAGCTCCCGGTGCGGATCCTCCGCAATGGGGTTCGTAACCACGACACGGGGTTCATGCAGCCAGACGTGTCCCTCTGCCGCCCCTTCCTGAGCGGAGGTCGCGTGCAGCAGAACGGGTTGCTGGTGCAATGGAGACAGGGCCGCCCCCTCGCCGACAAAAGCGCCCAGCTCAGCCATTTCTGCGATGACCATCGCCACCACTTCCAGCGCATAGACTGCATCGGAAGAAAACTCCCGCGCTTCCTTTGACTGAACCACCAGAACGCCCATCATCTCGCCCAGGCGCTGGATCGGAATACCAAGGAAAGAGGAATACCGCTCTTCACCAGTTTCCGGCATATAGCGGAATCCCTTGGCGTTTGGCGCGTCGGGCGTGTTCACGACCTTGCCGGTTTTCGCAACGCGCCCGACCAGACCTTCGCCGATGCGCATCCGGGTCTGGTGCACCGATTCGACGTTCAGACCCTCTGTCGCGCAGAGTTCGAGTGTCTCGTCATCACGGAACAGGTAAACCGAGCAGACCTCGGTTCCCATGCTGTCTGCAATCAGGTGGGTAATCTTGTCCAGACGGGCCTGGCCGGGCGCATCCCCGGCCATCGCCTCGCGCAGGCGGCCAAGCAGCCTGCGGCTTTCTGATTCAGTACTGTCGACCATGGGCCCTGTTCACGTGGTTATTGTGCCAGGCAGCCCGAGTGCGATCAGGCTGCTTTATCCAGTTCAAAGGCATCATGCAGTGCTTGCACGGCAAGTTCCATGTATTTCCGATCGATAAGAACGGAAATCTTTATCTCGGAGGTTGTGATCACCTTGATGTTGATCCCCTCATCCGAGAGAACCTTGAACATCTTGGCCGCAACGCCTGACTGGGACCGCATGCCGATACCCACAACCGAGACCTTGGCAACGTCTTTGTCGGCAACCAGTTCGGCAAAGTTCAGCTCACCTTTGTCCTTGATCGCTTTCAGGGCCTGTTCGGCGCGGGCGACCTGGTCAATCGGGCAGGAGAAGGTCATGTCCGTGCGTCCCTCTTCCGAGATATCCTGCACGATCATGTCCACATTGACGCCAGCATCGGACAGGGTCGAAAAGATGGTCGCCGCAATACCCGGTCGGTCTGCCACGGATTGAACGGTCAGTTTGGCTTCGTCGCGGGAATAGGCCACACCGGCCACTACATTGGATTCCATGATGTCCTCCTCAGCACAGACCAGCGTGCCGGCATTGTCATTTTGCTCTTCAAAACTCGATAGTACCCGCAGGCGCACCCGATAGCGCATCGCCAGCTCGACCGAGCGGGTCTGCAGAACCTTCGCCCCGAGGGACGCAAGCTCCAGCATTTCTTCAAAGGCGATCTTGTCCAGTTTGCGCGCCTTGCCGCAGATGCGCGGGTCGGTGGTGTAGACCCCGTCCACATCGGTGTAGATGTCGCAGCGCTCGGCGTCAAAGGCCGCAGCAAAGGCTACCGCCGTCGTATCAGATCCGCCGCGCCCCAAGGTGGTGATACGGCCCTCGGGGCTGATGCCTTGGAAACCGGCCACAACCGCGACCTTCATGCCTTCGGCGAACTTGGCGTTGATATTGTCGGTCGGGATCTCTTCGATCCGCGCCTGGCTGTGGGCACTGGTGGTCTTGAGCGGCACCTGCCAGCCCTGCCAGCTGCGCGCGGGCACGTCCATTTCCTGCAAGGTCAGCGCCATCAGGCCCGCCGTCACGTTCTCCCCTGACGAGACAACCGCGTCGTATTCGCGGGCGTCAAACAGCGGTGAGGTTTCATTGACCCAGCCGACCAGTTCGTTGGTCTTGCCGGACATGGCCGAAACGATGACGATCACGTCATAGCCCTTGGCCACTTCGACGCCAACGCGTTTGGCAGCCCGGCGGATCCGGTCCAGGTTGGCGACAGAGGTGCCGCCGAATTTCATTACTAGTACGGGCATGGGGCAGTCGTCTCCGTGCGCTCGCAGATTCCGATCACCGCCTCATAGGGGAGCGGCCCCTTCAGGGCAAGACCGTGCATTGTAGCGATACAAGGGCCAAACCGTCGCATGTTGCCACAGGCGCACGATTGTGCGGCCGAGGGCGGCCCTCGTTCAGTTTCGCCAGAACCGGATCGTGAGGATCGCATAGACCGCCAGCAGCTCAAGCCGCCCAATCAACATGGCACCGCTCAGGATCCATTTGGCCGGATCATTCAGCGTCGAGAAATTGCCCGCCGGCCCTATGATATCGCCAAGGCCCGGCCCCACGTTTGCCACCGCTGTCGCCGCGCCGGAGAGCGCGGTGATGAAATCAAGCCCGGTCAGGGCCAGCGCCCAGGCCACGATCCCAAGGGTCACCACGAAGAACATGAAGAAGGAAATCACCGAGCTGAGCACATCCGGGCCGACAGGGCGCCCCTCAAAGCGCGGAATGAAGATCCCATTCGGGGAGCGGATACGCTGAATCTGGACCCGGATCGAAGCAAAGAGGATCTGGTAGCGAAAGATCTTGACCGAACAGGCCGTCGATCCCGCGCAGCCTCCGATCAGGCCAATGAAGAAAAAGACCATGATCAGGAAGCTGCCCCACTCCATGTAATCCACGCTTGCATAGCCTGTGCCTGAAATGATCGAGGTGATGTTGAACAGTGCTTCGCGGAAGGCTTGTTCGGGGTGGTGCGGAAAGACGTAGACCAGAACGCTGGCGGTGATGACGATCAAAACCAGGATCGTTCCAAGGAAGGCACGGATCTGGCTGTCCATCAGGATGGGGCTCCCCTGCCCGTTGATTAGCTGCACGTATCGCACAAAGGGCAGCGCCGCCAGGATCATGAAGACTGAGGCGGCATATTCCGGCGGGCCTGAAAAGGTGCCAAACGAGGCATCGTAGTTGGAAAACCCCCCGGTGGACATGGTCGTCAGCGCATGAACCAATGCGTCGAACCAGCCCATCCCGAGGACCATGTAAACGGTCATGCAGAATAGGGTCAGCGCCAGATAGATCAGCGAGATCTGCTTTGCGATCGCCTGAGCACGAGGCAAAATTTTCCCCATGGTGTCAAAGGCTTCAGACCGAAAGATCTGCATGCCCCCGACCCGCAGTTCTGGCAGGAAAACCATGGCGACCACAATGATCCCGATGCCGCCCAGCCATTGCAGAATGCCACGCCACAGCAATATGCCGCGCGGCAGATCATCGAGGCCTGAGATCACGGTGGATCCGGTCGTCGTGAGCCCTGACATGGCCTCGAAAAAGGCATCGGTGAAACTCAGCTCGGTGGCGCCAAGTATCAGAGGAATGGCACCAAAAAGAGGCAAAGCCGCCCAGACCAACGTGGTCAAAAGGAAGGTCTGACGGATGCTCAGCCCTTGTTGAACCGCATTTCCACAGCTCAGCGCCAAAAGCCCGCCGGAAAGGACGCAGATCAGGCCACTTTCCAGAAACACCGGCCACTGGCCCTCGCCGTCATAAAGGTCGATCAGGAACGGAAAAACCATCGTGGCGCCAAGGATGGCAACCAACAGACCGATGACATATGCGACGGGACGGAGATCCAACATGGCGCGAAGCGTTGGCGTCCTGCGCCCAGACTGTCAAGTCAAACCGGGGATCGCAGGACCGTGCACTGGCCTAGGGCTTTCCCTCGTTGTCCTTCGCAGCCAGCGGCTCGGGCAGGCTTGGCGGTTTTGACGGGGCACGTTTGGCTTTGACCGGGGTCTCCTTGGCAGCCGCAGTCCGGGCCGGGCTAGAAGCCCCCGTGCCAGTGGATGCGCTGGTCGCGCTGGTGGTTGATCCTGAGCGGGACGTGGTTGGTTTCGCCGCGGGGTCTGACCGGCGCGCGGCGGGTTTGGGCGCAGGTGCTGCCGTATCCGGCGTTTCCGGTTTCGAGACGGTTTGGGTTGGCGGCGTCGCGGCTTTGGCGGGAGTTGTCTGTCGGACTGCAGCCTGACGAACCGACGTCTTTCTGACAGATGTTTTGGCCGCCGACGGCTTCCGCGGTGCCGTCTTGCGCGCCTTTTGTACAGGCTTGCGTTTTGCGGCCGCCTTTGGCGCTGTTTCTTTCGTGTTGTCTTCTGGTTTCGCCGCGACAGGCGCGGACACGGTGGCAGCCTTGGTCGTGATCGACGCCCGCTCTTGGCCTGCCACAACAGGTCTTCCGCTGCTTACAATGGCCTGTACCAGACGCATCTGCTCATAAGGTGCCTGCGCGGCCAGTGCAGACATCGCGCGCCAGTACTTCATCTGCATCCCGGCCGCCTGGCCAACCCATTGCGCAAAGGGTGCAGGCTGGTTTTGAAGGATAGACAAAAACATCATCGGGAACTCCTTACTTGAAAGAGATCCGGCACCACCTGTCCGGCATGCACAAGTGTATTCCGCAGCCAAATGGGATCCGGACGTAAGGTGAGCCTAACATGGAAAAGCTGCATTGCAGCAAGAAAATGCGGCAATGCAGCACAAAATGGAAAGGGTTCTATGAAACGTGATCCGGCAGGTCTGCCACCATGATCACATCGGCCACGCTTGATTTCAGCCCCGGTGGATCAGGGTCGCAAAAAGCTGAGGGTCCAGGCTGGTCTGCGCAAAGAGAGACCCTTGGGTCAAAACGCTGACCGCGTCATGGCTGTGCAGGCTTTCCTGATGGCTCGCCACCACCCGGAAATCACCGATGCGTGGATCGCTTTGCAGCGCCTCGCAGAACAGACGCGCCGCATCCTCGACAAAGATCGGGTTGGCTGCGTTCAGCTCGGCAAAGGCCTGTTCATCCTCGCGCTTGACCATGACTTGCGTTTCCGTCGGCACGGCGCGGCGACAATGGTCGATGAGGTCCTCGAACCACAGGCAGGGCGCATCTGGCTCCAGCTGCACCGAAATTCGCGCAACGGACCGCTGGGAGTGCGGCGTTGCCAGCTGCCCGCGCGACTGGCGCGCGTGCTCAGACAGCTCGAGCGAACAGGGGCATGTGGAGGAGTAGACATAGTCGAGATGCACGATCTTGTTGCGCACCCCGCCCCGGTCAACCAGTTCCAGCGCGATATCGTAATACTGATAGCCCGACAGACCCGAGCGCAGACTGCCCACCTTCACCGGGAAGGAGAACCGCATCTGGATGCGCGCATCCATGCTGTCGAGGTCGCTCAGGTAATCCTCAAGCGCGGCCTCGATCACCTCGAAGCTGAATGTCTTTTCCGCGTGTTTGTAAAAGGACCGCATGATCCGGGACATGTTGATGCCCTTCTTGTCGGCCTCAAGGCTGACGGTGCCGGTCACACTGGTTTCAAGGGTCAGATCGCCGTTGTCACGGGTGTGAAAGCGAATCGGCAGGCGGAAATTCGAGATCCCCACATGCTGGATCTGCTCGTTCGCCCCGCGGATAAGGCTGGAGGGGCCGTTCTGCAGATCGGGCAGCGTCGCACGGTAGCTCTCGTCCGACAGGAAATCCCCAGGATAGATGCGAGACAGGTCCGGGTAGTTCTGCACCGCGCGCTCTGGAAGAAGCCGCGCCACCGCAGGGTCAAGCTGGGCAATCTCAGTCTCGGTCACGGTCTTGGCCCAATGGCGCAGCGTTTCGAGCGCGGCCTCTGCCTCGGTCCGATCGGGTGCCTCTTCCATGTTGCGCGAGTGGATATTCATGGAATCAATTCCTCCGCTGCTGTTGCACTCGGTTGTGCAACAAGATCCAAGTTAAAGCGTTACGCGCGAAAAGACAAAACGGATCAAACAAATGCGGCAGGTTCAGGACAGAAACTGCCACCCGCCTCAGGATCTGCAGCCTCGGCCCAGTTCAAATGGGCCGAGGGAATGGGCGTTCAGACCTCTGCGGCCTCAAGAGCGCGGCTCAGATCCGAAATCAGATCCTCGGGATCTTCCAAGCCAACCGAGAACCTCACAAGGCCCGGCGTAATGCCAAGCGCCGCCTTTTGCGCATCCGGCAGCCGTTGGTGCGTGGTGGTCGCCGGATGGGTCGCGATGGATTTTGCGTCGCCGAGGTTGTTCGAGATGACCGGGATCGTCAGCGCATTGAGAAAGGCAAAGGCTGCCTCCTTACCGCCCTTGAGGTCCAGCGACAGGACCGTGCCGCCTTTGCCGCCGAGCTGCCGCTGCACCAATGCGTTCTGGGGATGATCCGCAAGGCCGGGATAAATCATGCGCGCCAGCGCCGGATGGCCGTTCAGCGCCTCGGCGATGCGCAGCGCACTGTCGACCTGGGCATTGACCCGCAGCGAAATCGTCTCCAGCCCTTTCAGAAGCGTCCAGGCATTGAACGGGCTCAGCGATCCGCCGGTGTGTTTCATGTAAGGCTCGACCGTACCGCGGATGAACTCCTTGGTGCCGAGGATCACGCCGCCGAGCACCCTGCCCTGACCATCGATGTGTTTGGTCGCGGAGTAGACGACGACATCGGCGCCCTGGGCGATGGCGTTCGAAAAAACCGGTGTGGAAAAGACATTGTCAACGATCACGGTGGCGCCGACCGCATGGGCGATCTCGGCCACGGCGGCGACGTCGATCACCTCCAGCGTCGGGTTGGACATGCTTTCAAAGAAGACCGCCTTGGTATCGGGCCGCACGGCTGCACGCCATTGGTCCAGATCCGTGCCATCAACGAACGTCACCTCGACTCCGAAACGGGCAAGGATGTTTTCCAGGATATAAAGGCAGGATCCGAACAAGGCCCGCGCCGAAACAACATGATCCCCGGCTTTCAGAACCGAAGTCAGCGCGCCATTGACCGCCGCCATCCCCGAAGCGGTGGCAAAGGCATCCTCGGCCCCTTCCAGGGCGGCAATCCGTTCTTCGAACATGGCAACAGTAGGGTTGCCGTAGCGGGCATAGATGAATTCATCCGGGCCGGTTTCCAGGAACCGCGCTTCGGCCTGTTCAGCGGTGTCATAGACAAAGCCTTGCGTGAGGAAGATCGCCTCGCTCACCTCGCCCCACTGGCTGCGCTTGGTCCCGCCGTGCACCAGTTGCGTGCGGCTGCTCCAGTCCTTGTCCTTTTTGTCGCTCATCTCGTTCACTCCTGCGCCGCAGCGCACAAAAAAACCCCGTTCGGCCAAGCGAAAGGGGTTCCTTCACATCCTGACCTCTTTAGCGGTGAGTTTTACGTGGCCCGCAATCCGGTAACAAATCGCCCACGCGGCAAGACTAAGTCCGCCGAATCTTGTCCGTTCTCTTAGCGCCCGGAATGCAGGTTTTGCAACAAAAGACATGGCCTGACAGCGGAATTTTGGGCAAAATGCAGAAGGCTTGCCTTGCCTTCCGCATCGAAGGCGTCCGTGAAACCTTCTCACAGGGTTGTGCAGTGGCGGCCGCATAGCATGCCTTGTTCTCGGGTCATGCCATGTGATCAACTCGCCCTGACACAGCCCCGGAGGATAACCGTGCAGGACCCAATCGATCTTTACTACTGGCCCACGCCAAATGGCTGGAAGGTCTCCATCGCCCTTGAGGAAATGGGCCTGCCCTATAGCAGCACCCTGATCAACATCTCAAAGGGTGACCAGTTCGCGCCAGAGTTCCTAAAGATCGCCCCCAACAACCGCATGCCCGCGATCATCGATCCGGAGGGGCCAGACGGTGCAGCCATCTCGATCTTCGAAAGCGGCGCGATCCTGCAGTATCTCGCGCGCAAGACAGGGCAATTCTACGGGCGAAACGCGCGCGACCGCGTCACGGTGGATCAATGGCTGATGTGGCAAATGGGCGGCGTAGGTCCGATGGCGGGGCAGGCGCATCATTTCCTGAAATACGCGCCTGAGGATCTGCCCTATGCCAAGGATCGCTACCGGTCCGAGGTTGCCCGCCTGTACGGGGTTCTGGATCGCCAGCTGGCCGAGAACGAATATGTGACCGGTGCAGAATATACGATTGCGGATATGGCGATCTGGCCCTGGGCATCCCTGTGGGAAGGCCAGGAGCAGACGTTGGACGACAAGCCAAACCTGGCCCGATGGCTGGACACGCTGTGGGAACGCCCCGGTGTCATCGCTGGTCGGAGCCTTCATGCGGACCTGCGAGGAGACCGCTCCGACAGCAAGGCACAGGAGATTATCTTCGGGCAGAATGGCTAGTGTGACCGCAGCGCGCGTTGCGCGCTGCCAGGCCCAAGGCTGTTTGTGGCTCATCCTTGATGAGCCGCACAGGCGCGGGAGCCCCCACCCCGTCCGTTGAGTTATGCCTCCGGCTCTTCGTCCTCTTCGATCCCGTATTTCTGCAAAACCCCACCTTGTGTCATGAAGAACAGGAACATCGCCACCGGCAGGCCGAAGGTCTTGAAATAGACCCATGTGTCGGTGGACAGGAACCGCCAGATCACCTCGTTTGCGACCGCAAGCCCGAGGAAAAAGCCACAGATCCTCCGGGTCAGGATCATCCAGCCTTCCTCTTCCATCGGCATGACCTCTTCCATCACCACCTTGAGCCAGCTCTGCCCGCGCATCAGACCCACCGCCAGAAGGCCGCCAAACAAGAGGTAGATCATCGTCGGTTTCATCTTGAAGAACCGCTCGTCGTTGAACCAGACCGAAAGCCCCCCGAACAGCACCACCAGGACCAAAGTTGCCAGCTGCATTTTCGACAAATGCCCCGTGAGGCGCCACAGGGCGGCGGTCGACAGCATCATCAAAGGCACAAAAGCCGCCGTCACCAGAATGAAACCCGCATAGTCCTGCCCGCCGATCAGGAAGGTTTCGTCCTTGAGTTTCAGATAGCCTATGAAAAAGAGGATGATCGGGCCGAACTCCAGGCCCATCTTCAACATCGGGTTGATCTTCTTGCCAGCCATTGGCGCTCCTGTTGCTTCTTCGTCGCGGCCGTTCAGCCGCCCATCTCCACGATCACCGCGCCCAGCGCGATCAGGGCCATCAACGCGATCCGGCGCGGCCCCACGGTTTCCTTCAACACCAGCCAGCCAATGAGCGCCGCGAAAACAGTCGAGGTCTCCCGCAGCACCGCCGCCTCTCCCACCTTATCAAGCCGCGTCGCCAGCATGACCGCGCCGAATGAGGCAAAGGCCACCAGACCTCCAAAGACGCCCTTGACCATCAGCGGACCCAAGGCCGGTCGATCTGCCATTCTGCGCCAGCGCAGGTACGCCACCGGCGGCATGGCGATCCCGTCGATCATGAAGAACCAGGCCAGAAAAGTGAAAGGGTCTGCCGTCGCGCGAATGCCATAGGCGTCATATGTGGTGTAAAGCGCCACGAACAACCCCGTCACCACCGCAAGGCCCAGCGCCACCATCAAGGTGTCGCGATTTGTCTCGAGGTAACGGTAGTTGTAAGCCGCAAGGCCAAATATCCCCATCAAGAGAACCCCAACGCCTAGCCATTGCACCGCAGTGAAGGTTTCCGAGAACAGATAATACGCGCCGATCACGGTGAACAGCGGTCCCGTGCCCCGAACCACCGGGTAGACCACGGTATAGCTGCCCTTGGTGTAGGCCAGCGCCTGCAGCATCTTGTAGGCCACGTGGATCACCCAGACCACGGCAAAGATCGGCCACATATACGGCTCGGGCCAGGGCACCACGAACAGCGCGAAAGGCGCTGCCATCAGCCCGTAGGAGGCATCAATCGCCCCGCGCGACAGCCAGGGATCATGGCGCCCCTTCTGGAGCGCGCCAAAGACCGCGTGCAAAAAGGCCGCCATCAGGGCCAGCGCCAGCGCCATCTGGTGGCCTGCTTCAGTGCCTTCCAGCGAGATCAGCCACTCGCTCACCCCCTGGCCTCCGGCTGCGCAGTGGCTTGGCTGCGGATCAAGACCGGTCCAACCCGGTCAAGGCCGCCGCAAATTCTTCGGGGTCAAAGGGTGCCAGATCGTCGATCTGCTCCCCTACGCCGATCGCATGGATTGGCAGGCCGAACTTGTCCGCCAGCGCCACCAGAACGCCCCCCTTGGCGGTGCCGTCCAGCTTGGTCATCACGAGGCCCGAAACATCCGCCAGCTTCTGGAAGGTCTCGACCTGGCTCAGCGCATTCTGGCCCGTCGTGGCATCCAGCACCAAAAGCGTGTTGTGCGGCGCGCTTTCGTCCTTCTTGCGGATGACGCGAACGATCTTGGCCAGCTCCTCCATCAGGTCGGCCCGGTTCTGCAGCCGCCCGGCGGTATCGATCAGCAACAGATCGGCGCCCTCCGCCTCGGCCTTTGTCATGGCATCAAAGGCCAAGCTGGCCGGGTCCGATCCTTCGGGCGCGGTCAGCACGTGCACGCCGGCGCGATCACCCCAGACCTGCAGCTGCTCGACCGCCGCCGCGCGGAAAGTATCGCCAGCCGCGATGACAACGTTCTTTCCGGCGGCCTTGAACTGGCTTGCGAGCTTGCCGATGGTCGTGGTCTTGCCAGATCCGTTGACGCCCACCACCAGCACCACCTGCGGGCGCTTGGCATAGATTGGCAGCGGTTTGGCGACCGGTTCCATCACGCGGGCAATTTCCGCCGACAACAATTCCTTGATCTCCTGCGTGGACAAACGCTTGCCAAACCGCCCCTCGGCCATGTTGGCCGTCACACGCAGGGCCGTATCCACGCCCATATCCGATGCAATCAGCAGCTCTTCGAGCTGCTCGAGCATGTCATCGTCCAGAACCCTGCGCGGGGCATCCGTACCGGCGCGCCCCATGAGACGCCCCAGGAGCCCCGGCCCCTTGGCCTTTTTTTCCGCCGCAGCAGGTGCGGGCGCGGCGGTCGGGGTCACTTTTTTGGAAACCTCGGCGACAGGTTGTTCAGCGTCGACCGGCTCCGGCGTCGGCTCGGGGTGGCGCAGGTCCTCGGCGGGAGCCGGAGCCTTTTCCCCTTCCGCGACAATCGCATCCAGACCGTCCTCCAGTTTCGAAGAGGACTTGAACAGCCGGTCCTTGAGCTTTGAGAAAAACGCCATCGGTGTCTCCGCGAGTATGTCTGCCTCTCACCTAATGCGGATTGACGCCGGTTGCAAAGCGGATGAAGGCCACCCGATCACCAAAAGGCAAAGAAAAACCCGATCTGTGCGCCCCAGTAGAGCGGCCAGACCGCATAGGGCGCGATCCGGCGCAGCGCGTGCCCGTCTGGCAGGACAAAGGTTTCAAAGG
Organism: Phycobacter sedimenti; assembly: GCF_038148855.1. Classification (NCBI taxonomy): domain Bacteria; kingdom Pseudomonadati; phylum Pseudomonadota; class Alphaproteobacteria; order Rhodobacterales; family Roseobacteraceae; genus Phycobacter; species Phycobacter sedimenti. Next base: position 184,594 of record NZ_JBBVGR010000002.1, on the reverse strand, counting down.
CCAGCACCACATCTGATGCGATAAAGGCCATCGCGGCGGGCAGCGCCCAGGCCACCGCCCCCTGCGCCGGAAGCGTTGCCGCCGCGACACCCATCGACAGGATGATCGGGATATAGGCCAAAACAGCCCCCTTGAGCGCACCCGCACGGGGCGCAAGAACACGCACCATGATGAGGCCCAGAAGCGCAAGCCCCAGCACCACGGCCAGCCCCGGCATCTGGGCCAGCTGCGCAAAATCGCCCCCCGGTGCGGTCAGGAACAGGGCCACATAAGCCAGGTGTCCGGCTGCAAAGGCGCCGACACCGGCCATGAAAGCCCCTTCCCCCTCCCGCGACAGGCAATAGTCGCCCACTGCGCAAAGCAGCAGACCGCACCCCAGCAACACCGGAGCATCGGACAGAAAGGCCAGACCTGCCAGCAAGGCCACCGATGCGGTCTTGAGCGTCGAGCGCAACGCTCCTTCAGGCTGCGCGGTGAAAAGCAGATAGGCAAAGGCGCAGCCTGCCGCCACCAACAGTATCGATGTCTCCAACGCTCTATCCTCCCCTTCGACCCTGAGCGCACACATCCTTGCCCAAGGGCGCGTCCTCGGTCAAAGGTGACCAAGGGAAACCCGGTGCCTGCCCAAAGGCGCCAGAGCCCCTTTTTGAGGGACAGGAATGGAGACCGCCCTTGGCCTTGTTTGCGATCGCCAGCCTGACCCCCACCGTGCTGATCGGTCTTGGATGCCTTTGGGGCGGAGTGTGGATCTGGCTGGCGCTGGCCTCGATCACGGCCGCGGTCTTGCTGCTTGACCGTCTGGGTCGCAAAACGCAGCAGGAAACAGCCCCTTTTGGCGCGGATCTGTTGCAGATCACACTCGCCTTTGCCCATTTCGCCCTTCTGCTGCCTGTCGCCACGACCGCCGGACGCCTGGGATGGGGCGCCGCCATCCCGCTGATCCTGGCGCAGGGGCTGTTCATGGGGCAGATCTCGCACCCCAATGCGCATGAGTTGATCCACCGCCCAAACCGTCTGCTGCGCCGCCTTGGCGTACTGGTCTACTCTTCGATGCTGATCGGGCATCACGCTTCGGCCCACCTCAAGGTGCATCATGTGCATGTGGGCACCGCAAGGGATCCCAATTCGGCACGGCGCGGGGAAAGCTTTTACCGGTTTTTGATGCGGGCCTGGATCGGATCCTTCCGCGCGGGGCTTGCGGCTGAGACCAGCGCACGTGCACGCAAGTCGAAGCCTGCACCTGTGCTCGGCCATCCTTACGTGACATACGTGGCCGTCGCGGCCTTCATGCTGTTTTTAACGGTCATGGCTGCAGGCCTGAGTGGCCTCGTGTCTTTCACCCTTGTAGCCGCGCATGCGCAGATACAGATCTTTCTGGCCGACTACGTGCAACACTACGGCTTGCGGCGTCCCCTCAGGCCTGACGGTCGCCCTGTTCCGGTTGGTCCAGAGCAGTCCTGGAATGCGCCGCATTGGTATTCTTCGGCGATGATGCTGAACGCGCCGCGCCATTCCGATCACCACGTCAATCCAGGCCGCCATTTCCCGGAGTTGCGCCTCACGCCGCAGATGCCCACCCTGCCTCATTCCCTGCCGGTGATGGGGGCGATCGCGCTGATCCCTCCCCTTTGGAAACGCATCATGAACAGAGAGCTGAGCAAACTGGCACGCAACGGACCAGAGGGGTTGGCCTGACGCCCTCCGATCTGGCACAGTTGCCTCATGCGTTGGTTCTGGACGATTCCCTTTTGTACGGCGCTGATGGCTCCGGCTGTCGGCGCAGCTGCCGAGCCTTTGGATGCGGAAGCATTTGATCGCTACACCCGCGGTAAGACGCTGTTTTACGGTTTTGATGGCACAGCATATGGGGTCGAACGCTACCTGCCCGGTCGCCGGGTCATCTGGTCATTTCTCGATGGGCGCTGCCAGGAGGGCCACTGGTATCAACAGGCGGACCAGATCTGCTTTCTTTATGAAGATCGCAACGACCCGCAGTGCTGGCGCTTTTCGATGACACCGAACGGGCTGAGCGCGCGTTTCCAGAACGATCCCGAAGCCACCGAGCTTTATGAGGCGGACGACATCGGCGAAGAGATGATCTGCCAGGGCCCGAACGTGGGGGTCTGACCCCAGGGGGACCCCCGCCTGATCAAAACAGCGAACCTTGTCCGCCTTCATCGGGTTTGACCTTTGGCTTGGGCTGCTTCTTGCTGGTGCTGGCTGCAGTTGCACCTGCCGCAGGCGCCGCTTCCGTCGACAGATCCAGCGTGCCATCGCTGAACTCGATCTGCAGGGGGCCCGCCTGTTTCGCCGCAGCGCGCGTGGTCACAATAGCCTCGCCCGAGCGTACCACCGCATAGCCGCGCGCCAGGGTCGCCTTGTAGCTGAGAATCTCAAGCTGTCGCCCGGCTGACGACAAAAGCTGACGCTGACGCTCCAGCCGTTGGCGCTGAACGATCTCGAGCCGCTGACCAAGCTGGGAGATGCGCTCGTGTCGGCGCTGCATTTCCTGCCGGATCGGCCGCAGGGACAGGCGTGACGAGAGGTTGCTGAGGCCGTTGGCTCGCCCAGCAAGCAAGCCACGCAAGGTAGCCGGACGCAGGGCCGCCGAGGCCTCGCTCAACTGCACCCGGCGGCGCTGCACCACCGAGGTCAACGCGCGTGGCAGTGCGTCGCTCGCCTGATCCAGCCGTTGACGAGGCGTTTCCAGCAAGGTCTCGGGCCGCGGCAAAGCGCGGGACAGATCGCTCAGGCGCTGGCGCCGCTGCTGCACCGCCTGCCCGGCCGCCCGGGCCAGACGCGCGCCCTGGTTTTCGCTCCAGGCCAGAAGATCGAGCCGCACCGGCACGGCAAGCTCCGCCGCCGCCGTGGGCGTTGGCGCGCGCCGGTCAGAGACGAAATCGATCAGAGTGGTGTCCGTTTCATGCCCGACAGCGGAAATCAGCGGGATCTCGGAGGCTGCCGCCGCCCGCGCGACGATCTCCTCGTTGAAGCCCCAGAGATCCTCGATCGAACCGCCGCCGCGTGCCACGATGATCAGATCCGGACGTGGCAGCGCTCCGCCCGGTGTCAACAGGTTGAAACCTTCGATGGCGCGGGCCACTTCGGGGGCGCAATTGCTGCCCTGAACCGCAACCGGCCAGACCAGCACCTTGCGCGGAAATCGATCCCGCAACCGGTGCAGGATATCGCGGATCACCGCACCAGAGGGCGAGGTCACAACCCCAATGATCCCAGGCAGATAAGGCAGCGGTTTCTTGCGCTCGGGCGCGAACAGTCCTTCGGCCTCAAGCTGTTTCTTGCGCTTTTCCAGAAGCGCCATCAGCGCACCCTGCCCAGCAACGGCGACCTCTTCGACGTTCATGTTGTACTTGGATTGCGCGCCAAAGGCCGTCAGACGACCCGTGACAACCACCTCGAGCCCTTCTTCCGGCACCACCGAAAGACCCGCGACCTGCCCCTTCCAGGTGGTGCAGGCCAGAACGCTTCGGTCATCCTTGACGTCATAATAAAGATGCCCGGATCTTGCCTTGAACACGCGCCCGACTTCGCCGCGCACCCGAATCCGGCCAAAGGTACTTTCAAGCGTGCGCTTCACCTCGCCCGAAATCTCGGAGACGGTGAATTCCGGCGCATTCTGGCCTGGGGCGGGATCGTCAATCAGATCGGACATCGGCTGCTCTTTGTCGTCTTCGCTCGAATGGGCAGGTGACGCCCAGCCTGCGACCAAGCGGTTCTTGTTTTACAGGCCCGCGCAGCATAGAAGGCGCGACAAGCAAGGCAAGCCCTCGACGCACGGGCAAGGGCGCGGGCGCGGACAGATCGGAGACAGTGCGATGAATATCCTTATCCTTGGCAGCGGCGGGCGCGAACATGCACTGGCCTGGGCAGTGATGCAGAACCCCAAATGCGACAAGCTGATCGTGGCCCCCGGCAATGCGGGCATTGCGCAGATTGCCGATTGCGCCAGCCTCGATATCGAACAGGGCGGCGCCGTGGTGACCTTTGCAGAGGAAAACGCCATCGATTTCGTCATCATTGGCCCCGAGGCCCCGCTGGCGACAGGCGTTGCAGACCGCCTGCGCGAGGCGGGTATTCTGGTGTTCGGCCCCTCGCAGGCGGCGGCCGAGCTGGAAGCCTCCAAAAGCTTCACCAAGGAAATCTGTGATGCGGCCAAGGCGCCCACAGCCGCCTATGGCCATTTCACCGATGCCGAAGCCGCAAAGGCCTATGTGCGCCAGCAAGGCGCGCCCATCGTGGTCAAGGCCGACGGTCTGGCGGCGGGCAAGGGCGTCATCGTCGCCATGGACGAGCAAACCGCGCTTGACGCCATCGACGACATGTTCGGCGGCAGTTTTGGCGGCGCCGGCGCCGAGGTGGTGATCGAGGAATTCATGGAGGGCGAGGAAGCGTCGCTGTTTGTGCTCGTTGATGGCGAAGACGTTCTACCCATCGGCACCGCGCAGGATCATAAACGCGTCGGCGAAGGCGACACCGGCCTCAACACCGGCGGCATGGGCGCCTATTCCCCGGCCCCGGTGCTGTCGGCCGAGATCGAGACCCGCGCCATGGAAGAGATTATCAAGCCAACCATGGCCGAAATGGCCCGGCGGGGTGCGCCCTATCAGGGCGTTCTTTATGCGGGCCTCATGATCAAGGACGGTCAGCCGCGTCTGGTTGAATACAACGTGCGCTTTGGCGATCCCGAATGCCAGGTTCTGATGATGCGGCTTGGCGCGCAGGCGCTGGACCTGATGCATGCCGCCGCCGAAGGTCGGCTGGCGGAGGCCCAGGTGAACTGGGGAGATGATCACGCCATCACGGTCGTGATGGCCGCAAAGGGCTACCCCGGCTCCTACCAGAAAGGGACCGAGATCGCGGGCCTCGACGTCCTGCCCGAGGACAGCAGCAACATGGTCTTTCATGCGGGCACCAAATCCGAAGGCGGCAAGATCCTGGCCAATGGCGGCCGCGTCCTGAACGTCACGGCCCGTGGAAGCAGCCTCACTGAAGCTCATGCACGCGCCTATGCCATGGTCGACCAGATCGACTGGAAAGATGGCTTCTTCCGCCGCGACATCGGCTGGCGCGCCCTGAAATGATCTTGGGGCGCCACAAGCGGCGGGGGGCAATAGCCGGGCTACAAACGGCTTCAGAGGTATTTGCAGATCTGCTGCGGTAAGCTAGTAAAGTTTGCCAAGCCCCGGAGGCAGAATGGACAAATACCCGGATCCCGCCACGCTTGATCAGCTTTATGCCGATCGTGATCTGGCTCAACTTGCGTTTGAGTTCTCGCCGGTTGGCATCGTGGTGACCGAGAACCGCGTGCTGCGCGAATGCAATCAGCGCTTTTGCCAGATGTTCGGTTATCCCCGCGAAGAGATGCTGGACCGGCTTTTTGCCTTCCTCTACCCGTCAGATGAGGAATTCCACAACCTGCGCAACCGCGGCGACACCAGCCTCGGCCAGGGCAACCCTTACTGGGACGAACGGGTGATGAAACGCAAATCCGGGGAATTGTTCTGGGTGCGCGTGCGTGGCCATACCTTTACCCCGGACGAGCCTTTGGGCCGCGCTGTCTGGAGCTTTGCAGATCTGTCGGGCGTACGCCCCTATCAGCCACTGACTCGACGTGAGCGGGAGGTCTATTCCCTTTTGCGCGAAGGCAAGACCAGCAAGGAAATCGCCCGGATCCTGGATCTGAGCTATCGCACGGTCGAGGTGCACCGGGCGCGCCTGTTGAAGAAGGTCGGCGCCAACAACACGGCCAGCCTGTTCTCCTCACTGGGAGATATCGGCGGCGATCATGTCGTGCGCAGCAACAGCCCATGACCCCGGAGCGTCTGACTGCAGAGGACCCGCGCCTTCCTGAGGTTCTTGCCCTCATTCAGCGCAGTTTTGCCTATATGGAGGGGCGTATTGATCCACCCTCGTCCATGCGGGACCTGACGGTCGAGAAGATGTCGGAGCAATGCGAAAGCGGAGAAATCTGGATCCTTGGCCCGCCCGTTGCCGCCTGTGTTTTCCTGACACCGAAAGAGAATTGCCTCTACCTTGGCAAACTGGCGGTAGATGGCAAACACCGCGGCGCAGGGCTGGCGCGTGTCTTGGCAGAGCATGCGTTGCAGCGTGCACGGGATCTGCAGCTTCCCGCCGTAGAATTGCATACGCGGGTAGAGCTGACCGAGAACCACGCCACGTTTTCCCGTCTGGGCTTTGTGCAGAACGGCACAACCACGCATGCCGGATACAATCGCCCCACCTCACTGGTGTTTCGCCGTCCCGTCTAGGTTCAGGCGTCACTATCCCGCCCGCCGAGCCGCATTCAGGGAATGCGACCGGCCGTTGGGCCCGGCGCCGCGCAGGGCGCGGCGCGGCAGCCCCCTGACTGGAGCGGGGCAATTCAGGAGCAGTTCAAAGCCTTTGCAACCGCCTCCGGCCCTGAAAATGGCCCGATGTCTCTGGCCTCGACAGCTGTCTGCGCAAGACGGGACGCCACAACGCGAGACCAGGTCGCATCTACCGTGATGATCTCGGGGCCCTCGCCGCAGTCGCGCATACCTGAGGTGATGAAGTCTTCGCCGATCCGATGATTGGTCAATCCCGGCAGGCTTGCGATCTCGGCCAACTCGTCGCCTTCAAAGCGCCAGATGCGCAGTGTCTTGGCCAGATGCGGACGGTCGATATAGGCAAGTTCCACCTTCCCGTCCCCATCCAGATCCGCAGCCCCGATCGGAGCCAGCCAGCGGTTTCTTTGCCCGATATGCGGCGTTTCGGCGATCTTTCCGCCCACGCCATAAAGTGCCAGCGCCGCGCCCCGGGCCATATCCGTTTCGACCACCATGACGGCATTCGCGCGGCCATCCAGTGTCAGATCCACCAGACGGGGCTGAAGGTCTTCGAAGACATGATCCTGCGGCAGCTGGATCTCAAGGGACATTGCAGTGCCATTGTGCCCCGCAAAGGTCAGGGTCAGTCCACCCCACTCCAGCCCATCCCCAAGCACGGCGTGGGCATAGCGCGCAGTCGGCCCCGTAAACTCGGCCGAAAGAATGGTATCCGCACTACTCGGAGACCAATGACCGATGTCGGTCTCGCCCATTTGGGCAGAAACAGGCCCGCCGAGCACCATAGCGCCACCGAAGAGCCAAGTGCGCAGCGCTTGCCTCGCGCCGCGCGCAGAACGGGGCCAGAAGCGATCCGGCTGACGCCGCGCCATCTGCCCCCGAAAGGCCATCAGATCTGTTTTTCAGGCATCTGGACAATCAGGCCGTCCAGCGCGTCCGTCACCTTCAGCTGGCAGGTCAAACGCGAGCGGGCCGGATCGGGCTCGAAGGCGAAATCCAGCATGTCCTCTTCCATGTCATCCTTTGCAGGCAGCTTTTCCACCCAATCGGGGTGAATATAGACATGACAGGTCGAGCAGGCACAGGCACCGCCGCAATCTGCCTCGATGCCCGGAATATTGTTGTCCCGCGCGCCTTCCATCACGGTCAGCCCGTTGGCCACCTCGACAACATGCTCGGTGCCATTGTGTTCGACATAGGTAATCTTTGCCATGCTTACGTCTTCCCTTTCTCGGTACTTGCCAGACTGTTTAGCCAAGCCCCCGCCGCGACACCAGACCTATCTGGTACAAGGCCCGCTGGCTGGACACCCCCGCAACACGTTCTATATTTGTTCCAAGCAACAACACTCAAGGCCCATGATGTCCGCAAAGTGCGCGCCACCGCAGAAGGCACCAAACTGCCTTCGCGCCGATCAACTGCAACAGGTTCGCGAGAATGCACGGATCACCGTGGCAGGGCTGGTGATCCTGCGCCAGCGCCCCGGCACGGCAAAGGGGGTGATCTTTATCACGCTGGAGGATGAAACCGGCGTGGTGAACGTCATCGTCTGGCGCAAGACCTACGAGACGTTCCGGCGCGCGGTGATTTCAGGACGGCTTCTCAGGGTCACCGGCCGCTTGCAGTGTGCCCATTCGGTCACCCATCTCATCGCCGAGCATATCGAAGATGTATCGGGCCTTCTGGATATGCTGCTGATCCCGCAAGGGCGCGCGCAGGATCCGGCCTTTGCGCTGCCCAGGGAAATGGACTAACCTGCCGCAAAACCCGCCGGTCTGACCACAGGCCATCAGAGGTCCGAGCACATGATCCGACCCTTCTCGTTATTGCACAGCGCCTGCGCCCTGGGCCTGCTCGTCCTTGCACCCGCCTGCACGCCACCTGCCGACATGGATCGCGCCCCATCACAGCGCACAGCGCCTCCCGACGCGCCGCCGGGCACCTGCTGGGACCGGCACGTCCGACCTGCGATCATTGAAACGGTGACCGTGCAGGTTCTGGTTCAACCCGAACAAAGGGACGCGGGTGGCGCTCTCATACAGCCCGCTGTCTTTCGCACCGAAACCCGGCAGGACATCGTCCGCCCCCGCAGCGAAAGCTGGCTTGAAATCACGTGCCCGGTCGATATGACCCCGGATTTCATCGCCTCCCTGCAGCGCGCTCTGACCGTCAGGGGCCATTACACGGGTCCCGTAACCGGGCAGATGGATCGCCCCACCCGGCGGGCTGTCCTGCGCTATCAGCGCGGCCTCGGCTTGGAAAGCCAGCAACTATCGCTCGATAGCGCGCGCAGGCTCGGCCTGATCTCGGTTCCGAGATAGACCTGAGCAGCCCCCCCCCCCCGTACTTCGGACCGCTCCAACGCCCTTCCCCAGAAAACCCAACACCAGTTTCCCACGCCACACAGCTCTGATAGTGTCACGCGCGACAAAGCGATCAGCCGCCGCCCAGATGCAGCGGCACCCTTCTGTGGAGACACAACAATGCCGCAAGACCGCCTGCCGGACACCGGCTTCCTCTCTGGGGCCTCTGCGCCACTGCGAGAGATGCTGGACAGTCAGGCCAGCGACATTCGCCTCTCGCAGGGCGAGGTTCTGTTCGAGCAGGGCGATACCGGTGATGCGCTCTATGCCATCACCGAAGGCGCGCTGGAGTTTTCCATCCTCTCGGCAGCGGGTCGCAAACTGACCTTGGACCTGATGCGCCCCGGTGCCATCTTTGGCGAGATCGCTCTCTTTGATCCCGGCCCCCGCACGGCAACCGTAACCGCCACCGAGCCAAGCCGGCTGCGACGCCTGCGCAACCGGGACATCCTGTCCCAGATCCGGCAATATCCCGATCTCGCCGGGGATCTGCTGCGCCTGGCCGGGCAGCGCATGCGCTGGATGAATGCGCAATTGAATGAACAGGTGTTCCTGCCCATGCCCGTACGGCTGGCGCGCAAACTGCTTTACCTGACCCCCGAAGGCGGCAACGACCGCCTTGGCCTGTCGCAAAGCGAGCTGGCGGAATTCGTTGGCGCCACACGCGAAGCGGTTTCCAAGACATTGTCCAACTGGAAGCGCAACGGCATCATCGAAATCAACCGCGGCGCCCTGCAGATCCTGGATCGCAAGGCCCTTGCGCTATTGGCAGAGCCGGAGCTGCTGTGAGCCCCCCATCGGACAGACCGCGCGCCACTATCAGGCAAATGTTTCCCCAGACATATTTTCAAATCAGTGTGAACTGGATCACAGACCGGGACCACCACAGATGACAGGGTCGTGATCAGGTAAGGCATCAACCGTTCCATCCCGATGCCCACCTATTCCATCAAGAGCCATGTGCCCGCCAGCGCATGGCTCTTTTTGCGTTTCCCGCTGTCGCAGCCGACAAAAGAAAGGCCGGGGGTCACCCCGGCCTTTTTCAGCATTCAACCCGAATGTGTCAGTCGCAGCTGTCCGACCTATTACTCCGACAGGTTCAGCGCCACGAAACGCGGCTCTCCACTGCGGCGCACCAGAAGCAACAGCGACTTGCGCCCTGCCTCTTTGGCCTCATCGATCCGTGCCTCCAGATCCTCAATGCCTGTGACCTTCTGCTGCCCGGCCTCGGTGATCACATCACCGGCGCGCAGGCCTTTCTCCCAGGCCTCAGAGGTTTCGTCCACAGACATGATCACCAGACCATTGGTGCCTTCGGGAACACTCAGCTCACCGCGCAGCTCGTCAGTCAGAACGCCGACAGAGAGCCCCAAGAGCTGCTTCTCGGTTTGCTCCGGTGTGCCCTCCTTGTCACCAGGCGCCGACGCCTGACGCTCGGCCTCTTCGCGGCGACCCAAGGTGACTTTCAGCGTTTCGGTCTTGCCTTCGCGGTAGACAACAACCCGCACGGTCTTGCCGACTTCGGTATTGCCAACGGTGCGCACCAGGCTACGGGTATCTGCGACCTCGGTTCCGTCAAAGCTGAGGATCACATCACCGGACAGCATGCCGGCCTCCTTGGCAGGACCATCAGGAACGTCCGTCACCAATGCGCCCTTGGCCGCATCAAGGCCCATCGCCTCGGCCACGTCATCGGTCACGTCCTGGATCCGCACACCCAGCCAGCCGCGGCGGGTCTCGCCATAGTCCTGGAGTTGCTTGACCACCTTGCTGACCACGTTGGAGGCCATGGAAAAGCCGATCCCGATCGAGCCACCATTGGGCGAAAGGATCGCCGTATTCACGCCGACGACGTCGCCGTCCATGTTGAACAGCGGACCACCCGAGTTGCCACGGTTGATAGCGGCGTCGGTCTGAATGTAGTCGTCATACGAGCCGGACAGTTCACGGTTGCGTGCGGAAACGATCCCTGCCGAGACCGAAAAGCCCTGCCCCAGTGGGTTGCCCATCGCGACCACCCAATCGCCAACGCGGGCTGTATCGCTGTCGCCAAAGGTCACGAATTTCAGCGGCATGGGCGCTTCGACCTTCAACAGCGCGATATCGGTTGTGGGGTCCGTGCCCACGACCTTGGCCGGAAGCGGCTGCGCCGGTTGGCCATCACCAGGGAAGAACTCGATCTCGATCTCGTCGGCTTCTTCGATCACGTGGTTGTTCGTGACGATATAGCCATCCTCGGAAATCACGAAGCCCGAACCCAAAGCGGACGAGCGGCGCGGACGCGGTGCCTCGTCATTGCCACCGTTCCCGCCGTTGCGGTCCTGGAACTCACGGAAGAAATCTTCAAACGGGGAGCCTTCGGGCACGATCCCCTGCGGACCCGAGCGCCCCTCGATCACCGTGGTGGTCGTGATGTTCACCACAGCCGGGCTGACCTGCTCCGCCAGAGGCGCAAGGCTTTCGGGTCGGGCCTGAGCCATCACAACCTGCGCCAGCACCATGATGCTGCTGATCAGGGCAAGCATGAAAAAGCGCCACGGCGCCCCTCGTCTGTCCTGTGTGTCCGAATAAGAAATTGCCTGTGAGTGCACGGCACTACTCCTTGTTGTCGGTATTCCGGTCATCGCCATTCCGGTATCTCCTCCTGACCTGTCTCTGCGGTTCCGCGGATAGGGCAGAAATACAGTGGGTCTAATGTAGGGGCTTCTCCTCTTGCTGCAACGAATGTTGCACGTCTTCAAAACGATGTGAAAGCCATTGTACCCCTCTCCATTCGTTTTTATCTCGCGCAGAATGCAAAAGAGGCCGACACAATGGCCGACCTCTTTAGATGTTTGATGCTGGCTGCGGGATCATCCGTCAGCCGGCTGCCTGGGTCACTGCGATGCAGACGCCCCGGTGGAGGACTTCAGATAGTTGAAGAACTCGGAATCCGGCGACAGAACCATGGAGGAATTCCCCTCCTTCATAGAGCGCGCATAGGCCGTGAGGCTGCGATAGAACTCAAAGAACTCGGGATCGCGACCATAGGCTTCGGCAAAGATCGAGTTGCGTTCTGCATCCGCCTCACCGCGGATGACTTCCGCTTCACGTTCGGCTTCGGAAACGAGTTCCACCTCGGTCCGGTCGGCCTGGGCGCGGACACGCTGGGCGGCTTCCTCACCACGGGCGATCTCGTCGGCGGCCTCCCGCTCACGCTCGGCGCGCATCCGCGCAAATGTGGCTTCGAGGTTCGCCTGCGGCAGATCGGTCCGTTTCAGGCGCACGTCGATCACCTCAATGCCGAACCCGCTGGCTTCCTTGATGGCGCCATTGCGGATTCGCAGCATCAGAGACGCGCGATCCGACGACAGGATGTCGTTGGAGCTGACCGAGCCGAGCACCTCACGCGTCTGGGCGCGCATGATCTTGTCCAGACGGTTTTCGGCACCCGGAATACCTGCCGCACCGACGGCTTCACGGAACTGGCGCAGATCAGTGATCCGGTAGCGGGCGAAGGCGTCCACAACCAGACGACGGTCATCCTCGGGAGTGACTTCCAAAGGTCCGACTTCAAGGCTGAGGATCCGGTCGTCATAGGTGACAACCTCGTCAATCAGCGGAATCTTGAAGGCCAGACCAGGGGCCTCCTGAACCGCAACCACGCGGCCAAACCGCAGGACCAGTGCCTTTTCGCGCTCATCCACGATGAAGATCGCGGACAAGCCCGCAACCACCGCCACAACAAGAAGCGGGAGAATAAGGGTCGACTTGTTCATCAGTTGCCCTCCGTCCGGCGCAGTTCATTGAGGGGCAGATAGGGCACGACACCCTGGCCGCCCTCACCAACGGACTGGTCGATAATGACCTTGTCCACGTTGCCAAGCACCTCTTCCATGGTTTCAAGATAAAGGCGTTTACGGGTCACATCCGGCGCCTTTTCATACTCTTGCAGAACAGCCGAGAAGCGGCTCGCCTCACCGCGCGCCTGGTTCACGACCTGAGCCCGATAGGCTTCGGCCTCTTCCAGGGTCTGGGCAGACTGACCACGCGCTGCCGCCAGTTTGCGGTTTGCATAGGCGTCGGCCTGTTTCTCAAGACGATCGCGTTCCTGACCAGCGGACTGCACTTCGCGGAAGGCATCCTTCACCGGCTCTGGCGGGTCGGCCTGGTCAAAGTTGACGCGGACGATGTTCACACCGCTGTCATAGCTGTCGAGCGTGGATTGGATCAGCTCTTCGAGACGTGCCGTGATGACACCCCGGTCACGGTTCAGGATCGGCGCCAGTTCGGACTGGGCGATGATCTCGCGCATGGCGGATTCCGCAACCGCTTGAATGGTGGCGCGGGGATCGCGCAGGTTAAACAGGAACTGAGCCGGGTCGTTGATGTTCCAGACCACCTGGAAATCGACGTCGATGATGTTTTCATCCCCGGTCAGCATCAACCCTGCATCCATCCCACGGCTACCAGAACCGATGTTCTCGGTCTGCTCGACCAGCACAGGGATCACCTCGTAGGTGACCAAAGGCCAGGGCGCAAAGTTCAGACCCGGCTGGCCGGTGTCATAGTATTCGCCCAAGAACAGCTCGACCGAGCGTTCTTCGGTCTTGACCGAGTAAAAGCTCGCCATGCCCCAAAGGACAGCAGCAGCCACCACACCGATTGCCACGGTGCCCTTGGTGAACAGCGGAGCACCGCCGCCCCCCGAGCCGCCACGACCGCCGCCGCCGGTGCCATTGCCACCCCGACCGCCCATGAGGACGCGGAATTGCTCCTGGCCCTTTTTCAGTAGTTCGTCGATCTCGGGGATCTGGGGATCCTCGGGGCGCCGGCCACCGCCGCCACCGCCGTTGTTGTCACCCCGGTTGCCTCCGCCACCGCCGGAAGAGCCTCCGCCCCCCCAGGGGCCACCGCTATTGCCAGCCATATGTCTCCTATCCCTTTGCTGCCGCGATATGCGGCAAGAGTTTTACTGCGCTCTAACCTGTAGCTTTTGGCCCGATATTCAAGCGGTCCGTACAGGTGTTTTCATGGTTACCAGTTCCTCGGACATGGTCGGATGCACCGCCACGGTCCGATCGAAGTCTTCCTTGGTTGCGCCCATCTTGACCGCTATGCCCGCCAACTGGATCATCTCGCCCGCACCCGGTGCGACGATATGGCATCCCAGCACCTTGCGCGAGGCCTGGCTGACGATCAGTTTCATCAGCACCCGCTGAGCGCGCCCGGCAAAGGCCTGCTGCATCGGCTTAAAGGAGGTCGCATAGACCTCGATCGGCTCCTGCCTGGCGGCCTCTTCCTCGCTCAGACCCACGGTGCCCATCTCGGGCTGGGTGAAGATCGCGGTCGGGATCAGGTCATGGTCGGGGCTGGTGGGGTTGCCGTTGAACACGGTTTCCACAAAGGCCATGCCTTCGCGGATCGCCACCGGCGTCAGGTTCACCCGGTCGGTCACATCGCCGATGGCATAGACAGACGGCACCCCGGTCTGGCTGTATTTGTCCACAACGATCTCGCCCTTGCGGCCGCGCTCGATGCCAAGCGCCTCAAGCCCCAGATCATCGGCGTTGGGCGCACGGCCCGTGGCGTACATCACCTGATCGAACAGCGCCTCATCGCCATTGGTGGCCTTGACGCGGATCTTGTCACCCTCGCGAGCCATCTCGATCACATTGGTGCCAAGGTGCAGGTTGATTCCGGACTGGCACATTTCCTCGGACACGAGGCCACGCGCCTCATCATCGAAGCCGCGCAGGATCTGCGCGCCGCGATAGTATTGCGTGGTCTTCACCCCAAGACCGTTCATGATCCCGGCGAATTCGCAGGCGATATAGCCACCGCCGACGATCAGGATGCTTTCCGGCAGCTTGTCGAGGTGGAAGATATCGTTCGAGGTGATCGCAAGGTCACTGCCGGGGAATTCGGGCACGATGGGGCGACCGCCGGTGGCGATCAGGATATGCTTGGCACTTTTGCGGCTGCCATCAGACAGTTCGACCGTATGCGGATCGACCAGCCTGGCGCGGGCATCAAAGCTTTCGACGCCGCTGTTTTTCAACAGGTTTCGATAAATGCCTTCAAGGCGGTCCAGCTCTGCCTCCAGCTTGCCCTTGAAGGCGCTCCAGTCGAAGGCGCCCGGCCGGATGTCCCAGCCATAGGCCTGCGCATCTTCGACCATGCCGGAATATTCGCTGGCAAAGACCATCAGTTTCTTCGGCACGCAGCCCCGGATCACGCAGGTGCCGCCATAGCGGTCCTCTTCGGCCAATGCCACTTTGGCACCGCCTGCCGCTGCAACCCGCGCCGCTCGCACGCCGCCAGAACCGCCGCCAATGACAAAGAGATCGTAATCAAAGCTCATGAAAGTGCTGCCTTCTTAGTCCGCAAGGTCGGTGAACAGATTGTCGGTCTCGACGAAATCCAGCCTGTCCTGCTCGACCGTGCCCTCGTTTATGTCGCGTGTTTCTACCCTGCCATCGCCGTAGCCGATGATGACGGTGTCACAGATATCGATGAACAGCCCGTTTTCAACCACGCCCGGGATCTGGTTCAGCACCATCGCCAGCTGGCGCGCATTGCCGATCCGCTTCAGATGCAGGTCGAGAATATGGTTGCCTTCATCGGTGACAAAGGGCGCATCTCCATTCATCCTGAGCGTGGCATTGCGGCCCAGAACATCCATGGAAACAAGGGTTTCCTCTATCAGCGCCTGCGAGGTCTGCCAGCCAAAGGGAATGACCTCCACCGGCAGGGGGAAGGCGCCCAGCGTTTCCACCTCCTTGCCTGCATCGGCGATAACGACCATTTGATCAGAGGCGGTGGCGACGATCTTTTCCTGGAGCAGCGCACCGCCGCCGCCCTTGATCAGGTTCAGGTCCGCGTCGAATTCATCTGCACCGTCGATGGTGAGATCCAGCCATCTGGCTTCATCGAGCGAAATCACATCGATCCCCATCTCGCGCGCCAGCTCGGCGGTGCGGGTCGAGGTCGGAACGGCGGTGAATTTCAGCCCCTGTTCGCGTACCATTTCCCCAAGGCAGCGCACCAGCCAGGCCGCGGTCGATCCCGTTCCAAGGCCGACCCGCATGCCATCCTCGACCATGTCGGCAGCCCGCTTGGCGGCGACGAACTTGGCCTTGTCGATGGGAGAGAGTTCTCCGGTCATGTGAACGGCTCCGAGAAAGAGGTTTGCAGGCCTTATAAGGAAAGCTGACCTCAACTGCGAGGGGCAATCGGGCTTTTGCCACCATCGCACCGTTTCAAGTTCCTTTTGAGGCGACCGGGCGGCAGAGTGCGAAAGATGTGCAGGCGCCGAAGCCGTGTTTCCTATTGGAAACGCCGGAAACGGACGTTACGCCTGTAGCAAAGCTTCCTAAGGTCCCACCATGACGCCAAGCTATCGCCTCCACTATGCTCCGGACAACGCCTCGCTGGTGATCCGCCTGGCGCTGACAGAGATGGGGCAAGACTTTGAAACGGTATTGGTCGACCGGCGCGGCGGCGCACTGGAGACCGCCGCCTACCGCAATCTCAATCCACACGGCCTTATCCCGGTTCTGGAAACGCCAGACGGGCCCCTCTTCGAGACCGGAGCGATCCTGCTCTGGCTTGCAGATCGGCATCACGCCCTGGCTCCGGAGGCAGATCACGCTGACCGGGCCTGGGCGCTGAAATGGCTATTTTTTGTGTCAAACACCCTGCACGCCGATCTGCGTATCCTGTTCTATCCGCAGAAATACATCGGAGCGGACCCGGCCCATCAGGAGGCCCTCCACAAGGGAATGGCGACCCGGCTGAAAACGCATCTGACCAGCCTTGAGGCTGCGGCGGCCGCAGGGAAGGGATGGCTTGCGGGGCAAACTCCATCGGTGCTGGATCTTTATCTCGCCTGCCTGATGCGCTGGATGGCGCTTTATCCCGAACGGCGCGACCGCAGCTGGTTCACACCCAGCGCCACGCCCCGGCTTGCAAAGATGCTGGCCCGTCTCGAGAAACGCCCCTCGGTGGCCGCCGCAGTCCAGGCCGAAGGCCTTGGCGCCACCCCCTTCACATCCCCCCGTTACGCCCACCCCCCAGAAGGATCGGCTACCTGAATGTTCCTCTCCGTCTTCGATATGTTCAAAGTGGGCATCGGCCCGTCGTCCTCTCACACCATGGGACCGATGGTGGCGGCCGCTCGGTTCCTCGATTTGATGCGTGCCTCGCCCTTCGACTTTCACGGGCTGCGCGCCTCATTGCATGGCTCACTCGCCTTCACCGGCGTGGGCCACGCGACCGACCGGGCAACGACCCTCGGCCTCGCCGGGTTTGTCCCCGACACCTATGACGATGAAAAGGCCGAAGCTGCCCTTGCGACCAACCGCGACAGCAGGACGCTTACACCGGACGGGCTGGGACAGCTGCAATTCGACCCCAAGACCGATCTGATATTCGACTACGAGCATACCCTGCCCGGCCATGCCAATGGCATGATCCTGATGGCCACCGATGCGCAGGGGGACGTGATCCTGCGACAGGTCTATTACTCTGTCGGGGGCGGCTTTGTTCTCACCGAAGAGGAACTCGCCGCAGGCAAGGCCACCGATGAGGGCGCACCCGTCCCCTACCCGTTCAAGACCGCCGCCGAAATGCTGGAGATGGCAAAGGCCAGCGGCAAGAGCATCGCAGCCATGAAACGCGCCAATGAAGTGTCGCGCTGCAGCGCCATCGATTTTCAGAACGGTACCGCCCGGATCTGGCAGGTGATGAACGACTGCATCGACCGCGGGCTGGAGCGCGATGGCATCCTTCCCGGCGGGCTCAGCGTTCGGCGCCGCGCCAAGGGCATTCACGAAGCGCTTCTGGCCGAACGGGGCATGAACCTGTCAGCGCCCCACACCATCAACGACTGGATCAGCGTCTACGCCATGGCCGTCAACGAGGAAAACGCGGCTGGCGGACAGGTCGTGACGGCCCCCACGAATGGCGCCGCCGGCGTGCTACCTGCGGTGCTGCGCTATTATCTTGATCACGTCCCCGGCGCCTCCGAGCGCAACATCGAGGATTTCCTGCTGACCGCCGCAGCCATCGGCGGATTGGTGAAATTCAACGCCTCGATCTCGGGCGCGGAAGCCGGCTGCCAGGCCGAGGTCGGATCGGCAGCCGCCATGGCCGCTGCGGGCCTCTGCGCCGTTCTGGGCGGCAGTCCCGAACAGGTGGAAAACGCGGCCGAAATCGCGCTTGAACATCACCTGGGCATGACCTGTGATCCGGTCAAGGGTCTGGTCCAGGTCCCCTGCATCGAACGCAATGGCCTCGGCGCCATCAAGGCCGTCTCAGCGGCGTCTCTGGCGCTGCGCGGTGACGGTCAGCATTTCGTGCCGCTGGATGCCGCAATCGAGACCATGCGCCAGACGGGCGCAGACATGAACGAAAAATACAAGGAAACATCCCTTGGCGGATTGGCCGTGAACGTGCCGAATTGCTGAACAGGCGTCATTCCCTGCCTTGCCCTTCCCCGGGCGTGGGCCTAGCGTGCGCCGCATGACCCAAGATCGCCCCCTCCTTGGCATTTTCCTGATGCTCGGCTTTTGCGTTCTCGCGCCCCTTGGCGATGCGGTGGCGAAACTCCTCGGTGAGCATATGCCGCTGGGAGAGCTGATCTTTGTACGCTTTGCGGCGCAGGTGATTCTGCTGGCACCACTGGTTTGGAGCGGCCGCCGCCTGTGGCGCATGAAGGGGCGTGTGCTGCGCCTGACCTTTCTGCGCACGCTGCTGCATATTGGCGGCATCGGGGCGATGTTCACCGCGCTGAAGTATCTGCCCCTTGCAGACGCCATCGCGATCGCCTTTGTCATGCCCTTCATCATGCTTCTGATCGGCAAGTTCGTGCTGAAGGAAGAAGTCGGCTTTCGCCGCATCTTCGCCTGCATGGTGGGGTTTGTGGGCACGCTGCTGGTCATTCAGCCCAGCTTTGCCGCCGTGGGCGTGCACGCGCTATGGCCGCTGGCGGTGGCGGTCATCTTTGCCCTGTTCATGATGGTGACGCGCCAGATCGCCAAAGAGACCGACCCAATAGGCCTTCAGGCCGTATCCGGCGCCATGGCCTGCGCTTTGCTCGCGCCAGTCATTGTGATCGGAGACGCCCTTGATATCGACGGCCTGCAAATTGTGGTGCCGGATCTCTGGATCAGTTTTCTGATGTTCAGCATCGGGCTGCTTGGCACGGGCGCACACCTGCTGATGACCTGGAGCCTGCGCTACGCTCCCGCCGCGACCCTTGCCCCGATGCAATACCTGGAAATCCCCGTCGCCACGCTGTTCGGCTGGATCATCTTCAACGAGTTGCCCAACACCCTCGCCGCCACGGGAATTGCCATCACGATGGCTGCGGGGCTTTATGTGATCCTGCGCGAACAATCCATGGCGCGCCAGGCTGCCAAGATCCCTATTCCGCAATCGCCCGCATAAGGGCAGGCAGATAGCGGCGCGGCACAATCCCCAAAAGACCCGGCCCATCCGCCTCGACCCAGATTTCCCCTTCGGCACGATTCGAGGTGCCGATCCGGCTGGTGGGGCACAGATCGAGGCCATCGATGGGCCAGACCAAACCGCCGGAACGCCCTGTCACCGGCTGCATGGGAAAGAGGGAAACAACATCGCCCGCCTGCATCGGGAGCGAAATGCGCCGCCTCAGATGAAATACCAACTCGTTTGCACCGATCAGGATGCAGGGGCTGCGCCCCGGTTGTATCAGGGTGTGAAAGGCCGCCAGTTGATGGTCAACGCGCGCGCCGAGGAAACCCGCCCCCAAGACAACGGGCGCACGTATGGACCGCAAGGCCTTGTCGAAATCGGTCGAGTTCTGCTCGGCTACATGATGAAGGACATCTCGGGGGAGACGGGTCTGCGTCTCGGCAGGCAGAGAATCAAAATCCCCGATTACGGCGCATGGCACATGCCCTCGCGCAAGCGCTGCCGCAGCCCCCCCATCCGCCGCCACAAGGGTCGGCGCAAGGCTCAGGGCCTCGTTCAGATCACCCTCTTCCAGATGGCCACCGCCAACCAGCGTCACCGGTCCGGCCTCGTCAACAATCAGCTTCTTCATGCCGGGATTTCTCGCAGATCTGGAAACAGGTCACAATCTAAACACAAAATGATACGATCAATTGCACGGATTCGCGCAGAATTTGTCGTTGCTGCTCCATAGTGTGAACAGCGAAGACGTTGGTGAGGACGAGCTGCCCTATGGTACAAAATAACAAAGTTTTGACCGTTTCCTACGGGACATTCTCCTGCACGCTTGAAGGGTTCGAAGATTCCTTTGGCACGATGAAGGCAATCGCCGAGTATTTTCGCGACCTTGCCTCAGATGACCGCTATTTTGGCGCCGAGCCCCCGCAGCCCGATGCCGACATGCTGGCCCGGATCGCGCAACGCGAAATTGCCCGCCAGGTAGAGGCACGCACGAGCGATGCCGGCATCCACCTGCGCGCCGCCGAAACCCCTGCGCCCGCACTGACGCCTGCACCATCCCGGAAATCGGCACCCGCCGATCTCTCTGGCCAAGAAGTCTCGACATCACAGCACCAAACAGCCGCCGCCCCGAAGGCCGCGTCCGATGATGCGCCGACAGAAGCCACAGCCGGGCAGGATGCCGGAACGGTCAACGAAACCGATCACGACCAGCTGGCGGCCCCCGAGACAGGGCAGAGTGCAGAAACAGCTCTGCCCCCCGAGGCGCCGGAGGCTTCTGCGGCGATGTGCGACGCCCCGGAACCGGATGCCGACAAGATTGCCGCGATCTCCGCAGCGGTCGCCGCCAATGCCGCGCAATCCGCCGCTCAAACCCAATCCGAGCCAGAAGAAGACGAGGAAGGGGCCAGCCTCTCAGCCGAAGGTGCCTTCGATGACGACCAGGTCGCCGCCGTGAACAGAAGCGAAGATCGCTCGGCTGCCTCCGCAGAAAGCATCTCCGCAAAACTGCGCCGCATCAGGGCCGTTGTCTCCAAAACCTCGGAGGAGGATTACTCTGAGGACGAGCACGCGGAAGACATTCTGCCCGAAGCCTCTGCCGACATGTCCGACGTATTGGGCACGGCTGCGCCCGATGACAACAGCCTCGACGCCGTTGGCGAAGCGCCTTCCACAGAGGACGTGTCGGACGAAGAGAGTGATGAAATCAGCCGCGTTCTGTCCCAACTCGGCAGCGAGAACGGCGAAACCGATCAAAATGCACCTGCAGCCTCTGCCGACGAAGACCAAGACCAAGACGAAGACTTGAACACAGGTTCCGAGGACAGCGCAGCCCTGGAAACGGCTGAGGCCGACCCTGCCGAGGCAAGCCCGGCTGCGCCCGCACCCCGCCGTCCGCGCGCCCGCGTGATCAAGGTCAAGCGCGCCGAACTGGAAGAGGCTGTTTCTGACGGTGCCCTGAAGCCCGCCCCCGCGGCGCCGCGCCCCGCAGTTGCAGAGGAAGACACCAAACCCAGCCCGGGCATCGAAAGCTCTCTGTCCGATGAGGACGAAGAAGACCTGATGCGCGAGCTGGCAGCCGTGGAAGCCGAGTTGCTTGCGGCCTCCGAGGACGATGCGCAGGACGAAAAAGCCGACGAGGACGTTCCCGCCGCAGCGCAGGATCAAGAATCTGAACCCAAAGCCTCCACGCGGCAGGCTCCGAATGTGGCGGAAAGCGATGTCTCCCGGTTGATGGAAGCGGCAGACGCCAAGCTTGGCGCTCCCGAAACGACGTCTTCCAGGGAAACCTACAACCACCTGCGCGCGGCAGTGGCCGCCGCAAAGGCGGATCCCGTTTCAGGGGGGACCGCCGGAACCGCAGACAGCGAAGGGGCCTATCGCGAAGACCTGGCCAATGTGGTCAAGCCACGGCGCCTTGCCGCTGGCGGTGTGCAGCCTCTGCGCAAATCCAGGCCAGGCCCGCGCCCCGCGCCTCTCAAGCTGGTGGCAGAACAGCGCATTGACCCGGATCAGGAACCCTCTGCCACGACCGAAAAGCAGGCAATCCGCCCGCGCCGCATCTCGGTGCTGGACGATGGCGGAGACGCAAAATCAAACGCAGAAGGCGGCTTTGCGGCCTACGCCCAGGACTGCGGCGCCGTTGATCTGCCGGATCTTCTGGAAGCGGCTGCCGCTTACATGAGCTTTGTGGAAGGGCGCGACCATTTCTCCCGCCCGCAGCTGTTGAACGCGGTACGCCAGTCCGGAACGGCAGACTTTAAGCGTGAAGACGGGCTGCGCTCCTTTGGGCAGCTTCTGCGCGAAGGCAAGATCGAGCGGTCTGAAAACGGACGCTTTGTCGCGACCGAGGACATCGGCTTTCAACCAGCCAAACGCGCGGCGGGATAAGCTGCTCCCAACCCGGATAGCCATCAAAAAAAGGCGGGCCACATGGTCCGCCTTTTTGGTGTTTCGGATGATCGGCACGCGCAGGCGCGCCGCGGTTTTCCTACCCTAATCGTCCAGGGACTGATCCGCATCCGGGTCGGCCTGACCGACGCCTCGGAACACGAATTTGAATGGCAGCACCCACAGGATTCCCAGAGTGATATAGACCACAAGCTCAAGCCACAGCGGCGGGCGGTCCATCCAGTTGAGGATTGTGACCGCCAGCACGATGTAGAGCGGCATGCCCACCAACAGCAGCGCCAGCGACCACCGGCGACGCGCCTTGTAACTGAGGCCCGGTTTATCTGCCATCAGTCTGCAAACGGGTCGGTCACCAGGATGGTGTCGTCCCGCTCCGGGCTGGTGGACAAAAGCGCGACCGGACACTGGATCAGTTCTTCCACCCGTTTGACGTATTTGATGGCGTTGGCCGGAAGGTCGTTCCAGCTTCGCGCGCCTTCGGTCGACTCGGACCAGCCCGGCATTTCCTCGTAGATCGGCGTGCAACGCGCCTGCTGGTCCGCCGCCGTCGGCAGGTAGTCCAGATGCTCACCGTCCAGATCGTAGCCGACGCAGATCTTGAGGGTCTCGAACCCGTCCAGAACGTCAAGCTTGGTCAGCGATATGCCGTTGATGCCGGAGGTCGCACAGGTCTGGCGCACCAGGCAGGCGTCAAACCAGCCGCACCGACGCTTGCGGCCCGTCGTGGTTCCGAACTCATGACCGCGTTCACCCAGACGTGCGCCGTCCTCATCGGGTTCGCCGTCGGGTCCCAGAAGCTCGGTCGGGAACGGACCTTCGCCAACGCGGGTGGTGTAGGCTTTGACGATGCCCAGAACATAGTCGATCGAGTTGGGACCGATGCCCACACCGGTGGCCGCCTGGCCTGCGATCACATTCGAGGAGGTCACGAAGGGATAGGTGCCAAAGTCGATGTCCAGAAGCGCGCCCTGCGCCCCTTCGAACAGGATGCGTTTGCCCGCCTTGCGTTTCTCGTTCATCACCTTCCAGACCGGTGCCGCATAGGGCAGGATCTGGGGCGCGATCTCTTTCAGCTGCGCGATCAGCGCATCGCGGTCGATGGCTTCGACGCCAAGGCCCTTGCGCAGCGGATTGTGGTGCTGAAGGGCACGGTCCACGCGTGCCTCAAGCGTGGCGTCATCCGCCAGGTCCGCCACGCGGATGGCGCGGCGACCAACCTTGTCCTCGTAGGCCGGGCCGATGCCGCGACCGGTGGTGCCGATCTTGGTGCCCTTGCTGGCGGCCTCTTCGCGGGCGCGGTCCAGCTCGCCGTGCAGCGGCAGAATCAGCGGCGTGTTCTCGGCGATCATCAGGGTCTCGGGCGTGATATCGACGCCCTGGGCGCGGACCGTCTCGATCTCCTTGACCAGATGCCAGGGATCCAGAACCACACCGTTGCCGATCACGGACAGTTTGCCGCCGCGCACAACGCCAGAAGGCAGCGCGTGCAGCTTGTAGACCTTGCTGTCGATCACCAGCGTGTGGCCGGCGTTGTGACCACCCTGAAAGCGCGCGATCACATCCGCACGCTCGCTCAGCCAGTCCACGATCTTGCCTTTTCCCTCGTCACCCCATTGGGCGCCGACTACGACGACATTGGCCATATCAGGTCCTTCATAGCTGTCTCGTTCAAACCCGAGCCGGTATAGCCGCGCAGCAAGGACAGGAAAACCGCAAATTCGCCGCAGGCGGCAGCTGAACGCAGGTTTATTTGTGCTTATCCCTCCGCCAGCCGCACCGGAGCGCCATGCGGGGTTTCCAGATAGGCTTTTTCCCATCCCATCCGCGTGCTCTCGACCTCTTCCGGTCGGGCCGTGCCATCCTCTGCCAGAATCGCCTCAAGCGTTTCGATCCAGGCGGTGAAATAGTCATCGCCGCCGTTCAAGTCCTTGGACAGCCCATGCCGGGCCAAGGTGGACGAGAAACGATCGACCCATTGCCCCCAGGTGAAACGTCCGCTTTCATTCAGATGCACGGTCAGAGCAAAGGCCTGGGCATGCCAGGGCTGCTCAAAGGCCGGTTCGGGAGCGTTATGGGGGATGCAATCGCTCATGATCTGCTCAGACCGGCTGCAGATAGCTTTGCCACAGGTCCAGCACCACTTCATCTTCCGGGTTTTCGGGATGGCTCCACAGATCTCCTGCCGCAAAGACAACTGCATAAAGCGGCTCTGGCGCCTCCCCCAACCCATGCGCGGCGCTGTCCGGCAGAACGTGTGTCCCATGCAGGCGCAGGATCCGCCCCTCTGCTCCGGTTGCATAGGCTGGAAGGCGGGTATGACCGCCATTCACCAGCCTGTTTCCGCCCGGATGGCGGGTGCGCACGATCTGCCCTTCGGCAAACACCGGCGCGGGCCCGCCGTCCCGGTTCGCCGGACCGCCCTTGGCAAGAACAGCGGCCACCGCATCGCCCGTCAGGCGTCTTGATGCAAGGGAATGCGGTGTGTCCGAACCCTGCCCGGCCAGATCGTCCTCGCTCAGCACACCCTTTTGGACCAGAAGATCGGCAAGAGCGGCGAGCCAGATCTCGTAGTAACTGAAACGGGTGTAATCCAGCGGCGAGAGCTTTTCGCGCGCGTGCCGTGAGGTGTCGATATTCCACTGTCCGAGGGCCCCGCAGGCCAGGGTCACCGCCAGGGCGCGCGCGTGCCATTCGGCGGCAAAGACGGGCGCATGCGGGGCATCGGGGCGCACCGGGCCATCTCCGAATCGCCCGCCCATGTCATGAACGCGACTCATGACGTACTCTCTGGCGTTTTTGGCAGACCTGTGCCCACCATACTGTCGCGGGTGACCAGCTCGGACAGTTCATCCTCGCTGAGTCCTTCGGTGCCTTGAGGGCGCATCGGCAGCACCAGATAGCGCACCTCAGCCGTCGAATCCCAGACCCGCACACGGGTGCCTTCGGGCAGCGTCACGCCAAAATCGGCCAGAACCGCGCGTGGCTCGCGCACTGCGCGGGCGCGGTACGCATCGGATTTGTACCAGCCAGGCGGGATCCCAAGCAAAGGCCATGGATAACAGCTACACAGGGTACAGACGACCATGTTGTGCTGCGTCGGCGTGTTCTCGACGACGACCATATGCTCACCCTGCCGCCCGTAATAGCCAAGCTCGGCCAAGACGGGATCAGCATCCGCCAGAAGGGCCGCCTTGAAGGCTGGATCGTTCCAGGCGCGGGCAACCACGCGCGCGCCATTCTGCGGGCCGATCCTGTTCTGATAGGTGTCGATGATTTCATCGAGTGCCGCAGGGTCGATCAGCCCCTTGCGGGTCAGAATCGTCTCAAGCGCCTTGACCCGCAGAGCAGGATCAGGAGGCAGCAAAGCATGCGGATGGTCGGAATGGTCATGTGGCATATGCTGACCCTGCCCCTGCTGCCGCGCCGCTGTCCAGCCTCAAAATCCGTCAATCCCCGCAATACGCAGAAATTCCTGACCCTTTTGCGCCTTCATCGTTAGAACTGCGGAGCGTTTTTCGCCACGTTCCGTACCCGTGTACGCGCCCCCACCAACTCCACCCTTGCCCCTGCCGGGTTTCTTGCCTATTTACCGCCCGATACCGAGCCAACCGCCGCAGGGACCCATGGAAAACGTTGTACTGATCATCCATCTTCTTCTGGCTCTGGGCCTGATTGCCGTCGTGCTGCTGCAACGCTCCGAGGGCGGTGGTCTTGGCATGGGCGGCGGTGGCGGCGGCGCCATGACCGGCCGGGCTGCAGCAACCGCGCTCAGCAAAGTAACCTGGGTTCTGGCCGTTGCCTTTATCATCACCTCGGTCACCCTGACGGTGCTGGCCGCGCAGAAATCGGCAGGTTCGTCCGTCGCCGATCGGATTACGGCCCCGGCAAGCGGTGAAACCGGAGATCTGACACCGGCTGCGCCCCTTGGCAGCGATCTTTTGCCACCGGCAGAAGGTGACAACGCGCCCTTGGTGCCCAGCGCCGACTAAAAGACTACACCTAGAATACACCAAAGGGACCGTAACAGCATCTTGCGGTTCCCTTGCGCCTTTTGGCCGAATCCTTTATACGTAAAGTCCCGTGGTGCTGCGGTTTTCAAAAGCCGCCGGGCAGCTGAAATCTGACTTCTCACGGGGGCAGCCGAACACTCATGGCGCGTTTTATCTTTATCACTGGCGGCGTTGTTTCATCGCTTGGAAAAGGGCTGGCTTCGGCGGCCCTTGGGGCATTGCTGCAGGCGCGCGGATACTCCGTGCGGCTGCGAAAGCTGGATCCCTATCTGAACGTCGATCCGGGCACTATGAGCCCCTTTGAACACGGTGAGGTCTTCATCACCGACGATGGTGCGGAAACCGATCTGGACCTTGGCCATTATGAACGCTTCACCGGTGTTCCGGCACGCAAGACCGACTCGATCTCCTCGGGCCGCATCTACATGAACGTGCTGGAAAAGGAGCGCCGCGGCGACTACCTCGGCAAGACCATCCAGGTCATTCCGCACGTCACCAACGAGATCAAGGACTTCATCTCCATCGGCGAGGATGAGGTCGACTTCATGCTCTGCGAGATCGGCGGCACCGTGGGCGACATCGAGGGCCTGCCCTTCTTCGAGGCGATCCGCCAGTTTGCCCAGGACAAGCCGCGCGGCCAGTGTATCTTCATGCACCTCACCCTGCTGCCCTACATCAAGGCAAGCGGCGAGCTGAAGACCAAACCAACCCAGCACTCGGTCAAGGAACTGCGGTCCATCGGTCTGGCGCCCGACATTCTGGTTTGCCGCTCCGAAGGGCCGATCCCGCAGAAGGAGCGTGAAAAGCTCGCCCTGTTCTGCAACGTGCGCCCCGACAGCGTGATTGCCGCGCAGGATCTGAAATCCATCTACGAGGCGCCTCTGGCCTATCACCGGGAAGGGCTGGACCAGGCGGTTCTGGACGCCTTCGGCATCGCCCCGGCCCCCAAGCCGAACCTGGAACGCTGGGACGATGTGGCCGACCGCATCTACAACCCCGAGGGCGAGGTCAAGATTGCCATCGTAGGCAAGTACATCCAGCTCGAAGATGCCTACAAATCGGTGGTCGAGGCGCTGACCCATGGCGGTATGGCCAACCGGGTCAAGGTAAAGATCGAATGGGTGGATGCTGAAACCTTTGACCGCGAGGATGCCGCCCCGCACCTGCAGGGCTTCCACGCGATCCTGGTGCCCGGCGGTTTTGGCGAACGCGGTACCGAGGGCAAGATCAAGGCGGCGCAATATGCGCGCGAGCACAAGGTGCCGTACCTCGGGATCTGCCTCGGCATGCAGATGGCCGTCATCGAAGCCGCACGCAACGTGGCTGGCATAACCGAGGCCGGTTCCGAGGAATTCGACCATGAAGCAGGCAAGAAGCGTTTCGAGCCCGTCGTCTATCACCTGAAGGAATGGGTGCAGGGCAACCAGATGGTCGAACGCAAGGTCGGTGACGACAAGGGCGGCACCATGCGCCTCGGTGCCTATGACGCCACACTTGCAGAAGGCTCCAGGGTGTCCGAAGTCTATGGCAGCACCCATATCGAGGAACGCCACCGTCACCGCTATGAGGTGGACACCAAATACAAGGATCAGCTGGAGGCCTGCGGTCTGCAGTTCTCGGGCATGTCCCCCGATGGGCGTCTGCCGGAAATCGTCGAATGGAGTGATCACCCCTGGTTCATCGGCGTTCAGTTCCACCCGGAACTGAAATCCAAACCCTTTGCGCCGCATCCACTGTTCAAGGACTTCGTGCGCGCGGCCAAGGAAACCTCGCGCCTGGTCTGATCCCGGTCTGACAGATTTTCCGGATAATGAATTCATGCACACGGCAGACCGAACGGTCTGCCGTTTTGCCTTTGGGACTGCGATCCAGGCCATGCGCCTTCAGCACAGGCGAAAACCCCGTCCCTGTTAGCGCAACCGGATACAGGGCCAGTTGTTTCTGATCGCGGGCACGGTATAGACGGTCTTAAAGAGTACAATTGATATTCGCGGAGATTCCGACCCATGGCGCAAGAGACTTCTACCAAACAGGAACAGTTCGACCGTATCGCAAACGGCAAAGGCTTTATTGCGGCTCTGGACCAGTCCGGTGGCTCCACTCCGAAAGCGCTCGCGCTTTATGGCGTCATGGAAAATGCCTATTCGAATGACGACGAAATGTTCGGCGAAATCCAGAAAATGCGCGCCCGCATCATCACCGCACCGGATTTCAACAGCGACAAGATTCTTGG
The DNA here is from genome assembly GCF_038148855.1 of Phycobacter sedimenti. Lineage (NCBI taxonomy): Bacteria > Pseudomonadati > Pseudomonadota > Alphaproteobacteria > Rhodobacterales > Roseobacteraceae > Phycobacter > Phycobacter sedimenti. The sequence goes on along the minus strand of NZ_JBBVGR010000002.1, from coordinate 156,294 downwards.
CGCGATCCTGTTTGAAAAGACCATGGACAACGCCATCGACGGCATTCAGGTGCCGCAGTACCTGTGGGAGAAATGCGGGGTTGTTCCCTTCCTCAAGGTCGACAAGGGGCTGGCTGACGAACAGGACGGCGCACAAATGATGAAGCCCATGCCCGATCTGGACGCGCTTCTTGCTCGCGCAGTCGAGGCGGGGATCTTTGGTACCAAGATGCGCTCGGTCATCAAGGACGCCAACGCCACCGGCATCAAGAACGTGGTGGCGCAGCAGTTCGAAGTGGGCAGGCAGATCGCGGCCGCCGGTCTGGTGCCGATCATCGAACCCGAAGTGGACATCCACTCGGTCACCAAGGCCAAAGCCGAAGCGATCCTCAAGGCGGAACTGAATGCCGCACTGGATGCGCTCCCTGCGGGCACCAAGGTTGCGCTGAAACTGACCATCCCGAACGAAGCCGGTCTTTATGACGATCTGGCGGATCACCCCGAAGTGGTCCGTGTCGTCGCTCTTTCGGGCGGCTACAGCACCGATGATGCCTGCGCAAAGCTCTCTCAGAACACCAAGATGATCGCCTCCTTCAGCCGCGCGCTGACCGAGGGTCTGAATGTCGCCATGAGCGATGCGGATTACAACGCTGCCCTTGGCGCCAATATCTCAAAGATCTACAACGCATCGCTGTAAGTTTTTTTTCAAGACATCATTCCGGGCCGCGCCTGCGATCAGGCGCGGCCTTTGTCTTTTTTCCGGACCAAAGCCTGCCTATATTGCACCCAGGAGTTTTGGCACGCGCATTTCAGACAGGACCGATGATGGCACAGGATGACCACAAGATTGATGGCCGTTTGCACGGCGAACAGTTCGAGCCAGAGAGCGCGGACAGCCTGTTGATGCGGCTCGTCTACATGGTCATCATCTGGTTGATGATCCAGTTCGCCCAGACCGTGCTTGGTGTCGTGACCGTGCTGCAGTTTCTGGTCATGGCCCTCAACAACAAGCAGCCGAATGAGCGCATTGCCGATTTTGGCACCGATCTTGGGATCTGGATGGCCAAGGCCGCGCGATATCAGACCGCTGCAAGCAATGTGAAACCCTGGCCCTGGACTGATCTGGACTGACTGATCTGGACTGACTGACTGATCTGGACTGTCCCATCAGGACTGACCAGTCTTGGTATCAGCGGCATGGGCAAACGGCCGGGCTATCGCAGTACGAAGACCAGCAGCGCCAGGACGATCAGGACCAGCACTCCTTTGATCGCGAGGGACACCCGGCGGCGCATCGGCTTGGATTTCATCAGATCAGTCATAGTCGAACCTTTCAGACAGGATACGGTCCGAGGGCGCACCGCGCGCAATCAGATGATCCTCGACCGCATCCATCATCGCAGGCGGCCCGCATAGGACAAAGAGCCAGCTGCGAACCTCTTCCGGCGTGAACGCACGATCCAGCAAGGCGCTGTCGATCATGCCGGTCTCTCCTGTCCACCCTTCGGGCGGCTCCGAGAGAACAAAAATCGTGTCCTCTACCCCCAGCTCCTCGCGAAATACGATCTGTTCTTCGGCTCTGTTGCCATAAAGGATTCGAACCGCGCGCGGATCATCTGTCAGGCGCAAGTGGCGCAGGATGCTAAGCATCGGCGCAATGCCGACACCGCCCGCAATCAGCGCGATCCCCGGTTCATCCCGCCCCTCGACCGTCAGACTGCCATATGGGGCATCGAGATAGGCCCGTGTCCCAGCCTTGATTTGATCGAGCGCCCTGGTGAAATCCCCAAGCTCCTTGATGACAAAGGACACATCGGATCCGCCATCCGGAGCTGAGCTGATGGAAAACGGGTTTTCATGCAAAGAATAGGCCGAATGGCCAATGCTGAGCCAGGCAAACTGGCCTGCCTTGTATGAGAGGCCGCCGTGCCCCTTTGGCGCGACTGTTACGCCCCACTGGCGCGGCGTGAGGCGCCTGACCTCCTTGACCTGCCAGGGACGTGCGCGCGCCGGTTCAATCGCGTAGACCCAAAGGAGCGAACCCACCGCGAGGCCCGTCATGCCTGCCCACATCCAGACCAATTCTGGTTCTGCACTATACCTCCCGGCACTCAATGCATGGTGCAGCAAGGCCCCGGCGATCAGCACTGCACCAATCCCATGCATCAGCCGCCAGGTTTCGTATTTGTAATCCAGCTGAGTGCGACAGGCCGCCAGCGCCACCAGGGCAGGCAACAAAACAAAGGCAAGAACGCCCCCCGCCATGGCCGTGAAGTCAGTGCTTACCGTCAGAACCCGGCTCGGGTCCCAGGGCCGCGCTCCGCCCGCAGGGGTGCCGCCATACAGAAAAGGGTGCACAAGGGCGAACAGCAGCGCCGCGCGGGCCATCACCTGATGAAACCGCATGGTCACATCCATGCCAATGCCAGACGACACCCGGCGGAACCGCCCGGACAGGACGAACTCGGCCAGGATCATGGCGAAAGCCAGCATGCCCAGCCCGCTTCCGAGTTCCGCCCAGAAGCCGCGCGGCGGGCCTCCGAACACCCAGGAAAGGCCCAGAGGCAGCGTCACGACAACAGAGTACAGCAGGAGAAGGAAAAGCGGTTTCATACTGTCTTCCTGACCCGTCTTCCTGTCACGGTCCTTGATCCTGCTCAACCCGAGGGATCAGGCGTCATGCCCGCCTGTGATACGTCCCACAGGCGCGCAGTCTGTTGCAGGATCTCATCGGCGCGGGCGGGAACCAGTTTGTAGAAAACCCAATTCTTGATCTTCTTGCTGCTCACCAACCCGGCGTCCTGCAAAAGGCGCATATGGTTTGTCACCGTGGGCTGCCGCAACCCGATCTTTTCGGTGATGAACCCCACGCAAACCCCGTCCTTTACCAGATCGCCATCCTCCTGCGGCGGAAAATGGCGCTCTGGATCGCTCAGCCAATGCAGGATCAGAAGGCGATTCTCATTCGCCAGCACCCTGAGCGGTGCGGCGATTGACACCAGACCGGCATTTGTATAGTCAATCATCTATATAGTTATCCACCTATACAGATAGACACATGCAACAGCCGCGCCCATCCTATACCTTCATCCACTGCGATGTCTTCGCATCCCGCCCCTATGCTGGCAACAGTCTTGCGGTCTTTCCGGACAGCACAGGCCTCAGTGCGGCGCAGATGCTGACGATGACGCAAGAACTGCGCCATTTCGAAGCGATCTTCCTGCAAGAGCTGGATGGGCGCATCAATGCCCGCGTCTTTGACCTGTTCGAGGAACTGCCCTTTGCAGGCCATCCGATCATCGGCGCGGCCTGCAGCCTGCATCGGGCCAGCGGTGCGCGGGGGACCAGGGTCTGGCACTTCGCCTTGCAGGGGGATCGCACCGTGACCGTCACCACCATGGCCCGCGCCAGTCGGTATTCTGGCACGCTGGATCAGGGGCGACCGGCCTTCCTTGGCGCGGCGCCCGACAGTGCCCGTCGACAGATCGCAGAGGCCTTCAATCTGAACCCGGCGCACCTTCCGGAACTGCCGCTCGAGGTCATCTCAACCGGGTTGAAGTATCTGGTCGTTCCAGTCACGGGTGGCTTGAAACAGGCCCGCATCACAGTTTCCGACCTTGAAGATCGCCTCAAGGCCATCGGCGCGGAGTTTGCCTATCTTTTTGATATAAAGCGGTTTGAAGGGCGCCATTGGAACAACGACGGAGTGCTGGAGGATGTCGCCACCGGCAGCGCCGCAGGTGTCGTCGGCGCCTATGCCCTGAAACACGGGCTGGTGCCGGCAGACCGCAGCTTTACCCTGCATCAGGGGCATTTCATGAACCGGCCCAGCGAACTGATAGTCACCCCCCATGGCGATCTCACGGATATCACTCATGTCACCGTCGCCGGAGAGGTCACCTTTGTCGGGTCGGGGGAACTTATCGCCCCATGATCAAGGTCTATACATCTGCGGACATTCGCCCACATCTGGATATCAAAAGCCTGATCCCTTCAGCAAAACAGGCCTTCCACGCGATTGCGCAAGGCAAAACAACGACCCCCACTCAGGTGATGCACCCCACCGGTGTCTCGGATATCCACCTCAAGTCGGCTGTTCTTGCGGGTTGCTCAATCTTCACGGTCAAGACGGCAGGCTGGTCACAGCTTCTGGCGGACAGGGGAGAGCCGCCCTCCAGCGGCATGATCGTCGTCTTTGACAGCCAGACCTGCCGGCCGCTTGCAATTCTGCAGGACGAGCACCTGATTTCGGACTACCGCACAGCCGCTGCCGGGGCGATCGTGGCGAAGTTTCTTGTCCCCTCCAGCGCCCAGAGCGCCGTGATCGTCGGAACCGGCACTCAAGCAAGACTACAAACAGAGGCCCTGCTTACCGTCGCACCGATGTCCCTCGTCCGCGTATGGGGACGGGACACTTCAAAAGTGCTCCGCATGATCTCAGAGCTAAAGCCCCGGTTTCCCGCCACACGTTTCGCAGCAGCACCGGATCTGGAGCGGTCCGTCCGTGCTGCGGACGTCATCATTGTCGCCACTGGCGCCAAAAAGCCGTTGATCCAATCCGCGTGGCTGCGCCCCGGTCAGCACGTAACCTCGGTCGGCTCGGACGATGCCACCAAATGCGAGATCGATCCCGCCGCCCTGGCCGATGCGCAGGTCTTTGTCGAGGCGCGCTCGTCTGGTGAGGCCTTCGGAACGCCCCGCCGGGCCATCGCCAGCGGCCTGATTTGCGCAAGCGATCTGGTGGAACTCGGCACAGCTCTTGAAACTGAGATGACGCCGCACCCCAGTTGCACCAGCATCGCCTGCCTGTCAGGCCTCGGAGTGCAGGATCTGACCGCCGTTCAGGCAATCTGGCCCGCGCTAACGGCTCAAGCCCCCCTCAGTCCGTGAACTGAGGCGCGCGTTTCTGCATCTGGGCGGCGATAGCCTCCATCTGGTTGGGCTTGCCGATCAGGGCCACCTGCTCGCGGCTTTCTTCCACCAGCACGGTGGCCTGATCCGCCGTTTCGGCCACATCGATCAGCCGTTTGGCCGCACGGATGGCTTCGGGATTCTTGCCCGCGATCTCGGCCGCGAGGGCCAGCGCCCGCGCAAGGGGATCGTCGGTCACTTCGGTCAGCAGACCCCAGTCCAGCGCCTGGGGTGCTTCGAAGATTTCCGCCGTATATGTCAGTCGACGCAGAATGTCTGACCGCACAAGCCGCGGCAGCAAGGCCATACCGCCCATGTCCGGCACGATGCCCCATTTCATCTCCATCACCGAAAACCGCGCATCCGGCGCGGCGATGCGGATATCCGCGCCCAGCGCCAGTTGCAGCCCGCCGCCGAAACAGACGCCGTTTACCGCAGCAATGACCGGAACTGGCACCTGCCGCCAGGCCATGGCCACGGCCTGCACCTCGTTGGCGTCACCGTGGCTGCGTTCCATCAGCCATTCCTCGGGGTTGACCTGCCCCATCTTGGCAAAGCTCATCAGGTCAAGCCCCGCGCAAAAGCCCTTGCCCTCGCCGGTCAGCACCACGGCGCGCGCCTTGGAGGCGGCGACCTCCTCGGCGGCGGCGATGATCGCCTTGATCATCTCGTCGTCCAGCGCGTTCATCTTGTCCGCGCGCGTCAGCGTCACATGGGCGATGTGGTCTTTGTATTCGACGGATACCCGTGCCATCTGCGGCTCCTCCTGATGTCCCTTTTGCGGCAGCCTGCCCCGGAACGACGCCGTTTTCCAGATTAACGCCGGGGCAGATCGGCCTAGCGCCGGATGGGCGGCATATAGGCGATCGGCAGACGCGCGAACCCGTCACTGTCGAGCGTCATCACATAAAGCTGATCGCCCACAACCCGCGCCCCCGTGGTGATGCCAAGGCCACCTGCCGGATCCTGCAGCGTGCGCAGGATGTTTCCGTCTCCGTCGAACTGCATGACCATGCCGCGGTGGATCGGCGCCGGGCGCACCTTTGACCCCAGCCGCCACAGCACCTTGCGCAGGAAGGGATAGGGCATCAGCACCTCGGACGGCACGCGCGGGCTGGCGAAGGCAAGCCAGAAGGTCCCATCGCCCTGCGCCTCAAGGTTGTCGGGGTATCCGGGCAGATTGCCCAGGAACAGCTCCTGCTTGCCCGCCTCTGGCCCCTTTAGCCAAAGGCGATGCACCCGCGCGCGGCCCGTTTCGTTGATCAGCAGGAAATCCTCATCCGGGGACAGGGCAACGCCATTGGTGTAGACGAACCCCGTCGCGATCTTCTCGACCGTTCCGTCCGGCGTGCGGCGCGCAACATAGCCGGTATCGGACTGTTCCCAGATGGTCAGCACCGAAGTGGGCTTGGTGCCGCCCATGGTTTCGGGATCGAACCGGTCCGAGGAGTTGGAGAAATAGACCGTGCCATCGCGCGCCACATCCAGCTGGTTGGCATAGATCACAGGCGCGCCATCAATTTCGCTCACCAGAATTTCCAATGTCCCCGGCCCGCTCCAACGCAGGATGCCACGGAAACTGTCGGCAATGTAGAGCGCACCATCCGGCCCCGCCTTCAGCCCCAAAGGCCGCCCGCCGAGCGCCTCGATCAGCATCGGAGCCTCACCATCAATGCGATAGAGGTTGCCTGCCAGATCCGTGGTGTAAACGGTGCCGTCGGCCATCACCGCCAGATCCTCGGGGCCGATCGCGCCATTTGGCAACACGACCTTCTGCGCTGCCTGCAATGCATTGTTTTCCTCGAACTCCCCGGTGAATCCCGGTCCCTTTGGCGGATCATAGGACACCGGATCCACCGGCACCGGCCAGAACAACAGATAGGCCAGCCCCAGCGCCAGCACTGCCAGAATAATACGCATGATCGAAACTCCCTTAATGGGCGCAGTCTGCGCATGGCTCGGCCCGCCTGCAAGCCCTACCTGCCCCCTTGATGGCGGGGGCCGCTTCGCGTTATCTGCCCTCATGACCACACCTCGCTACACACCGCTTGCCCAATCCCTGCCCGCCACCGTGCCATTCGTCGGCCCCGAGACGCAGGAGCGTGAGCGCGGTGCGCCCTTCATCGCGCGCCTTGGCGCCAATGAGAACGTCTTTGGCCCCTCGCCCAAGGCCATTGCCGCCATGCAGGCCGAAGCTGCCGAGATCTGGAAGTATGGCGATGCCCAAAGCCACGATCTGCGCATGGCGCTTGCCGCGCACCACGAAGTCGCGCCCGAAAACATCATCGTCGGCGAAGGGATCGACGGCCTTCTGGGCTACCTGGTGCGCCTGCTGATCACGACCGGCGATCACGTGGTGACCTCACTCGGAGCCTATCCGACCTTCAACTACCACGTGGCAGGGTTTGGCGGCACCCTTCATACAGTCCCCTACAAGGACGACCACGAAGACCCCGCGAGCCTTTTTGCCAAGGCCGCCGAGGTGGATGCGAAGCTCGTCTACCTTGCCAACCCGGACAACCCGATGGGAAGCTGGCACAAGGGCGCTGATATCGTCGCTGCTCTGGACCGGTTGCCAGAGGGCTGCCTGCTGCTTTTGGACGAGGCCTATGTGGAATGCGCCCCCGAAGGCACCGCCGCACCGATCGACATCAGCGACACCCGCGTCATCCGCATGCGGACCTTTTCCAAGGCCTATGGCATGGCAGGCGCGCGCGTGGGCTATGCGATGGCGGAGGCTGGTCTGATCTCCGCCTTCAACAAGGTGCGCAACCACTTTGGCATGAATCGCACAGCGCAAGCGGGCGCCCTGGCGGCCCTGCTTGATCAGGAGTGGCTGGCGCATATCCAGGGTGAGATTCTGACAGCACGGGAGCGTATTGCTCAGATCGCAACGGAAAATGAGCTTGTTCCCCTCCCCTCGGCCACCAACTTCGTCGCCATCGACTGCGGGCGGGACGGCACCTTTGCCAAGGCTGTGCTGGACGGGCTGGTGGATCAGGGCGTCTTTGTGCGCATGCCCTTTGCCGCGCCGCAAAACCGCTGCATCCGCGTCAGCTGTGGCCGCCCGGAGGATCTGGAAGCCTTCGCCAGAGCCCTGCCTGTCGCCCTGAAGCGCGCGCGCAAAAGCTAAGCCACAAAGGCTCACCGGGCGCTTTACCCGAAATTCACTGCTGCGCCTTATCCTTGGTCCCCTAGCGACCGAGGAGCTGCGCCATGCGAGAGTTCAAGGATTACGACAACGATCCATCCCGGGAACTGAAGAAAGCCCCCGACCTGCTGGAGGCTGCCTTGAGTTTCATCGGCATCAACCTGATGTGGGTCTTCTTTGCCATCTGGGTGCTTTACGGAATGGTGCCGGTGCTGCTGCTGGCGCTCTTCATCAACCACATGATCACGCGGCTTGAGATCAAGCTGGGCAAACGCCCCGCCTGATCCTGTCACCGGTCAAGTTGCAGGTTCGCCCGCCCCTGCGATGACGGCGGCAGCCGCATCCAGTGCGCCCGCACCGTGCGGAATCCTGAGCGCGCCGAGACCCGCCTCTATCCCGCCGAGCATCCCCATAACCATGTGACCGCTCAGATGCCCCATATGGCCCAGGCGGAAGAACCCGTGCCACTCGGGGCTACCCGGCGGCGCCATGCCTAGGCCGATGCCGAGGGTCAGACCCAGGGTCTGTTCCAGCCAGTTGCGCAACTCGGTCGCGCGCGATCCGCCAAGGCGCAACGCCGTCACCGCGTGTGAACGCAGGGAGGGATCGGATACATTCATCTCCAGCGGCCCCTCCCGGCCCCAGGCCTCGCAGGCGGCCCAGATCGCACGGGCAAGGCGCTCATGGCGCGCCCAGACGTTCTCAATGCCTTCCTCGTGGATCATGTCGAGCGAGGCCCGCAGCCCGTACAGATGGTGCGTCGGCGCGGTGCCCCCGAAATACTGGTAGAACTCCTGCGGATTGGCCCGCGGTGTCCAATCCCAGTAGCGGCTGACCCGCGGCATGGCGGCCCGCACCTCTACCGCCTTGTCGTTGAAAAAGACAAATGACACGCCTGCCGGGACCATCAGTCCCTTCTGGCTGCCGGTGACCATGACATCCACGCCCCAATCGTCCATCTCAAACCGGTCACAGCCCAGGGATGCAATGCAGTCCGCCATCAACAGGGCTGGATGACCTGCCTCGTCCAACAGGCTGCGAAGCCCCGGCACATCGTTGCGGATGGAACTTGAGGTATCCACATGCACAGCCAGTACCGCTTTGATCTGATGGGCCGTGTCCGCCTGAAGACGCTCGGCGATGCGCGCCAGATCCCACGGCGCATGATTGCCAAAGTCGATCACCTCGACATCTATGCCCAGCCCCTCGGCCATTTCCGACCACCCGATGGCAAAGCGCCCCGAAGACGGCACCAGCACCTTGTCGCCCGGCGCCAGTGTGTTCGACAGAGCCGCCTCCCAGGCGCCATGACCGTTCGAGATATAGATCGCAGCGTGATGGGCGGTGCGCGCCACTTTGCGCAGATCCGGTATCAGGGTCGCGGTCATTTCGACCAGCTCACCTGCGTAGATATTGGGGGATGGGCGGTGCATCGCCTGAAGCACGCGATCCGGGATGACCGAAGGTCCGGGAATTGCCAGATAGGGTCGCCCCCCAGCCAGAGTGCCCTTGGAAAGGTCAGTGCCGCTCATGTCGTGGTATCCTTGCAAATCGAGGCCGCATGCCCGTCGGCCTCCTCTCAAAATTGCTGTCACCCTACAATTCGGTTATGGAAGGTCAATTCCGGAATTCGAATCCGGTTCGCAAACACCCTGCAGTCACTACAGCCGGAACCTCCCAGCATGAAGAAAGAACACACCTCCTCGCGTGAGTTGATTGTCTGGCTGTGGCGCGGCTATCTGCGCCATTACATGGGCCTTTTGGGCATCGCCGTCATTTTCATGCTGCTCGAAGGCGGCACGGTAGGCGCGCTTAGCTACATGATGCAGCCGATGTTCGATCTGGTGTTCGTGGCCGGGAACACGGACGCGCTGTTCTGGGTCAGCCTTGCCTTTCTGATCATCTTTTCCGTCCGCGGGATCACCAGTGTCTGCCAAAAGGTGATCCTGTCGAAGATCTCGCAAACCTCTGCGGCGCATATGCGCAAGGACATGCTGGACCGGATGATCCGCCAGGATCCGGCCTTCCACCAGGTGCATCCGCCGGGGTTCCTGATCCAGCGCGTGCAAAGCGATGTGGGCGCAATCAGCATGGTGTGGCAAGCCGTGGTCACCGGCGCGGGCCGCGACATGGCGCAGATGATCGCGGTCCTGGGGGTCGCCATCAGCGTTGACTGGCGCTGGACGATCATCATGCTGATCGGCCTGCCGCTGCTGTTGCTGCCGATCTCGGCACTGCAACGCTATGTACGCAAAAAGGCCGCTGCCGCGCGCGATCTGGGTGCGACACTGGCAACGCGCCTGGACGAGATTTTTCACGGCATCGTTCCGATCAAGCTCAACAGCCTTGAGCGCTACCAAACGGAGCGTTTTGGCTCACATATGGATCAGTTCGTGCGCTCCGAAGTGCGCGCGTCTTTCGGCACCGCCTCAATCACCGGCATGATCGATTTCATGGCCGGACTCGGCGTCATGGGCGTTGTTCTCTATGGCGGACAGGAGATCATCAGCGGCGAAAAGACCGTGGGCGAGTTCATGAGCTTCTTCACCGCCATCGGCCTTGCCTTTGACCCGATGCGGCGCCTTGCCGCCATCAGCGGGATCTGGCAAAGCGCCGCAGCTTCGATGGAGCGCATCAAGGAGCTGATGGATACGCCGATCAAGCTGCTGCCCCCTGTCGCCCCTCTGGCAGCTCCCAAAGGCCTGCCCGAGGTCCGCCTTGACCACGTCAGCCTGAACTACGGAGAGGCGCAGATCCTCAAGGACCTGTCCCTGGTGGCCGAAGCGGGCAAGACCACCGCCTTGGTCGGAGCATCGGGCGCGGGCAAATCGACGATTTTCAACCTGCTGACGCGGCTTGTCGATCCGCAATCCGGTCAGATCACCATTGGTGGCACCGCCGTGTCCGACCTTGCTTTCGAAGACCTGCGCGGCCTGTACTCGGTGGTCTCGCAAGAAGCGCTGCTGTTTGACGAGACCCTGCGCGAAAACATCCTTTTGGGCCGCACCGACGTAAGCGAAGAGCGCCTGAAAGAGGTCCTGGACGCCGCCCATGTATCCGACTTCCTGCCCAAACTGGCCAATGGGCTGGAGACATTGGTCGGACCGCGCGGCTCGGCCCTGTCGGGCGGACAGCGCCAGAGGGTTGTCATCGCCCGCGCGCTGTTGCGGGACACCCCCATTTTGCTGCTGGACGAAGCGACCTCGGCGCTGGATGCGCAATCCGAGAAGGTCGTGCAGCAGGCACTCGACCGCCTGTCCGGCGGGCGGACCACCCTTGTGATCGCGCACCGCCTGTCCACCATTCGCAATGCCGACAAGATTGTGGTGATGGAACGCGGTGAGGTGATGGATCAGGGGACCCACGAAGAGCTTCTGGAGCGCGGCGGCATCTATGCGGATCTGTACCGGCTGCAGTTCAAGGAAGGCAAAACGCTGGTGGACCGCGAGGGGGTAAAAGCCCAGCTTCCCGCAGGGAATGCCACCGAGCAGGAGCGGAAAGGAGCCCTGCGGCGCCTTCTGAGCCGCCTTTGGGGCTAGGGGCTACTTCCGATAGGCCTTCGCCAGGGTTTCCGGACTGGTTCCGCAGGCGTACCTTGCCAAAGTAAAAAGATTGGCTGCACCACGTCGCAGCCAGCCCTGACGCAGGTAACGCTCGGCCGAGGTTCTGGCCACGGCCGGAAGCTTCACAAGCCCCGTCACCCGCCGCACCAGGGCAACATCCTCCATCAGCGGCTGGTCGGGGTATCCTCCCGCAGCCTCGTAGGCTGCGCGGTGGATCAGCAGGCCCTGATCCCCGTAGGGCAGCCGGAACAGGTGCGATCTGAGATTCGCCCATCCGGCAACCAGGGCAGCCCCCGGTCCCGTGGCGCGAAACGCCAGGTGGAAATAGGCCGGTCTGCCCTGCCCTTCATCCATATGCGCCTCGACGACCTCGCTCCAGCCCGGCGACAGGTGGGTGTCCGCGTGCAGGATCAACAGCCACTCGCCCCGTGCCGCAAGGCATCCCCTTTGCAACTGCCCCCCGCGCGAGGGCGCGCCGCTCACCACCTTCGCACCGACTTCTTCGGCGATGGCGCGGGTTTGGTCGTCTGATCCGCCATCGGTCACGATCAGCTCCCGGATCAGTCCGGCGGACAGCCCTTCCATCAAGGATTCGAGGCACCCCGGCAGTTCGCAGGCGCTGTTCAATGTCGGGATCACGACGCTGATCGGAGCGGGCATGGGCAAATTCCTGTTCAACTCGGCAGGCATTCCTATATCAGGTGCAGGCCTATATGACTTGCGCGGTCAAGAATACGTCCAATCGCATGCCTGCCGCACCAAAGGAGAACAGACATGAGCGCCCGCACGATCCTATCCCTCTCCGGCCCGGATACCCGTGATTTTCTGCAAGGTCTTGTCACCAATGATGTCAGAAAGCTGGATCAGGGCGGTCTGGTCTATGCGGCGCTTCTGACGCCGCAGGGCAAGTACCTGGCGGATTTCTTTCTGGTTCCGCATGGAGATGACATCCTATTGGATGTGGCCTCAGATCTGGCGGATGGCCTTTTGAAGCGGCTTTCCATGTACCGGCTGCGGGCTGATGTGCAGATCGAAAAAACCGATCTGGATGTGCAGCGCGGCACCGGCCCGCGCCCCGAGGGCGCCTTTGCCGACCCTCGCCACCCGGATATGGGCTGGCGCAAATGTGGGGCGGAAGGTGGCGATGACGGCACCAATTGGCAGGCTTTGCGGATCGCCCATTGCATTCCCGAAAGCGGGATCGAGCTGACCCCCGACAGCTACATCCTTGAAGCCGGGTTCGAGGCGCTGAATGGCGTCGATTTCCGCAAAGGCTGCTATGTGGGGCAGGAGGTAACCGCACGCATGAAACACAAGACGGAACTGCGCAAAGGTCTCCAGGTGGTGTCCGTCGAAGGCAATGCTCCGGTCGGGACCGAGATAACGGCAGAGGGCAAGAGCGTCGGCACGCTGTTGTCCCAAGACAATGGGCAAGCGATTGCCTATCTGAGATATGATCGCGCAAAAGGCAAAGCGCTGCAGGCCGGAGAGGCCCAGATCATCTGGCCCGCATAGCCGCCCCGCGCGGTTATGTCACTGGACCGGCTTGGGACGCGCCCCTTAAGCTCAGATCCGACAATCAGACCTTAACCCGCTCCGGGTAGACCCGTCGGACCACGCGCCAATTGCGCGACTGCACCACGAAAGGATTGCCGATGCGTGCTCTGTTCGCTTTTGTCCTCGCCTGCCTGCCTTTGCAGGGGTCAGCCCAGCACTATTGGGAGTACAAGGATTGGCGGGTCTGGGTCGAAGATATCGACACCGGCGAAGACCTGCGTCGCACCTGCAGCGCCCGGACGGGCGGCGACGGTGCCCCCGTCATCAGCCTGGAGGTTTCAAACGGTGATGCAGGCCCGCCGGATTTCTATCCTTCCCCCAGCATCATGGAACGGGCCCCGCGCCACTACCCCACACTGATGCAGGACGGGCAACCTGTGCGCTTTGTCATCGACACCGGTACGGTGTTCTCCACGACAGCGCAGGCCTGGGTCACCGACGAAGGCCTGTTCGAAGCATATGCCGCGCTCAGCCTTGCCGACAATCTGCCAGTGCTGCAGGTGATGAAACGTGGCAGCCGCTTGGAGATCCAGACCGCGGGCCGCACGCTCTACACCGCGTCGCTCGCCGGGTTCACAGCCGCTTACGGCAAGATGATGGACAGCTGCGGCTTCAGCCTGTCGCTCGACTGAAAACGAAAAACCCCGCGCGACCATCGCACGGGGTTCAAAAGCCTGCAGCCCATCGCGCGTCAGGCGCGCTCGGAGTATTCCATGGTTTCGGTGTTCACGACGATCATCTCGTCCTGACCGACGAAGGGCGGCACCATGACCTTGACCCCGTTGTCCAGAATGGCCGGCTTGAAGGAGTTGGCCGCCGTCTGACCTTTGACCACCGGCTCGGTCTCGACGATCTTGCAGGTGACCTTCTGCGGCAGTGTCGCGTTCAGGGCCTCGGAGTCGTAGAACTCGACAACGATGGTCATGCCGTCCTGCAGGAAGGGGCGGCGATCGCCCAGAAGGTCGGCAGGCAATTCGATCTGTTCGTAGGTTTCGGCATCCATGAAAACCAGCATGCCGTCGCTCTCATAAAGGAACTGCTGATCCTTCTGCTCGAGGCGCACACGTTCGACCTTGTCGGCACTGCGGAAACGTTCGTTCAGCTTGGAGCCGTTGCGCAGGTTGCGCATCTCGACCTGAGCAAAGGCGCCGCCCTTTCCAGGTTTTACGTGATCGACCTTCACAGCGGCCCAAAGACCGCCATTGTGCTCCAGAACATTGCCAGGGCGGATTTCGTTACCGTTGATCTTGGGCATCGGAAAAATCCCTCTCGGGTGGTTGATGAACTCTTAACCGCCCCTATATCTGGCGATGAGTAGGCTGGCAAGACAACGATATGTCGTGTGTAAGGTCGGAAAGCTATGCACAATTTGCATGAACGCTATGCATTTGTGGGCTACCCGAATCGTCACAGTTCCGTCATAAGGAGCGTCACGCCGAAATTGCAATAGCAAGAACAACAAAGGAAACGGGATGCGAGATTTCGTTGACGGCACCGCTTACAACAACGAACAGGGCAACCGCGCGCGCAAACTTTTTGCCGCAGTGGTTCTGGCAGCGCTGGATGACGCCATCGCCGACGACAAGAAATATGGAAATGGCCCCGAGCAGATCGCCCGCTGGGCGCGGTCGCGTGACGGGCGTGAGGTTCTCTCCTGCGCGGGCATCGACCCGAACGAGCGCGTGGTCGCAGGCCTGATGGATTTCGTCGGCCGTGGTGTGCGCACCTCTGTTGCCCTGTCGCGCGAAGAAAGCGAACGCCGCAATGCAGCCCAGGCCGAAGCCGCCTGATACACGCTGCCTCTGGCTTATAGAAAAGCGCGTCCTGGGGGGCGCGTTTTTCTTTTTCGGAACCCGGTTTTCTGCCGGTGCCATCCGTACACCTCCTGTACACCCCCTGTGCACCGCCCGATGCACGCCCCTGAGGCCTGCCCCCATCCTATCCGGTAAACCCTGCGATTGCCGTTGACCTCTGCCCGCCCCCATTGCAACTGTCTGCGCAAAGCAGAGCGAACAGCAGGGCACAGCGCATGACCGCAAGGGCACTCATGATTCAAGGCACCGGCAGCAACGTCGGGAAATCCCTGTTGGTGGCGGGACTGGCGCGCGCCTTTACCCGGCGCGGGCTGCGGGTGGCGCCTTTCAAGCCGCAGAACATGTCCAACAACGCCGCCGTCACCCCCGAGGGAGGAGAGATTGGCCGCGCCCAGGCCCTGCAGGCCCGCGCAGCCCTGCGTGCACCGCATACCGACATGAACCCCGTGCTGCTGAAGCCTGAAACGGATACCGGCGCTCAGGTGATCGTGCAGGGCAAGCGGCGCGGCACCCGCGCGGCTGGGTCCTTCATGCGGGACAAGTCCGGCCTCCTGGAGGCGGCCCTCGAAAGCTACTACCGGCTGGCGCAGGATGCGGACCTTGTGCTGATCGAAGGCGCAGGCTCTCCAGCCGAAACCAACCTGCGCAAGGGCGACATCGCCAACATGGGATTCGCCTGCGCGGCGAATGTGCCCGTGGTGCTTGTGGGGGATATTCATCGCGGCGGGGTCATCGCCCAGATCGTCGGCACCAAGGCCGTGCTGGAGGCGCAGGATCTTAAGCGCGTCGTCGGCTTTGCCGTGAACCGGTTTCGCGGAGACCTGAGCCTCTTTGACGGGGGGCGCGACGATATCGTTGCGCGCACGGGATGGCCCTCATTGGGGGTGATCCCCTGGTTCTGGGAGGCCTGGAAACTGCCCGCAGAGGACATGATGGATATCGCCTCCCGCGAGGGGGGCGCCTGCAAGGTGGTGGTGCCCCAGTTGGAGCGTATGGCCAATTTCGATGACCTCGATCCGCTGGCCGCCGAGCCGGACGTCACGGTCGAAATCGTACCGCCCGGGCGCGCCCTGCCCGGTGATGCTGATCTGGTCCTCATCCCCGGCAGCAAATCCACCATCGGGGATCTGACCTATCTGCGGGCCCAGGGCTGGGACATCGACATTCTGGCGCACCACCGGCGCGGTGGTCATGTGCTGGGCCTGTGCGGCGGCTATCAGATGCTCGGCAAGACGATCGATGATCCCGACGGCGTTGATGGCCGCCCCGGCAAGGTCGAGGGCCTCGGCCTTCTGGACGTGCACACCACAATGGTCGGCGACAAGCGGGTCACCCTGACCGAGGCGCAGACCCTTGACGGCGCCCTGCCCGTCTCTGGCTACGAAATTCACATGGGCCGCACCACGGGGCCGGATTGCGCGCGGGCCTGGCTCAGCGTGGAAGGGCGCCCCGAAGGCGCCACCTCGCCCAACGGGCGTGTGCGCGGATCCTACCTGCACGGGCTTTTCAGCTCCGATGCCTTCCGCGCCGATTTCCTCGCTGGCCTCGGCCATGAGAGCCGGACTTCCTATGAGGATGGCGTTGATGCGGCGCTGGATGATCTTGCCGCCCATCTGGAAACCTACATGGATCTCGATCACCTTCTGGCCCTGTCGCAGACGGTGCAGAGCCCGGACTAGCGCCACAGCGCAGAGGGCGCTCCGCCTCGCAGAGCGCGGCGCCGGGCCCAACGGGAGAGGGGGTTGAAAACACCCGATCCGGGCGGGAGTGCGCTGTGATGCCAGAACCGTGAACCGAGGCAAATCAAGGCGGGCCATTGCCTGTCAGATCAAAGGACAAGCGCAGCCTTCAGTGGCAGCCTTCAGTGAATGGCGGGGGCCTCAGAGAAGGTCCTGCGCCGCCAGCGCCCGGTGGATTTCACGCCGGACCAATTTGCGCACATTGCGGGTGATACGTTCCCCAAGCGCGCCTTGCAGCTCTTCACGCACGATATCAGCGACCATTTCCCGAAGGCTTTCCTCATCGAGGAAGGCGTCCTCACTGGACAGCGTTTCGAACGCTTCGGAGGTAACGGCCTCTTCCACGATCCTTTCGGCCATGTCCGGGTCTTGCTGCCGATCTCCGGAATCGGCATCTGCAAAGACACCCGCCGCCTCACCTGCAGGGTGCTCGACCATCACATCGGCCTCCAGCACGGTTTCGTCCGCCTCATACCCGCTCAGCTCTGCAGCCTCATCTTCAACGTGATCCTGCCACTGCAGCATCTCGATGTTCGACCCGGCGTAAGGGTCACTGGAGCGACCATCCGGCTCCCATTGCTGTTTGGACTGCGCGACCTTGGTCTCAAGCTCGGTGATCTTCTGGACGACGGCAGAAACGCGGTCAGAGGTCTGCCAGTCTGGCTCGGATACCTCGACGCTGCCCGCGTCAACGGCAAGGTCGGCGGTGTCTGCGTCCGGCCCCTGCACGCCTGCAGCCTGATAAAGCGTCGCCCAAGGATCCTTCCACGGGGCTTCCTCAGATCCGCCCTGATCGGTTTCCCCGGCATCGGTCTCTGTCGCCGGATCCGCAGCACGGGATGCGGTATCCATCGGTGTTTCGCGAGTCAGGCGTTCCGCCTCAAACGCCGCCTGGTCTGAATCCAAGTCGCAAGCGCCCGCCGTCCCGGCCGTATCTTCTTCATCTTCTTCGACAGCGATGGCGGCGTCTTCCGGTTCCCAGGTCTTGCGCTCTTCGCCCATGTCGGCGTTTTCCGACACACGCAAGGCAGGCGTCAGAACAAGGCGTGGGGCAGCTTTGCCCTGGGCCGCCGCACCAGAGGGCTCGGCCCCCGCCGCAGGCGTGGCGCTCTTGCTTTCAGCCTGCGCTTCGCGGGCATCCTCGCTCACCAGCCGCCGGATGGAGGACAGCACATCTTCGATTTCAGCCTGTGTCACCGGTTCGGACATGTTTCTTCAACACCACTCTTGCCAATGGCGAGAGTGTAGCCGCCCAGAAGCGGCCACACAACAATTACGGTAAATTTTCAGTTTAACGGTCCGGCACGCCGTGTCAGTTGCGACCAAGTGCCTTCATCACGCGATCAAGATCCTTGCTGCGCTGGCTGACATTGGCCGGAGCGCCCTTCACCAGATTATAATACAACGTCGGGTCGTAGATCTCAACGGCAAGACCCAGGTGCTCGGCCGTCAACAGACCCTGAGCCTGCAGCAACTGGTAGGCGGCCAGCGCCTCATTGGCCCGCGCCTGCACCCGCGCGGTCTGCGCATTGAGCAACTCCTGCTCGGCCTGCAGCACATCCAGCGTGGTACGCGCGCCCAAAGTGGCCTCTTCGCGGATCCCGTCAAAGGCCACCTGCGCCGCACGCACCTGTTCGCCCGACGACACAAGGCTGGCCCGCGCCGCATCAAGCGAGGCATAGGCGGCAGCGACCGCTTGCGACACCGACCGCTGCGTCGAGATCAGCGCACCTTTTTCGGCATCAAGACGGGCAATATCCGCGCGCCGGGCCGCGGCAAGCGCGCCTCCGCCATACAACCGCTGCGTCAGGCTGACGCTGACACCGGAGGAATCGGAGTCCCCTCCGCCGTCCAGATTGATCGAATGGCCCGCATCGGCCCGGAATCTGAGGCTGGGGCCCAGGTTCTTTTCGGTGCTGGCGGCCGTATGTTCCGCGGCCTTGACGGCGTGTTGACGCGCCAGCAGGCTGGGGTGGTTGCGCATTGCAACGCTTTCGGCAGCCTGCAGGGAGGCCACACGCTGCGGCAGGGGCGGTTGCCCTGCGACAACGTTGATCGGCGATCCGACGACCTGCACATAGGTCGCCTTGGCTTCCAGGAGATTGCCCTGACTTTGGGTCAGATTGGCGCGTGCACCGGCCACCCGGCTTTCAGCAAGGGCGACGTCGGTCCGGGTGACTTCCCCCACTTCGAAGCGATCCTGAGCGGCGCGCAGTTCTTCGCGCAACAGACGCAGGTTGTTGCTGCGCAGCCGCACGGTGTCCTGCTGCAACAGCACATTCACATAGGCCTGCACCGCCGAAAAGAGGACCTGTTGTTCGACATCCAGAAGGCTCTGGCGGGTGGCCAGAACCGTTTCCTGCGCGGCGAGCTGGCTCAACCGGGACGCGCCGCCATCATAGAGGAGCCACTCAAGGCTGACACCGGCCTCCAGGGTGTTGGTGTCGTCATCGGCAAAGCCAAAGGTTGTCGGACCGCGGCTGTAGCGGTGGCTTGTCGTCAGGGCGAAATCGACGATCGGGCGCAGCCGGGCCACGGCCACGGCGACGCCTTCGTCTGTGGCCCGCAAGAGCGCGCGGTTCTGTTCGAGCAGGCCGCTGGTCTTGTAGGCGCCGATCAAAGCATCAGACAGATTGTCTGCCTTCACGGCCTGCGGCGCCGAAAGGGCCAAGACCACAGCGCCAGCACTTACAAACGTTTTCAGATACTTCACCGGGGAAATCTTTCGCATCGGTTGCCTTATCGTTTGCCGCGCCGCCAGCCGCGGTTGGTTCATTTCCACTCTTGCGCCCCCGTTCTGAGGGCGCAGGAAACCTTTCCTTCTCAAGAGATCAGAGCGCAAATTCCCGCGCGGCTGCAAACCCGGAAAGAACCGGCGCACCTGCATTGAACGCGAACCGCCAGGACAGCTTACCGGCCGTCTTGTAGCCGATCTTCACCTCGCCCAAAGCGCCGCTCATGAAGATGGCCGCAATGCGTCCGCCCTCGCGGAGTTGCTCCAGGAGCGCAGCCGGAATGTCTTCGACCCCGCCCTCGATCATGATCACGTCATATGGTCCATGTTCCGCAGCGCCTTCGGCCAAAGGTCCGACATGAACAATGGCATTGTCGGCACCGACCTCGGACAACTGAGACTGCGCATCTGCGCCGATGCTCTCGTCTTCTTCCACGCCGATCACCATTTGTGCGACCCGCGCGACGACGGCGGTTGAATAGCCAAGCGCGCAGCCAACATCGAGGACCAGCTCGTCATTCTGGATATCCAGCGCATCCAGGATTTTTGCCAGGGTGCGGGGTTCCAGCAGGACGCGCCCCTGCCCCAGGTCGAGGTTCTGGTCTGCATAGGCCGCTTCCCGCTGCGCATCGGGAACAAAGCTCTCGCGCGGCACCGCCAGCATCGCTTCGATAATTGGATATTTCGTCACATCGGAAGGGCGGACCTGAGTGTCCACCATCATGCGGCGACGTTCGGCGAAGTCAGTCATGTGCTAAACTCGTCTGTTCAGTCGTTTGAGACAGGTTGTGCCACATCGCGAAACCCTCGGCAACGGTGGCTTTGTGAAATTGCGCCATTGATGCTGGCATACGTCTATTTCTTTTTCACATACTGGGTGAGGATGACGATCCGCTGGCCCTCGACGCGGCCCTCGATATGGGCAGGGTTGTCCTGCACCAGGGAAATCCCGCGCACCGCAGTGCCGCGCTTGGCGGTAAAGCCCGCGCCCTTGACCGGCAGGTCCTTGATCAGAACGACGGTGTCCCCCTGTGCAAGCGCCGCGCCGTTGCTGTCCTTGTGAACACCGGGGTGACCACCGGACGCGGTGCCCGTGTTTTCAGCCCAGGCGCGGGTGTCATCCTCCAGCCATAGCTGGTCTGCCAGATCCCGCGCCCAGTCCTGCCCCTCAAGACGTTTGAGCAGCCGCGCCGCCAGAACCTGCACCGCCGCATCTTCGGACCACATGGAGGACGACAGGCAGCGCCAGTGGTTCGGTTCCAGATCGCCCTCGATCTGGTCCTTGCAGGTGGCACATACCTCGACCCCGGCCCCCTCCGGCCCGCCGGGAACGTCAAGAAATATCAGCGGCGAGTCGGCCGAACACAGGGCGCAAGACATTGGAAAACTCCGGATTGGACTGCTGCCCATGGCTTTAGGCCGCCCAAGCCCGAATGAAAAGGTGGCCTGACGCCGGGATCACCCACCCGGCCCTATCTGGCACACTTCTTGCAGAAGGGCGTTGCCGGCAACAGGTCCAGACGCTCCTCTGAAATCGCATCGCCACAGATCTGGCAAAAGCCGTAGGATCCCTCCTCAAGCCGCGCAAGGGCCGCATCGATCTGGCGCACCTCATCCAGCTCCACCTGCCCCAGCCGTTCAAGCACCTCGTCGCCCTGACGCTCGGACGAGCGATCCTCCCAGTCTTTCGGCATCGGCTCATCCAAGGCGTGCTCAACCTCGATCAGATGCCCCGTCAGAACTTTCCGGCGTGTTTCCAACGCCTGTTTGCGCTGCTGAAGTGTCATGGATCATTGCCTCCCAATATCTGTTCTCGCAGGGGTTTTCTCCCAAAGATCAAAATAGAACATTGACCTCCGTCAAGAAACTCGCAGGAAATGGCGAGGAGCGACGACGCCCTCCGTGCCTCTGGCTGCAGAGCCACAAACAGGGCCAGGTGCGGCGTCAAGCATCACTTGACGAAAGAACGGAGACCAGAATGCTCAAGTACATCCTGACCGGGATCGCATTGATGGGGCTTACCGCCTGCGAGACCGCAAAAGGCGCAGGCCGTGACATCAACAAGGCCGGCACGGCCATCGAGGACGTCGCCACGGACATCCAGAAAAAGCTCTAAGCCAACGGCTGTCAGGCCCGCTGATACAGCTTGCGGGCCACCAGCCAGGTCACCGGAAACGCGGCCAAAAACCCGATCGCGGCGGCAATCAGAATGGGCTGCAAGCGATCCTGCCCCATGGTCAGCGCGGCAATGACCGCGCTGCCCGCAAGGGTAGAGCCGATGAACAGATGCAGGATGAATGCGAGACGGAACATGTGGAGCCTCTTTGATTGCCTGATGTGAGTCGCGGCAATCATATTCCGCATGCGCGATATATCATTGATCTGGATCAGGCCCGCACCCCAAAACCACAACAGGTCTGATACATGCAAGACGCGCCCTGCCGCAACATTTCCGCGTTACAGGGTGCAGATTACGACCGTGCTGACGCCATCGCATTGGCCGTGAAACGGGCTTCCGCTCAAGGTGGAGGAAGGGGGCCAGAGGGCTCCGGGTTCTTTTGGGGGCCGCCCGGGTCTTTCTCGGCCCGCATAGTCAGCCTAGGGGCGCGCGCGCCCCTTGCGAGAGCCGTTCGGACGCACGGTCGCTTCGACGCGGATCGGTTCGAAGTGATGCGCAACAGGCGTGCCGCCGCGCGGCCCATCCTTCTTGTCGGCCAGGGACATCACCGCAAAGGCAAACTGAACCCCGGCAAAAACGATCCCGTTCATGAACCACAAGATGCCGACGGCCAGCAGCCCGACGTCAGAGGTGCTGATCAGCCCCCAGAGGTTCATCACGTTAAACCACAACAGCAATGCGACGAACACGGCCGCAATTGCAAAGCCCAAAGCCACATTGCGGATGTAGAGACGAATGAGTTCTGGCATCAGATTCCCTCCGTAAGGCGCATGGGGATGGTAGCACCAAAGCCAGAAGGGTCCAGCACATTATAATGAGAATACATGCAATCGGCGGAATTTGTCCCACCGTCACTGCGCAAAGAAAGGCGCGGTGAACCGCGCCTCTTGATCACTTGCAGCCCAAAGGCGTCAAAACGCGTCGGGGCGTGCCTCGCGGGCCATGTGATCCAGCACCGCGTTGACGAATTTCGCCTCCTTGCCCTCGGGAAAGAAGGCGCGGGCCACATCGACGTATTCGTTGATCACCACCTTGACCGGCGTGTCGGCCTGCACCAGTTCGGCGCCGGCTGCGCGGAACAGGGCGCGCAGGGTCGGGTCGATGCGGGCAATCGGCCATTTCGCCACCAGGGCGCGGTCGGTCATCTGGTCGATCTTCGCCTGATAGTTCACGGCATCCTCGACCAGCTTGCGAAACAGCTTGGGATCGCCCTCGGCAAATTCATCGCCCTCATAGACGGCACCGAACCGATGATCCTCGAATTCGACGATCACCTGGTCAAAGGTCTGCCCGCTGTGCTCCATCTGGAACAGCGCCTGCACCGCGTAAAGCCGCGCTGCCGATTTCATCTGGGTCTTGCCATTGCCCTTGCGGGCGCCGCCTGAGGTGCTCATGCCGTGGTGGGTCCGTTGTCTGTGATCGCCAGGTCTGTGCCAGCCAGCTGGATGGCGTCGGAAGGCGCCTTGAAGCCGACTCCCTTGGTCTGGCCGCCCCACTTACGCGTCAGCGCGATCAGATGCAAGGCCGCAGCCGCCGCACCACCGCCCTTGTTCTGATCCGCCGGATCCGCGCGCACCTCGGCCTGGGGACGGTTTTCCACCGTCAGGATACCATTGCCGATGCACAGGCCCTGAAGGCCCATCAGCTGGATCGCGCGGCTGCTGTCGTTGCAGACGGTGTCATAATGGGTGGTCTCGCCGCGGATCACGCAGCCGAGCGCCACGTAGCCGTCAAAGTTCGAGGTCCGATCCGCGATGGAGATCGCGGTGGGCACCTCCAGCGCGCCGGGCACCTCGACCAGATCCCAGGTGCCGCCCACCGCCTCGATCTCGGCCTTGGCGCCCGCGACCAGGTTGTCGGCGATGTCCTTGTAATAAGGCGCAACCACGATCAGCAGTTTGACCGGCTTGTCAAAGCTGGGACGCGGCAGGATGTAGTGGCTTTCATGACCGGCCATATCACTTTTCCTTCAGAATGGGACGGGTGCCGACGATCGACAGCCCATAGGCATCAAGACCCACATATTTGGTCGAGGGCGAATCCGTCAGCAGGATAAGATCTTTCAGGCCCAGGTTCGAAAGGATCTGCGCGCCGATCCCTGTCTGCTTGATCGTCACCGTGCGCGATCCGTCGTCCTCGTATGCATATAGCGCATTTCGCGGCTGGCGGAACAGCGTCACCACACCGCGCCCCTCGGCGGCGATGATCTCCATCGCGCGGGGCAGCTGGCGGGCTGATTTCGGGCCGAGGCCCAGAATATCCGTCGCCTCGTGCAGGGCATGGGTGCGGGCCAGAACCGGCTCGGGCGTGGTGATATCGCCCTTGATCATCACCACGTGCTCAACCCCGTGGGTCTGGTCGGTGAAAAGACGCATCTCCCAGTCGCCGCCGAACTCGGATGTCACCATCTCGCAGGAGGTTTCCGTCACCAGGTTATCATTCCGCGCCCGGTAAGCGATCAGATCGCTGATGGTGCCGATTTTCTGTCCGTGCTTGGCTGCGAACTCCACCAGATCCGGCAGGCGCGCCATGGTGCCGTCTTCCTTCATGATCTCGCAGATCACGCCCGAAGGATGCAGCCCCGCCAGGCGCGAGATATCGACTGCCGCCTCGGTATGACCCGCACGCACCAAGACGCCGCCACGTTTTGCGCGCAGCGGGAAGACATGGCCCGGCGTTGCGATGGCGGCCATGGTGTTCTGTTCGTTGATCGCGGTCGCCACGGTCAGCGCCCGGTCAGCGGCGGAGATGCCCGTGGAGACCCCTTCGCGCGCCTCGATCGAGACGGTAAAGGCGGTCTCGTGCCGCGAGGAGTTGTTCACCGCCATCATCGGCAGACCCAAGGCATCGATCCGCTCGGCGGTCATCGGCAGGCAGATCAGCCCGCGCCCGTGGGTTGCCATGAAGTTGATGGCCTCAGCATCGGCAAACTGGGCGGGGATGACCAGATCGCCCTCGTTCTCGCGGTCCTCATGGTCCACAAGGATGAACATGCGTCCCTGGCGCGCCTCTTCGATGATCTCTTCGATCGGGCTGATTGCGTCGCGCAGGCGGGCCTCGACCGGCCCCGGTGTTTCAAAGCTCATGTCATGGCCTTTCATGATCCGTGTCGCAGCCCCCCTAAAGGCGCTGCCGCGTTGCCAGCGGGATAGCGCAGCCGCGCCGCAAAGGCCAGCCCGCTTGGCTCTCTAGGAATCAGCGACGCCACGTTTGCAAATGCGCAGAAGGCCGCCACCACGCGGGCCCGGATGCTATCAGGCGGGCGGGATGACGCATATCGATCGGGTTGCAGGTGTTCTGTCTACCAGGTTACTCAGCCCGGTTTCTCCCAGCGGCGCAGCCCCTTCCGCCAGAGAACGGCGGATGCCTCGCTTCCCCCGAACCAACCTGACCCACCAAAGCAACGTGCCGCCCCCCTCTCCAGACGGGGCGGCCATGGGGTACCCGGATACCCGGCCAATGGCTCTTCAGCAGATCTCTGCTCCGTTCCGGGCTGGTCAGAAAGCTGTCCGGCAATGCAAAGGCAATTCCTGCATCACGCGGCACCGGCAGATACGCATCAAAAGGCCATGTGCCGCCCTGTTGCGGCGGTCGTGGCAACCGTCACTTTGCAGTCGTGACTGCGCTCTCTTCCGACGCCATGGTGATCGCGCCGCAAAAAGTCGAGATAGGCCGATATTGATCCGCCCTGAGAGACCGCTTTGCGTCAGTGGCTCCATTCAAAAGCCGACGCTTCTGCGTCAGCCTGTGTGGTGGCCGAAATACTCGGCAGCGGGCAGATAGGCGGCGGCGCGGGCGGCGGTGCTCCATTCGCTTTCAAGCGGCGCATCACCGATCACCACCACAGACGCTCCCGGCAGACCCTGACTGTGGATCAACGCCTGCACCTTGCTACGCATCTCGGACCAGCTCTCGTTGAACCTTGGCGCCGCGCCCGCCGCATCCAGCACAGGGTGCGCCGCCAGAACCGCCTCAGGGTTGTTCGGCCTGTGGACAAGCGCCAGCTTGCTGGAGTTCCTGACCGCGTCGAGGGCGCGCCGCTCGGCGTCAGGCATATGGGCGCCATAGGCGATGATGCGCAACGCGTTCGAGGAGAACAGCAGCCCGGCGATGTCCTGCCCCGAGGTCTGCCGCACACGGGCATAGGTCTTGTAGTCCATGCCCAGTTCCGCCGCCCGCCGGATCCGCATCTGCAGGACCAGCTTCGGGATGGTGTTGGGCATCAGTTTTTTCTGGGCCTTTTTCCAGGCATGGATGCGCCATGCGCGTCCTGCGTCCATGCTGGGTCCGTTGTTGTGTCCGATCCCGGCCAGCGCCGCGCCAGATGCCAGCCCGGGCATCACCCGGCCTCTGCCAGCCGCGCCACGTAGCGGGCCAGCGTGTCGATCTCGAGGTTGACCTGATCGCCCAGTTTCACATCTCCCCAGGTGGTCACCTCCTTGGTGTGGGGAATGAAGTTGATGCCGAACTCGCAGCCCTCAACGTCGTTGACCGTCAGCGAGGTCCCGTTCAAAGCAACCGACCCCTTTGGCGCGATGAAGCGCGCCAGATCTTTCGGCGCGCGCAGGGTGACGCGGGTGCTGTCGCCCTCGTCCCGGATCTCCACCACCTCGGCCACGCCATCCACATGGCCCGACACGATATGACCGCCCAGCTCATCGCCCACCTTCAGGGCGCGCTCCAGGTTGACCCGCTTCCCCACGTCCCAGGCGCCGATATTGGTCTTCGAAACCGTCTCGGCCGAGATCTGCACGTCGTACCAGTCCGGTCCAAGCTCGATCACAGTCAGGCACACACCGTCCGAGGCGATGGAGGCGCCAAGGTCGATCCCGGAGGTGTCATAGCCGGTCTTGATGCGTGCGCGCAGATCGCCCTGCTGTTCCAGCTCGGCGATGGTGCCGACATCGGTGATGATACCTGTAAACATGGTGGGGCGCTCCGTGCCTGTTCTTTCTCGATCCCAGAGGTAGCGCCTGCCCGAGGGGTTCACAAGCCTTCCCGCACGCCGCCGCATGCAAATCCCCCTCGCCCAAGGACAGTTGCCCATGGGCGAGGCAGGTCATAGTTTCGCCCCAGTCATTCGTTAACCATGTCGCGGTAACATCCCGGAAAACCAGAGTTGTCTGATGTCCAGAGCCGATCCTGATCCGCATCGCTGCTTCCTGTTTCTACAGGGACCGCACGGGCCGTTTTTCAACGGCCTTGGCGCGATGCTGCGGGCGGCGGGCTGCACGGTCTGGCGGGTTGGCTTCAACGCAGGCGACAGCGTTTTCTGGCGACACCGGGCCAGTTACATCCCCTATCGCGGCACGCCTGAAGATTGGCCGGACAGGCTTGCAGAGATCTGCAAGGACCGTGGCATTACGGATATCGTCCTTTATGGCGACACCCGCCCGATCCACGCCGAGGCGGTGCGGCAGGCCAAATCGCGCGGCCTGACGGTTCATGTCTTTGAAGAGGGCTACCTGCGCCCTTACTGGGTCACCTACGAACGGGAAGGATCCAATGGGAACTCCCGCCTGATGGAGATGTCCGTGGCCGATATGCAGCTGGCGCTGGAGCGCTCGGACATGGAGGCGCCCCTGCCCCCGTCCCATTGGGGCGACATGCGCCAGCACGTCTTTTACGGGGCGCTCTATCATTGGTTCGTGATGTTCTGGAACCGGGGCTACCGGAACTTTCGCCCGCACCGCGCCCTGCCGGTCGCACGGGAATTCCAGTTGTACCTCAAACGCCTTCTTCTGATGCCATTTCAGGCGCTTGAGCGACGTCTGGCCACCTGGCGGATCCGCAATGGCGGCTTTCCCTATCATCTGGCGCTTTTGCAGCTGGAGCACGACAGCTCGTTCCAGATGCACTCTCCCTTTGACAGCATGAGCGATTTTCTGGAGGAGGTGATCACCGGCTTTGCCGATGGCGCCCCCCGACATCATCATCTGGTGGTCAAGGCCCACCCGCTCGAGGATGGGCGGGTGCCGTTGCGCAGCGTGGTGCGCCGTCTGGCCCGCGAGCATGACATCGGCCACCGCATCCACTACGTGCGAGGGGGCAAGCTTGCGCAGCTTCTGAACGAGGCGCGCACGGCGATCACCGTGAACTCCACCGCCGGCCAGCAGGTCCTGTGGCGGGGCATCCCGCTCAAGGTCTTTGGCCGCGCGGTCTATGACAAATCCGAGTTCGTCTCCACTCAGAGCCTGCCGGAGTTTTTTGCCACTCCCGCCCGCCCAGACAACCGGGCCTACAAGGAGTATCGTCGCTATCTGCTCGAGACATCGCAACTGCCGGGCGGGTATTACTCCAAGAAAGGGCGCCGACAGCTGCTGCGGCAGGTGGTCGACATGATGCTGGCCCCGGACGATCCTTACGATGCGCTGAAACAGGGCACAGCGGCGCCGCGGCAACAGTTGCGGGCGGTGAGCTGACTCCAAAGCGTCGGGAGGCTGGATTTTCCAACGTCACTGCGCTAGGGTATCCCAAAAAATTGAGGCAAAACAATAATAGGTCGAGGAGACCGAGCAGTGTCACACGTCCCATTCCGCTGGGCGCGCCCCATCGCGATTCTGGCAGCTCTTTCGCTGGCGGCTTCCTGTGGTCTGCCGAAGGTCGGCCCGAACAAGCGTCAGATCTTCGCCGGCTCGGTACAGAAGCAGGGCGATGCCTTTGTCGTTTCTGTCAACGACCGGGTGGCCCGTGCAACGGCCGTGGTGCCTGCACTTGGCTTTTCCGATAGCTTCACATCCGCCGGACAGCTGACCTCTGACACCATCCGCCCCGGCGACGTGCTGGGCCTGACGATCTGGGAAAACGTCGACGATGGCCTTCTGGCCGCCGAGGCCACCAATGCGACCGCGCTGGAAGAAGTGCAGGTCGACAGCGCCGGATATATCTTCGTGCCCTATGCCGGCCGCGTGCGCGCTTCGGGCAATACCCCCGATCAGCTGCGCGAAATAATTACCAAGAGGCTAGAGGATCAGACGCCGGATCCGCAGGTGCAGGTGCGCCGCCTCGCCGGTGATGGCGCCACCGTCAGCCTGACGGGCGCGGTGACCGGCCAGGGCATCTACCCCATCGAACGTCCGACCCGAACCCTTGCCACCATGCTGGCGCAGGCGGGCGGCGTCACCATTCAGCCGGAGATCGCACAGGTCACCATCATTCGGGGTAGTACCCAGGGCAAGATCTGGTTCCAGGATCTCTACGATCACCCCGAACTCGATATCGCCCTGCGCGGCGGCGACAAGATCCTTGTCGAGGAGGACACGCGCTCCTACACCGCGCTTGGCGCCACCAGTGCGCAGGCCCGTGTGCCGTTCGAGAGCCAGGACCTGTCCGCGCTCGAGGCGATCGCCCAGGTCGGCGGCCTGATCTCCACCGCGTCGGATCCGACGGGCGTCTTCATCCTGCGCAACGAACCGGCCGAGATTGCCAATCAGGTTCTGGGACGCGACGATCTGATCGGGGCGCAGCGCATGGTCTACGTACTGAACCTCACGCAACCGAACGGCCTGTTCATCGCCCGCGACTTCGTGATCCGCGACGATGATACCCTTTACGTCACCGAGGCGCCCTACGCCCAGTGGACCAAGACCATCTCGCTGCTGGTCACACCGCTCGGCTCGGTGTCCAGTGCAGCCTCCATCCTTGAGTGATCTCAAACCGATGCACGACATGCCGCATGGCAATGGCAAAGCCGGGATCAACAGATCCCGGCTTTTCGTCTACAATGGCGGGTTCCTCACACAAAAGCGCCTGAGGCGCATTCTGACGCTGGCGGGATATGACATCCGCCTTGGTCTGCCCGGCGACGGTGATCTGGTCGGGATCTGGGGCAACTCTCCCACCGCCCACCGGGGCCGCGCCGTGGCGCGGGAACGGGGCGCCGATCTGCTGCGGGTGGAAGACGCCTTTCTGCGCTCAGTGCAGCCCGGCCGCGCCGGAGAGCCGCCCGTGGGCCTTCTGCTGGACCGCTCGGGCGTGCATTTCGACCCCTCCATCCCATCTGACCTGGAGCAGCTTCTGGCCACGCATCCCCTCGATGACAGCCAGATGATGCGCCGCGCCCGTGATGCCATCGGGCGGCTGATGGATGCGCACCTCAGCAAATACAACGCCTATGCGCCTGCGGCTCCGGTGCCGGATCCCGGCTATGTTCTGGTGGTGGATCAGGCGCGCGGGGATGCCTCGGTCACCGCATCAGGCGCGGATGCGGCGCGGTTCCGGGAGATGCTGGTCTTTGCGCAAGAGGAAAACCCCGGCGCGCGCATCGTGATCAAGACCCACCCCGAGACCCGCGCCGGGTTCAGGCACGGTTATTTCGGCCAGAAGGACGCCAATGACCGGACCAGCATTCTCAGCGATCCCGTCTCCCCCTGGCAGCTGCTGGAAGGGGCTGTCGGCGTTTACACCGTCTCATCGCAACTGGGGTTCGAAGCCATCCTCGCCGGGCACAAGCCCCGCGTCTTTGGCCAGCCTTTCTATGCCGGATGGGGCCTCACGCGGGACGAGTTCCCGCCCCCGCGCCGCCACCGGCGCCTGACACGGGCGCAGCTGTTCACCGGGGCGATGATCCTTTACCCCACCTGGTACGATCCGTTCCGCGACCGACTGTGTGACATCGAATGCGTCATCGACAATCTAGAGGCCCGCGTGCGCGCATGGCGGCAGGATCGGGTCGGCTGGGCCGCCTCGGGCATGCGTCTGTGGAAGCGAAAGCCTCTGCAGGGCTTCTTTGGCCGCGAGCGGAAAGTGCTGTTCACCGATGACCCCGAGAAGGCACGCAAGAGCGGGCGCAACTGGATGGTCTGGGCCTCGAAGGCCGACACATCCCACGCCGGGGCCTTTCGCCTTGAAGACGGGTTTCTGCGCTCACGCGGCCTTGGCGCCGAGCTGGTCCCGCCCATGTCGCTGGTGCTGGACCGGCAGGGCATCTACTACGATCCGCGCCACCCCTCGGATCTGGATGATCTGATTGCAAAGCGCGCGGATATGAGCGATGCCGAGACGCAGCGCGCCGAACGGCTGATCAAGTCCCTGACGCGCGACAGCATTTCAAAATACAATCTGCGCGGCGACCTGCCCGATCTGCCGCCCGGCCACCGGATTCTGGTGCCGGGACAGGTCGAGGACGACGCCTCCATTCTCGCTGGCGCAGGCAAGGTGCGCAGCAACCTCGATCTGCTGCGCCGCGTGCGCGCCGAAAACCCGGATGCGGTGATCATCTACAAGCCCCACCCGGACGTGGAGGCAGGCCTGCGCAAGGGAGAGGTGCCAGCCGAGATCATCCCCGAAGGTCTGGCCGATGTGGTGGCACGCAATGCCGATCCCATGGCGCTGTTGGATGAGGTGCAGGAGGTCTGGACGATGACCTCGCTCCTTGGGTTCGAGGCGCTCTTGCGCGGGGTGAAGGTCACCGTGCTCGGCACGCCCTTCTATGCGGGCTGGGGGCTGACGCGCGACATGATCTCGGCCCCGGCCTGGCGCAAGGCGCGCCCCGGTCTGGCCGGTCTCGCCCATGCGGTTCTGATCGACTATCCGCGCTACCTTGATCCGGTCACCGGTCAGCCCTGCCCGGTTGAGGTGGTTGTGGAACGTCTGGCAACTGGGCAGCAGGCGCGGGCGGGGCTGGCCAACCGGAGCCTGTCGAAACTGCAGGGGCTGTTTGCCAGCTACGCCCACCTGTGGCGCTAGGGCTGATGCCGCCTATGCCAGCGCGCGCCGCCAGCGGTGCAGGATATCGCGGCCAATCGGGCGCGCCTCGACCAGCTCAAACCTTGGCGCCTCATCCAGACGTCCCAGTCCCAGGGCCCCGATCGAGGGCAGCCCTTCGGCGCCAATGCCGATACCGGCGGTAAAGCCGATCAGCTCATCCACGAGATCAAAGGCCAACAGAGAGGCTGCAAGGGCGCTGCCCCCTTCGCAGAACACCCGCGTCAACCCGGCCTGACCCAACTGCTGCACAACATCCGCTGCCGACAGTTGCACCCCGTGGCTGGCGCAGGGGATCAGACGGGCGCCGAGTCCCTCCCAGGCGCGCAGACGCTCCACATCGGCGCCCTGCCCATGGCACAGCCAGACCGGCACCTCGTTTGCGGTGCGGGCGAGCTGGCTCATCAGCGGAAGGTCCAGATGCCGCGAAGCGATCACCCGCACCGGCTGCCGCTCAACCCCGAGATCACGGACCGTCAGCGACGGATCATCGGCACGTACCGTACCCGCCCCGACCATCACCGCATCATGGCTGGCCCGCATGGCATGCACCGCGCGGCGCGCCTCGGGGCCGGTGATCCACTTGCTCTGGCCCGATCCGGTCGCGATACGGCCGTCAAAACTGCCCGCCAGTTTCAGCGTCACCAAGGGGCGGCCCTGTTCGGTCTTGAGGAAAAACCCGGCATGGTCGCGCGCGGCCTCTTCGGCGAGGACACCGGTCGTGACCTCGATCCCCGCATAGCGCAGCATCTCGAACCCCTGCCCCGAGACCCTTGGGTCGCTATCTCCGATGGCGGCGACGACACGGGCCACACCCGCATCGATCAGGGCCTGCGCGCAAGGCGGCGTTTCCCCGTGGTGCGAACAGGGCTCGAGCGTCACATAGGCTGTGGCACCGTGCGCGGCCGCCCCCGCCTGCGCCAAAGCCTCAGTCTCTCCGTGTGGACGCCCGCCGGGCTGGGTCCAGCCGCGGCCCAGAATGCGCCCGTCCTTGACGATCACGCAGCCAACGGCCGGATTTGGCCAGCAGTTGCCCTGCCCGCGCCGCCCCAATGACAGGGCCAGCGCCATGAACCGGTCGTCCATGGCCTGATCGTAACGTTGCATCGGTCAGATCACTCTTCGGGCGGCGTATGAGGGCGCAGCTCGTGCACGAAATCCTCGAAATCGTCGGCCGCCTGGAAGTTCTTGTAGACACTGGCAAAGCGCACATAGGCCACTGTGTCGATCCGGGCCAAGGCCTCCATCACGATTTCGCCGATCATCTTGGACGGGATATCCGTCTCGCCCATGCTTTCAAGGCGCCGCACGATGCCGGAAATCATCTGATCGATCCGCTCGGGGTCGATCGGGCGTTTCTGCATCGAGATGCGGATCGAGCGTTCCAGCTTGTCGCGGTCAAAGTCCTCGCGGCGTCCGTTGGTCTTGACCACCACCAGATCGCGCAGCTGCACCCGCTCGTAGGTCGTGAAGCGCCCCCCGCAGGCCGGACAGAAACGGCGGCGGCGGATCGAAACGTGGTCCTCTGCGGGACGGGAGTCTTTGACCTGAGTATCGATATTTCCGCAAAACGGACAGCGCATCAGCTGGGCCCCTTGTTGATAAATGCCTGTAATCTGCGCGTCATCCGGCGCACTTATCCACAAGTATAGGGGAGCCTCTAGAGTTTGGGTAGAGGTGAAATCGCACCGCTAGATCAAGCGGTTCCCGCTAGATGTGCCGCGATTTTGCGGCGGTGCGGCGCATCGCGGTGTTCGAAAAGATAGACCCCCTGCCATGTGCCGAGGACCGGCAGCCCATCCCGGACCGGAATGGACAGGCTGACCGGCATCATGGCCGCCTTGATATGGGCGGGCATGTCATCTGGTCCCTCGTAGGTGTGGCGCAGGTAAGACATGGACGGATGGGTGCTGGGCGGCACCAGCCGGGCGAAAAAAGCCCTGAGGTCTTCCTGCACCTCGGGGTCGGCGTTTTCCTGTATCAGCAGGGAGCAGGAGGTGTGGCGCACAAAAAGGGTGAGCAGCCCCTCGCGCAGGTCCTGGCCCTGCACCCAGCGCCGCAGGTCACGGGTGAACTCATAGAGGCCCTGCCCGTCTGTTTCGATCTGGAATTCCGTCTGCATGGGGAAACAGATGCCTCAGCGCGGCCCATCCCGCAAGAAGATTGACCTAAGGCCGCAGATAGAACGGATCGTCAAAGTGATTGTAGCAGTAATTGCGCGCCATATTTGCGCTGATGTTTTCTCCGGGTCGTTTGATCGACAGGGAGTAGCTGCTGGATGTATCCGCCCCGGGCGGCGGTGTCAGGGCGAATTTCACTGATCTTTTCTTGGGTCGGTTGACCGACGGCCCAACCCCTTCCCAGATATAGATCCGCTGAGCGGCGCCCGTACGCAATTGCGTGATGGCGAAATCTCCGATGCCGCACCAGTAGTCCTGCGGAGAGCTGCCAACCCGGCTGACCACCTCCCAGACCCCTTCCTGAACCGGAAGCACCTCGTGACGGTTCCAGGCCCACCACGCCTCGGCCGTGATGGGCTGCAGGGCAAGGGCGGCGGCCAACAGGAGGCCTGCACGTTTCGTTCTTGTCATGTCCGACCTCCCAAGGGCTGGTTTCTTGCGGGCTCAGCTCACCCTGTGTCAGGGGCGAACTGCCCTTTGATTGCAGTGACCGCGGGCCATCTGGACGGACATGGAGTCCCCGGCTTTCAAACCCAGCTTGATCACGCCCCGCTCAGGCGGCAGATCCGGCGCTTTCTCGCGGGACAGGGTGAACTGCACAGCAGAGCGTTTTCCGGTCGTCTCGCTGATGCCACGTCCGCGGTAGACATAGATCGTGTCGCGCCACCCCGCGCCAAGGACCCGGCGGGCATATTCCGAAGCCCCACACCAGAAATCATCCAAGGTGCCGGAACTCCTGGGAACCACTTCGAACACCAGATCGTCGACCGCTTTGACCTGCACCCCATTGGGCAGGGTAAAGGCCTGTGCGGGCGCGGCAAGCTGCAGCATCATGGCGCAGCACATGGTCGGAAGGATACGTTTCATGGCAAATGCCCCCTGTTCTGCTGAACAGGATAGACCCTGCGCCCACAGAGGCAATGGCAGAACGCCTTCACAAAATCGTAGGTCAGCAAAGACCCGCCGTCAGAACGGTCGCCCCCGGCAGGGAGACGCCCGTATCAGGCAGGATCAGGCGGGGCGTTTGGGAAAGGGAATGATCTGAGCGCTTTGCTGTGCGCCAAGCGCCTGTTCCAGAATGGCGAGAACGTCGGGGTTCTGCGCATCACCGCCCGCAGGTCCGAACACCTTGCGCGCCTGCGCACGCAGCATGGCGCGGGCCTCTTCGGCGTCGATGGCATTGAGCTGCTCGCCCTGTTCTTTCAGCACCTCGACCATGAACTGGTTGGCCTCGGTCAGGTGGCTGAGATGCAGCAGCTTTTCTTCAAGAGCGGTGAGCGCGGAAGCGGTTCCCTGGGTCACAGACATCATATCCCCCGACATGCGATTTCTTAACAAATAGTTTACGCATACAGTCCCGAGGGGGCAAGATAGGGGCCGCGGCATGGTTAACAGATGGGCGTTCCAGTCGGCAAAAAGGGGATGCAGGCAACCTGTGTCTCGGTCTGCTTTCGAGGTCTGAGTATCAGGAGGGCTTGCGGTTTTGACACGAGGCGGAGCGCATCGTATCTGAGGCTATGAAGCAGATTGCCGGAATTCTCCTGTGTTTTTGTGGCTCTGCCGCAGCACTGGCTTTTTTCGCCTGGCCACAATCATCACAGATAAAACTCTACACGGCAGATGAGCTTTTGGGTGTTACCTGTGAGGAGCTTGGCGCACGGCACGAGGAGGTCATCTTTGCATACCATGATGCCGAGATTGCTTACTTTGATCGCGCAGGTGTGTTTCACGAAGACCTCGGCCTCCCAAAAGAAGATGACTTGCCATTCGTCGTTCTCATGAGACGGTTCATGGAAGACAATGCCATCAAGGAGGCCGACATCGCAGCGCCCCGGTCGCCATCCGCACCAGTCCAGCGATCGAGGTTCTACGCGGAAACATCGGCCATCTGTGCGGCAACCCCCTCCATGAGCGCGGTGCAGGCAATGCGGCAAGCGGCAAAACAGCTCAATCTGATTGACTAGGCCGTGTATCCACAGGAGCCAATCCAATCACGCTTTCAAGACATGGCGGGTGCGCCCCCCGGTGGCAGAAGGACTTGGCTTTGCCTCAAGTTTCGGGGGGCGGACGTGTTGGTTTGGGAGAGCTGTTTCGCCAGTCAGCGGCAGGTGTTCCATCCCGAAGGCCGCAACGGACAGCCGAAAACCCTCCGGCTCCCGAGGACATGCAAAGGGCGCTTTCTGTTCGGTGTCGCCCCGCAGGTACAGAAAGCCACTGCCAGTACTGGCAACGAAAAACCGCTATCCCAAGCTGGAACTACAATGAGAAAAGGCGCCCCTCGGGGCGCCTTTTGATCACTGGTCCAGGAAGCTGCGCAGCTTGCGGCTGCGGCTGGGGTGCTTGAGCTTTCGCAAAGCCTTGGCCTCGATCTGGCGGATCCGTTCGCGGGTCACCGAGAACTGCTGGCCGACCTCTTCCAGCGTGTGGTCGGTGTTCATGCCGATGCCGAACCGCATGCGCAACACCCGTTCCTCGCGCGGGGTGAGCGAGGCCAGCACCCGTGTCGTGGTTTCCTTGAGGTTTTCCTGAATGGCGCTGTCGAGCGGCAGCACGGCATTCTTGTCCTCGATGAAATCGCCCAGCTGGCTGTCTTCCTCGTCCCCGATGGGTGTTTCGAGCGAGATCGGCTCCTTGGCGATCTTCATCACCTTGCGGACCTTCTCCAGCGGCATCTGCAGCTTTTCGGCCAGCTCTTCCGGGGTCGGCTCGCGGCCGATTTCGTGCAGCATCTGACGGCCGGTGCGCACCAGCTTGTTGATCGTCTCGATCATGTGCACCGGGATACGGATGGTGCGCGCCTGATCCGCGATGGAGCGGGTGATGGCCTGACGGATCCACCAGGTCGCATAGGTCGAGAACTTGTAGCCGCGACGGTATTCGAACTTGTCCACCGCCTTCATGAGGCCGATGTTGCCTTCCTGAATGAGGTCCAGGAACTGCAGGCCGCGGTTGGTGTATTTCTTGGCAATCGAGATCACCAGACGCAGGTTGGCCTCGACCATTTCCTTCTTGGCCTGACGGGCTTCTTTCTCACCCTTTTGAACCTGCTGCACGATGCGACGGAATTCCGAGATGTCGAGACCGACATACTGCCCGACCTGTGCCATGTCGGCGCGCAGCTCTTCGACCTTGTCGGCGGAGCGTTCGATGAACATCTGCCAGCCACGGCCCGGCTTTTCGGCCATTTCCGACAGCCAGTTCGGGTCCAGCTCGCGGCCGCGGTACTCCTCGACGAACTCACGGCGATTGATGCGGGCCTGGTCCGCCAGTTTCACCATGGCGCTGTCGATCTGCATGACACGGCGGTTGATGCCATAAAGCTGGTCGATCAACGCCTCGATACGGTTGTTGTGCAGGTGCAGACCGTTCACCAGTTCGACGATCTCCGCCCGCAGCAACTGATAGGTGTTTTCGTCCTGCTCGCTGAAAGAGCCGTCTTCGTTCAGGGTGGCCGAAATCCGGCTGTCCTGCATCTCGCTCAGCTGGGCATAGTCCGATGAGATCCGGTCCAGCGTCGACAGAACGCGATCCTTGAGCGCGGCTTCCATCGCGGCCAGGGACATGTTGGCCTGTTCGTCCTCATCCTCGTCATCGTCGCTGGCAATCGGGTTGCCATCGGCATCCAGCTCGGGGCCTTTTTCTTCCTTGGCGGGTTTTGCCGCACCGGCAACCGCACCGGCATCCACAACCGGCTCGCTGACCTCGCCGTCCTCGTCCAGCTGGTTGCCGAAGGTGGCCTCCAGATCGATGACATCGCGCAACAGAATGTCTTCGGACAGAAGTTCGTCATGCCAGATGGTGATCGCCTGGAAGGTCAGCGGGCTTTCACACAGACCTGCGATCATCGTGTTGCGGCCGGCTTCGATCCGCTTGGCAATGGCGATCTCGCCCTCGCGGCTCAGGAGTTCGACCGAGCCCATCTCGCGCAGGTACATGCGCACCGGATCGTCGGTGCGGTCCAGCTTTTCGGCCGCCGCGCCCGCAACCGCGACCTCGCGGTTGGAGTCGGTTGTCACCAGGTCGGTCGAGCCCTTGTTCTGCTCTTCCTCCTCGGCCTCTTCGTCTTCGATGATGTTGATGCCCATTTCGGACAGCATCGACATCACGTCCTCGATCTGCTCCGAGCTGACCTGATCCGGCGGCAAAACCTGATTGAGCTGATCGTAGGTGATGTAGCCCTTCTCACGGGCCTCCGCGATCATCTTCTTGACCTGGGCCTGGCTCATGTCCAGCGAGATTTCGGCTTCCTGGTCGTCAGGTTTGCGCTCGTCAGTATCTTTGGCGGCCATTCATTGCTCCTCTAAGAGGCTGGGGCGATTCGGATAGCGCGAATCATTATCCGGAACCGATGATTCGTCACCCCGTGTTACCCAATTTTCTTTCGCTCTTCCTTAGGAAAACACCGTTTATTCCCAGGTGTGTCACTTGTTGGAAAAGCCGATTCGGTCCAGAAGGGCACCAAAGGCGTCACGTTCCTCGCGATCCAGCCGTGCGCCGTTTTCGCCCACGTCATACTGTGCCCTGTCTTCGTTTTCACTTCGCACGGCCCTGTTGCGGGCTTCGGCGGCTTGTTTCAAACGCCATGTCAGCGCCTCGTCAGCCAGGCCAGACAGATCCTCCTCTGCCTCGGCCAGCTCTGCATCCAGTCCCCTCAGCGCTTCGAGCTTTGCAAATTCTTCGGCCAGCGTCAGACGCGCGGCCTCCTCATCGCCGGGTTTGCGCAGACAGGGGACAATTGCCACATGGCGCAGGGCAAAGAGGTTTTCAAGGGCATGGGGCCCAAGAGCGTACTCAATTTCCTCTTTCAGTCGCTGTGGGGCAGAAATGCCATGCATCAGCGCCATGTCCCGCAGGCCCATGAGATCCGGGTCCGGGCAGAGCATACGTTCCAGGTTGGTCTCAAACTCAGGAATGACCGAGGGCGTGGTGATCACCACCGCAAGGATCACCGCCTCGCGGGCGCGGGCCAGAGCGGCCTCGTCGGCTGCGGCCAGGAGGGAGCTGCGGGTTGTGGCCAGCGGCACAGGGGCGCTCCCCTGCCCTCGCCAGGGCGCGCGCGCACCATCGCGAAAACCGCCGCCCGCACCGCCGCGGCGCGCCGTAAAGCCGCCCTCGCGGGCGGGACGGTTGCCGCGAAACAGCTGCCAGCGCAGTTCCTTGATGTCCTCTCCATAGTGCTTGCGGATCGACGGATCCCGGATCAGGCGGATCTTCTCGCGCAGGGCCTTGTCCAGCGCCGCCTTGCGTTCGGGGCTGTCAAATACGCGGCCTTCGGTTTCGCGCTGCCACAGGAGTTTCACCATGGGCATGGCCTGATCCAGAACCGCCTGCACGGCGGCGGGGCCTTCACTGCGGATCATGTCATCGGGGTCTTTCCCCTCGGGCATGATGGCAAAGCGCAGGGATTTCCCGGCCTCAAGGCGCGGCAGGGCCAGATCGATCAGCCGCATTGCGGCGCGGATCCCGGCGGTGTCACCATCCAGCGCGATGATCGGCTCATCCGACATCCGCCAGAGCATCATCAGCTGGTTTTCCGTGATCGCGGTCCCCAGCGGCGCGACGCAGGAGGCAAAGCCCCCTTCGGAAAGGGCAATCACATCCATATAGCCCTCGGCCACGATCAGCGGCGTGCCCCGCCCGGCG
This sequence comes from Phycobacter sedimenti, assembly GCF_038148855.1. NCBI lineage: Bacteria > Pseudomonadati > Pseudomonadota > Alphaproteobacteria > Rhodobacterales > Roseobacteraceae > Phycobacter > Phycobacter sedimenti. The sequence continues at coordinate 117,139 of NZ_JBBVGR010000002.1, read as the reverse complement.
GCGGCGCGGGCCGGTCCGTGGTTGTAAAGGCTGCGCCCCTTGTCAAAGAGTTCGGTCTCGGGTGAGTTCAGATATTTTGCATTGTCATTCGGATCCATCGCCCGCCCACCAAAGGCGATCGCCCGCCCCCGCGCATCGCGGATCGGGAACATGATACGGTTGCGGAAGGTATCATAGGGCTTGCCCCCCTTGCTGGAGGGCTTGGCCAGCCCCGCGCCCATGATCAGATCCTCGGGAACGCTTTTGCCGCGCAAGTGATCCCAAAGCCCCTGCCAGGCATCCGGGGCAAAGCCGATCTCCCAGCGCTGCAATGCTTCGCCCGTCAGGCCGCGTTTCGCCAGATAGGCGCGCGCAGCGCTGCCGCCTTGCGTATTGAGCTGCAGCCGGAAGAACTGCACCGCCTGCTCCATCACATCCGCAAGCTGGCCGCGGCGGTCCTGTTTCTCCTGCGCCTTGGGGTCACGTTTCGGCATCTCCATGCCCGCCTCCCCGGCAAGGATCTCGACTGCCTCCATGAAGCCGACGTTCTCGGTCTCCTGGACGAACTTCAGCGCATCCCCTTTGGCCTGGCAGCCAAAGCAGTAATAGAACCCCTTGCGGTCATCGACGTGGAAACTGGCAGATTTTTCATGGTGAAAGGGGCATGGCGCCCACATGTCGCCCTTGCCCTGATTGGATTTGCGCTGATCCCACATGACCTTGCGCCCGACAACATCCGTCAGGCTGATGCGGGTGCGCAGTTCGTCAAGGAAACCCGGCGGCAGGGACATATCAGTTCGATTTCAGTTGCTTGGTCATGGCCTGGATCTGATCCCAGTTCTCAAGGCACTGCTGCTCCAGGATTGCACCAAGATCCGCGTTGCGCAGATCGCGCCGTTTCATCGCGTAGACATGCGCGGTCAGCTGCGGGATCGCCTTGGAATACTGTTCGGGCCATTCGGGGTCGGAGGCCAGAATCACCTCTTCGACCTTTTCCTGTTTCACGCGATCCATCCGCGCGGCCTGCACGGCGGCCATGACCTGCCCCTGGTATTTGCAGCTTTCTTCCTTCTTTTCAGCAGCCTGGACAGGCGCGACAAGGACAACAGCCAAGAGGGCTGCCACTGGTGAAATCGCAGGGGCAATGCGGATCATCGATACGCTCCATGAATCAGTCGGTGATCCAGAGAGACTACCCCCGCGCGGCGACAGCTTCCATGGCTGTTTTCAGATCATGCACCAGGGTCTGCGCAAGCGAGCGGAACACCATGATCTGAAAGCTGTTTGCCCCGGTACGTGTCACCGAGGCCATCATGTGGCGCAACTCGGTGCGCGCGGTATGGCCCCGTTTGAAGCTCTTGCTGCGCAGATCGATGGGACAGAGACGGGCCAGAACGTCCTCTGCCCCCTTCCCGTCAAGGCGCACCACCGCCCAGGCATCGCTCTGGTCCGTCAACGCCGCATATTCGGCCAGCGATGGATCGGGCGCCGGCCCGGCAAGCAACACCATGTCCCGCCCGAACCAGATCGCGCGGGCGCCCGCCTTGCCGGTGCTGCGCCCCGGCGCGGGCAGCTTCATGCCGTGGGCCGCCTCCAAGGCCGCGCTCAGCGCCTTGTCCTGACCTTTGAAGGGGGCAAGCGTGGTGAGATGACCCGGATCCTCTTCAACAAGGCTCAATCCACCGACAGAGATCGGGAGCAACCCGTCACAGGGGCTTTTTGCAATGAGGTCAGCCACGGGCGCGCCCTCCTTCCGGGTCGTAGAATTGCGGTTCGACCACCTCGCACAGGGCGTCGATGCCACGCATGTGATCGACCAGTCGGATCTGATCGCCGATCCGGCCCCGTCCGCCGCTGAGGAAGGCCAGCGCGATGGAATGGCCAAGGGTTGGCGAGAAACAGGCCGAGGTCACATAGCCCTGATCAAAGATCCGCTCGACCGGCTCTTCGGGGTTGAACAGATGCGCCCCTGCGGTCAGCTGTTTCACCGCGCCGACGGGTTTGAGGCCCACCAGTTGCATGCGGTCCTCGGCCGTCAGCCCTTCGCGGCGGGACATGGGCTTGCCGATGAAGTCCTTCTTCGTCGACATCATGCCCTGCATCCCCAGATCACCGGCGGTCACCGTGCCGTTGATCTCGGCATGGGTGATGAAGCCCTTCTCGATCCGCAGCACGTTGAGCGCCTCCATCCCGTAGGCGCCGCCGCCCAGACCTTCGGCGCGGGACACCAGCTCGCGGAACAGAGCATCGCCATAGCGGGCCGGAATCGCCAGCTCATAGGCTTCCTCACCGCTGAAGGAGATGCGGAACAAACGCCCGGAGGTGCCCATGACCGAAACATCGCCACAGGCCATGAAGGGCCAGGTTTCGCTGTCGATCTCATCATCCAGGAGACCGTTCAAAAGCGCCCGTGCCTTGGGGCCGGCCACGGCGAATTGCGCCCATTGTTCGGTGACCGAGGCGACGCGCACGTCCCAATCGGGGCGCAGAACCTGTGTCACGTACTCCAGATGCGCCATCACCTGCCCTGCGGCTGCGGTGGTGGTGGTCATCACATAGTGCTGCTCGCCCAGCCGCGCGGTGGTGCCATCGTCCATGACAAAGCCATCCTCGCGCAGCATCAGACCATAGCGCGCGCGCGCCACCTTCAGGGTCGAGAAGGTGTTCGTGTAGACATAATCCAAGAGCTTGCCCGCGTCCGGCCCCTGGATGTCGATCTTGCCCAGGGTCGAGACATCGCAGACCCCGACGTGATTGCGCACGAGATTCACCTCGCGGTCGCAGGACTGGCGCCAGTTGGTTTCGCCGGTTTTCGGGAAATAGGCCGCGCGATACCAGAGACCGACCTCCAGCTGATGGGCGCCGCGCTCCTCGCTCGCCTTGTGCGAGGTCAGGAGACGCTGCGGCTTGAACCCCTGATCTGCAGCCCCGGCCCCCATCGCGCCGATACTGACGGGCACGAAGGGCGGGCGGAAGGTGGTGGTGCCGGTTTCGGGAATGCTGCGCCCGGTGGCATCGGCCAGAACCGCCAGCGCGGCGACATTGGAGTTCTTGCCCTGATCCGTCGCCATGCCTTGGGTGGTGTAGCGCTTCATATGCTCGACCGAGCGGAAGTTCTCACCGGCAGCCTGATTGACGTCCTTCACGGTCACGTCGTTCTGGAAATCGAGCCAGGCGCGCCCCTTGCCCGGCACCGCCCAGAGCGGCGAGATCCGGTACGGGTCATCCTCGGCCTCTGGCAGATCGGTGGCAGCCCCCTTGAGGCCCAGCGCCTCCAGCACCTCTGCCGCTGCCCTTGCCCCTTCGCGCAGGGCACCTGCGGTGGAGAATTCCCCATTGCAGGCCCCCGCCGTGACCATGCCCGGCACGCTGCCGACCTTCGGCACAAAGGCGGCGATGTCGCGCCGCCAGGTGGGCCGAGCGTTCAGATGGCAGGTCAGATGCACCGAGGGGTTCCAGCCGCCCGACATGGCAAGGCAGTCGGTCTGGATCTTCTCCTCGCCCGCGACGGAGCGCACGGTGATGCTTTCCAGCCGCTTGCGCCCGCCCGCGTCGCAGACCTGCGCGCCCTTGATCACCGGGAACAACTCGCTGTCAGGCGCATCGTGGCGGCTGTCGATCAGGGCGGCCACATGGACGCCCGCGTTCGCCAGATCGCGGGCGGTGCGATGGGCGTCGTTGTTATTGGCAAAGCCCGTGACCCGTTCACCTGGCGCCACGCCCCAGCGGTTCAGATAGGCGCGCAGGGCGCTGGCGGTCATGATGCCGGGGCGGTCGTTGTTGCGAAAGGCCACGGGGCGTTCGATGGCGCCTGCCGCCAGAACCGCACGTTTCGCCGCGATGCGCCAGAAACATTCGCGTGGCAGGTGGCTTTCCTTAAGGGAGTGGCGGCGCGGCTTGTGATGGGCGACACGCTCCAGCGCGCCATAGGTGCCCTGATCATAGGCGCCGGTGACGGCGGTCCGCACCATCAGGCGCACGTTCTCCATGGCAGAGAGCTCCTTCAGGACCTCGGCCACCCACAGGTGGGCTGGCATGCCGTCCACCTCTTCGACCTCGGCCAGAAGGCGGCCGCCCATGCGGCTGTCTTCTTCGGCCAGGATCACGTCCGCGCCCGCGCGCGCAGCCGTAAGCGCTGCCATCAGACCGGCAGGTCCCGATCCGATCACCAAGAGGTCGCAGAAGGCATAGGCCTTCTCATAGGTGTCCGTGTCAGCCGCGCCGCTGAGGGCGCCCAGCCCCGCCGCGCGGCGGATCATCGGCTCATACAGTTTTTCCCAGAAGGCCGCAGGCCACATGAAGGTCTTGTAGTAGAAGCCCGCGCCGAGGAAGGGCGCGGCCAGATCGTTGACCGCCATCACGTCGTGTTCCACCGAGGGCCAGCAGTTCTGGCTGCGCGCGCTCAGACCCTCGTACAGCTCCTGCGTGGTGGCGCGGATGTTCGGGTCCTGATGGGCGCCTGCGCCGATGGTCACCAGCGCGTTCGGCTCTTCGCTGCCTGCGGTCAGGATGCCGCGCGGGCGGTGGTATTTGAACGAGCGTCCCACCAGATGCACATCATTTGCCAGCAGGGCCGAGGCCAGCGTGTCCCCCTCAAGGCCCATCATGTGCTGGCCATTGAAAGAGAAGGTAACGGGTTTTGCGCCTTCGATCAGTCCTTTGCCGGGCAGTCTCATGCCGCACCTCCAAGACCTGCGGCCGAGGCGAGCGAGACCTCATGGATCTCATGCGTCGCCGTATTGCGCCGCACCTTGAGCCAGGCACCACAGCCCATTTCGTGATGCCACAGCTCATCCAGCGGCCCCGCCGGATTTTCGCGCAGGTTCACATATGCGTGCCAGGCATCGAGATCCGCATCCTCGGCGGGGCGAGGAAGGGCCGCGCCGCGATAGGTGAACTCGCGGCGGTCCCTTTCACCGCATATGGGACAGGTGATCCTCATGTCTGCCGCTCCCCTGCGTTGTCGTTCGTAGGATGTGTCTTGGCTGATCTCGCGCGCTTAGTGCAGGTTGTGCTGGGCACCGGTCCCCTCCTCGTCCATGAGGCCGATGCCGCTGCGGAAGCGGTCCAGCTTGAACCGGGTCGCCGCGCCATGCGGGCGGTCGGTTGCGATCAAATGGGCATAGACATTGCCCGACCCCGGCGTTGCCTTGAAGCCGCCATAGCACCAGCCGCAATTGAGATAGAGCCCGTCGATGGGGGAATGGTCGATGATGGGCGATCCATCGGGCGTCATGTCCATGATCCCGCCCCAGCTGCGCAAAAGCCGCGCCTTGCCCACGGCGGGGACCATGGCCATGCAGGTCTCCATCGTGTGCTCGACCATGGGCAGGTTCCCCCGCGCGGCGTAAGAGCTGTAGAAATCAAGGTAACTGCCAAAGACCAGCCCACCCTTGTCGGACTGGCTGATATAAAGGTGCCCCTCGGCAAAGGTGATCACGTGATCGACCAGCGGCTTGATCCCTTCCGAGACGAAGGCCTGCAGCACATGGCTTTCGATCGGCAGGGTCAGCCCCGCCATAGCCGCCACCTGCCCCGAGCGCCCGGCCGCCGCCAGCGCCACCTTCTTGGCCCGGATCGGGCCACGCACGGTCTGCACGCCAGTGACGCGGCCATTCTCGACATCGATGCCGGTCACCTCGCAGTTCTGGATCAGGTCCACGCCGCGCCTGTCGGCGCCGCGGGCAAACCCCCAGGCCACTGCATCATGGCGCGCGGTGCCCGCGCGGCGCTGCAAAAGGCCGCCCATGATCGGAAAGCGGTTATTGTCGAAATTGAGATAGGGCGCCATGCGGCGCACGCCTTCGCGGTCCAGCAGCTCGGCATCGTCGCCCTGGTTGATGACGGAATTGCCCCGCCGCACGATAGCATCGCGCTGGGCGTCGTTGTGAAACAGGTTGATCATGCCGCGCTGGGACATCATCGCGTTGTAGTTCAGCTCCTGCTCGAGGCTCTCCCACAGGCGCAGGGAGTGGGAATAGAATTCCGAATTGCCCGGCAGGTAGTAGTTGGCGCGCACGATGGTGGTGTTGCGCCCGACATTACCGCCACCGATATAGCCGCGTTCCAGTACCGCGACATTGGTGATTCCGTGTTCGGCGGCCAGATAGTATGCCGTGGCCAGCCCGTGCCCGCCGCCCCCGATGATGATCACGTCGTATTCGCGTTTCGGGTCCGGATCGCGCCAATGCGGACGCCAGCCCTTGTTGCCGGTCAGCCCTTCCTTCAGCACCCGCCAGCCGGAAAACCGCATATCGTGACCTCCACCTCTCCGTCGCGCCTGCAGGCAGCACGGCCTGCCGCAGATCTTGCCCTAGTGCTAGCGGCTTTGCCGGGGCTGTCCCACCCCTTTTTGCAGGAAATTCGACAGAGCCGCAGGCATTCCCCGAGGCACTGCACGCAATCTGAGCAGGCATGTCCAGTGCAAAATGCGACCTGTTGTGACGCGAGTTGAGTAACAGGGCGAGACAGAATGTCAGTTGATGTCCGAGGCGCTGCAATCAGAAAGCGCCTGCTGCAAATGCGTCAGTAATCCCTGCCACTTCTCGTCGAGCGGTTTGCCTTCGGGCGCCAGGCTCTCCACAAGCTCAATCGCATCCTGAGCCTCGCGTTCACAGGCGCGGATTTTGGCTTTGCGTGTCTCCCCGAACAGGACGGCCTGAAGATCGCCCGCGGTGGCAACTTCCGCGCGCAACGCGGGATCAGCGGTTTCGCAGCGATCCAGAAACATGGCCCGTGCAGCCTCTACCCCGGTGGCAGCGCCAGCCCCGGCCAGCATCTGCGCGATCCGGGGGTAAGGCGCGCGATCCTGATAATAGGGCTGTTTGACCATGAACGGCACCGCAACGAAGGGGTTCATCTGCTCAACGTCCGGAAAACAGGCCAGCAAGGTCTGGCGCAGGGCAAGCTGGCTGTGGGCAAAGGCGGTGAGTCCCTGCTTATCGGCGACATCCAGTGTCTCCTGCACCTCATCAAGGGTCAGCAGATAGGAAACGACAAAGGCATAGCCATTCATGGCGGCATGAATCAAAAGGGTACGACCCTTGCCATCCAGCTGCGTCGGCTGAAGCTGCCCCTGCGCCCGAAGGGACTGAAGCTGCGCCAGCAGGTCGGCCTCGGCCCGATCCCACTCGGCAGGGGATCCGCCGGTGCGTTCGCCCATCTGGTAAATGGTGTTTCCAAACCCATTGATGGCCTTCAGACCGGCAGGAAGCTCATCTGCAAAGGAAACGGCGGGCAAAAGGCCCGCCGCAACGAGAACGACAACGTTCAGCAATCTGAGCAAGGACTAGAGCCCCTTGGCGCGGTAGCTGGCGGCAACCTTGCCGATCGAGACCAGATAGGCCGCCGTGCGCAGGTCCATCACGTCATCGCGGCCATGCCAGACCTCGCGCATGGACTGGTAGGCGATGCGCATGGTGTCATCGAGCCCCGAGCGCACCAGCTCCAGCTCATCGGCGCCGCGCAGGTATTTCTCCTTGAAGCGGGGATCCAGCGTCCAGGTCTTGCCGAGGCTTTCGGAAAGTTTCTCCAGCTCGTCCACCACCAGCTGGTGGCGCGACTCTTCCTGGCGGCGCTGCATGCGGCCAAAGCGGATATGGCTGAGGTTCTTGACCCATTCGAAGTAGGACACCGTCACACCGCCCGCGTTGGCATACATGTCTGGGATGATCACCGTGCCCTTGTCGCGCAGGATCTCGTCCGCGCCCGCCGTGACCGGGCCATTGGCCGCCTCGATGATCAGCGGCGCCTTGATGCGCGCGGCGTTGGACATGTTGATCACACCTTCCAGCGCCGCCGGGATCAGGATATCGCAATCCTGTTCCAGCAAGGTGGCGCCATCTACGGTATGGGTGGCGTCCGGATAACCGGTAATCCCGCCGTGCTTGACGATCCAGTTGCGCACGGCCTCCACATCCAGCCCCTCTTCGCGGTGCAGCGCGCCGTCACGTTCGATGATGCCGGTGATCAGGGCGCCGTCTTCCTCGCTCAGGAACTTTGCGGCGTGATAACCCACGTTGCCCAGGCCCTGCACGATCACCCGCTTGCCATCGAGTTTCCCTGTCAGCCCCGCCTTGGCAATGTCCTCGGGGTGACGGAAGAATTCGCGCAAGGCATATTGTACGCCGCGCCCCGTCGCCTCGACCCGGCCCGCGATGCCGCCGGCATTGAGCGGCTTGCCGGTGACGCAGGCACGGGCGTTGATATCGGTGGTGTTCATCCGCGCATATTGGTCGGCGATCCAGGCCATTTCGCGCTCGCCCGTGCCCATGTCCGGCGCGGGGACGTTCTGGCTGGGGTGGATCAGGTCGCGCTTGGCCAGTTCATAGGCAAAGCGGCGGGTGATCAGTTCCAGTTCGTGTTCTTCATACTCCCGCGGATCGATGCAAAGCCCGCCTTTCGAGCCCCCAAAGGGCGCCTCCACCAGGGCGCATTTGTAGGTCATCAGCGCCGCCAGCGCCTCCACCTCGTCCTGGTTCACGCCCATGGCGTAGCGAATGCCGCCCTTGACCGGCTCCATATGTTCGGAATGGACCGAGCGATAGCCAGTGAAGGTCTGGATCTTGCCACGCAGGCGCACACCAAAGCGCACCGTGTAGGTCGCGTTGCAGACCCGGATCTTTTCCTCCAGCCCGGGCGGCAGATCCATGATGGATACCGCGCGGTTGAACATCAAATCGACACTCTCGCGAAAACTGGGTTCGTTCTGGCTGCTCATTGGCGTTTCTCCGTGCTTTTGGGCGACTCAAAATAGACATTTACGGCAACTCTATGCATGGAAGTTTAAGACATGCGACCATTTTGACCATTCCCTTCTAAAGAATCATCATTTGCGAATTCGGATTGTGATTCGGTATCCCTTTGCACTGCCATTTCCTCACTTACGTCAACAATCCGTGAACGACAGGGCACATTGATCGGCAACCCTGCAACAATCGTTAAGGTTTCGCCCCGCCCACGCCCCAATTCCGCCATCTTCCCCAAGCATTCATGAAGATCAGTCGCGAAAGGGCGTCGTCCGTCCTTTTTTGTAAAGCACGGGGCATGGGGGTGTGTTGCATGCGTGCGCATCGCAAGATCGAAGAAGGTCCAAAAAAGTCCCTACTGGCAGCGCAAGCCGCCAGGCTGCGGGCCTTTGCGCAGGACGACAGCGGTGCCATGGCGGCCCCTACGGTTTTCTTTTTCCTGGCGATGCTCGCCGTCGGCGGGATCGGCATCGACCTGATGCGGATGGAGCGGGATCGCACCATCCTTCAGTATACCCTGGACCGTGCGGTCCTGGCGGCGGCGGATCTTGATCAGCCCCTGGCTCCGACGGCAGTCGTGATGGATTACCTGAGCAAAGCAGGTCTTCAGGAATATTACGAAACCCCCATTGTCGAGCAGGGCCTTGGCTACAGAAAGGTCGAAAGCACGATCAACGCCACCTTCGACTCTCACATGCTGGAGTTTTCTGGCGGCGGCGACCTGCCGATCTATGCCAACTCCCGCGCCGAGGAGAGCATCGACAGCGTCGAAATCTCGCTGGTGCTGGATGTATCGGGTTCAATGAACTCGAACAGCCGCCTGACCAACCTGAAAGTCGCCGCCAAGGATTTTGTCGACACGATGGTGGCGAATACCACCGACGGGAAGATGTCGATCTCGATCATTCCCTATGCAACGCAGGTGTCGCTCCCCGAGGAACTGATCGGGCAGTACAACGTTGACCGCCCGCAGACCTACGCCAACTGCGTCAATTTCAAAAGCCAGCACTTCAACACCGCAGGGGTGTCGACGACTGAAGCGCTGGAGGGATCGATGCTGATGGACCCGTGGTACACCCACGACACGCGCAGCAGTGGCAACCCGCTAGAATACTCGGTTTGCGAACCCGATGAAGAACGTGAAGTCCTGCTGTTCGAAAAGGATGCAACGGCGCTCAAGACCTTCATTGACAGACTGTACGCCTGGGGCAACACCTCTATCGACATCGGCATGAAATGGGGCACAGCCCTGCTGGACCCGAGCGCACGCCCGGTGATCAGCGCGCTCAGCTCCGGGGCTGATGCCATCGTTCCGGCCGAATTCGGCAACCGCCCTGCCGAGTATACAGACCATGAAACGGTGAAGGTCATCGTGCTGATGACAGACGGTCAGAACACGTCCCAGTATTTCATGAACCCGAACTATCGCAGCGGCACCACGGGTGTTTGGTACGACACGACGTCAGAGGTCTATTCGACCTATGACGCCAACAACGACAGGTACTTCTGGCACAATCGCAGGATCTGGATGGATCACCCCTATGGCGAACGTCCCGGCACCACCTACTGCTATCAGTGGTACTACGGCAGCTGCACCCGTACCGCAACGGAAGGCGGTTCCCCCGCGACCCTCAGCGAGCTGACCATGCCCGATCTCTACGCCTACAAGTCAGTCAAATCGGTTTACAACATGTTCCGCGAATGGATGGGAAGCACCACGGCGCGGAGCCTGTGGTACAACAACGTGTACTCCTCCTATGGCAACGCGACCAAGAACACCCGTACGCGGGCCATCTGCCAGGCAGCCAAGGATCAGGGCATTATCGTCTTCACGATCGGTTTCGAAGCCCCCAGTGACGGCGTGGCGGTGCTGCAGGACTGCGCCAGCTCGGATGCCCACTATTTCGATGTGAACGGGCTTGAGATCTCGGATGCCTTTGCCTCGATCGCGACCTCCATCCGCCAGCTGAGGCTGACGCAATGATACGCCGCACCATCTCTGCCCTCCGCCTCTTCCGGCAACGCGAAGACGGCAACGCGACTTTGGAATTCGCGATCATCATCCCTGCCTTTCTGATGATCCTGATGTCGACCGTGGAACTGGGGCTGGTGAACATCCGCCAGTCGCAGCTTGAACGGGCGCTGGATCAGACCGTGCGCGGGATCCGGCTGTCCACCGGGGCCGTGGCACAGCACGACCAGATCCGGGATGAGGTCTGCTCCCGCTCCGGCTTTATCGACAACTGCGCGACCTCCCTGCGGCTGGAAATGGTACGCCTTGACCCGTTCAACTGGACCGGTGTCAGCGCAGAACCCGATTGCGTCAACCGCGTCGAAGAAGTGCAGCCCGTCCGCACCTTCACCAGCGGCCAGTCGAACCAGCTGATGCTGATCCGCGCCTGCATGAAGTTCAAGCCCATCTTCTCGGACTGGGGTCTTGGCGGCAGCATGGGCAAGGATGCCGACGGGCGTGTCAGCCTTTTCGCCGCATCGGCCTTTGTGCAGGAGCCAAGGTAAGCCATGTTGCAAGCTCTCATTTCTCTCGCGAAGCGGTTCCGCCAATCCAACTCGGGATCCGTATCTGTAGAATTCGCGATCTACACTCCGGTGCTGCTGGGACTGTTTGCGGCTTTCTACACCTTCTTTGACGCCTTTCGGCAGGAAAGCGTCAATCTCAAGGCTGCCTACACGGTGTCTGACCTGATCTCGCGGGAAACAACGGCGCTCAACAACGACTACATCGACAGCATGTATGAGATGACCAAACTGCTGATCCGGTCCGACTCCAGCATCAGCCTGAGGATCTCAGTCATCCGCTGGGATGAGGGAGACCAGAAGTACTACGTGGATTGGTCAGCGGTACGCGGCGGGGCCATGGTGCAATGGACAGACGCAACGATCGCAAATGTCGAGGACGATCTGCCCACCATGCCCGATCAGGAGCGGGTGATCCTGGTGGAAACCCGCAACCAGATGACACCTGCCTTCCGGGTCGGGCTACCGGATCTCGACATCAACAATTTCGTGTTCACACGCCCGCGTTTCGCACCGCTTGTCCGTTTTGAGGGCGATGTCAGCGCAGGCGGCAGCCATGACGATGGCACGGAAGACGTCGCCGTCACGAACTGATCCGGCTGCCGCGCGAGACGGAGAGGTTCACACCTTCGGTCAGATCACTGGTCCAGATCGATTTTCAGATCGCGTTTGGCGATCATCGCGGCCAGGATTTCAGACATTGCCTTGCTGTGGGCACCGGGTGTCACCCCGCCCACACCGATACGCCGCCCGATACGCCACCACAGCCCGGGAAACCAGGCACGGGGTCCGGGCGTTTTCCTGCGCATCAGAAAGCCGTTCGAGGGCTTGAAGGCGAAAAAGCCGCGATCGATGATCTCGATATCGGCCACGCGCGCGATCTCGGTGCCGTCAGAGCACCGCAGGACCTCTTCTGTCAGCTCGATCCGGTGCGCCGTCGCCTGCCACATGCGCACGGCCAGCCAGAGCGCGCCAAGGCCCACCGCCAGCAGGAACACCAGCCAGGCCGCAGAGGGCGGCGTGGAAAAGGCAACGTACAAAAGGATCACGCCAACGGCGGCCAGCATGCCAACCCCCATGATCCGCCGGGGCGCCGATGCTTCTATCGTTGCCACTACCTCATCTGTCATGCGCCTGCCTCCTGTCGCGTCCTGCGGCGCGGCATAGCCTGATTTGACGCGGACGAACAGCCCCGGCGTGGACCAGGGCCCCTACTCGGCGGCGGCCCTGCGGATGACCACCTCGTAACCGCGCTCCTCGGGTTCATCGTCGACCAGCTCGGTCGGGAAACCATCAGCAAGCACGCTGACGCCTGCGGCCTCTTCCAACCGTTCGATGATCTGATCGGACTGCGCCCGCGCGCCATAGCGCGCCTGGCCATCCTCCATGATGCGGATCACCTCGGGCGACAGCTCAAGCGGCACATGGTTGCGATCGGCAATCGCCTGGAACAATCCGATATCCTTTAGCACAAGGTCCATGGTGAAATTCACGTCGCGGTTGCCCGACAGGATCAACTGGCTTTCTGTCTCATGCACAAAGGAGGTGCCCGAACTGATGCGGATCGCCTCATAGGTGGTTGCCAGGTCAAGCCCCGCCGCCTTCATCACCGTCAGCGCCTCGCACAGGGTCAGCAGGTTCGCCGTGGCCAGATAGTTGGTCATCACCTTGAGCGTGCTGGCCGTGCCGATCTCACCGGTGTGCAGCACCCGCCGCCCGAGGATCGTCAACAGCGGCAAGACCCGCTCGAAGCCCGCGCGCGGCCCGCCCGCGAAGATCGAGATATTGCCGGTGTCCGCCCGGTGGCATCCGCCCGAAACCGGGCATTCCATGGCCAGCCCGCCGCGCGCCTCGACCCCGGCAGCAAGGCGGCGCACCTCGGCCTCGTCCGTGGTGGACATCTCGATCCAGATCTTGCCGTCCGTCACATGGGGCAACATGTCCTGCATCACCGCATCGCAGGCCGCAGGCGATGGCAGGCAGGTGATCACCACATCGCAGGTCTGCATCATCTGAGCGGGCGATCCACCCGCAGCGGCCCCGCGCGATACGAAATCCGCCACCCGTTCCGCGTCGAGGTCATGTACTCTCAGATCCACCCCGTTGCGCAACAGACTTCCGGCAAGCTTTCCGCCAACGTTGCCCAGCCCGATAAATCCGGTTTTCAGCCCTGCTTCCATTGTGGCGCCCTTTCTCTCCTGATGTCCTTTGCGATCCAGCTTGCGGGGGATCGCGATGCCAGACATCCCGGAAAGCGACACGGGCGGGCCGTTCGCGACCGAAAACCGCTCCCTGGTCCGGGCCATTGCGCAAAGCTGCGCGTTTTTGCACAGGAGGTGTCACATCGCGTGGATTTCCGGGCGCAGCTTTCCCGCCTATCTTGTCTTTCAGCGACCAGGCGAGGAGACAGCCCCATGTCCATCAGACCGATACTCGAAACCCGCAGCGCCATGCCAACGATGGAGGGCGCAGGCGTGAAGCTGCACCGCGCCTTTGGCTTTCAGGATCCGAGCGAGCTGGACCCGTTCCTGCTGTTCGACGATTTTCGCAACGAATACCCCCAGGACTACCTGCGGGGCTTTCCCTGGCATCCGCACCGGGGGATCGAGACGATCACCTATGTGCTGTCCGGCACGGTCGAGCATGGCGACTCGCTTGGCAATACCGGCACCTTGGGCGCCGGGGATGTGCAGTGGATGACCGCCGGGTCGGGCATCCTCCACCAGGAAATGCCCAAGGGAAACATCAATGGCCAGATGCACGGCTTCCAGCTGTGGGGCAACCTGCCCTCCAGCCAGAAGATGACCGCGCCGCGTTATCAGGACGTTCAGGGCAAGGAGATCCCTGAGGTTATCGACGATGATGGCACCCGCGTGAAGGTGATCGTGGGTGAGTTCTGGGGCAAGAGAGGCCCGGTAGACGGCATCGCCGCCGATCCGCAGTATCTGGATGTCTATGTGCCCGCCGGTGTGCGCAAGACCTTCAAGATCGACACCTACCGGCGCGCATTCGCCTATATCTTCGAAGGGCAAGGCGCCTTTGTGGACGCGTCCCGCCCGCAGGGAGTTCTGCTTGAGAAAGAAGTCGCAGGCGAAGAGCTGCACATCCGCGACATGTCGGGCGACCGCACACTGGTGCGTTTTGGAACCGGCGATGAGATCACCGTTCAGGCCGGCCCTAACGGGGTGCGCTTCCTGCTGATTTCAGGCGCCCCGATCGAAGAGCCGGTAGCCTGGCACGGCCCCATCGTGATGAACACTCAGGAAGAACTGCGCCAGGCCTTCCGCGACCTGAACAACGGCACCTTCATCAAACCGGCACATTGACCGAGCCGGACGCCGCCCTGTCCCCGTCCCTGCGGGGGCAGGTCCCGTTTCAGGCCGCAACCGCCTTGCGCACCATATCCCAGTAGATCGTCTCGACCTCTTCCAGCGACAGGCGCCCGCCCGCGCGATACCAGGTCATCACGCCGTTCAGCATGGCAATCACCGCCAGGGTCGCGATCTTGGTGTCCGGGATCTGAAACACGCCTTCCGCCACCCCCTGCTTCAGCACGGTTTCAAGCGCGTTCTCATAGCTGCCGCGCATGGATTCGATGGTGGCAAAATTCTCGTCCGAGAGGTTCCGCAGCTCCATGTAGGCAATAAAGACCGCGTCGGGGCGTTCCATGTGATAACGGATGTGAAAGCGGACAAAACGCTCCAGCTCGCTCACCCCACTGTCCGTCGTCGGCTCGCTCTGCCAGGCCGCGATCAGATCGCTCATGTGACCCTGCATGAGACTGAACAGCAGGCTCTGCTTGTCAGAGGTGTAGTTGTAAAGCGCCCCTGCCTGCACGCCCACGTCGGAGGCGATCTGGCGCATGGAGACCGCGGCGAACCCGTGCTGTGCAAACAGCCTGAGCGCCGCCTCGCGGATGCGCGGGCCAGTGATATCGGAATGAGAGCCTTGCGTACGTGCCATGTCTGCAAGCTAACTGAACATCCGTTCAGAAAAAAGCCCTGCTTGTGCGGAAAGCCGCAATTGTGCATCAAGGGACAGCGCACCGTGCGCCGACAGATGACGAGCCGGGACCCCTTCCGATGACCCACCGCCGCTTTACCACTTCCGCCCTGCTCATCGTGCTGGCCGCCGCTTGCGGGGCCTGCACCCGCGTGCCGGAAATCGAGGGTCGGCTGACTGCGGATCTGCGTGATGCCGACTACCCGGACCTTCTGCCACTGGACCAAGGTCTGGCCCCACTGCCAGCCCCCCAGGATCAAAGCCGGGAGCTGGAAGAGCAGCTTGATGCACGCAGCGCCCGGCTGAAAGCGCGCGCCGAAGCGCTGCGGCGCGCAACAAACTGACCGGATTTCGCCATCAGCGCGGCTCACACGCTCCTTTCTCGCCCCTGCCCTCGCCCGCAGCGTTGCACCGCTGGCCCGAACCGGCTAAGGCGGGGCAAACGAGTTGAGACAAAGGACCTCCCGCCATGACAGAGCCGCTTCGCCTTGGAATTGCAGGTTTGGGCACCGTCGGCGTGGGCGTGGTGAGAATCATTCGCCGCCAGGCCGCGCTGCTTGAGGCGCGCACCGGACGTCCGATCGTGATCACTGCCGTGTCGGCACGCGATGCCGAAAAGGACCGCGGCGTATCCCTCTCCTCCTACGCATGGGAAACCGATCCGGTTGCGCTCGCCAAACGCGACGATGTGGATGTTTTCGTCGAGCTGATGGGCGGCCATGAAGGCGCGGCCAAGGAGGCAACCGAGGCCGCACTGGCGTCTGGCAAGGATGTGGTCACCGCGAACAAGGCGCTTCTGGCCATCCACGGCCAGGCCCTGGCCGAGCAGGCCGAGGCGGCAGGCCGCGTGATCCGCTTTGAAGCCGCCGTTGCGGGTGGCATTCCGGTGATCAAATCCCTGACCGAAGGCCTTGCCGGCAACGAGATCACCCGCGTCATGGGCGTGATGAACGGCACCTGCAACTACATCCTGACCCAGATGGAAGCCTCCGGGCGCGGCTACAACGCGCTGTTCGAGGAATGCGGGCGCCTCGGTTACTTGGAAGCGGATCCAAATCTGGATGTGGGTGGCATCGATGCCGGTCACAAGCTGGCGCTGCTGGCGGCGATCGCCTTTGGTACCAAGCCCGATTTCGGCAATGTGCAGCTTGAAGGCATCCAGCGCATCGCCATCGAGGACATCCGCCATGCGGCAGACATGGGATACCGGATCAAACTCCTGGGTGTTGCCCAGAAATCCGCCCGCGGCCTGGAACAGCGCATGGCGCCTTGCCTGGTGCCTGCGGAATCTCCACTGGGCCAGCTTGAAGGCGGCACCAACATGGTCGTGATCGAAGGCGACGCGGTGGATCAGATCGTTCTGCGCGGCCCCGGCGCAGGCGAAGGGCCAACCGCCAGCGCCGTTCTCGGCGACATCTGCGATATCGCGCGGGGCTTTCGCATTTCGACCTTTGGTCAGCCCGCCACCACCCTGCAGGAGGCGCCCTCGGCGATCTCGGGCCTGCCCGCGCCCTACTATCTGCGCCTGTCGCTTCAGGACAAACCCGGTGCCCTCGCCAAGGTTGCAGCGGCCCTCGGGGATGCTGGCGTGTCGATCGACCGGATGCGCCAGTACGGCCACTCCGAACCCACCGCGCCCGTGCTGATCGTGACCCACAAGTGCACCAGCGCCATGCTGGACGATGCGCTTGCGGGGCTGGCGGCCACAAAGGTTGTCGACGGCGAACCCGTCGCCCTGCGCATCGAAGAGCTCTGACGCAAGAGCGACCGAAACAGAACGCGGACAAATCGCAACAGGGATGATCAGCGCATCATCCCTTGCCCGCAGCGCCCCGCACGGGGTATCGACAATCAACCGAACCGGATTGACATAGGATTATTGAGTATGACCTCGACCAGCTCTGACGCCCCTTTCCACGACCGCATGCTGTCCCTGGGCCTCGCTCGGGTCGCCGAACAGGCGGCGCTTGCCTCGGCTTCCTTGGTGGGCCGCGGCGATGAAAAGGCCGCCGACCAGGCCGCCGTGAACGCCATGCGGGAACAGCTGAACCTTCTGGACATCAAGGGTGTCGTGGTCATCGGCGAAGGCGAGCGCGACGAAGCCCCGATGCTGTACATCGGCGAAGAGGTCGGCA
Source organism: Phycobacter sedimenti (assembly GCF_038148855.1). NCBI lineage: Bacteria > Pseudomonadati > Pseudomonadota > Alphaproteobacteria > Rhodobacterales > Roseobacteraceae > Phycobacter > Phycobacter sedimenti. Next base: position 99,741 of record NZ_JBBVGR010000002.1, on the reverse strand, counting down.
CCGGCAATGGCCCCGGCGTCGATATCGCGCTGGACCCGCTCGAGGGCACCACGCTGACCGCCAAGGACATGCCCAATGCGCTGACCGTGATCGCCATGGGTCCGCGCGGCTCCATGCTGCATGCGCCCGACACCTACATGGACAAGCTGGCCATCGGTCCGGGCTACCCCGAAGGCGTCGTGTCGCTCGACATGTCCCCGCGTGAACGGGTCGAGGCGCTGGCCAAGGCCAAGGGCTGCGCACCGTCGGACATCACCGTCTGCATCCTTGAGCGCCCGCGCCATGAGGCGATGATCGCCGAGGTCCGTGAGACCGGCGCCTCGATCCGCCTCATCACCGATGGCGACGTGGCCGGTGTCATGCATTGCGCCGAAAGCGAAGTGACCGGCATCGACATGTACATGGGCCAGGGTGGCGCCCCCGAAGGCGTTCTGGCCGCAGCGGCGCTGAAATGCATGGGCGGTCAGATCTTCGGCCGCCTCCTGTTCCGCAACGATGACGAAAAGGCCCGCGCCGCAAAGGCGGGAATCACCGATCTGGACCGCGTCTACAGCCGCGACGAGATGGTCACCCAGGACGTGATCTTTGCCGCGACCGGCGTCACTGGTGGCTCGCTCCTGCCGCGCATCAAGCGCGAGCCGGGCTGGCTGGAAACCACTACGCTGCTGATGCGCTCGAAAACCGGATCGGTGCGCCGCATGTCCTACCGCACCCCGGTCGAGAGCAAGGCCTGAGCCAAATACCACCTGACGCGGATTGCCGCCATTGCGGCCATTCAACGCGTGCAGGCAACGTTCCGGGCCGGGTCCACGCAGGATCCGGCCCTCTTTCATGGGGGTAATGCGTGAGCTTTCTTGGGGTTGAACAGTCTCTCAACGGGCGCCGCTGGTTGGGTCCCGGCATAGATCAGGAACGCGCAGCCGAGGCGATGGTGCAGCAGACCGGCCTGCCTGCCGCCGTCTGCCAGGTGCTGGCCCGGCGCGGCGTCCCGCCACATGAGGCGACCGGCTTCCTTGCTCCCGCGCTCAAGGATCTGCTGCCCGATCCCCGCCGCCTGAAAGACATGGAAAAAGCCGCCGCGCGGTTTTTGCAGGCCGTGGAGCAGCGCCAGCGCATTGCCGTTTTTGCCGATTACGACGTGGACGGTGGCAGCTCGGCGGCGCTGCTCTTGGTCTGGCTGCGCGCCATGGGGCAGGATGCCACGCTCTATATCCCCGACCGGATCGACGAAGGATACGGGCCGAACGATGCCGCCATGTCGGCGCTGGCGCGCGATCACGACCTGATCGTCTGTGTGGACTGCGGCACGCTGTCCCATGGCCCCATCGCCGCCGCCAAAGGCGCGGACGTGATCGTGCTGGACCACCACCTTGGCGCAGAGACCCTGCCCGACTGCGTTGCCGTGGTGAACCCGAACCGGCAGGACGAGGACGGCGACCTGGGCTATTTCTGCGCCGCTGGCGTGGTCTTCCTGATGCTGGTGGAGGTCCGCCGCCAGGCCCGCGACAAGGGGCTCGGCACCGGGCCCGATCTGATGGCACTGCTGGATCTGGTGGCGCTGGCAACGGTGGCGGATGTGGCGCCCTTGATTGGAGCCAACCGCGCCTTGGTGCGTCAGGGGCTGAAGGTCATGGCCGCGCGCAAACGGGTGGGCCTTGTGGCGCTGGCCGATATCAGCCGGATGGATTCGGCGCCCTCCACCTATCACCTCGGCTTTCTGCTGGGCCCGCGCGTCAACGCGGGCGGGCGCATCGGCAAAGCGGATCTGGGCGCGCGGCTGCTGGCCACCGACAACCCGCATGAAGCGGCGGCTTTGGCCGAACGGCTCGACCAGCTCAACACCGAACGCCGCGACATCGAGAACGCCGTGCGCGCCGCGGCGCTGGAGCAGGCCGAGGCGCGCGGACTGGACGCGCCGCTGGTCTGGGCGGCAGGCGAAGGCTGGCATCCGGGCGTTGTCGGCATCGTCGCCTCGCGCCTGAAAGAGGCCGCAGGTCGTCCCGCGGTGGTGATCGGCCTGGATGGCGATGAGGGCAAGGGATCGGGCCGTTCGGTCAGCGGCATCGACCTTGGTGCCGCAATCCAGCGGCTGGCCAGCGAGGGCCATCTGATCAAGGGCGGCGGCCACAAGATGGCCGCCGGTCTGACCGTTGCGCGTGACAAGCTGGAAGAGGCGATGGCGCGACTGGGCGATCTTCTGGCGAAACAGGGCGCCGGTGATCTGGGTCCTGCGGATCTGAAACTGGACGGGATGCTGATGCCCGGCGCGGCCACGGTGGACCTGATCGAGCAGATCGAACAGGCCGGCCCCTTTGGCGCGGGCGCCCCGGCCCCGCGCTATGCCTTTCCCGATCTTGAGGTGCGTTTTGCCAAACGGGTGGGAGAATCACATCTGAAACTGTCGCTCAGCGATGGCCTTGGCGGCGGGATCGACGCGATTGCATTTGGCGCATTCGACACGGCTATGGGCCCCCGCCTGCTTGAGCACGGTGGCGCAAGGTTCCACTTTGCCGGTCGCCTCGAGGTCAACACCTGGGGCGGTCGCCAAAGCCCGCAACTGCGTCTGGAAGACGCCGCTCCGGCCAGTTGATCCACCGGTTTCGCAGCCCCGAAAGAATCTTTTCCCGGGCGCATTTTTTCGCTTGCGGCGGGCTGCGGGAATAACTAAACACCGCTCACACAACAGAGTGGCCCGTTCGTCTATCGGTTAGGACGCCAGGTTTTCAACCTGGAAAGAGGGGTTCGATTCCCCTACGGGCTGCCACTTTTCCCTTTACTGCAATGCTGCGCTGACCACCTGCAAGGAACAGTTTGTCGGTTCTTTGCGCCGTGGGACACCTGCGCATCAATCGGCTTGCCTCCAAAGCGACATCGGCTTTTTTGCAAGCTCAGCGCAGATCACCGCGCTGTGCTGTCACTGTGCGACGTCCCCCATCAAAGCGACATTGCCCCGACGCTGCCGCCGCCGCAGACATAAAGCGTCTGGCCAGTGACAAATCCGTTCTCCGGATCACAGAAAAACAGGAATGCATTCGAGATGTCGCGCACTGTGCCCAGACGTCCCACCGGAATGCGCTCCGCAAGTTGTGCCTCACGGTCGCTGCCCTTGGGAATGATGCCCCAGAAATTGTCGGTCTGCACCGGCCCCGGAGAGACGACATTCACGGTGATGCCATGCCCGGCAAGTTCCAGCGCCCAGGTGCGGGCCATTCCGATTATGCCCGCCTTGGTCGCGGAATAGGCGGTGCGCGTCGGCACGCCAAGCGCCGCGCGCGAGCCGTTGAAAAGAACGCGTCCAAAGCCCTTCGCCTTCATTGTCGGCAGGAAGGCCTGCAACAGCGTCAGCGGTGCCCCAAGGTGCAGCTGCGTCAATCCGGTCAGATCCTCGGGCGTCGCCTGTTCAACCAGATTGGGCCAGATCATCCCGGCATTGTTCACCAGATGCGTCACATCATGATTGGTTGCGATTTCTGCTGCGGCCTGTTCGGTGGCGCTTGGATCCAGCAGGTCGACCTCCACATGATGCAGGCCCGGATCCGACCACTCCGGCGCGCCGCGTGACAGGGAGACGACCGTATACCCCCGTGAAATCAGCCGCTGCCCCAGATCGGCGCCAATGCCCTTGCTGCCACCCGTGATCACGGCCGTGTAATTGCTCATGTCGTCACCATTGCCAGCACACGCAGAGGGCTGCCTGTTCCGCCTTTAATCTTGAGAGGGGGGGCGATCAGCAGCGCGCCCGTGGGGGGCAGCTGTTCGAGGTTGCGAAGGCATTGCAGTCCGAATTTACCCGCCCCGTGCAAGAGATAATGCGCCGGATAGGGCGGCACGTAATGGGCACCCTGCCCGGCATCGGTGCCGACGGTCTCGGTGCCGAACCCGCGAATATCCCGCTTCAGCAGCAGCTCGATCGCGGCCGGGGTCGGCCCCGGCGAATGCGGCCCGTCCTCTGCCATGTTGAGATAGGCCGCTCCGCTGCGCTTGGACCAATCGGTGCGCATCAGAACCCAGCTATCGGCGGGGATGACCCCGTGTTCAGCTTCCCAGGCTTCGATGATCTCGGGCGTCAGCTCGAAATCGTCATCCCTGGCCGCCCCTTCGGAACAATCGATCACCACGACCGGGCCGACAAAGGTGTTCGGGTCGATCTCATCCACCGCGCCATTGGGGACATCCTTGCCCGACACCCAGTGGATGGGAGCATCAAAATGCGTGCCAGTGTGTTCATTGAGGGTCAGGTTGTGCCACTTCCACGCTGGCCCGCGATGATCATAGGCGCTGACCTCTTCCATGCGAAACCGGGCGCATTGGCCAAATTCCGGCGGCAGGACGATGACGGGAAAATCCGGGTCCAGCGTATGGGTCAGATCCACGATCCGCACCGCACCACTGCCCAGCGCCACCGCCAGATCTGCAATATGATCGCTCATGATCCGCCTCCGGTCATTTCCCGCTCCAGCAAGAGCGCATCCGCCTGCCAGCGCGCATAGTGGTCACGCGCGATATCGCCGCAGGTGACCTCCTCCAGCCCATCAACCAGTCCTGCCACGACCGAGCGCGCGACGGCGCTTGGCGTCACCTTGGGCGGCGGCAGCGGCTGGAACCAGGAATCGCCCTCGATGGGGCCGATGTAGACATTCATCATACGCAGGCCGCTGTTGCGAAACTCGGCGCGCAGGCTTTGCGAGATTGACCGCGCCGCTGCCTGGGATGCGCCGAATGCGCCAAAGCCCGGATCCGGCACCAGCGCCTGCACCGAGAGGATATTCACGAAAGCCGCCGCCGAGTTGGTGCCATCCTGTACCCGCGAAGCCATGCCAGGGCCGAACCCCTGCGCCAGCCGCATCAGGCCCATGGTGTTCACCTCGAAACTGTCGCGGGCAAAAATGGTGTCGTTCGCCATGATGCCGCCGGGGCGCACGAAACTGGCCGTGTTAATCAGGATATCGACCTTGCCGCCGATCTCGGCGGCGAGCTTTTCAATCGATGTCACATCCGTCACATCCAGCGGCAGCAGAGAGACGTTTTCCATCGCTTCGAACGCCGCACGCTCCGGCCAGCTGCGCCAGGCTTCCGGCTCCCCCAGGAACACATGGGTGGCACCGGCCTTGAGCAGAGCCTGCGTCAGGGCCAGGGCCACCGGCGCCCGGGCGTCACTGATCAGAACGCGGCGGTATTTGGGATCGGACGACATCGCCCGCAGCACGGGATCATCTTGCATCGCGGCACTTCCTTTCTGCGGCAGCGCAACCAGTACGCCCTGCCCGGCTCTGTCCAGTTTCAATGCCATGCGCACCGCATCGCCGCGACCGACCTCCCCATGCAGATGGCAATTGAGCATAGGCCCGGCATCCAGTTTTACCGCGCCCATGCGCCAGGGCATGCGTTCGCGAAAGTAAGGCTCGGGTGACACACGGATCGTTGTTTCGGCCATGACAGTGCCGGATGGATCCACATCCTGCCAGCGCAGGTCAGTGGACAGGCATTTGTGGCAGGCATCGCGCGGCGGATACTGCACCGCTTGGCACTCTGCACAGACCTGCAGGCCAAAGCGGCCCTGCGCGGCCATCACGCCCAAGCCCAGTGCCGCACGGCTGCGCGTCGCAGGGGGCAGCACCGGCACCGTCGTACGTCTTTGTGGGTTTTTCTTTTTCGGCGGGGAAAGCGGTTCACTCATGACGCCCCTCCTTCGATCACGGCGGCCGAGGAACAGAGGCCCCGATCATAATTGATCACGCCAAAGCCCGACACGGCTGCCCGGCGGGCGCCTTCGACCTGGGTTGGTCCCGCTGTTCCTGTCACCTGCCGCAGCGCCTCGACCAGGCCAAGATAGCCGCCCGCCGCCCCGGCCTGCCCGACCGACAGCTGCCCGCCCGAGGTGTTATGTGGGAAATCACCGCCGATGGTCAGATCATGGCGACGCACGAAGTCTGCCCCCTCGCCCTTGGCGCAGAACCCCAGATCCTCGAATTGCATCATGCAGATCACCGGGTAGTCATCATAGGTTTGCAAGACGTCGATCTCGTCAGGACCGTGGCCCGCCATCTGCCACAGCTCATCCACATCCACGGCCCAGCCGCCGCGCAGCTGCATGGGATCCTCGGGAAAGGCATTTGTGCGCTCGATGGTGGCGCTGATCCGGGCAAAGGGCAGCCCCTTGGCCCGGGCCATCTCTTCGCGCATCACCACAAAGGCCTCAGCACCGGCGCAGGGCATCACGCAGTCAAACAGGCCGATCGGGTCCGAGATCATGCGACCTTCGAGGTACTGATCCAGGCTCAGCGGCTTTTTCATCAGCGCCTGCGGGTTCTTCAGGGCATTGGCCCGTTGCGCCACCGCGATGCGGCCAAAATCCTCCCGCGTGGCGCCAAATTGTTGCATATAGGCGTCCTGCAACAGGGCAAAGCTCGCATTGGGGCCGCCGAACCCATAAGGAAAGGTCGCATCCATCGAGAAGCGCGAAAAGGCGGACAGAAGGTTTCGGAAACTGTCGATCCGGTTGGTATCCCCCGCCACGCAGGCGATGACACCGGCATCACCGCATTGCACTGCGCGCGCCGCCCGGCGCAGGGCGGCAACACCGCAAGCCCCGCCCATCGGAACCGTATCGAGCCACCGGGGCGAAAGGCCCAGATGCTGTGTCAGGCCAACAGGTGTGTCGGGCGTCAGAGTAAAGCTGGAGACCGAAAGCCCGTCCAGCTGCTGCGGTGTCATGCCGATCACATTCAGCGCCTTGCGCAGGGCGCGGGCGATCCACCAATGGGCCGTCTCGTTGGTGTAGCGGACGTAGGGCACCGATACGGGCGCCGTCAGCACAACCCCGTCATAGGGCAGACGCCTCATGCCGCGCTCCGCTTTTTCAGATGGCGGGTGTCGATGGTCTGCGGATCCTTCAGCAGCTCAGCCGCGCGCGTCTTCAGCACCGCCCGTTGCAGTTTCTGGGTCGCGGTGACGGGCAGGTCTTCGACAAAGGCGATGTAGCCGGGCGCCTTGTAGTAGGCCAGCTGAGCCAGGCACCATGTGGTAATCTCGTGGGCGAGTTCCGGGCTGGGCGCATCCTTGGCAATGATGCAGGCAAAGACCTCGTCTCCCCTGATCTCATCGGGGACTGCTGCGACTGCAACCCCTGCAATTGCCGGATGGCGGGCCAGGATGGATTCGACCTCGACTGCGGCGATGTTTTCCCCGGATCTGCGGATCACGTTCTTCTTGCGGTCGACGAAATACATCGTCCCGTCCGCCGCGCGCCGCACGATATCGCCGGTGTGGAACCAGCCGCCTTCCCAGGCCTCGTCCGTGGCGTCCGCATTCTTGAAATACCCCGCAAAGAAGCCCTTGCGCGGATCCGGCCCCGCATGACGCACCAGGAGTTCACCCTGATCGGCATCTGCGCCGCTGTCATCCACCAGCCGCGCCTCGACCGTGTCCTGCGGCCAGCCGATGCAGGAGGTGCCCACGTTGCGCGGATCGCGGTTGGCGCAGATGGTGGCCCCTGCCCCGGTTTCGGTCATCGCCCAGGCCTCGGTCAGGGCAAAGCCGAAGCGGTCTTCGAAGGGGGCGTGGAGTTTGGGATCAATACCTGCACCAAACCCGAAGCGCACCGAATGATTGCGGTCCTCCTCATGAGGGGGGGCACCCATCAGCATCGAGGGCATCACGCCCAGATAGTGCAGGCAGGTTGCCCGGCTGCGGCGCACCGACTCCCACCAGCTGCGCGGATGAAAGCGGTCAAGTGCCGTAAGGCAGCCGCCCACGGCCACCATCGCCATGAAGGAAAAGGCCATGGCGTTCATGTGAAAGATCGGCAGTGGCGTGATCATCCGCTCACCGCCCGTGTTCAGCGCGCAAACGCCGGTTGCCGTGCTGTACCAGCGGCCCGCCTCGATGAAATAGGCATTGGTCAGAATGCAGCCCTTGGGCTGTCCGGTGGTGCCGGAGGTATAAAGAAGCGCCGCCTCCGCATCGCCGCTCCGCGCGGCGATGGCCTCGGTTGTTACGGCCTGCGGCAGCGCCTCGCCCGGCGTCACGACAGGCATCTGAACACTGGCGACTTTCGCAGCGCTGCGCAACTCCTCCGCCCGAGCCGCCAGCGACAAGGCCAGCACGGGTTCGGCGTGCCCGATCATATATTCCATTTCGGCGGCGCGCAGATCGGGGTTTACGGGGACAACGGAAATCCCGAGCGCGTTGAAGGCCAGCCACCACAGGAAGTAGCTGGGCCGGTTTTCCAGCAGCAGCATGACGCGCTGACCTTTGACGTATCCGGCCGCCTCGATTTCTGCCAGATGGTCCTGCACCGTCTTTAGGGCCTCGGCGTAGGTGATCTCGCCCGCGTCGATCCCGTAGATCTCTGCCGTTTCCGGCAGGACATTCAGGAACGAACGGCCCGGCCAGCGGGCGGCGCTGTCTGCAAAGGCGCCAAAAACAGTCTTTGCGGCGATCATGGCAGCAACTGGATATTGCGGAAGGCCGCGTCGCAATTCAGGAGATCAACCCGCTTGCCTGCAATCCGAAGCGCCCCGTCCACCAGGGCCAGATCATGCCTGACGGTCAGGGCCAGCAACTGCTGTTCGTCCAGGCGCGTTTCCACGTAGTGCATCGAGGTATTGGTCACGAAGCGATCGTTGTGCATCTCGTCCACAAAGGGGCGCTGAATGACATGGTGACAGCGGCTTTTTGGCTTTTGACTGAAGGTGCGTGCGCCGTTCAGCCGCTCGACCCGCAGTTTCAGCATGAACATGTCTTCATAAAGCAGCGAGGTCTGATTGACCGGATCGGTCTGCTTGTAATCGAGCGGCATCCAGTAGATGCCGTCGGGCAGCCAGAGCGACAGCCACTCGTCATAGCGGCCTTCGTCCAGCATCCGCACCTCGTCATAGATGAAATCGATCAGCTGATCCCGTGTGACGCTCATTCCGCCACCTCCTGCGCCGGAACATCATAGGTCATGAATTTGGCCCAGGCGTTGAACTGGTTGCGCATCTGGCGTTCCGTGGTGCCATTGTGCACGGCTTCCTCGGTGAAATCCTCGTCCTCTTCGAGAAGTCGCTGGACGTTCACCCATTCCATACCGTCGGCGTGCAGGCCTTCCTGAGCGCGCTCGTACATCTCAAGGTCGTCATGCCCCACGATCGAGGTGGGCGCATTGATCATGCGGTTGTACATCGCCGTGCGGGCGGTCAGCGCATCCGGCGCCCCAACCAGACGGTAGATGTAGCTTTCCACGATGGTCCTGTCGGCCGCCAGCGGGATGAAGACCCGCAGTTGCTGGATCGGCCCCTTGATCATGATATTGGGGAAATAGACGGTGTTGTGGCGGTTGTCGTCCAGAATGGCCTTGGCCCGTTCCTCTCCATAGGTTTCCGTCATGGCTTCGAAATACCCCGGAATGGCGGAGTAATCCGAATGGATCGAATGGCTCACACCCGTATGCCCGTGTCCATTGGGCCAGGTGCGGATGCCCATGCCTTCGAAGAACTCATAAGGGGACATGAAGGGCGCGATGATCTCCATCGCGGGGGGCTTGGGGGTGCCTTCCGGCAGGTTCAGGTCTTCATAAAGCTTCAATGCGGTGCCGGCGCTGCTTTCGTGCGCGACCATCGGATGACAGGTGTCGGTCTGGTTCTCGACCAGCATCTTCCAGTTGCAGTGATGCAGATAGCGCAGCGGCGGGCCAACCACCGCGAGCCGGCCTTCGGGCGAGCGGTCCACCATATTGTCGAGCGAGCTGAGGCTGTCGCCAAAGAACTCCTCGAAGCTGATGCCCTCTTCGGCCAGCCGCGCAAAGATGAAGCCGCGATAGTTTCTGACGGCGCCGACTGCCTTCATCCCCTTGCCGCTTTCGGTCTCTTCAAGGCCGGTGCCCTCGTATCCCTTTTTGAGTGGGATCGCGAGCAGGCAGCCGTCGGTCTTGAACGACCATGCATGATAGGGGCAGCGGAAGAATTTGCCGGTGTTGCCCTGCCGGTCGATGACGATCTTGGTGCCCTTATGCGGGCAGCGGTTGTAGAGAACCTGGATGTCATCCGCCTTGTGACGCACCTGAATGACCGGCTGATCCCCCACCTGGGTCGCAAAGTAGTCGCCCTTGGCCGGGGTCTGGCTTTCGTGACCGACGAACACCCAGGAATTGGCAAAGACATGCTTCATCTCAAGCTTGAAGATGTCCTCGTCGATATAGACATCCCGGTGCACCTGATGGGGCTGCACAAGGGAAGCCGCTGCCTCTGGATTTCCTGAATAGCTCACCTGTCTGCTCCCCTAAATATCCAGCACCAGACGCGCGGATTTCGCACGGCTCACGCATATCTGCATCACGTCACCGGCGGCACGTTCCGCCTCGCTGAGCACAACATCGCGGTGGTCCGGCACACCTTCGATCACGTCGCATTGGCAGATGCCGCAATCGCCGCGCTGACAATCATAGAGGACATCGACGTCATGCTCTTCCAGCACCTCCACGATGGTTTTGCCCGGCGGAATGGTGAAGACACGGCCATCGTTGATCTGGACCTCAAAGGCGGAGTCACCGTCCTGGGCCCCGGCCGCAGTGAAGAGTTCGAAATGCACATGCCCCGCGTCAATACCGGCGCCTTCGGCCTTGGCGCGCACGGCATCCAGCAGGCCACGCGGACCGCAGACATAAAGATGAGCATCTCCGACCCCGGTGATGAGCGCATCCAGATCCAACGCCGTTTCGTTGTCGTCGCAATGCAGGTGGACCGCGTCACCCAAGGCGGTCGCCAGCCTTTCGCGATAGGCCATGGCGGTGGTCGTGCGGCCCGCATAGTGAAACGCAAATCTCTGGCCCGCCGCCTGCAAGGCTGCTGCCATCGAAATCATTGGCGTGACCCCGATCCCGCCTGCCAACAGCACGGCCGGTGCGTCCAGTTTCACCGGAAAATCATTCTTGGGCGCTGCAAAGCTGATGGAATCTCCCACCGCCAGCGCATGCATCGCCTTGGAGCCGCCCTGCCCCTCGTCTTCGCGTTGGACGGCAATGCAGTATTCGGTCGGCGCGGACATCAGGTCTGCATCAAATGCCACCAGCGAATAGGCGCGGGTCCCGCCCGGCACGTCGAATTCGACATGCGCGCCGGCCTCCCAGCTGGGCAATGTGCGACCATCTGTTGCAGCCACTGTCAGGCTGCTGATACGATCGGTCAGCGGTGTAACCTCCAGTACGACACCATCAATTCTGCTCACGGGAGTCCTCCTTTTGAAAGAATATGATTTTTCATATAACTCAGGTCAAGACATTTCTGCGCGCCCCCTCGGCGCACGCAGGGTGGGCCGATGACGGCGCCAATCAGCCCGGATGACACACCGGAGTTCGTCAGCAACTACCTGCTCTATCTGCTTGCTGCCGCGAGCGAGGGAGCCAGTGCGCAATTTCACGCCAAAGTCCGAAGCTCTGGCCTGCGCGTGCCGGAATGGCGGGTTCTGGCCTGCCTGCACGACTGCGAAGGCGCGATGATCACGCAACTGGCGCGGATTGCACTGGTTGAGCAATCCCGCCTCACCCGTATCATTGCACAGATGGAGAAGCGCGGCCTGCTGATCCGCCAAAGCGATCCCGAAGATGGAAGGCGGGTGCGCGTCTTTTTGACACCCGACGGGCGCGCGCTGACCAACCAACTGGTTCCGCAGGCAAAGGCCCACGAACAAGCCTTGCTGGAGCGTCTGACAGAGCACGGAGGAACCAACCTCAAACCCATTCTGAGCGCCTTGCTGAACGCCCTCGAGCAGGATGCGCCAAAGAAGCTTTAAGCAGAAAACAGTTTTCAAGACGGAAAAAATGGAGTTACATGAAAATACATATACCTGCTGAATTGGGGCGGTAGACCCTGAAAATGGTATGAAACCAACATTCTGGGAGACACTCCAATGACCAAGCTAACCAAGATTCTGGCCAGCGCCGCGGTTGCGATCAGCATGGGTACCAATGCATTTTCTGCAGAAACGATCACCATTTCCACGTGGCTGCCGCCCACCCATCCGGTGAACACCGAAATGTTCGCACAGCTGGGCGAGATGATGTCAGAGGCAACAGGCGGCGCCGTCACGACCGAACTGAAAAGCGGCCTCGCCTCGCCCCCCGCGCAGATGGATCTGATCCTGGATGGCGTGGCGGATGTGGCGATCCTTTTTCACGGCTACACGCCCGGACGGTTCGTCGGCACCAAGCTGGTTGAGATCCCCGGCTACGAGGGCAACGCCGAAGCCTCCTCGGTCGCCCATTGGCGGGTACATGAAGCCATCCTCAAGGACCTGAACGAACATCGCGGCGTCAAGGTCATCGCGCTGACCACGCATGGCCCCGGGCAGGTCCATTCGAACAAAGAGGTCAACGCGCTGGCCGATCTGGGCGGTCTCAAGACCCGTTTGGGCGGGGGTGTCTCCGCTGACGTGGGCGCGAAACTGGGCCTGGTCGGCATTCAGGTTCCAGCCCCCAAAGTCTATGAGACGCTTGATTCCGGCGCAGCCGATGCCGTTGCCATGAACCTTGGCGAACGTATCAGCTTCAAGCTGAACGAAGTGGCAAAGAACGTTTACGAAATGCCCGGCGGTTTCTATCGCGGCTCCTTTTCCGTCATCATGAGCCAGGAGAAATTCGACAGCCTGCCCGCCGATGTTCAGGCGGCGCTTGACAGCAAGGTCTTCGGTGAGCCCGCGTCGCGGATGATGGGCGCTGTCTGGGACAAGAGCGACGCGACCGCACGCAAGCTGACCATGGACTCGGCCGACAACAAGATCGTCGAGGCCAGCGCCGAAGATCAGGCCGCCTTTGCCGTCATGGCCGCAGAAGTGCGCGAGAAAATCATCGCTGAGGTGACAGCCGCAGGGGTCGACGGGCAAGCTGCCTATGACATGATGGTCAGGGAAATGGCTGCGGCTTCCAGCAAGTAAACGATCCGGAAAACAGGACCGGCGCCCATCTGCGCGCCGGTCTTTCCGTGCCCTTCTGCGTGCAAGCGAGGCCCGATGCACTACGCCCTCCGGTTTCTGACCACCCTTGCAAGACTGCCAATGTTCCTGGCCAGCCTTGCTCTGTTCACCCTGATGTGCCTGACTTTTGCGGATGTTCTTATGCGCTCGGTCTTCAACGCCCCGATCGAAGCGGCAACCGAACTGATCCGTATCGGCATTGCACTCATCGTGTTTGCCGCCCTGCCGGTGCTGAGCGCCCAGAACGGCCATATCGCCGTCGATCTCATGGATGGCCCCTTCCGCAAGATGAGACTTGAGCGCTGGCGCGATGCGGCGGTTGCCCTGATCTGTGCGGTGATGCTGTGGTTTCCGGCAGGCCGTGTTGTCGATCTGGCGGAGCGCGCGCGCAGTTACGGGGACGTGACAGAATACCTGTCGTTCCCCACCTTCTACATCGCCTATTTCATCGCAGCGATGATCTACATCACCGCTGTCGCACTGATCGGGCGCGGCCTGCTGCATCTCATTGCACCGCATATGCTGGAGACCAAGAATGCTTGAATCCGTCCTTGGTTTTTTTGCAGTCTTCGCGCTGGTCCTGCTGCGTATCCCGATTGCCTTTGCCATGGGCTTTGTCGGCATGATCGGGCTGATCTACGAAACCAGCTATCGCGCGGCGATTTCGATGGTTGGGCGTCTGATCATCGACACCTCCCAAGACTACGGGCTCAGCGTCATTCCCCTGTTCATCCTGATGGGTCTTTTCGTCAACAAGGGCGGGATCAGCCGCGAGCTTTACCGCGTGTCGAACGCCTTTCTGGGGCATTTCCGCGGCGGTCTGGCGATGGCGACCATCGTCGCCTGCGGCGGGTTTGCAGCCATCTGCGGATCGTCGCTGGCCACGGCGGCCACCATGGCCAAGGTCGCCATGCCGGAGATGCGAAAATACGGATATGCTGACGGGCTTTCCAGCGCGTCCATCGCGGCGGGCGGCACCCTCGGCATTCTCATCCCGCCCTCCGTCATTCTGGTGATCTACGGGCTCTTGACGGAAACCTCGATCGGCAAACTGTTCATCGCGGGCATCGTTCCCGGCTTTCTTGGCATTCTGTTCTACCTCGCGGCCGTGCGCCTGACGGTGATGCGCGACCCCGAGGCCGGCCCAGCCGGATCGCGGGCCACGTGGGGCGAACGTTTGAAGGCGCTCAGCCATGTCTGGGCCGTGCTGCTGTTGTTCTTCCTCGTCATCGGAGGCCTTTACGGCGCGCTCGACTTCTGGCCGCTGAACCTCGCCTTTTCCCCGACCGAGGCCGCAGGCATGGGCGCAATGGGTGCGTTTCTGATCGCCCTGGCCCGTGGCAACCTGAACTGGAGGGACATGCGCGAAGTGCTGAGCGAGACCGCCTTGACCACGGCCTCGCTCTTTGCGGTCCTGATCGGGGCCTGGGTGTTTTCAAACTTCGTCAACCTGGCCGGCCTACCCGAAGGCCTGCTGGCGCTGGTCACATCTCTTGATCTGGGGCCCTGGGTCGTCATGGTCCTGATCATATTGATCTACCTGGCTCTGGGCTGCATCTTCGAAAGCATGTCGATGCTGCTTCTGACCGTGCCGATCTTCTTTCCGCTGGTCACATCGCTGGGGTTCGATCCGGTCTGGTTCGGCATCGTTGTCGTCGTGGTGATCGAGATCAGCCTGATCACGCCTCCGGTGGGCCTGAATGTCTTCATCCTCAAGGGGGTTGTCGGCGACGTTTCAACCGCGACTATCTTTCGCGGCGTGACACCCTTCTGGCTGATGGACATCCTGCGCCTCGTGCTGTTGCTGGCCTTCCCGGCGATTGTTCTGTTCCTGCCAAGTCAGATGTAGGAGTTGGCGCGCCTGCATCGGCGCCCTCACGTCGTTTCTGCAAGAGAGCGGAGCATCCTCTCCCGCATCACGAATTTCTGCGGCTTTCCCGTGATGGTCATCGGCAGTTCGTCCACGATGCGGATATGGCGCGGGATCTTGAAGTGGGCGATCTGGCCTGCGCAGAAGGTCTTCAGCTCTTCGGCGCTCAGATCGCTTCCCGGAGCGGCCACGGCCCAGGCGCAGACCTCTTCGCCAAAGCGCACGTCCGGGATGCCAAAGACCTGAACATCGCTCACCTTTGGATGGCGGATCAGGAATTCCTCGATCTCGCGCGGGTAGATGTTTTCGCCGCCCCGGATGATCATGTCCTTGACCCGGCCCACGATCGCGCAAAAGCCCTGATCATCGAGAACCGCCAGATCGCCCGTGTGCATCCACCCATCGCGGATACTGTCGGCGGTCTTTTCGGCGTCGTCCCAATAGCCCTTCATCACCGAATAGCCGCGCGTGCACAATTCACCCGATGTGCCGACAGGAACGATCTGCCCGGCCCCGTCGACGATCTTGACCTCCAGATGCGGATGCACGCGGCCCACCGTCTCGCAGCGTTTGTCGATGGGATCGTCCACGAGACTTTGAAAGGACACAGGCGCGGTTTCCGTCATCCCGTAGCAAATCGTCACCTCGCTCATGTTCATCTTCCGGTTCACCTTCTCCATCACCTCGACCGGACAGGGGGCGCCGGCCATGATGCCGGTACGCAAGGAGGACAGATCACGGGGTGCGCGGTCCAGCTCTTCAAGCATGGCGACAAACATCGTCGGTACGCCATAGGCCGCCGTGCAGCGTTCTCCCGCCAAAGCGTCGAGCGTATCCGCGGCCACGAAGGCCTCGCCCGGAAAGACCATCGCGGCCCCTTTGCTGACCGCGCCGAGAACGCCCATGACCATGCCGAAACAGTGATAGAGCGGCACCGGGATTGCGAGCCGGTCGGTTTCGCTCAGGTTGATCCGGTCGGTCACGAAGCGGGCATTGTTGACAATGTTGTAGTGCGACAGGGTCGCCCCCTTGGGGCTGCCCGTGGTGCCGGATGTGAACTGGATGTTGATCGCATCATCGGGGCTGAGGGTGCGGTCGATATCCGGCAGGCGGAGTTGCTGTGCTGGTCCGCCAAGACGTTGCAACTCGGCAAAGGAATAGACCCCCGGCCCCGGCTCATTCTCCATCACGATCACGCTGCGCAGATGCGGCAGCCTGGCGGCCCGGAGCCTCCCTGGCGCGCAGGTCTCGAGCTCGGGGGCAAGGGAGCGGATCATGGCGGAATAATCGGATGACTTGAAGGACTTGGCCGAAATCAGTGCCTTGCATCCCGCCTTGTTCAAGGCATATTCCAGTTCCGACAGGCGGTAGGCCGGGTTGATATTGACCAGGATCACTCCGATGCGGGCCGTGGCAAACTGCGTCAGCACCCATTCACATCGGTTCGGCGACCAGATGCCGACGCGGTCGCCTTTCTCAAGCCCCAGCGCAAGCAGTCCCGAAGCCAGCTCATCGACGGCACGGTCAAGATCGTAGTAGCTCATCCTGACGCCCTGCTGGCAAAAGACCATTGCCTCGCGCGGGCCAAAGCGCGAGACAGCATCGCGCAAGAGCCGTGGAATGGTGACATAGGCCAGGGGCGGCGTGGCCCCCCCCCTGACATAGGACATGCCCTCGACAGGCGCGCCGCCGGCGTGCGCCTCGGGCGTTGCGCTGTTCCACTCCGCGATACGGCTGGCCAGACTTTCATTCAGGATCGACATCTCCTGCCTCCCTCACATGTCACGCCAGTCGCCGCTCTGCTCAAAGGCATGCGCCGCCTGGTAGATTTTCAACTCCGAGAATTTCGGCCCCACCAGCATCATCCCGATGGGCAGCCCTTCGCTGAGGCCGCAGGGCACTGACATGGCCGGCAGGCCGCCATTGAAGGGCGCGGTGTTGCCGATCATCTCGAACGCGCGCTGCACAAAAAGCGTGATAGAACAGTCGGCGGGCGGAATGGGCTGCGGCTTCATCGGCACCGTGGGCATCAGCAACAGGTCGTATTGTTTCAGCGCCTCGGCGTATTTGTCGTTCACCTTGCGCATCAGGTTCTGGGCCTTGCCGTAGAACCGCCCGCGATACTGTTCCTGAAAGAACTCGCCGAGGAACATGCAGACCTTGAGCGAATGGGACAGCTCATCCGCCCGGCTGCGCCACTGCGCCATATGGTCCATCATCGACGGCAGAAAGAGGCCGCGATAATTGGTACCGCCCGAATTGCCGCGCATCATGTGATCCTGCAGCCCCTCAAGGGTGATCGCGGTCCAGCAATCGACGGCAAGGTGATGTTCGGGGATCGAAACCTCTTCGACACGGGCGCCCAGCTCGCGGAAACGGTCGGCAGCGGCAAGGACCTTTTGATCCACATCCGGCTCGCTTTCGGGGCGGTGAAACCCCTCTTTCAGCACGCCGATCCGCAACCCATGGGCACCACGCCCCAGAGCTTCGGTATAGCGATAGGTCTGCGGGCTGTACTGGCGTGGATCAAGACCGTCCTCACCGGCAAGCACCTCCAGCAGCAGCGCATTGTCGGCCACCGTATTGGTGACAGGGCCTACGTGGTCGATGGTCTGCTCCACCGGCATGACGCCGGTATAGGGAACCAGCCCGTGCGTCGGCTTCATGCCATAGACTCCGCAGTTGGAGGACGGGATCCGGATCGAGCCGCCCTGATCGCCCGCGATGGCCATATCCACCTCGCCGGTTGCGACCAGCGCCGCAGAGCCGCCCGAAGAGCCCCCCGCCATGTAGCCCTGTTTCCAGGGGTTGTGGATCGGCCCCTTGGCCCCGGTGTGCGAGCCGCCCGAAAGGCAGAAGTTCTCGCAGTGGGATTTGCCCACGATCAGCGCGCCGGCATCCAGCATGCGGGTGACGATGGTGGCGTCAATCTCGGGCGTGTAGCCTTCCATGATCGAAGAGCCGTTCATCATGGGAACCCCGGCCAGACACACGGTGTCCTTCAGAACGATGCGTTTGCCGCGCAAGGGGCCATCCGGCGCGCCGCGCACCTCGGTCTTTACGTACCAGGCATTAAGAGGGTTTTCGCTGAAATCGGGGAAATGCCCGGGCGCGCGGGGATAGCGCACCGGCGGCAGGTTGTCGGGGGTCGCGTCCAGCCGATCATAGGCCTGAATATAGGGCTCCATGATCTCGGAATACTCGGCCAGTTCCGCATCTGTCAGGCTCATGCCAAAACGGCTGGCCATGTCGCGCATCTGGGCAAGGGTCGGGCGTTTCACTGTCATATTGGTCCCCACGGGATTGGACTGAGAAGAGGCAGGCAGCGGCTCGGGTGCCTGCAAATTTGTCTGTGGCTGGCGCCCCTGCGCAGCGGACGGAGCTGCCGGTGCCCCCTGCCCCCGCGTTGAGCGTGCAGCGCCAAAGCCGAGGAACTGATCCACTTTCGACTGATCGGCCAGATCGGCGCGACTCAACTCGCCAGTGATGCGGCCCCGCTCAAGCACCAGCACGCGGTCCGACAGGTCCGAGATGAAATCGAAGTTCTGCTCCACCAGCAAGATCGACAGGCCACGGGTCTCGCGCAGGCGCAAAAGGGTTTCGGCCATTTCCTCGATGATCGAAGGCTGGATGCCTTCGGTCGGCTCGTCCAGGAGCAAGAAGTCGGGATCCCCCATCAGGCAGCGGGCCAGCGCCAGAAGCTGCTGCTCCCCGCCCGAAAGCGCGCCGCCGTCGCGATCCAGCAGCGGGCGCAGACGGGGGAAATCCGACAGAACGCTCTCCATGAACTCGCCCTCGGGGGCACCTGCGTAGTCGTGCCAGGCAAAGCGCAGGTTGTCGCGCACAGACAGTTGCGGAAAGATCCCCCGCCCCTGCGGGACATAGCCAAGGCCCAGGCCTGCGCGTTCATAGGGCGACATGCGGGTGATATCGGTGCCGTGGAAGCGCAGGTTCCCCGTGCCAGCGGGCAAGAACCCCATCGCGGTTTTCAAAAGGGTGGTCTTGCCCATGCCGTTGTGGCCAAGGATTCCGACCACTTCGTTTTCACCCACGCTGAAGTCTATGCCGTGCAGGATCGGCACCTTGCCATAGCCGCCGGACAGGCTTTTGATCTCAAGGATATCTCTTGTCTCTTCCGCCATGTCAGGCCTTCTTTCCAAGATAGACATTGCGCACCGTGGGGTCGGACATCACCCGATCGACGTGGTCCTCCATCAGCACCGATCCCTGATGGAAGACCGTCACCTGCGTTGCGATGGAGCGGATGAACTGCATGTCGTGTTCGACGATCACGATGGCCGCGGTCTTGTTCAGCTCGTGAATGATGGTTGTCATGCGCTCAACGTCTTCGGCGCTCATGCCGGCGGCGGGCTCGTCCAGCAGCACAAGCCACGGATCGCCAACGGCAACCAAACCCAGTTCGACCCGCTGCCGTTCGCCGTGTGCAAGCTGGCCCAGATCGCTGCGGGCGATGCTGCCAAGGGCCAGCCGTTCAATTACCTCATCGGTCTTGCGGTTCGCCTCTGCCACATCACAAAACCGCCGTGCCGCCAGCCAGATGTTTTCGAACA
Source organism: Phycobacter sedimenti (assembly GCF_038148855.1). NCBI lineage: Bacteria > Pseudomonadati > Pseudomonadota > Alphaproteobacteria > Rhodobacterales > Roseobacteraceae > Phycobacter > Phycobacter sedimenti. The sequence continues at coordinate 80,352 of NZ_JBBVGR010000002.1, read as the reverse complement.
CCGTGAGGCTGTCCATCACATTGGGCGTCTGCGTCTTGATCCCCACCCCGAGCGAGGCAATCTGGTGCGGCATCCAGGTGGTCGTCTCTTCGCCGCGCATGAAGACCTGGCCGTCAGTCGGGGTCTGCAGCCCCGTGACGCATTTGAAGAAGGTGGATTTCCCGGCGCCATTGGGGCCGATGAGGCAGCGCAGCTCCCGCGCGCGCAGTTTGAAATCCACGTTATTCGCGGCCACGACCCCGCCAAAGCGCATGGTCAGGCCTTGGGTTTCCAGAACGATCTCAGCCATGCCCGCGCTCCCTTCGGCGATAGCGCCTTGCCTGATGGATCCGTCCCAGCGGGCGGCGGCCAAAGCTGATGCGCCACAGGCCTGCCAGCGCAGGCACCACACCGCGCGGCAGGAACAGCACGAACAGAACCAGGATCAGCCCCGTGATCAGCGTATTGTCGACAAGGCTTTGCTGGCCCAGAAGGAACTTCAGATAGGCCAGCCCCGCCGCGCCCAGGATCGGCCCCAGCCGGGTGCCAAGGCCGCCGACGATGCACCAGATGATGATCTCGGCCGACTGCCCCAGCGAGAACAGATTGGGCGTGACGATCTCGCCCCAGTTGGCAAAAAGAGCCCCCGCAAGCCCCGCGATGGCCGCACCGATGGCAAAGAGCACGGTTTTGCGCGCCCGCACATCATAGCCCATCAGCGACAGGCGGGTCTCATTCTCGCGGATCCCCACCGCGATGCGGCCAAAGCTGGAGCGCAGCAGCGCCGAGACCAGGAGATAGACCACGGCCAGTGCAATCGCGCAGACATAGAAATAGGCATCCCCCCAGATATAGGCCTCCGGATCGCCCGGTACGTTCAGGGTCTGAAAGCCGGGAATGCCGTTGAACCCGCCCAGCCGTGCGGTGCCGATCACATATTGCGGCCCGGCGGTCGAGTTGATGAACTTGAACAGGATCAGCGTTACCACCAGAGTGATCACGCCCAGGTAGACATCCGTTAGCCGCCCGTAGAACATCATCGTCCCCAGAAGCGCGGCAAACACGGCAGGCACCAGCACAGCAAGGATCATCGGCAGGGTGCTTTCGCCGATGTTGATGGCGGCGATGGCATAGGTATAGGCGCCAAGCCCGAAGAAGGCGGCCTGACCGAAACACAAGATTCCGCCGAAACCCCAGATCAGGCCAAGGCTGAGGCCCAGCATCCCGTAGATCACCAGAACCGTCAGCGTGTAGGTCCCGATCAAAAGCGGCATGAGCCAGATCAGCAGCGCGGTCACAACCACGGTGACGATCACGTCCTTTTGCAGGCTTCCGGGCATCACAGTTTTCCCTTGAAGAAGGAGCCGGTGATCCCCTGCGGCAAGAGGCGCAGAAGCACGACGGCGGCCACCAGAAGCGCGACCTCTCCGATCACCGGGGAGATGGCGAAGGTGAAGACCTGGTTGATCACGCCGAAGAAGGACGCACTGGAGAACAGCCCCGCAATCAGCGACGGGCCGCCCGCGATCACGGTGATGAAGGCCTTGGCGATATAGGCGCCGCCCGAGGTGGGCACCAACCCGACCAGCGGCGCCAGCACCGCCCCCGCCAGCCCCGACAGGGCCGAGCCGCAAAAGAAGGTCGCCATGTAGATGCGGTCGGGGCTGTACCCCAATGCGGCCGCCATGTCCGAGCGCTGCATCGCACCGCGCGCGATCAACCCTGCGCGGGTGGCCTTCAGCACGAACAGGATCCCGATCAAGAGCGCGATGGACACCAGAATGATGAAGAAGTTGTAGCCGTTGATCTGGTAATTGCCGACCGCAAATCCGGGAATGGGAGTCGAAATCCCCGTGGTGGTATTACCAAAGATCATCGTGGCCAGACCGATGAAAAACAGGCTCAGCCCCCATGTTGCCAGCATGGTATCGACCAGCCGCCCATATAGGTGCCGGATCACCAGCCGTTCCACCACCAGCCCGATGAGGCCGACCACCAGCGGCGCGATCACGATCATGGCAACAAAGACATTCACGCCGAGGTTCACCGCCGTGATGGTCGCATAGCCGCCCATCATCATGAACTCACCATGGGCAAGGTTGATCACCTTCATCATGCCGAACACCACGGCAAGGCCCGCGCTGATCAGGATCAGCGAGGCCACCGCGTAGAGCATCTCAACCAATATGACGAATGAAAGGTCCATCTTACCTCATGTCCTTGGGCACAGCTTCATCGGTCCTCCATAGGAGGGTCGGGGCGGCCTCGGCCGCCCCGGAGCTCGGTTCTGGACGAGCGCTAGATCTGGATTTCGTACTGGGTGTTGTCGTTCGGGTTCGCCGACAGATCGCAGACCGCCTGCGTGTCAACGGGCTGGCGCTGCGGCAGGGTTTCGATCACCTTCATGCCCTGGTTTTCGAACTCCATGATGTGGACGTCCAGCACCGCATGGTGGGTCTTGGGATCAACCGTGACCTTGCCTGCGGGGCCTTCGATGCTGAGCCCGGTTTCCAGCGCGGCAATCACCGCGTCACGGTCCATCGATCCGGCCTTGCGCACGGCTTCGGCCCAGGTCAGCACGCCCTGATAGTTCGACACGGCGATTTCGTGGATCAGGTTGCTGTCGCCATAGGCCGCCGCCCATTTCTCCTTGAAAGCGGCGTTGGCGGGGGTGTCCAGCTCCTGGCTGTAGTTATAGGCGACCATGATGCCATTGCCCTCTTCCGGGGTCAGCACCTTGTGTTCATTGCCGACGCCAAGCGTGGTGGAGGCCAGCGGGATCCTGTCCTTCATGCCGGCCGCCGCCCATTGGCGGAAGAAGCTGAGATGCGCCCCGCCCACAAGCGGCGCAATCACCAGATCCGGGCCGACCGACTGGATCTTGGCGATGGTGGAGCCGAAATCGCTCACATCCAGCGGGAAGAAATCGACACCCACGGTTTCCCCGCCGTTGTCGCCGACGAATTTCTGGATCCAGCGCGCGGTGATCTGGCCGTAGTTGTAGTCGGCGGCAAGGATGTAGACCTTCTTGCCGGATTTCCTCATCGCATAGGGCACCAGCGCCTCGACCTGCTGGGCGGGGGTGACACCATTGATGAAGATATTGCGATCGCAGACTCCGCCCTCATACAGAACGTTATAGAAATAGAGCGTCTTGGTCTTGCGCATGGTCTGGCGGATCGCCTCGCGCGAGGCGGACAGGATCCCGCCATGGACCACATCCACCTTGTCCTGACGGGTCAGTTGCTGGCCATACTGGGAATAGAGCGCCATGTCGGACTGGGTGTCATAGGCGACGACCTCGACCATTTTGCCAAGCAGCCCGCCGGCGGCGTTGATCTCGTCGACCGCAAGGCGCATCGCCATGTCCATTGGCTTGCCATAGGCATCGAAGATGCCCGACGTATCCAGGATCGAGCCCAGCTTGATCGTGTCCCCGGCCAGGGTGGCGCGCGGCATCAAGCCCGCCCCTGCGATGGCCGCCGTTCCGGCCAGAAAAGTGCGTCTGTTCAACGACATGATATTCCCTCTCTGTTGTCTGTGATGGGGTGCGAAGGTGTCTCCCTTCGTCATTCCTTTTTGGATTTGATACGGTTGGCGTAATCGGCCGTGCGCCCGGCGAGGTTGGCGTCGAAATCGAGGCCGATCTCCTCGCCCATCTGCTTCATCGCGGGCAGGCGCACGGCCATGCCAAGGATCTGGTCCATCGCTGCGCCAAAGGCCCCGTCGACGCCTTCTGCGGCGCCGCCGCCAACACCGCCCGCGCCGGTGATCTGGTTGATCCGGATCGAGTCGATCTTCTCCACCGGCTTCATCATCTGGGTCATGATCTCGGGCAGACGGTCCAGTTTGTGCTCTTCGAGGCGCATCCGGATGATGGCGTCGCTGAGGGTGTTTTCAGCCGAATTGAGCGCGACGCGCCCCGCGGCCTCGGCCTCCATGCGAAGGCGTTCGGCCTCGGCCGCCCGGGTCGTGGCCGTGGCTTCGGCCTGCGCCCGTGCCAGCAGGGTTTCGACATCGCTTTTGACCCGCGCATCTTCGAGCTCAATATCCTTTTGCTGCCTGAGGCGCGCGATTTCGCGCTCGCGCTCGGCCACGGCACGCTCCTTCTGGGCCTGCACCTGTTCGGCGGCCAGAATGACCTTGGCGCGGGATTCTTCCTCGGCGGCCTTGGCCTCGGCCTCTTCGGTGCGTTTACGGGCCAGCTTTATGTCGTTGGAAATCCGCTCCTCTTCCAAGGCCAGGATGGCTGCCATTTCGCTTTTGCGCAGCGCCTCGTCATATTCGACCTTCGCGGCCTTGGCGCGGCTTTCGGCCTCGACACGGGCGGTTTCGACGGCAAACCGGGCTTCTTCGCGGACCTGCTCTTCGCGCGAGGCGGCATCGGCCTCCAGCTTGGCGAGGTGCTCTTTCTGGGCGATCTCGCTTTCCCGCTCGGCGCGCTGCAATTCAAGCTGGCGCTGGTGCTGGGCCAGGTGGCTTTCGCGCACGGAAATATCCGCCTCTGTCTCCACCCGCACGCGGGCCTTGCGCTGGTCCGCCACCAGCTCGGCCAGACGGCGCATGCCTTGCGCGTTGAAGGCATTGTTCTCGTTCCACTGTGTCAGATCGCTTTGATCAAAGGAAACGAGCGCGGCAGAGACCAGCGTCAGACCCAGACGCTCGGCCTGCCCTTCCACGACCTCGGCCACTTCGCGGGCAAAGCCGCTGCGATCGAGATGGATCTCTTCAAGGCTGCGGGCAGCTGCGGCGTTCTGGATCGCGTTGACAAGGGAACCGGACAACAGTTCGGAGACGGTCTCTCCGCCCCGCGCGATCCGCTGGCCCAGCGCCTGGGCGGCCGTTGCGATGGCCGCATCTGTTGGCGCAACGCGCAGCTCGAACTCGAAACCAAGGTCCGCGCGCATCTGGTCCCGGGTCAGAACCGCATCGCGCCCCTTGCGCTCGATCTGAAAACTGATCGCCCCCATCGAAACCCGCTGCAGCCGGTGCAGGATCGGCAAGGCAAAACAGCCCCTGTCGATCAGCACCTTGCGCCCGCCAAACCCGGTGCGGACCAGGGCCGTGTCCAGAGTTGCCTTTGCAAAATAGCGTTGCAGAAACCAGATTCCGATCAGTCCGATCAGCAGCGCCAGCACCAAAATTGAGATCCAGAGCAAGGCAATTCTCCCCGACTTTGCGTGTGTCTCGCGGCCCTGTGACGGGACGAGATCATTCTCGCTTTACGGTGAGAGAATTTATTTTCCAAATCAAGTAAAAATTTGAAATGGAAAATAATACGCCCTAATGCACTGTTTTAAAGTTCTTTTATGACCTCAAATCGAAGGCCATCGGCGCGTGCCAGATAAATGGGAGCGCGTTTGCTTTGATCCGAAGTCATTGATTTCCGCCCGCTTCGATGGCGCACCGGCAAAACGTCATAGCTACCGTGTTCGCGCCAGACCGATGCGTGCCCGCCCATCAATCCGGCCAGGAAGTGGACCCCCTCATAGGTCGATTGCCCAAGGGCATTCAAGGCAGGCGCCTGGTCGCCATGCACGCCATAGTACAGCTCCTTGAAGGCAGCATTCGCTTCGGTTGGCAGCGTTGCAAAATACGAGGACGCCACAAAAAGGCGCTGGCTGTTGCGGGATCCACTGGCCATCAGGGCGTTTTCCTCAACAGCACAGGACAGGCGCACCATGCGCCGATGCAGACCTGCACTGCCAAAGGCCCTGTTGAAGGCGACCGCGTCCTGCCCGACCAGAGAGATCAGCACGGCCTCTGCGCCGGTTGCCGCGATTTCCTCGACATGATGCGCCATGTTCCTGAGACCGAAGGGAAGGTATTTCTCATAGGCCAGCCCCACCGACATCTCGCGCAGCTTGGACTTGGCAAAGAGGTGCGAGGTGCGGGGCCAGACATAGTCGTTGCCGATCAAGGCCCAGCTCTTGGGCCGGTATTGCTGCTGGATCAAGTCCATCGACGGGCCAAGCTGCTCTTGCGGTGTTTCACCGATGGCGAACAGGCCCGCCGTGCTCTCTCCGCCCTCGTACAAAGGCGTATAGACGTAGGGGATCCTCTGGCGCACAACCTTGCTGAGCCTTTGGCGGATGGCGCTGATATGCATCCCGACGATTGCATCGATCGATCCGGTCTCGATCAGGTCATTGACCGCCTTCTCGATCGAGATGCTGGCCTCAAGCGCGGCATCGATCATGATCAACTGGATCTTGCGCCCGTTGATGCCTCCTGCCCTGTTCAACTCCTCGACCGCCACCTGGGCGCTGGATATGCAGGACGGCGCCCAAAGCCCCGCTGATCCGCACAGGGGAATAAGCAAGGCAATACGGTACATTCCCTTGCTATGCGCAAGCGGATGATCGTGAAGCTCTTCCAGTTCAGTGGGAACACTCGGAGCAGAAAAACATGGCGTCATGGCAGGCACGCCCTTTCCAACCGGATAGGGGACTGTCACATAGCAATTGAGTTTACTTTCCAAGTCAACTAAATTTAGACAACCTGCAATCGCTGAGCATAAACGGTGAGCATATGGAGCCTCGCAGCCCGATCCACAACTACCTGTCCTATGCACTGGCCGCCGCCCACAGGAAGGTCAACGCGTCCCTGAGTGCGCGCCTGCGCGAGCATGGCATCCAGATCGAAGCCTGGCGCGTGCTGGAGACACTGGAAAGCGGTCAACGGCTGACCATGGGTGAGCTTGCCGAGATCGTTCTGATGAATCCCCCGACCCTGAGCAAACTGGTGGACCGCATGGTCTCTGACGGTTTGGTGCATAGGCAGGTCGCCCAGAACGATCACCGCCAGATTAACGTTCTACCCACGGCACTTGGCCGCAAGAGGATGATGCAGATCCGCAAGGAGATCGAAGAACAGGACGCCGCAATTCTGGACCAACTGGGCCAGAACGAAAGCGCGCAGCTTATTCAACTGCTCCGCAACATCTCTTGAACCTGCGCCACGCCCCCAAACCGCCGCGAAACGAAAACCTGTCGGACAAAAGCCTCGCACACTTGCGGCCCGGGAGACGTCCAAATGATTTCTTCGCAATTGAGCAAGAAACACTCTTGCACGCCCCCAACGCAATGAGTAAACAGCGCCACATGCAGAGCGTGGCCCGTTCGTCTATCGGTTAGGACGCCAGGTTTTCAACCTGGAAAGAGGGGTTCGATTCCCCTACGGGCTGCCATTTCCCCCTGAAGACAACAACCAGTAAGACAGTCAGCCGGATCGAATGTCGGGTTCAGCCGTTCACGAACTGGAAAGCCGCCGGATCACACCCGCAATGCGGTCCAGATGTACCTCCTCTTCGACCCCGCCCGCCTTCATGGCCTCCTTCGGCATGCCGTAGACCACGCAGCTTTCTTCGTTTTGCCCCACGGTGCGGGCGCCGGCCTGACGCAGTTCCAACAACCCCTTGGCCCCGTCATCCCCCATTCCGGTCATGATGACGCCCACCGCATTCTTGCCCGCATAGCGCGCCACCGAGCGGAACATGACATCAACCGACGGGCGGTGGCGCGACACGAGGGGACCGTCTTTCACCTCGACACTGTAATGCGCGCCGCTGCGGGTCAGGAGCGTGTGTTTATTGCCCGGCGCGATCAGTACGTGGCCTCGTAACATCCGATCACCGGACCGCGCCTCGCGCACGGTCACACCACAGATGCTGTCGAGGCGACGGGCAAAGGCAGCCGTAAACGTCTCGGGCATGTGCTGCACGATGAGGACCGGAGGGCAGTCCATGGGCAACCCCTCAAGCACAACACGCAAGGCCTCGGTGCCACCGGTTGAAGCACCGATTGCGACCACCTTTTCGGTGGTGCGGGCCATGGCCTTGCTGGGCGGGGCCAGCATGACGTCGGCGCTGAGTTTCTCCTGAACTTTCGGACGCCGCACGACTTGCAGTTTGGCCTGGGCCGCAGCCTTGACCGTATCGCGCAGGGTCGTGCAGGCCTCTTCAAAGAACTCCTTGACCCCGAGTTCCGGCTTCAGAACGATGTCGACGGCCCCAGCGTCAAGAGCTTCTGACAGTGTTTCGGACCGATCCGTCACCAGAGTCGAACAGATCACCACCGGAATGGGCTTCTGCGCCATCAGACGCCGCAAGAAGGTGATGCCATCCATGCGCGGCATCTCCACGTCCAGGGTTATGACATCGGGAACCTGACGCCTGATCCGCTCCGCCGCGACCAGTGGATCCGAAGCGACTGCGATGACATCCAGATCGGGATCACCGTCAAGAATCTGCTGCATGGTTTGCCTGACGACAGCGCTGTCGTCGACAATCAGCACCTTCCATGGACCGCGCTTTCTCTCGATTGCCATGACATCAGACCTTTTCGTAGATGGACGGGCCGATCATGCGCAAAGACGGTCTGGGGGATACAACCTCGGCGTGGCCCGTCATCAGTATGCCCCCGTGGCGCATTCTTGCGATCACGCCGTTCAACGCCCGTTCCTGTACCTCTTGGGAAAAATAGATGAGCACATTGCGCAAGAAGACAACATCGGCCGCGCAATCCCTGAACCCGACCAGGTTGCTGAGGTTTGCCCCTTCGAACGCGGCGCGCTGTCGCAACTCGGGCACGATCCGGTAGTAGGGCCGCTTTTCCCGGTCCGTTGCTGTGGTCGAACGCATCAGGTAGCGCTCTCGGTGCGCTGCGCCGACCCCTTCGACTTCTGTCTCGGTGTAGGTGGCGCCCTTTGCCTTTTTCAACACCGGCCGAGAAATATCCGTACCGACCAGCTGGTATTTGCGCAGTCCACCGGGTTGATGTGAGGCATCCTCAAGGATCATGGCCGCCGACCACAGTTCAGCGCCAGTGGAACACGCCGCACTCCAGACCACAAGCGGGCGATCGAACCCAACGCCGGATGCCCCAAGCCGGTTGAGCCCCTCATCCTTCAACCAGTCATATTGATGGTTTTCGCGAAAAAAACTGGTGGTGTGTGTAGTCAAAGCCTCGACCAGACACCTGGTTTCGGAGCCAGCGTCATCCGATTTCAGAATTCGGATGTATTCGTCGAAACAGTCCAGCCCAAGCGCTCTCAAACGGCGGGAAATCCGCAACTGGAAAAAATCCGGTTTGCCGGGATCGATCTTTACCCCCGCAACCGCAAAGGCGCGTTCCGCCAGAAAGCGGCAATCCTCTGCGGTCAGCTGCAAGACAGGGCTCACCGTTTTCATGCCTCTTGTCCAGTCTTGTTGATGGTTGACTGTCACAGCACGGTACGCCCGAACTCACTGCGCCGCAGATCACTCGAAATCATATTCACCCGCAGTGTCAGAGACGGTCAGGAAACGCTCGATCCCGAGAACAAGTGCAAGTCCATCCTCGGTTCTGATCATGCCCTTCACCCCGTCACCCTGCCAATCCGCCCCAGTTTGTGCCACGGCTTCAACGTCTTCATCCGCAACCTCATGCACGCGCAAGACCTGGTCCGCGACCACTCCCAGCGATACAATTTCGGCACCCTTGGGAATTTCGAAAACGACGATCCTTGCATCCTTCGACGATGCTGATGCCATCCCGAGACGGGATGCCAGATCAACGATCGCAATGCCCTGGTTCCTGAGGTCGATTACCCCAACCACGTCAGGCGGCGCATTGGGAAGTGGCAGGATCTCGCAAACCGCCAAGACTTCCCGAACACAGCGGACATCCACCGCAAAGATGCGTTGCCCAAGCTGGAACATCAGGTAGGTGGCCGATGAGGATTTTCCCTCCTCGGCCTCATCCTCGACCCGGCTGTCCGCAACGATTTCTCCGCGTAGCGCTTCGACCCTCATGGCTGTTTCCTTTTCTGCCTTCAGGACGCAGCCTGATGGCGTTCGAACTCGGCGTCCGAAAGCTCTTCCGGCCCCAGATCCAGCGCAAACCCGCCCTCTTCGGCCTGTGCAGCCGGACGTGCGCGCTCAGCCTGCGGGCGCGCCATCGACATCCGCGGCGACGAGGACTGGCTCTGCCCGGTCGGGATGTGCCCGGATGTTGCCCGCTGTGAGGATCCGGCCATCTTCGTTCCCAGATCGAAATAGGAAATCAGGCCGCGCAGCTGATCGGACTGTGTTGCCAGCGATTGTGACACCGAGGCCGCTTCGGTTGCCGAGGCCGCATTCTGCTGGATCACGGCATCCAGCTCGCGGATGGCAAGGTTGATCTGATCGGCCCCGACATTCTGTTCACGCGTTGCAGCCGAAATTTCCTGCACCAGATCAGAGGTTCGCTGAATGCTGGGAAGGAGCGATTGAAGCATTTCCCCGGCCCGCTCGCTGACGGATACCGTCTTGCCAGACAGCTCACCAATCTCTGCAGCGGCCTGCTGACTGCGTTCGGCCAGTTTGCGCACCTCGGAGGCAACCACGGCAAAGCCTTTGCCGTGGTTGCCGGCACGGGCTGCCTCGACCGCCGCATTCAGCGCAAGAAGATCGGTCTGACGGGCAATTTCCTGAATGATGTTGATCTTCTCGGCGATCGTTTTCATGGCTGTCACGGCTTCCGCAACGGCCGCACCACTCTCGGCGGCATCCTTGGAGGACTGCACGGCAATCTTTTCGGTCTGAGCCGCATTGTCCGCCGTTTGGCGAATATTGCCGGTCATCTGCTCCATCGCGGCACTTGCCTCTTCTGCAGCAGCGGCCTGTTCGGTGGACCCCTGGCTGAGCTGTTCGGCGGTTGCGCTCATGGCAAGGCTGCTGTCGGCCACCGCGGCCGAGCTGACCGTCGCCCCCTCCATGACCTCCCGCAGTTTTTCGATCATCTTCTCCAGGGCGATGCCAAGGCCATCGTAGTCAGAACGGCGCTTTACCTTGACGGTCAGGTCCCCGTCGGAAATCCGTTCTGCTGCATTCGCCATCTCGCCAAGGGCATCATTCATCTTTTTCATTTCGTTCATCAGATCGCCGATCTCGTCACGCGATACGTGAGAGGTGTCCACGCGGCGGTCCCCGGCCGCGACCTTGCGCACCAGGGCGGTGGCCCGGTCCAGCCCCCGTCCTATGGACACCGCCAGCAGGATCGCAGCCGTCAGACCGACCACTATGGCGACGGCGGCAACAGTCAGCAGCGTGTTACGGGCCGTGGTGTAGTGCTCTGCAGACAGTTGGGTTTCCGCCTGCATGGCATCGATGTTATGCTGGGCAATATCCGCCAGGATGGCCTTTGAGGACGCAATCAGGGACATCACTGGCCCCGAAAAGAGGTCGACTGCTTGCCCGGTGGTGTTTGACAGCGCGAGCGCAGCAATTTCGCCGGATCTGCTCTGAATTTCAGCCAGAACATCGCTCACATCAGAGACGGCCGCGGGATCTGCCTGGCGGTTGGTGCGACGGAATGTGTCCAGAGCGGCTACGGCTTGCGCCAACTGCTTTTCGACGGTCTCCATGGAAGCTTTGCGCTCTGCCGGGTCCTTTTGCATCAGGGCAGACTGTTCTGCAATGCGCGCTGCACTCACGGCATTTCTCACCGGCAGAAGGCCGTTTCGGACACCGGCTGCTTCTCCACCGGCAGTGGACGTTCCAAACGGCAGGGCGCCTTCAAGCCGTTCAAGACCGGCAAGGAAGCGCGTGTAAGCCTCATGGCCCTCACCTTGAGACATGGCCAGTGCACGCCCTTCGCTGTCGGTGTGGAGTAGCTCGGAAATCTGCCCTTCCAGTTCCGCATAGCGATCAAACGCGGCATCCAGTTCCCTGAGCTGCGCGCGCACCTGATTGTCGGAGGTTTCCTCCAAAGCCGCACGATGCGCCTGAAGGCTTGCCAGTCGCTCTTTTATCTTGCGATCAAAGACATCCAGCTCTGCATCGCCCCGGACCAGTATCATCTCGGCCTGTGCCGCTTCGATCTCGATGAAATCTGCCTCCATTTCTGCCGCAATCAGAGCGTTCTTGGATGTCACGCTCACAAGGTGCTCGAGGTCCGAATGCGATCCGGCCAGACGGGTGATCGATACCCATGCCAGACCGCTCATCAGGATCAGAACGATGGCAAAGGCGCCGATCAATTTTTTCTTGATAGTCATATGCATGCCAAGGTCTCCAGGTATCAGGCTGCCACAAAGGGTTCTGTAGGCGGCGCAAAGGTTGTTTCGGTTTCAAGAAGAATGACCAGTTCCTCGTCGTGGCGGACAACACCGCGCAGGCAGTCCTGCGGCCACGAGGTGCCCAGAGGAGGGACCGGTTCGAGCGAAGAGAGATCGTATTCGATGACCTGTTCAACGCTGTCCGCATTGAAGGCCAGTTTGTGCGAGACACAGTCGATCACATGTTCGAAGACGATCATGCGTCCCGTCAGGTCCGGCCCGGCCGGAGGCAGCCCCAGCCGGTACCGGATGTCGATCACCGGCACCACAGCGCCGCGTACATTGATCAGACCCGGCGCAAAGGGGCCCGAATTCGGGACCGGTGCCCAGGGCTGGGCATCCAGGATTTCATGGACCCAGCTCACCGACAGCGCAAAGGCTTCGCCTTCGAGGCGAAAGATCAGCAAGAGATCGGAACTTGTCACATCCATGTCCTTGTTTTTCATCTGCGCCTCTCAAGCTGCCTTCCTGGGGCCCTGGCCCCGGCGCGTTTCAGCCCAACGGATCAGCGTAGCGACGTCGATAATCAGCGCCACGCGACCGTCCCCAAGAATGGTTGCCCCCCCAAGCCCCGGGATATCGCGGTGGTAGATGCTGAGCCCCTTTATGACCGTCTGGCCTTGTCCGAGGATGTCATCCACGATCAGGCCGGCCCGCATCCCATCGACCCGCACCACCACGACACGGCGCCCTTCCTCGGGGCGCGCTTCCTGCCCGAACAGCTTGTCCAGTTCCAGATAAGGTACGGTCTCGTCGCGGATCTGAATCAACGACCGCCCGCTGTCACGCGCGTTTTCCGCCTCGTCCATTTCGACGCATTCTTCCACCGCAGACAGCGGGATGACATAGACGGACTCTCCCAGACGGACCCGAAGACCGTCGATAATGGCCATTGTCACTGGCAGGCGCAGGGTAATCCGGGTCCCCTGCCCGGCCCGCGACAGGACATTGATACTGCCACCCAGCGCATCGATCGTCGTCTTCACCGCGTCCATACCGACGCCACGCCCCGATACCGACGAGACAACCTTTGCGGTTGAGAAACCGGGCTCAAAAATCAGTTGATGCAAGTCCTGGTCACTGAGGTCTGCCTCGGCGCTGATCAGGTCCCGTTCAACGGCCCGGTTCCGGATCGCTTCTGCGTCGAGACCCTTTCCGTTGTCCTCGATCGAAACCAGTATCTCTCCACCTTCCTGGCACGCCGAAAGCCAGACCGTACCCTGCGAGGGTTTTCCCAGTTCGGCCCGCTCCTGTGCGGTTTCCAGCCCATGATCGATGGAATTGCGGATCATGTGCACGAGGGGCTCGCTGATGCGGTCGATGACATTCTTGTCGATCTCGGTTTCGCCCCCCTCGGTCAGAAGGCGCACATCCTTGCCCAGATCGGCAGATAGATCCCGTACCACGCGCCGGAACTTGCCAAAGACGGATTCGACCGGCAGCATTCGGATCGACAGGGTCGCATCCCTCAGCCCCATCACCAGGCGCTGCATGTCCTCCACCACGGTTTCCAGCGTCGGGTTTCCGACCTCTTCGCAGACCGCCTCGAGCCGGGCCTGGGCAATCACGAGTTCGCCAAGGGCATCCATCATGTCGTCCAACCGGGACGAGGTGACGCGAATGCTTTCGGATTTTGCCGCCGAGGTCTGCCTGGCAGTGTTCGTCGGCTGCGAAGGCGCCACTGCATCCGGCGCTGCGACCGGAAGCGCCGGCTTGGCGGCCTCTGCCTGCGGGGCGGTCAGTTCTCCTGAGGCGGGGACTTCGTCGCCGATCGCTTCGATGGACAGATCCGCATCGTCCGCAAAAATGAAGACATCCTCGATCGCCTCCCGACCTTCGGGCGTTTCAAGCTCCACGACCCACCCGATCAATCCATCCGTAGGATCTAGTTCGGTCAGGCGCGGTACCGCCGAAACTTCCAGTTCGACCGAAATCCTGCCTAGATCCGCCAATTCCTTTACGAGAAGGTCAGGGCGCATGCCATTGCGCAGGGCATCAACTGCCGGGCGAAACCTGATGCGGAACTTCCGCGGGCTTGCCTGCTCCGCCTGCGGGCGGGAGGGCTCGCTCCGCTCGACGGCATGATCATCCCTATGTCCAGACGCCGCCCCGTCGCTGCCTTGGCAGGTCAGACCAGACAGTTGGCTGACGATGCGCGTTGCGTCCTCGGAAACCAACAGGGCTTCGGCCTCCGCACCGTCACCGCCCAGATCCAGAAACAATACCATCAAATCGCGGGCGCACAGCGACAGGTCGATCAGACCGCGTTCGACCACGAGCTGCCCGGATCTGACAAGGTCATAGGCGTTTTCAAAATGGTGGGTGAAGCGTGACAAGGCCGTGTAGCCGAACATGCTTCCCGACCCTTTGACCGTGTGCAAGGCTCGGAAGATCTCATCAATTCTGGCCGTACTTACCTCGTCTTCCAGTTCAAGGAACAGGGTCTCCAGCTCTGTCAGTAACTCACGTGCCTCCAGAACGAATGCTTCGGTCGCCTGCTCAATCATAGCCTCAACCCAAAAGCTTTCTTGTCACAGCGATCAGCTTTGCCGTGTCGAAGGGTTTGTTGATCCAACCCGTCGCGCCGGCGGCTTTTCCCTTTGCTTTCATGTCCGGAGACGACTCGGTGGTCAGCATCACGATCGGGACACCCGCTCCGGCTGCATCTCGCCGGGCATTTGAAATGAAATCAATGCCGTTCATGACAGGCATGTTCAGATCCGTAATTACGAGATCCGGGCGCTCTGCGCGCAGTTTCTGCAACCCATCCGCACCATTCTCGGCCGCCACCACCCTGAAACCCTGTGGCTCCAGCGTGAACGAAATCATATCCCGAACGGCCTTGCTATCGTCGATTGTAAGGATCGTTTTTGTCATTTCCCTGGCCTCTCTATTTCGGAATGGCTTCGCTCTATTAGACTTGACGCGATCGGTCCGACCTCGAATGAAACGCCACGCTCCCGCAATTCACGGATTCCGGAAAACAACAGCTGAAGCGCAACCTGCGTTGCCTCCTTATCGCTTATTTCCAAACGGAATTTTGCTCCATCACCGCCTCCGATTGCCTCAAGAAGAGCGGATTGCTCCACCTTTGCGGAAATCGGACTTATGTCATGAGATACAACGAATCCCGAAACTGCATTCATGATCTTGCTCGCCAAACCGGATTTTATGAGCTAAAAATTGCAGTATCATTATGAAATTTAGATTAATGAAAATCGCCGTCATATAAAAAATTCAATGAATCATTTTCACTCAGAGTTCAGAAATTTGTGCAACAAAGAACAAATCGAACACATCGCACCATTAACCAAACGCAAAACAATGAAAAACGCCCAAAAAATGCGCACAAAAACGCTACAACCTGAGGCACCCTTCTTTGCGCTGCCGGACAAGGCCGAAAGGCTGTCCGGGGAAGGAACGCGCGCATTCTCACGTTTGATTGACTGCTTGTCCGAGGTGCGTGATCTGCAAGGCAAAGCCCTTTCAGATCTGGATAGCTTTGCAAGCCTGGCGGCAGGAGACCCCGACAAGAGCGGTGATCCATTGCAGCGTTTGTACGACAACATCCAGTCGATGCACGCCGCGCTGGAGACCTTTTGCAGAACCCATACCGACACAGACGCACGCAGCAGCCAAAGCGAAGTGGGGCGGCTCTTGGCGGACATAAACCGGCATGGCCAAACCCTGTCGGTGATCGCAACCCTGACAAAAACAACTGCCGCCTCTTACGGCACTTCGGCTTTCATCGAATATGTCGGTGATCTTGCCAAGATCGCTTTGGTGATCCGCGAGGCATCCGAAACGGTCCTGTCAACGCTGGACAATCTCGCCGAGCGCGAGGCTGCTAGCATCAGCAGCTGCATGTCGGCCCAAAACCACATCTACAGCCTGCTGCCGATCGTCCAGAACAGGGCGCAGCAGATCAGCGAACTGCAGCAGAAAGAACAAACCGCTGCACAGGGTATTGCAGATACATCCCGTGACCTGGTCGGCAGAACCAATCGGCACATGAATGCCTTTGTGACGGCCGTTCAGTTCTCCGACCGGCTTGCACAACGGATTGACCATCTTGCGGCCATGCTGAACCGCCCTGGAAGCAATCTTGAAACCCTGGCAGCAGCGCAGGCGCGCAGCCTGTCCAGGGATGTGACAGCCGTCGCTCAAGAGGTCTCCCAAACGATGCAGGTGCTGCTTTCGATCTGGCGCGAAGGCACCGCAATCTACGCAAGTGGCACCATCGCCGACTCGATCGAACAAAGCCTGGAAACGCGCAGACAGACCGCTCAGTCAATCGTGTCGCGTTTCTCCGAGATACGCGTGGCGCTTCGCTCCACCTTCAAGGACGCCGAAGCCCTGCCCGACATGATCGCAGCCGCCAAGCAGAATTTCAAACGGCTTGAGGACAATTCGCGGGCAGTGGCGTATTCGGCGATGAACTCCTCCCTGCTGGCATCGCGGTCCCAAAAGGCAAGGCATGCCATGTCGACGCTCTCCTTCGAGGTGCGCGATACGGCGAACAAGTGTCTGACCGCCGTGAAAGCGAGTCAGCGTGAGTTGGATTCCGTGGCCCAGAACGCCGCTTTCGGCATACAGGAGCTGATGGACACAGGCACCGCGCTGGAACAGGCAATTACCCAATACGAGGGTGAAATCGCGACCGGGCAGAAGCGGTTTGATCAGCTTGATGCGCTGCGAAACGCGGCCGTCTCCGTAACGTCAAGACTGCTGGAGCAGGTTCAGGACGCAATCCACTGCATGCAGGATGTGGAGCACATCTCGCAAGAGCTGAACGACATGGCCACGCTGCTGGAGCAGGTGGACAACCCAGAACCGCCATCGCAGGAGGTTCTGTCAGAGGTGTGGAACTCATACAGTATGGATGACGAAAGACACGTCCATAGCACGCTCTACCCCGGCACGGAACCTGCTTCATATTCGGCAGTCGCGCCGGCTGATGACGATGATCTGGACGACGTCTTCTTTTGAAGGCCGCCGCAGCCTGAACCCGTTGCTAGGCGTGAGCCAGGTTTTTTACCCGCGCTGAAAGAAGCGTCAAGTCTCCGGCACGCCGCACTGCCAGAGCGGTCAGCTGCGCCCTGGCGACACGGATCAGCCGCTCTGGCTGCGAATGGTGCGGAGCCGACGCCTCGATCCGATGCCACACGGCCGTCAGGAGTGTATCGCGCGTCAGAAGGTAAAACTCATGAGCAAAGGGGGCCGGGTCATCCTGGCGCAGCAGGATTTGCCGCGCCGCGTGCCATCCCTCCAGAGCGGCAGCAACTTCACCGGCACTCTCGCCCGCAAGGAAGGTCGCAAAGGCCTCCGCGGACGCGCCCCCCAACAGCCGGGTGGCCAGCATGCGTTCATGAATGCCGTTTGCACCCTCGTAGATCGCGCAGATCCGGGCGTCCCTGTAGGTCTGCTCCAGACGGTATTCGCGAAGGTATCCATAGCCGCCAAGTACCTGCATGCCCAGTTCGGCGCCACGGATACCGGCCTCGGTGCCGCTGACCTTGGCCAATGGCGTCAGAAACTCCACCAGATCTGGGGTGTCGCCCCGCTCCATGGTGACAAAAGCCAGATGCGCGATGGCGCGCGCACCGAGGGCTGCGGCGTCGATCTCGTCCAGCATGCGACGCACGTCCGCGTGACCGTCCAGCGCAACGGGCCGCCCATCTGCGCCGCGCCCCTGCTGACGCTCGGCCGCATAGGATGAAGCCACATCATGGGCGCGGGCCGCATGGGCCACACCCTGCAGGGCGACATCGGCGCGGGCGTGGTTCATCATGGTGAACATCGCCATCAGCCCCTGCCCCTCGGCGCCGATCAGCTCTGCCCCGGCGCCGTCAAAGGCCAGCTGGCAGGTCGGTGACGCATGAAGGCCCATCTTTTCCTCGATCCGGGTGACGGTAACGCCGTTTCGGCTGCCGTCCCGGCGGGTGCAGGGGCAGAGGAACAGCGACAAGCCCTTGATCCCATTGTCCGAAGTGCGCGCCAGCACCAGATGCAGGATCTGGTCGCTCATGTCCTGATCGCCGCCGGAGATGAAGATCTTCTCACCGCTGATCTGCCAGCTGTCCCCATCGGGTATCGCGCGGCAGCGCACACGGGACAGGTCCGAGCCCGCGCCGGGCTCGGTCAGGCACATGGTGGCAAGAGTTTCGCCAGATGCCAGAGACGGCAGGTAGCGCGCCTGCTGGTCCGTCGTGCCGAACCGCAAAAGGGTGCGCGCGGCGCCCGGCACCAATCCCGTGACCATCTGCATAGAATGATTGGCGCCGGAAAAGATCTCCGACGTGATCGCCAGCATCATCGCGCCCATGCCCTGCCCGCCGAATTCCTCGGGGATGGTGAGGCCCGGCCAACCCTGTTCGGCATAAGAGCGGTAAAGATCTTTGAAGCCAGCAGGCATCGCAACGCGGCCTTCTGTCAGCGTGCACCCTTCAAGATCACCCGACTCATCCAGCGGGGCAATCTCGCCCTCAGCAAAGGCTGCGAAATGGCCTGCAACCTCAGAGACAAATTCCACATCCCAACGCGGCAGTTCCCTTGCGCCTGCCACGTGAGTGAGCGTGAACAGGATGTCCTCAACCGGCGCAACAAATGGCTTCATGGATTACTCCACAACGTAATAGTCGATTTCCACGGCAGAGGCGCGGCGTATGCCGGAGCAGACGAACAGCATGTGATTGACCCAGGCATAGCGCTCGTCGCCCGTCTCCAGCCGCGCGGCGGTGCGCATGTAATAGCTGGAGGGATCCACATCCTCACCCTTGGCGAGGCGCGCGATCACATCCGCAGGGCCGTGGCGGCTGCCGACATTGACGATCTCGATCACCGCGCCGTCCTCGGTTTTCACCGCATAGCGCGTATCAAGATGCGCGGCGCCATCGGGATAGATGGTCTGCCAGTCAGCCCCGAGGTTCAGCACCTCGCCGGTCAGATCGGGGCCAAGGGCCTTGCCCCCGATGATTGGTATGATGCGCCGCACGCCCGCCCGGCCCTGCCCCAGTTCCATCGGGGCACCCAGTTCTACCCGAAGGCGGAAGGCATGGCGCAGCTGCGGCGCAGGGATCTCCATATCAGTCGACCCCGAGCAGGCGCATGGCGTTGCCCTTGATGATGTCTTCGCGCAGGTGGTCCTTGATGGCGATCTTCTCGAAATCCGCAAGCCAGCGTTCCGGCGTGATCATAGGCCAGTCAGAGCCGAACAGCACCTTCTTCTTCAGGATCGAGTTGCAGTATTTCACAAGGATTTCAGGGAAGTACTTGGGCGACCAGCCCGAGAGGTCGATATAGACGTTGGGCTTGTGCTGGGCCACGGCCAGCGCCTCTTCCTGCCAGGGGAAAGAGGGATGCGCCAGAATGATCTTCATCTCCGGGAAGTCCACCGCCACATCGTCCATATACATCGGGTTGGAGTATTTCAGACGCATGCCATTGCCGCCCGGCATGCCGCTGCCGACGCCCGTCTGGCCGGTGTGAAAAAGAGCGATCCCGCCTTCTTCGGCGATGGCCTCATAAAGGTCGTAGGCCATGCGGTCATTGGCGTAAAAGCCCTGCATGGTGGGATGGAACTTGAAGCCCTTGATGCCGAAATCCTTCATCAGGCGGCGCGCCTCGCGGGCGCCCATCTTGCCCTTGTGCGGATCGATGCTGGCAAAGGGGATCAGCACGTCGTCGTTTTCCGCCGCCAGTTCGGCGACTTCCTCGTTCTTGTAGCGCCGATAGCCGGTTTCGCGCTCGGCATCGACCGGGAAGATCACCGCGGCGATGTTCTGCTCGCGGTAGTGGGCCGCAGTCTGCGGCACGGTCGGCGGATGCTGCCAGGGTGCACCAAAATAGTTGGCCATGGTGGCCTGCAGCTCATCATAGCCATCATCGGCGTGGCAGCCGCAGGGCTCTTCGGCGTGGGTGTGGATGTCGATCGCGCGGACCTTGGAAAAATCTACCATCGTTTTGTTCCTGTCAGAGTTTCGCAATGCCGCTGGCAGCGTCGTCATAAAGCCGCTCCAGCAGATCTGCGCGGCGCATCAGCACCTTGCGGAAGTTGAGGTTGCCCTTGGCTGTGATCTCAGCATCGGTGAGGGAGGGCGGCTCGGCCAGCACAATCGCCCGTGCAACCCGCGTGGAAGAGCCGGAAATGCGCCCGGCCCGTTCGTTCAGCCGGTGGTGGATCTCGGATAATAGCTGCGGACAGACCAATGCGCCGCGATCTTCCTCAAGGGTGTAGCCCTCTGCCTCGATCGCCTCGCGATTGGGGAAGATCATCACGCCGATCTCGTTCCTGTCCTGACCGGTCACCACCAGATCGGCGGCCAGCGGCGCCAGGCTCGAAAGCATCTCGATCCGAAGGCCCGCAGCCCGCACCCAGGTGCCGGTCAGCAGTTTGAAGTCCTCGGAGATGCGCCCGTCGAACCGCATGCCCTTGTTGATGTCGTTCTTGTCGACGAACACCATCGCATCGCCGGTGATGAAGTAACCTTCCTCGTCAAAGGCATCGGCGGTCTTTTCCGGGTCTTCGAAATAGCCCGGCATCACGTTGGGTCCCTTGACGCGCATTTCGCAGCGCATGTCTTCGTCGGGGATCAGCTTCAGCGTCACACCGGTCATGGGCACGCCCACCACGCCAGAGCTTTCCGTCGGCTCCTGCTGGATCATCGTCGCAGGCGCTGTTTCCGTCAGCCCCCAGGAGGAGGTCATCAGTGGTACCTCGCCCTTGATCTCCATCGCCATGGCCTCGAAACCCGTCCAGACCTCCTGCGGCAGGGACGCGCCAGCATAGAAAATCATGTCCAGATCTTCAAAGAACCTCTGGCGAAGCCCCGTGTCCTTTTCCAGCGCCTCCAGCAGCATGGCAAAGCCCATGGGCACATTGAACACCAGGCTTCCCGTCACCATCGACAGGTTTTCCACGGTGCGGTCGAACAGGCCCTTCACCGGCTTGCCGTCATCGATGTAGAAACTGCCACCATTGGCCAGCATCATGTTGAAATTGTGCGAGCCGCCAAAGACGTGGTTCCAGGGCAGCCAGTCCACGATGCGCGGCGGGCGGGCGCGCAGGAACGGCAGGCTGTCGGCCAGTTGGGTCTGGTTCACGCACATCATCCGCTGCGTGGTCAGCACCCCCTTGGGGTTTGAGGTCGACCCGCTGGTCATCAGGATCTTGGCAACGGTATCGGGCGTCACCCTAGCAAAGCCCGCATCGACATCGACGCTCCCATCGCCTTTCAGCAGGTCCGCGAAAGGCGTGACCTTGGCGCCGCCAGTGCGGGTGGCGACGATCTCGACACCCTCAAGGGCATCCAGCTTCAGCGCCTCGCCGTATTGGTCCGCATCGACCACATAGGCCATCCTGGGGCGCACCAGCTCGATCGCGTGGCGCAGACGTCCGTGGGCGCCGTGGATCAGGGAATATTGCTCCGCCACGGGCACGGTCGGAACACCGGCATATTGCGCGCCGAGCGACAACAGCCCGTGATCAACGCCATTGCCGGACATGATCAGGATCGGTGTCTCGGGTCCCATGCCCCGCGCCAGCAAAGAGGCAGCAATGGCACGCACCTGCTGGAGCGTTTCCGCATAGGACTCTTCCCGCCAGCCCGCGCCACTGCGCTCGGCCAGGAACACACGGTCCGGGGCCTCATCCGCCCAGCGATGCAGCCAGTCTCCGGTGCGGTCTGTCACCGGGCCCAAATCATAGTCCGAGCGCAGCAGGATCGCGCCATCAGACCGGTCCTCGCGGTTGACCGAATGGGGTAGAAAGGTCTTGGTCCGTTTCATGGTCTATCCTTTCACCTGGTGTTTCTGGATCGCCTCAAGGGCGGCAACGACCGTCTTGCAGGTCTCTGCGTCCAGCCCCTCAAGCATCCGCTTCTCGTGGTCTTTCATCGCGGCAAAGGCCTTTTCATAAAGCTGCCGCCCGGCCAGCGTGACCCGCAGCGCATAGGCGCGCCTGTCGGTCGGCTCCCGGTCGCGCACGATCAGATCGCGCCGCTCCAGCTCGTCGATGACGATCACCAGATTGGGCCGCTCCACATCCATGGCATCTGCCAGCTGTGACTGGCGCAGGCCGGGATTGTCCACGATCAGCGTCAGCGCCGTATAGGTCAGCATGCGCAGCTCAAAAGGCTTCAGCGTCTGCGTCAGATCCGCCTGCAGCACGTTGAAGGCGCGTTTCATGTGATACCCGATGAAACCGCGCAGGGTCTCGTCGCTGACCTCTGCGGAGCGGTGCTGCATATCGGGATCGGACATTGCTTTCTTCATCGGATCACCGGAACTTTGGCGCGCGTTTTTCAAGGAAGGCGCGCAGGCCTTCCTCGGCGTCGGGGGTGGTCTGCGACAGGGCGGCGGCCAGGGATTCAGTGAACAGCCCATCGGACTGCGACATATCGGTGATGCGCGCGATGGACTGGATCATCAGGTAGTTTGACAGGGGCGCGTTGCGGGCAATCTTTCCGGCCAGCGTCTGTGCCAGCTCCATCGCCTCGCCTTCGCCAACCGCGTAATGGGCCAGGCCCAGCGCAACGCCGGTTTCTGCGTCATATTTGCGCCCCGTCAGCATCATCTCGGTCATCCGGTCTGCACCTAGGATACGCCCCACCCGCGCGGTGGCGCCGCCCCCCACGAAGATGCCACGCCGCCCCTCGGGCAACTGGAAGATCGTCGAAGGTTCGGCGATGCGCACATGGGTCGAGGTCGCGAGTTCCAACCCACCGCCGATCACCGCCCCGAACATGGCCGAAACCACCGCCAAGCCGCCGAACTGGATCTTCTCCATCACCCCATGCCACTGGCGCGAATGGTACAGGTTATCCTCGGCCGAGCGGTGCACATGTTCCGACAGGTCCAGCCCCGAGCAGAAATGCCCTGCGGTGCCGGTCAGGATCACGACACGCACCTCCTTTGGTGGCGCGGAAAAGAACGCATCCAGCGCCTCCAGCAGCTCCTCGCACATGGCGTTGCGCTTGTCCGGGCGGTTCATCGTCAAGGTGGCGATGCTGTCTTCGATCTCGATCTTCAGAATGGGGTCGCTCATCTGCGAATATCCTTCAGCGCGGCGGCAGGCGCACGGCGCCGTCCAGCCGGATGGTTGTTCCGTTGAGGAAGGGATTGGTCACGATCTGCTCGGCCAGGAGCGCGTATTCCTCGGGCGCACCCAGACGAGCGGGGAACGGAATATTGACGGTGATCTTGGCAGAGACCTCTTCGGGCAGACCTTCCATCATCGGGGTCTGGAACAGGCCCGGTGCAATCGCCACGACGCGAATGCCGGATTGCGCAAACTCACGCGCCGCAGGCAGGCACATGGAGGCAATGGCACCTTTGGAGGCCGCATAGGCCGCCTGCCCAAGCTGGCCATCCTCATAGGCAACAGAGGCGGTGTTGATGATCACGCCGCGCTCACCATCTGCCAGCGGGGCCAGCTCGGCCATGCGGCGGGCGGCGTGGCTCATCATGTTGTAGGTGCCAAAAAGGTTCACCCGCAGCGTCTTTTCGAAAACGTCGAAAGAGAGCTTCCCTTCGCGCCCGACGATCCGCGCCGCCATGCCGACGCCCGCGCAGTTGACAGCAATGCGGGGGGCGCTGCCCAGCTGTTCGACTGCGCTGTCCACCGCGGCGCCAACGGCATCCGAGTCGCTGACGTCAACCTGCAGCGCGATGCCGCCGATCTCGGCGGCAACCGCCTTGGCCCGCTCGATGTCGAAATCCAGAATGGCGACTTTGGCCCCTTTGGCCGCAAGATGTCGCGCTGTCGCGGCGCCAAGGCCACTGCCAGCGCCTGTGACCAAAGCCACATGTCCGTCGATGTTCATCGATGCCCTCCCAATTGGATAACAGCCATCATCGTTATCCAGCATATCTATATTGAGATAGTTATACCAAGTACCTAAATTCGCAAAGGGAATTTTTTGGTGCCCCTAACCTTCAGAAAATGCGTGTTTCTAGCGCAATCTCATGCTGCCGACCCCAGCTGATTCGAGCTGCTTCACCCCGAGCGCTCATTGAGAATTCGGCTCAGATGCGCCAACCCAAGGTCGATCTCCTGCTCCTGCATGTGACAGCAGCCAAGGACAAGGCCGTTCAATCCACCCGTCTCGACCGCGAAACCGGACAAGGGCTGCAGGCCCAATCCTGCGGTCTCTGCCCGGGCACAGATCTCCGCATCACGGAGACCCGGCCTCAAATGGAAGACAATCTGCATGCCCGCGCCGTGATCCGGCGCATGGCCGAAGTCCGAAAACTCTGCCGCAAGGCGCGACAGCAGGTGCCTGCGGCGCTCGGCGTAGATGCGCCGCACCCGCCGCAGATGGCGATAGAACTCCCCGCTGTCGATAAACTCAGACAGAGCCTGTTGCGGCATCGCGCTGGCGCGGGCGCCAGTACGACGCAGACCGTCCTTCAAAGCCGGAAGCAAAGCTTCAGGCGCGACAAGATACCCGATACGCAATCGATTGGAGAAGGTCTTTGAGAAGCTGCCGACATAAAGGGTCCGGTTCAGGCCATCAAATCCAGTCATTGCCGGAATGGGACGGCCGGCATAGCGGAACTCGCTGTCGTAGTCATCTTCGACAACCCAGCCTCCAGTCCGTCTGGCCCACTCCAGAAACTCCAGCCGACGCCCAGGCGCCAGCGCACCGCCGAGCGGAAACTGATGCGATGGCGTCAGCACCACGGCCTTTACGCCCGCATTGTCAGCCGGCACACAGGCGCCCAGGTCATCCACCGGCACGGAACTGCGCACGAGGCCCTGCCGCTCAACGATCCGGCGCAAGGGACGGTATCCGGGATCCTCAAGCCCCACGGCATCCCCCGCCTGCGTGAGTGTACGCAGGCACAGCTCCAGCGCATCCCCGGCCCCGGCCGTGATGATCACCTGATGAGGGCCGACAGACAGACCACGCCAGTCCGCCACATAGGCCGCGATGGATCGCCTGAGGGCAGCATTGCCCAGCACCGAGCCGCCTTCCAGCAGGGCCTCGGGAGAAACCCGGCAGATCCGGGCCACGCACCGCCCCCATTGCCGATAGGGGAACAGGCGCATGTCCGGCTCTCCCCCACTGAAGGGCCGCGGCGCATGGGAGGTTTCCTCAATGGGATGAAGGATCTTCGGGGCAGATTGCGGCATCTCGACCTGCCCTATGGCGCAGACGATATAGCCCGCCCCCCGGCGCCCCGAGATATAGCCTTCTGCCACCAACTGTTCGTAAGCGGAGACCACCGTTGAGCGTGCAACCCCAAGTTCGACAGCGAGGTTGCGCGTCGCGGGCAATCGGAGCCCCTCTGGAAGGGCACCCGCGACGATCTTCTGGCGCAGCGCCACGCAGATCTGTTCGAACAGCGGCAGGGTATTCTCGCGATCCAGCGCGAAGGCCAAAGATGAAATGTTCTGCTCATCAAGCGCGGCAGTCTTCGACATCGCCCGACCTTTTCTGTTGCAGGAAGCCTTGAAGGACAGGCCCGCACCACCATAGAGCCGCGCTTCAATCATAACAACGCCGCGCGTGCCGCTCGGTGGTCGACTACGGCTCTGCCCTTTTGAGGTCGACAAAGGTCTCGTTGTAGCAGGCTCCATCGGCGATATCGGTGCGCAGATCAGACGGGATCAGGACATTGGCCGTCCGGCCCGTCTGCGACGAGGCAAGCCAGGTGCCCTTGGGGCTGTAGACCACGCCAGGGCGGGTCGCGGTCGTCAGCTCAAGGACGACGCCGACCTCCCCTTGTGCATTCCAAAGGGTCACCACCTCCCCATGCTTCAGGCCGCGGGCCTCGGCATCTGCCGGATGCACCTGCACGACTTCCATTCCGGCAGAAAGGGCATGTTGGCCAAAGGTGGCATTGGTGCGCTTGTCGGAACTGGGAGTGATCAGGACCAAAGGCATGTCCTGCGGCGCAGGCGCATAGCGCGGCACACCGCAGCCAAAGCGGTCTTCGAGGCTCTGGCTGAACAGCTCGATCCGCCCGGACGGTGTCTTTGGCACGACCGTCCGGCACAGGACAAGCGGTGCACCATCGCCCGCGTTCAGCTCGATTGCCCTGTCCAGCGGCAACTGACTGGGCCGTTTGCCCGCAAATACCGGGCTCAATGCGTCCATGGCCTGATCGATCAGTTCAAGATCGCTGTGCCTGAACGCCTCCTCTGCATAGCCGAACCGCGCGGCAAGCCGACGGAAGATCTCGGTGTTGGGAAGGCTTTCCCCGACCGGTGCGATCACCGGCGCGGCACGCTGCAGGTAATTCTGCCCATACGCCCCGTAGATATCATCATATTCGAAATGACTGGCGGCAGGCAGGATCACATCGCAGAACGCCATGGAATCCGTCATCACCACATCGGAGCCGACGACGAAGATCTCTTCCTGCATCAAGGCCCTTATCATCCGCTCCTGATCCGGGTGTGTCGCCACCGGGTTGTGGTTGAAGATCATCACCGCAGACACGGGCGGCTCCAGCTCCCGGTCGAGCATCTTTGCCGCGACATCCACGATATTGAAGCATCGGGTGCCGGGGCGCTTGAGGTGGGTGCCCTGCAGGCGATCGGATGTCTTGGGGGCTGCGGCGCCAGACTTGGCTACGATCCCCGCCCCAAGCCGCCCGTGATGGCCTGTCAGCGCGTTCAACGCCATGGCCGCGCGCAGCCCCGCCCCACCGGAACGTGTGCGCTCAATGCCATTCCCGAACACGCTCGCCATGGAATTGGCTCCTGCAATCCAATCGACAAGTCTCAGGACATCGTCAACATCAAGACCACAGATCTGCGCCACGCTTTGCGGCGTGTAGCCGCGCGCCTCAGCCATGTAAGGTTCAATGCCAAGTGTCCATTCTGCGATGAAATCCGCATCCAGAGCACCGCGCCGCTCCAGCTCGGCCGCTAGACCAAGACCAAGAACCACATCCGTCCCGGGCCGCAGCGGCAGGTGGAGATCGCACTGTTCGGCCAACTTGATCCGCTTGGGGTCGATGACGACAACCCGGGCACCTGCGGCACGAGCCTGCTTCACAACCCGCATGAAATGCAGGTTGGACACGGTTACATTGTTGCCCCAGACAAGAATCAGATCCGAATGCAGCGCCTGTTCGGGCGGCATACCGGGAACAGGTCCGAAAAGGCTTTCGTAAGCGGCCCCGCGCACGCCGCCGCACAGCGGGCCGCGATCCAGCAGAGTTGCCCCCATCCTGTAGAAGAACCGCCGATCCATGGAAGCGCCCGCCAGCTCCCCATGAGGCCCCGCATAGTTGAGCGGAAGCACCGATTGCGGGCCATGTCGGGCGATCGCACCTGAAAACCCCTCGTAGACGCGGTCAAGCGCCTCGTCCCATGAAATCCGCGCATAGCGTCCGGACCCGCGCGGCCCGGTGCGTTTCAACGGGTGGCGGAGCCGCGCCTTGCCATGCACATAGTCGGGAAAGCAACGTGCCACCTTGTTGCAGATGACCCCTGCCGTGAACGGGTTGGCCTGCGACCCTCTGACACCGATGATCTCTCCCTCCTGGACCTGGACCGACAGGCTGCAGGTGTCAGGGCAGTCGAGCGGGCACACGCTTGGGTGCAACATGGCAGGCGAAGGATCGGTCATTCTGGCCTCTGAATTAAGAGTGTCACAGACCAGATACACGCTTAATTGGGTCAGAAAAAACGTCCAAAATCGGATAATATGAACAGACCAATATGGCGGCTATCCTCTGGAGCCCCCGGTTGGATCCTGCACGTCTTCAACCGCTCTGCCGCACGAAGACCCTCCCTGCCCGCGCCGCAGGACGATGCAATCGCGGCCATGACCAGTGTCCGAAACGACCGTTGAAGCTATTCACAGAACATTGCGCCGCGCCGCCAAGGGCGCTGCCGGGCACCTGCGTCAACCTTGCGATCACTCAGCCCAACGCCCCAAAGAAAGCGGGTTGTGGCGGAGGACGCCGACGTCAGGTCACGAGGATCCCGCTCATGCCCCTTGCGGCAGAACGTCTTTTTCCATGCCCTTTTTATAGAAGCAATGGCGCGCCCTGCCCGACCCTTTGGCCGCGTAAAGCGCAATATCCGACTCATTCAGGATCTGCGCCGCCGTAACCGTGCCTTCGTGCCAGACCGACAGGGTTGTCCCTGCGCTTGCCGAGATCTTGCACTCCTTGCCGCCGTAGGGAATGGGCACCTCAAGCTCGGCGATCAATCGTTCGGCCAGACCGTCAAGCTGACGCTCATCGCGAAGATCGTTGAAAATGAGCACGAATTCATCACCGCCCACCCGAGCAACCGTATCGGATTGGCGCGTGCAATCGACCATGACACGCGCCACATGCTGCAGGACCGCGTCCCCAGCGGCATGCCCGAGCGTGTCATTGACCTGTTTGAAATAGTCGAGATCCAGATGCATCAGGGCAAAGTCTCGACCGCTGTTGATCAGGCGCTCAAGAATATGATCCATCGCGCGCCGGTTCTTCAAACCGGTCAGGGTATCGGTAAATGCCTGCTCCTCTGCCGCGATTTTTGCGCCCTGAAGACGCAGATTCAACTGACGGGAGGCCTCCATCGCGGCGGATTTGGCTTCGACCAGATACAGCATCTCGATCGTAAGATCCGTCGGCGAGAAATCGGCACTTGTCAGATCGTAGTCCCGGACAGCCTCAAGGACCGAAATACCAAACGACAGGTTGATGATGGCACCCTGCCCCTCGGGCAGCGGAACGAGGACCCCTTTCAGGCTGGTCTGCGGCGTGTCCCGAAAATGCAAATGCAATTTGGATCCGGCGGTGTTCACCAGATCCTCCATCGAGCGGACGCGTCTTGGGCGGGACAAATCAAACACCCTGAAAAAGCGCCGCCCTTCCCATTTCAAGTCCGGTCGCAGTTTTCGGAGCGTCGGTCCAACGCGCAGGATACGCCCCCTTGCGTCGACGATCGCATACATCGGGCAAATGTGATCCGCGATGGCAGCAAGCTGCTGGCCTGTCATCATAACGAATGCGCCCCCAAATCGAAACTTCGCCCCTCGGCGAACTCGCGTTCCACAAGGGTGATGGAAATCACTTCCGCACCATCCTGCGGGCCGGCGTAATCCAGAATGACAAGATCGCCGTAATCGTCGGCCATGGCGCGCAGGACACCAATCATCACGTTCGCATAACCGGGCAGGCCAGGCTGGCACACCAGTTCGAACTGGCCTGGAGCCTGTTCGAACAGTTCCAGCCCCGGAAGATGCAGATCCGATACAGCAAGACGCGCCCGCCCTGGCAAATCATCAAGGGAATGCAAAAACTCGACGTAGTTTACCCCGCCGAACCTCAGCAGGCGGCGCAGCGCTTCAACTTGCGGGTTCGAGACCAGGAAAGTCCCCATATCCTCAAGCATTTCGGGCAAGGGACGTTGCAAGACCTTCTCCATGGCCAAGAGCATCTTGTTGGATTGCTCATCGGTATAGGTGAGCATGGCCTCGAACTCGCGAAAGCCGAGACCCGCCTGATCCATGACCTCGTTCCAACGGTCCCCGCCATAGGTACTGGTCACAAAAGCCTGAATTGCCCTGTTGATCAGACCATGCATCACTTGGCCCCTTTTCCTTACCGTGTCCCACTAATGGGGCCTCTTTGTTAATAAACGCCCAACATGTGCGAAATTCATGCAAGCAGGTCGGCCTGCCAGACTGAAATACTCCTTTGTGTCGCTCCCAAGACATGAAGATCTGCTCGCAGGAGGCAAACCAGTTCAGATCATTCGGATAGTACTGAAATCCCACGGCGATGAGCAACGCCTCATCTTGGACAGGCCAACCTGTCAGATGAAAATCGGCCGCCGCAGATCAGTCGTGAGTGGAGCGTTCAGAGCCGGATGATACCGACTTCCATTTGCGCACGTCAACCTGGCCGTTTGGCGTGAGATCCGGACAGGCTGGACGGAAGCATTGGAAGGCCGCCCGGCGGGGCCGCTTCATGCCCCTTGCGCCATGGAGGCCGGATGAGTAACGGAACGGGAGTTCTGCGGCTTGCGGAGCAGAGCCGAGGGCGACCTCCTGTCTGCGCGCCACGCGTTGCAGCGGCGAATCCGGCGCTTGGCGGCCCCGATTCAAGGGCCGATGCGGGTGTCCCGGTCCCTCGGTCACGTGCCGGGAAACCGGG
Source organism: Phycobacter sedimenti (assembly GCF_038148855.1). Classification (NCBI taxonomy): domain Bacteria; kingdom Pseudomonadati; phylum Pseudomonadota; class Alphaproteobacteria; order Rhodobacterales; family Roseobacteraceae; genus Phycobacter; species Phycobacter sedimenti. The sequence continues at coordinate 50,181 of NZ_JBBVGR010000002.1, read as the reverse complement.
CGCGGGTCCGGTTGGCGAAGGCCACCAGAGACAGCATCACCGGCACCTCGACCAGCACCCCTACGACAGTGGCCAGGGCTGCGCCGGAATTGAGGCCGAACAGGGAGATCGCCACGGCCACAGCCAGTTCAAAAAAGTTCGACGTTCCGATCAGCGCACAGGGCGCAGCAATGCGGTGCGGGACTTTCAATGCAAAGGCCGCGCCGTAAGCGATGGCAAAGATCCCGTAGGATTGCACCAGGATGGGTACAGCGATCAGGGCAATCACCTCGGGGCGATCCAGGATCACCTGACCTTGCAGGCCAAACAGGATCATGACGGTTGCGATCAGCCCGATCACCGACCAGGGCTTGACCCATGACTGAAAGGCTTTGATCTGCGCATCATTCCCAAGCCTGCGCCGGGTCCAGATCCCGGCCAGAAGCGGCAACAGGACAAACAGAACGACCGAAAGAACCAGCGTTTCCCAAGGCACCTCGATATCGGTGACACCCAGAAGGAAGGCCACGATGGGCGCAAAGGCAAAGACCATCACGACATCGTTCAGCGAAACCTGCAACAGCGTATAATTCTCGTCCCCGCGCGTCAGCTGAGACCAGACAAAGACCATCGCTGTACAGGGAGCCGCCCCCAAAAGGATCAGCCCGGCGATGTACTGCTGCGCATCCTCGGGCGCGAAAAAATCGGCAAAGACAACTTCGAAGAACAGAACACCCAGCGCCGCCATGGAGAAGGGCTTGATCAGCCAGTTGACCACGAGGGTGATCCCCAGCCCCTTTGGCTGTTTGACCGCATTCTTCAGGGCGGCCGGGTCCACCCCGACCATCATCGGATAGACCATCGCCCAGATCAGCACCGCAACGACCAGGTTGACGCTGGCAAATTCCGCCGCCGCGATCGCCTCGACCAGCGCGGGCACGGCATTGCCGATCAAGATGCCCGTCGCCATGGCCAGCGCGACCCAAAGGGTGAGATAGCGTTCAAAAATGCTCATGTGGTGGCCTCCACGCCTTCGACATGAAGCTTGCCCGAGGCAAGCGCAGACAGGGCCACCATAATGGCCGCTGTGCCCAGAACAAGCGCGAGCCCGCCGAACTGGTAGGTCAGCCCGGACAGCAGCGTGCCCGCAAGGCGCCCGCCCGCATTGGCCATATAGTAAAACCCGACATCCATCGTCACCCGCTCGGCCCGTGTGAAGGCGAGGATCAGGTAGGAGTGAAGGGAGGAGTTCACCGCGAAGAGCGCTCCGAATGCCAATAACCCCAGCACCAGAACCACCGTCAGCCATGTTTGCGGCGCTCCGGCGATCCAGACCGCAAGGGTCAGTGCCGCAGGCACGGTAAAAAGCGCCAGCGCCCAGCCCCGCGCGGCGCGGATCAAATCACCTTCGGGACGTTTCGCGGCGCCCAGCAGCCAGGGCGCTGCCGCCTGCACCGCGCCATAAAGGATGATCCAGATCGCCATGAAAGTGCCGATCATGAAAAAGGCCGCGCGGTTGCCCGCCTCCGACCCATCCGACAGCACCGCGTAGAAATAGATCGGGATGCCCACCACGAACCAGACATCGCGCGCGCCGAACAGGAACACCCGCGCCGCCGACAGCCAGTTCACATTGGCCGATTTGGAAAAGACCTCGGAAAACTTCGCGCCCTTGCGCCCGGTCGGCAGCCCCGGCGGCATCAGCACCACGATGACGGCAAAGACCAGCGCCAGCACGATAGCCATTGCGATGATCGCCCAGGAAAACCCCAAGGTTGCCAGAAGGACGGCGCCCAGCAGAAATCCGAGCCCCTTCACGGCATTCTTGGATCCGGTCAGCACCGCCACCCAGCGGAACAACCCGCCGTCGGCAGCAGGCGCCAAGAGCTTCACCGCCGATTTCGACGACATCTTGGCCAGATCCTTGGCCACGCCCGAAATCCCTTGCACGCACATCACGAAAACGACTGAGGCCCCGATGGCCCAGTCCGGATCAAGCTGCGTCAGCGCGCCCAGCGCCATGATCTGCAGCGCCAGACCTGCATATAGCGTCGCCGCCAGACCAAAGCGCGCGGCGATCCAGCCTGCCGACAGGTTCGTCACCATTCCGGCGATCTCGTAAAGCACGAACAGGTAGGCCAGCTGCACCGGAGAAAACCCCAGCGTGTGAAAATGCAGCAGAACCAGCATCCGCAGCGCCCCGTCGGTGAGCATGAAGGCCCAATAGGCCGCCGTCACCGCCATATAGGCAGACAGGCCCTCGGGGCGCTGGCTCACAGCGAGGCCCCCACCATCAGGGCCACGTCGACCAGACGCCAAGCGTAGCCCATTTCATTGTCATACCATGCATAGACCTTCACCTGGGTCCCGTTCACCACCATGGTCGAGGGCGCATCGATGATCGAGGACCGCCGGTCATTGGTGTAATCGGTCGACACCAGCGGGCGGGTCTCATAACCAAGGATGCCCTCCAGCTCTCCCTCAGACGCGGCTTTGAACAGGGCGTTGACCTCTTCTGCCGTGGTTTCGCGCTCCACCTCGAAAACGCAATCGGTGAGCGAGGCATTCAGCAGCGGCACCCTTACCGCATGGCCGTTGAGCCGCCCGGTCAGCTCCGGGTAGATCAGCGTGATCGCCGTGGCGCTGCCGGTGGTGGTGGGGATCAGCGAATTGAGCGCCGAACGCGCCCGGCGCAGGTCTTTCGCGGGTCGGTCGACGATGGTTTGGGTATTGGTGACATCGTGGATCGTGGTGATGGAGCCATGGCGGATGCGCAGGTTTTCATGGATCACCTTGACCACCGGAGCCAGGCAATTGGTGGTGCAGCTGGCCGCCGTCACGATACGGTGCCGGGCTGGGTCATAGGTATCATGGTTGACCCCATAGACGATATTGGCCGCATCGCCATCCTTCACGGGGGCAGAGACCACGACCTTTTTCACGCCGGCCTCGAAATAGGGGGCAAGCTTGGCCTCACTCTTGAAGACACCAGTGCAATCGATCACCACATCGACGCCCTCAAGCGGCAACTGGGACAGATCGGAGGTGCCGATGAAGGGCAGACGCACATCATTGATCGTAACGCTGCCCGCATCATGGGAGAAATCCGCCTCCCATCGCCCATGCACCGTGTCGAATTCGAGCAGATGCGCATGCATCTCGGGATCGCCCACCGCATCATTGATCCAGGCGATCTGCGCCCCCTGCTCCAGAAGCGGTTTCAGGGCCAGTTTTCCGATCCGGCCAAGGCCGTTCACTGCATAGGTGGTCATTGAGATGTATCCTGTGGCTGGCTGGCGATCTCATCCACCGCGCGTTGCAGGGCGATGCGGTCCAGCGTTTCGATGGGAAGGGCGACAAAGGCCTCGATCCGGTGCTTCAGCGCGCCGTAGGCCTGCTGGAAGGCGAGGCTTTTCTCGGCCTCGGTGCCTTCGGCCTTTGCCGGGTCCGGCATGCCCCAGTGACCGCTGATCGGCTGACCGTCCCAGGCCGGGCATTCTTCGTTGGCGGCCTGATTGCAGACGGTAAAGACAAAATCCATCCGGGGGGCATCGGGTCCGGTGAACTCGTCCGTGGTCTTGGCTCGCAGATCGCTGATGTCATGCCCCTTCGAGCGCAGCACCTCGACCGCAAAAGGGTTCATCCCTGAGCCGGGATGGGTTCCCGCCGAATGGACGTTGAAGCGATCCGGCATGAGATCGCGCAGGATGCATTCGGCAAAGATCGACCGTGCAGAGTTGCCGGTGCAGATGAAAAGAACGTTGTATTTCTGCCCGTTGGATACCTGTCCGGTCATGGCAGCCTCTCCTGCGCAAGGGGATGTGGAAACGGGCGCGCAGATCTCGGGGCGCCCGCGGCAACAATCGAGAAGAAGGTAGTCAAAGGTCTGTCTTACCGCTGACATGTCGACGGAATACATCAGCGACGTCCCGGCCCGCTGCTGCGTGACCAGCCCCGCCTGCATTAGCGCCGCGAGATAGGTCGACAGGGTGCTGGCCTTCAGCCCCAGCGCCTCGGCGATTTCACCGGCAGGCAGGCGATCCGGATAGCGGCGCATCAGCAGCCGGAACAGGGCCAGTCGCTGCGGATGGCCGAGGGTGGTGAGGCGAGAGGGAATCATTTTTTCCATATTTCATGAATATTCGAATTATGAAGGTCAGAACAGTGAAGTTTTTGTAACATCCTGATGACGGCGCCGGACATGAAAACCGCCCCCGAAAGCGGAGGCGGCAAGTTTGAACTCAGATCAAGGCGTGGGGCGTTACTCCCACTCCATCTGCTCATAGACGGTTTGCGCATTGCGCCCGGCAAGGCTTTCGAACTGTTCCAGCCCGGCAAAGGCGGACTGGTCGATTTCTGGCGCCTGCATGATGTCGCCCCCCTCTTCGATCAGCGCCCCGATCCGGGTGCGCAGGTTCACAAGGTAGGCGTAGGTATCAGCCCTTGCACGATCCAGTGTGGTGGCGCGGCCGTGGCCCGGCACCACATGGACCGGATCATAGGCGGCCATGGCATCAAAGGCCTCGATCCAGCTTTTGGCATTGGACTGCGGCCCGACGCCCAGAATGCGCTCTACGTAGACGATGTCGCCGGTGAACATCACGTCCCGCTCTTCCAGCCAGACGAAACTGTCGCCCGGTGTATGGGCCTGACCGCGATGCATGATCTGAAAGGTCAGATCGCCAAGGGACAGTTCATGGTCGGTCTCGAAGGTCACATCGGCATAGCTCGGCTCGGTCCCTGCCAACTCATCCCCCAACAGCTGCGACAGCATCGTCATCTGCATGGACTGACGGTCCTTGTGATCGGCGACGGCGGCTTCTGATGCGATCACCGTCGCGCCCTGCGCCTGCCAGTAGCCGTTGCCCAGCCAGCGGTGATCCTGCCCGCCGGTGTCGATCACATGGGTCACCGGCTGATCGGTAATCTGGTCGATGGCGGCATCAATCATCGCCGCGCCTTTCCACGATCCGCCCGGATCCATCAGCACGACCCCCTCGGACGTCACCACCACGCCGAAGGTGGCATTGTTGCCAAGGTTCTCGGCATTGCGCTGGCTGTGCGGGCCGACCAAGGCCCAGACATCATCTGTGACCTGCTGAACCTCCAGAACGTCCGCGAAGGATGCCAGCGGCAAAGCCGTCAGCACAAGGGTCAAGGAAAGATATTTCATGTGGTGCCCTCCCGGCATCTGCGCGCGTTCACACGCGACCCTGCCAGAGCGGCCAGTCGCCAGACAGAGGACCATCCGACGCAGAGAGAAAAGACCGGCCCCGGAGTGCGACAACCTGGGCCGGTCCTTTGGTCAGTCCCCGTCGGAGACGCCCACCTGCCGCAGCCGTGCGCGGCGGGCGCGGTAGCTGGGCAAAAGCACCAGAAGCGCGGCCAGAACCAGCAGCGCCAGTGTCATCGGGCGATCCAAGAGGAACCCCATCCCGTCGTAAAGCTGCATCGCGCGGGCAAAGTTGTCCTCCAGCATCGACCCCAGGATGAAGCCGATCAGCAGGGGCGCCAGCGGATAATCTGCAAACCTCAGAAGGGTAGCGCAGATCCCGAGACCAACAAGGATCAACAACTCGGTTGCATTGTTCTGCCCGATGTAGGCCCCCATCAATGTGAAGAACAGGATGAAGGGGATCAGGTAGTTGCGCGGCACCGCCAGTACCTTGGCAATGTAAGGGATCAGCGGCAGGTTCAGCACCAAGAGCACCAGATTGCCCACATACATCGAGATGATCACCGCCCAGAAGATCTGCGGCTCGTCGATCATCAGGCGCGGCCCCGGCGAGACATTGAGCGCGATCAGCGCGCCCAGCAGGATCGCAGTGGTCCCCGATCCGGGAATGCCCAGCGTCAGCAGCGGCACGAAGGACCCGGTGCAGGCGGCGTTATTGGCGCTTTCGGGTGCGGCGAGCCCCTTGATGGACCCTTTGCCGAACTGCTCCTGCTCGTCCTTGGGGGCGATGTTGCGCTCCACCGCATAGCCGAGGAAGGAGGCAATCGTGGCCCCTGCCCCCGGAAGAACGCCGATCAGGAAGCCCTGGATCGATTGGCGGCCAATCACCGGGGCAATGGCGCGCGCCTCTTCTCGGGTGATGCGCAGGTCCTTGATCTCGCTGCTGCCGCCCTCGGTCTTGGACCGGCTCGGGTCCAGCACGAGGTACAGCGCCTCGGGCAGGGCGAACATCGCCATGGCAAGGGTGATGAAGCCAAAGCCCGACTGCAGATCCATGATCCCCATGGTGAACCGCGGCATGTTGAAGAGCGCGCCCTCGCCCACCGTCGCCATGATGAGACCCAGCAGCGTCATCAGAAGCGCCTTGACCACCTGCCCCGTGCCCGCAAAGGCGGCGATGGCCGACAGGCCCACCACCATCAGCGCGAAATATTCGGCTGAGTGGAACAGCAGTGCCACGGTGGCCAAAGCGGGGGCAAAGATCATGAGCAGCACCGCGCCGATGCTACCGCCACAGAAGGACGAGATCGCCGCCACCGTCAGCGCCTTGCCGGCCTTGCCCTGGCGCGCCAACGGGTAGCCATCAAAAGAGGTCGCCACGGTCGAGGCCACCCCCGGCGCATTGATCAGGATCGACGAGGTCGAGCCGCCAAAGATTGCACCGTAATAGACCCCGGCCAGAAGAATGAGCGCCGCAGACGGGTCGCCAATGGTGATCGCAACCGGGATCATGATCGAGATGATGCTCATCGGCCCAAGGCCCGGCAGCATCCCGATAAAGGTGCCGATCAGACAGCCGCCAATGACCATCATCAGGTTCGTGAGGGAAAAGGCGCTGGACAGGCCAATCATGATGCCTTCGAACATGTCAGCCTCCTACGCCGAAAAAGATGGGCCATGGACTGAGGAAGATGCCCAGCACCTCTTGCACCAGATACCAGACGCTGCCCGCCGCGAGCGCCGCGATAGGCACCAGGAAATGCAGCTTACGTTCGCCGAGAATCACCGCGCCCAGGGTGAGAAAGGCGACCGTCGACATCAGGAAGCCCGCGGGGCGCAAGAGAAGCGCATAGGCCCCCATCAAGGCCAGAAGCGCCAGCGCCTGCCCAAGGTGATAGTCGCCAAGACGCCGGTGATCGATGTCTCCGGCCTTGGGGCCATTGTCGCCCTTTTGCGGTCCCAGAAGGATGATCAGGGCGCAGATGGCGGCCAGGACCGACAGGACCTTGGGAAAGGTGCTGGGCCAGATGGCATTGAATTTCATGAAGGGGGGAAGGCCTGCGTCCATGGTGAAATAGGCCGCATAGCCATAGGTGAGGCTGATCAACAGGATGACCAGCGCGATCCATCGGTCAAGCGCCATGCTTTCCTCCGGTGTATGATCTGGAATGGGAAGACGGCTCATCCGGGGCTGATCGATTGATGCCCCGGATGCACCGCTCAGATAGGAGACAAGGGTTTAGAGGAACCCGAGTTCCTGCATCAGCGACTTGATGACCTCTTCCTGTTCGGCAAGGAATGCCTCGAACTCTTCACCGCTGTTATGAATGTTGACCCAGCCATTGCGGGCACGGACCTCTTCCCATTCAGGGGTGTCGTACATCTTGGCAATGGCCGCCTGATAGGCCGCCTTGCGCTCTTCCGGCAGGCCGGGAGCCGCAAAGAAGCCACGCCAGTTGACGAAACTCGCGTCGATCCCCTGTTCCTTCATGGTCATGGCATCGGCATAGGCCGGAACGCGGTCATCTGCGGTGACGCCGATGATCTTGACCTCACCCGCGTTGGCCAGGTCGATGGCCTCGGAAAAACCGGTAGAGAGCGCGGCGATCTCACCCGACAGAAGCGCCGCCATGGCCATGCCGCCGGCATCATAGGGGATGTATTTCACCTGCGTGGGGTTCTCACCGGCGGCCTTCATCACCATGGCCGCGACCAGATGGTCCATACCGCCGGGAACCGAGCCGCCGCCAATCGCAGTGCCGCGCGGATCGGCCTTGTAGGCCGCGATCAGATCACCCATGGAATTGATCGGGCTGTCCTTGCCCACCACGATGGCGGCATAGTCGCCGATGGTTCCCGCCACCATGGTCAGGTCGCGAAAGTTGTGCGGAAACACGCCTGTCAGCGAACGGATCACGATGGGCGTGGAGTTCACCATCAGGGTGCCGTGGTTGCTGTCGGCGTTCTCGATCAGATAGCCGATGGCCTTGCCGCCGCCGCCGCCCGACATGTTCTCGAAGGACGCGGTACCCACAAGGCCCGCCTTGGTCAGCGCTTCGCCGGTGCCACGTGCGGTGCCGTCCCAGCCGCCGCCCGCGCCGCCGGGGATCAGAAAATGGATACTGTCCAGTTTGCTGTCCTCGGCCAGTGCAGGTGCGCCAAGGGCAAGGGTCGCCGTCGCCGCAGCCATCAGGGCCCGGCGGGTCAGGGTAAATGTCATCTGTTGTCCTCCCATTTGACAAAAGGCGGCTGAGCCGCTCATGACTGAACAAGAACACGCAAAGCTGACACCGACCTGTCACGGGCGTTTCCAGACGAGTCGACAATGGGGGAGCAACGGGTGCGTTTTCTGCTGGTAGAGGACAACATGAGCCTTGCGGCCGCTGTGAGCGATCGTTTGCAGATGGATGGCCATGTCGTCGATCACGCCCCGTGCGAGAAAGACGCCGAAGCCTTTGCTGACACCATGGATTACGATTTGATTTTGCTTGATATTATGCTGCCTGACGGCGATGGTCGCAGCTTCCTCAAGGCGCATCGGGCACGGGACGGGAAAACTCCCGTGATCGTCCTGACCGCAAGGTCGGAGGTCTCGGACCGGGTCGGGGTTCTGGACCTCGGCGCCGACGATTACATCACCAAGCCCTTTGATTTTTCCGAGCTGGAGGCCCGCTGCCGCGCGGTCCTGCGCCGCCATGGCGGCAACAGCTCCAACCAGCAACGATTCGCGGACCTGGTGTTTGATCCCCTGGCCGGAACGCTCGTGGTCGCAGGCAGCCCCGTATCCCTGCGCAACAAGGAGCTTCGCCTTCTGGAAATTTTCCTCAGCGCGCCCGACCGGATCTTTTCCAAAGCCAAGCTGGTGGACCGGCTGTTTTCCTACGATGAAGATGTTTCGGAAAACGCCATCGAAGTCTATGTCGCCCGGCTGCGCAAACGTCTGGCAGGATCAGGCGCAGCCATTGTGACCGTGCGCGGGCTGGGCTACCGGATGTCCCTGGAATGAGCGCCCCGCGCTCGCCGTCCCAGGTGCGCACGAGCGGGTCCCTGAGCCGCCGCCTGACCCTGCGCCTTGTGCTCAGCGCGGCTTTCCTCACCCTGATCTTGTTTTTTGTCGTCCTCGTCTTTGTCCGCGATATCTCGCAGCGCACGCAGGACAGCATCCTTCTGGCGTCGGCGACCTCGATCATGGATTCACTGCGTGTGGAAGCTGGCCAGATCACCCTCGACATTCCCTATGCAGCCCTTTCCATGCTGGGAAACGTGAGCAATGACAGGGTGTTCTACAAGGTTCGACAGGATGGAAAGGTCCTCACCGGCTATGAGGATCTGCCCACGCCTGCGCAGTCGCCCACGCCCGGTGCACCCGCCTATGCCACCGAGGAGTATCGCGGGGCCAGCCTGCGCAGGGTAACGCTGGCGCGACGCCTGTCTCTGGACAGCGGTCCGGCAGATATCGAAATCACCGTTGCCCAGACCCGCGAAGGCCAGACGGCGGAACTGGCGCGGCTGACCCGCTGGGCGCTGATGATGGGCGGCGGCTTTTTCCTCGTCTCCGCTCTCATCGGGATCTGGGCGGCGCAATCCAGTGTCCAGCCGCTTCATGCCCTGACCGGTGTCGTGTCCCGGCGGGGGCCAAAAGACCTGCGCCCGGTGCGTCACGCGGTGCCGAGCGAAATGGCGCCACTGGTGCATTCGCTCAACCGGTTCATCGAGCGCCTGCGAGTGTCGCTGGCCCGGTCCGAGGATTTTATCGCCGAAGCGGCACACCGTGTGCGCACCCCCCTGGCCACGGTGCGGGCGCAGGCGGAAATCACCCTGCGGCGCGTTGAGAAGGCGGAAAACAGAGCGTCCTTGCGGGAAATGATCCGGGCCATCGATGAAAGCTCCCGTGCGGCGGGGCAGCTTCTGGATCATGCCATGGTCACCTTTCGCACCGACAGTCTTGAGCGTAAACCTGTCGATCTGGACAGCCTTGCCCGCGATCTGGTCGAACGGCTTCGCCCGGTCGCCGATCTGAAGGACATCGATCTGCAATACAGCTGCACAGGCGTTGCACCCCTGATGGGCGATGCGATCCTGATCCAGAACGCAGTGCGGAACATTCTGGACAACGCCATAAAATATGCCCCGTCCGAGACCAACGTCCTGATCGATGTGCGGCAGGGCCCGCTGGATGTGATCATCTCGGTCACCGACCAGGCCGGTGGATTTCCACCGGGACAGGATACCGCCGCCCTGACCCAGCGCTTTGTGCGCGGCAGCAATGCGGCGGGCACAATCGGCTCGGGGCTGGGACTGACAATCGCCCGCGAAGTGGCCGAGGCCCATGGCGGCAGGCTGATCATTGAACCATCAGGCTCGGGAGCAGGCGCATGCGTATCCTTGTCCTTTCCATTGCGCTGATCTGCAGCTTCCTGGCCCTGGCTGCCCCCGCTGGTGCTTTTGAAGTCGAGGAGTTCCGCAGGTTCGGCCCGCAGGATGCGCCCGCCTTGCGGGTTCTTTCCACGACCGACACGGATGTGCTTGCGCCGCTGATCGAGAGTTTTCTTGCAGATACGCAAGGGATTGCGATCGAATATACCACCCTCAGCAGCGCCGATCTGATGACCGCCATCACCCACCCTGAGCCAGGGCAGCCGCAATTTGATATCGCCATCTCCTCGGCGATGGACCTGCAGACCAAACTGGCCAATGACGGCTATACCCGCCGCCATGTGCCGGCGGTGTCAGCTCAGATGCCGGACTGGGCCAGCTGGCGCGGACATGTCTTTGCCTTCTCGCAGGAGCCCGCCGCCCTGCTTCTGTCGCGCGCGGCCTTTACCGGGTTGAAGCTGCCCAAAACACGGCAAGAACTGATCACACTTCTGCGCCGCCACCCTGACAGGTTCCGCGGGCGGATCGGCACCTATGACATCACCGCCAGCGGGCTTGGGTATCTCTTCGCCACGCAGGATGCACGCACATCCGATTCATTCTGGCGGCTGATGGAGATCTTTGGCGGGCTTGAGACGCGTCTGTATTGCTGCTCTGGCGAGATGATAGAGGACATCGCCCGCGGAGATCTGGCGATCGCCTACAATGTTCTTGGCAGCTATGCGCTGGCCAGGGCCGATCTGGCCGATCGCATCGTCGTGGTGGAGCCGCAGGACTATACCAACATGATGCTGCGCACTGCCGTCATCCTCAAAGACACCCGGCTTGAAAAGGAGGCTGGCGCCTTTGTCGACCACCTCCTCTCGGCCGCCTGGGCGCAAACTCCGGACCCGGCGTACCCTTTTGCCCGCTACCCCGCCGCCTCGGGCAGGCAGGGTGCGCCCTACCGACCCATTCAACTTGGCCCCGGCCTGCTGGTCTACCTCGACAAGCTGAAACGCGCGCGGTTTCTGACCGAGTGGCGCAGCGCCATCACCCAGGATGAAACAAAGGGGCCGTGATCACACGTGCCGCGGATCATCCAGATCAAGCTCAAAGCGCCTTGGCTGCAGGCCTGAGTGGAACCATGTGATGAAGCTGTAGATCGAATAAACGGGCAGCCCGGTCACTTTGCGCAAATCCCGCGCATAGGGGGCCATATTGGTGCATTCGAGCACGATCGCACCCACATCCGGGTGCCGCTGGATCATCGCCTTTCCTGCGTCGATCATATCAAGGCGGCAGGCTTCGAAATCCATTTCCGGCCGGTCCGCAAGAATATCCCGCGTCATGCAGCGCCCGCCATCCGTGCCAACAACAGGCGTGTCGGGCGGTGCACCGGCGGCCACAAGATGCTGCGCGCCGAGCGAGGTTTCGGAAACCGTGATCACACCGCAGCGTTTCCCCGCCGGCAGCAGGGCCTGAACCATCGGCACCTGCATCAGGGACGAAGTTGCAACCGGCACGCCCAGCGCGGACCGGACATCCTCCTGGATCAGGGACAGGAACCCGCAGGTGGTGGTGATCCCGTCGCAGCCCGCACGCACCAGCTCGCGGCCCGCTGCGATGAACCTCTCGGTCAGTTCTGTCGGATTGCCCTGCACCACGCGTTCTGGCGTCGCCCCCTCGACAACCCGGTACTGCACCGGGAACTCCCAGGTGCCCGCATTGCCCATATCCCCGTGAACACGCGGAAACTGCGTCTCCAGCATCAGGACGCCGACCGTCGCGCCGTAGACCGTTTTCCCACCCCGTTGCATGGGCCGCTCCTGTTTCAAATCATCTGGCAGGACTATGCCCGCTCGTCCTTTCCGTTCCAAGCCTTGCAAACCCCAATCCTAGCAACCTGCTGCCTCAGTGTACGGCACCAAAGCCCGTTTCAGGAGAACCAGGAACTCCTGCCCGATGGCCGACAGGGGGCGCGCGCTTGAGGTGATGACCGCCATCTCCATCATCACCCTCGGCTGAAACGGGCGCGAGACAAAACCGCCCTCCTTGTCGAAATCAAGGATAAAGGGGTCGATGACAGCAACCCCCATCCCTTCTTTGACGAAACTGAGGAGATTCTTGAACAGATGCGCGTGGATCCGCGCCCTGAGCGGAACCCCCGCCTGCAAAAAGGCCTCACGGGTGCGGCGGTGGGTCATGTGGTCAGGCCCCATGACGATGAAAGGCTCTCCCTCCAGCAGTTCGGGGGTGAGAACCTCATGCCGGGCCAGCGGGCTGCCTTCCGGCATGGCGATGCGGCATTCAACGGTCACGGGATGCACGTCCAGCGCATCATACAAAAGCGGCATCTCGCAAATGCCGATTTCGAACAGGCCCGAGAGCACCCATTCCTGGATCTTGGATGAGTATTGCGACTGAAAGGAAATCGACAGATCGGGCCTCTCACGGGCGAATTCAGCGATCAGTCGCGGCATGAAGCCGAAGGACATGGAATGTTGCGAGGCCACTTGCAGCTGTCCGGCCTGTTTGTTCTGCAGGTCGATCACCGCCTGCGTGACGTGATCAAAGCCCCGCACCACGGTATCGATTTCACGAAACAGCAAGCTCGCCTCAGGCGTTGCGGTCAGGCGCCCGCGTACTCGCTCGAACAGTTTGATGCCTGTCTGACGCTCAAGCTGGTTCAACAGATTGGAAATGCCGGGCTGCGATATCCCAAGGCTGGCCGCCGCCCCGGTGACGGTTCCCGTTTCGATGACAGCGTGAAAAGCCTGAAGTTGGCGAAATCTGAGGTTCATGCGAAAGCTGTATCACTTTTTCTGATGAGCTAGCCATATCTTAGTATTTGAAATGATGCTCTGCCCCATGCATCTTGGTTCAAACCTTCCGAAGCAAGACCAATGACCAAGACCATATTTCCCACCCCCGAAGGATCCCGCAGATGAGCACGCCCCATACCATCGTGATTGGTGCCGGAATTGTCGGCGCGGCAACCGCAATCTGGCTGCGCCGCGCAGGACATGAGGTCACGCTCCTGGACAAGGGCGAGCCGGGCATGGGTGCCTCCTACGGAAACGGCTGCATCCTGGCGAGCTGTGCCATCGTGCCGGTGACCACGCCGGGCCTTGTGCTCAAGGGGCCAAAGTACCTGATGGACCCGAATTTCCCGCTGTTCATGCGCTGGTCCTATGGGCTGAAACTGGTGCCCTGGCTGGTGAAATACCTGTCCAATGCCAACGACGGCGACACCCGCCGCATCGCCGCAGGCCTGACCCATGTCATCGGAGACAGCGTCGAGCAGCACCAGGCGCTGACGGCAGGCACCCCGGCGGCAAAATGGGTACAAGAAAGCGAGTACAACTTTGCCTATGCTGACCGCGCCGCTTTTGAGGCGGACAAATACGTCTGGGATTTGCGCCGCGATGCCGGCTTCGTGCCCGAGTTGATCGAAGGCGCCGCCGTGCAGGAAAAGGAACCCATTCTGGCGCCTGACATGACGCTGCTCGCGATGCTGAAAAACCACGGCTACATTCTCAACCCCGGAAATTACGTGCGGGATCTGGTAACGCTCCTGCAGGAGATGGGCGGGCGTTTCATCCAGGCCGAAGTCAAGGATTTCGACCTCTCAGGCGGGCGCATCAACTCCGTCGACACCGACAAGGGCCGGTTTACCTGCAACGAGGCGGTTCTGGCCACCGGCGTCTGGTCCAAGCCCCTGATGCAGAAGCTGGGCCTCAACGTGCCGCTTGAGGCCGAACGCGGCTATCACATCATCTTCAAGAACCCGAGCCAGACCCCGAACAACCCCATGATGCTGACCTCGGGGAAATTCGTTGCGACGGCCATGGATCAGGGGCTACGCTGTGCAGGTGTGGTCGAGTTCGGCGGCCTGAGCGAGACCAAATCAAAGGCACCGCTCGCGCTCTTGCGGCGCAAGGTCAAGGAATGCTTTCCGCAGATGATCGCGGAGAGCGAAGAGGAATGGCTGGGGTATCGCCCTGCCCCTTCGGACAGCCTTCCGCTGATCGGCGAGGTTGGCACGACAGGCGTCTTTGCCGCCTTTGGCCATCACCACGTGGGCCTCACCGGCGGCGCCAAGACAGGCCGTATGGTGGCCGACATGATCGCAGGGCGGCCCAGCAATATCGACATGCGCCCCTATGAGCCGGGCCGGTTCGCCTGAGGGACAAAAAGCATAACAAAAACAAATAAAACCAACCAAAACAGGGAGATCAAAATGATCGCGAAATTTGGAAAGACAGTTGCATACTCCGTATCTGCACTGGCCCTTTCGGCCGCGGCCGGTGCTGCAGAAAAATGGGACATGCCCATGGCCTATGCAGCAACGAACTTCCATTCCGAAATGGGCGTCGTCTTCGCCGACAAGGTGCGCGACTATACCGGCGGCGAGATCGACATCACCGTGCACCCCGGGGGCTCGCTCTTCAAGGGCGGCGAGATCAAGCGCGCGGTGCAGACCGGACAGGCCCCGATCGGCGAGCGGTTCATGTCCGCCCATGCCAATGAGGCACCGCTTCTGGGTTGGGACAACCTGCCCTTTGTCGCCACCAGCTATGCCGAGAACGAAAAGCTGTGGCATGCTGCCAAGGACAAGGTGAACGCACAGCTCGCGGACCTCAATCTGGTGGCGCTGTACACCTGCCCCTGGCCCGGTCAGGGCTTTTACTTCAACAAGGAGGTCGCCTCTTCCGACGACACCCAAGGGGTGAAGTTCCGCTCCTACAACACGGCAACCGCCACCTTTGCCGAAGAACTGGGCATGATCCCGGTCCAGATTGAAGCCGCCGAGCTGAGCCAGGCGCTGGCAACCGGGGTTGCGGAATCCTTCATCTCCTCCGGCTCCACCGGCTATGATCGCAAGGTCTGGGAACACCTGACCCATTACTACAAGGTCAACGCCTGGCTGCCGCGCAACTACGTGATGGTGAACAAGCAGATCTGGGATGGCCTCAGCGGTGAGACCCAGGCCTCGATCCAGAAGGCCGCCGATGAGACCGGCGCCGCCTGCGCCGCCAAGTCCGAGGAGCTGGCGAACTGGTACTTTGAACAGTTGAGTGCCAACGGCATGGCCGTGACCGATGCCAGCCCCGCCTTCCTGGGCGAGCTGAAGGAGATCGGCGCCAAGATGACCGAGGAATGGCTTGCCTCGGTCGGCGATGACGGCAAGGCGATCCTCGACGCCTACAACGGCAACTGATCGCTCCAACCCAGACGGCCCCGGCCTGCCCCAAGCTGGCGGGGCCGTCACTTTCCTGACCTTACTGCATCCGATTTCTGGGGGTGTCGATCTTGCGCGACTGGCAACCGTTTCTGGGCCTGCCGCTATGGCTGTGGCTTTTTGTTCTTCCGACCCTGCTGGCCATTGCCTGCCTTCTGGCACCGGGCCCCATGGGGCGCGCCCTGCGCCCCCTGCAACGTATCGCTGACAAGGTATACCTTGGCTCCGGCGTCATCGCGGCAGGGTTCATGCTGCTGATCCTGCTGTTGATCGTGGCGCAGATGGTCGCCCGCTGGAGCAACCTGACCTTTCCCGGATCGACCGAATACGCGGGCTATGCCATGGCGGCGACGTCATTCCTTGCGCTGGCGCATGCGCTGACACGCGGCGCGCATATCCGGGTGTCGATCTTCCTAAACATCAGCCCCCGCATCGGCCTGGTTCTGGATGGTTTTGCCATGTGGGTCGGTGCGCTCACCGCCACATATTTTGCACGCTACGCGATCAAGACGAACATTTTTTCAAAGATGCTGAACGACCGCACCCAAGGACAGGATTTCGTGCCAGAATGGCTCTTGTCCTTCTTCGCCATGTTCGCAACCGCCCCCACGAAATGGGGGCAGCTCTGGGCCAATACCGGCTCCGACTGGGTCTACACGCCGATGTGGCTACCCCAGCTGCCCATGTCCATTGGTACGGTGCTTCTGGCGCTGGCGCTGTGGGACTATCTCTGCCGCCTTCTGATCACCCGCCGCGCCAGCATCAATTCGGAGGCCGTCGAATGAGCGAGATCTACGCCACCATCATCTTTCTCTTTGTGCTCTTCGCGCTTCTGGGCAGTTCGGTCTGGATCGGCCTTGCCCTGATGGGCGTCGCCTGGGTGGGGATGGAGCTTTTCACCTCCCGCCCTGCGGGCGATGCCATGATCACCACCATCTGGACCGGTGCCTCCAGCTGGACGCTGACCGCGCTGCCGCTCTTCATCTGGATGGGAGAGATCCTGTATCGCACCCGTCTCTCCGAAGACATGTTCCGTGGCCTTGCCCCCTGGATGCGCTGGCTGCCGGGCGGGCTACTGCACACCAATATTGCGGGCTGCACCATCTTTGCTGCCGTATCCGGGTCGTCGGCGGCGACGCTGACAACCGTGGGCAAGATGTCGATCCCCGAGCTGCGCAAGAGGGGATACCCCGAATTCATGATCATCGGCACCCTTGCAGGTGCCGCCACGCTGGGCCTGATGATCCCGCCCTCGCTGACACTGATCGTCTACGGCGTGTCGATCAATGAATCGATCACCAAGCTGTTCATGGCCGGCATCTTTCCGGGCCTTGTACTGGCGGGGCTGTTCATGGCCTATATCATCGCCTGGCACTACCTCTCCAAGGGTGAACGCCCGCAGGAGGAACCCAGCATGACCTTCGGACAGATGCTGGCCGAAAGCCGGTTCCTGATCCCGGTCCTTCTGTTGGTCGCCGTGGTCATCGGGTCGATGTATCTCGGCTATGCCACCGCGACCGAAGCAGCCGCCGTTGGTGTGCTCGGCTCGATGGCGCTGGCGCTGGCGCAGGGATCGCTCAACTGGAGCACCTTCACGGCATCGCTCATGGGAGCAACGCGAACCTCGGCCATGATCGCGCTGATCCTGATGGGAGCCTCCTTCCTGTCGCTGGCCATGGGGTTCACCGGCCTGCCGCGGGCGCTGGCGGGCTGGATTGACGAGATGAACCTCTCGCCCCTGGTGCTGATCGTCGCGCTGACGCTGTTTTACGTAGTGCTGGGGATGTTCCTTGATGGCATCTCCTCGGTGGTGCTGACCATGGCCATCGTCGAGCCGATGATCCGCCAGGCCGGGATCGACGTGATCTGGTTCGGGATCTTCATCGTCGTTGTGGTTGAGATGGCACAGGTGACGCCCCCTATCGGCTTCAACCTTTTCGTGCTGCAGGGCATGACGCGGCATGAGATCTCCTACATTGCCAAGACCGCGATCCCCATGGTCGGGCTGATGCTGGTGATGGTGGTGATCCTTGTCGCCTGGCCCGAGCTGGCAACCTGGCTGCCCGACAACATCCGCGCAGCACCCTCTGGCTGATGGTCTGAGCCCATGCTGACACTGCTTGCCTTCGTGGCCCGGCATGGCCGGGCCACCTTGGTTCTGGGCCTGTTGGCCGGGCTGCTGCTGCCCGATCTGGCGCGGCTCCTGCGCCCGTTCATCCCGCAGCTGGTCGCCCTGCTGCTGTTCCTGACGGCCTTTCGCATCGGTGCGCGCGCCGCCCTTGGTGGGCTCGCCGATGGGGTTTCGTCCCTCCGGGCAGTCATGGTGCTGCAACTGGTGTTACCACTTGTCGCGCTGTTGCTGTTCTGGCTGACCGGCGTAGAGGCAACACCCGCGGCGATCGCCATTCTCTTGATGCTCAGCGCCCCGTCAGTGACAGGCAGCCCGAACATAACGCTGCTTCTTGGACATGCACCGGAGCCCGCCTTTCGGGTGTTGATCCTGGGAACAACCCTTATGCCGCTGACGATCGTTCCGGTCTTTCTGCTGGCGCCCAGCCTTGGCGGCCTGCAGGAGGTGATCTGGGCCGCCCTGCGCCTGATAGGGGCCATTGGATTGACAGTTGCAGCCGCCTTTGCGCTGCGCCGCCTGACCCTGCCGGATTTGCGCCCGGACCAGATGACGGCGCTGGACGGGCTGACAACCTTTGCTCTTGCGGTGATTGTGATCGGTCTGATGTCGGCCCTTGGCCCTGCCCTGCAGGCTTCACCCGTGGTCGTCGCCAAGTGGATGGCGCTGGTGCTGGTTGCCAATCTGGGCCTGCAGGTGATGACCTACCACGTGCTGCGCTGGCGCGGCCATGCCCATGTCGCGGTGCCCTATGCCGTCGTTTCAGGCAACCGCAACTTCGCCCTGTTCCTGATTGCCCTGCCCGCCAGCACCACGGACCCCTTGCTGATTTTCCTCGGCTGCTATCAGGTGCCCATGTATCTGACGGCTGTGATCATGCGGCGCGTATATGCATCCGCCTGACGCCCCGGTGAGATACGGCCGTTGATCCGGCTTCAGCCCGGAAACAGCCGCGCCATTTCCTCGTCGAACCTGGCCCAGCTCAGCACAGCCTTGTTGCCTGCGAACCCGTGATAATAGGACTTCCCGCTTGAGGTCGGCAGCCCCGCCCAGATCTTGGACAGATTGTGCATGAAATCATGGCGGCTCATTTCTCCTGCCATGGTCGCGCTGAGGCCGGCCTCTTCCAGCAGCTGATGCGCCAGACGGTCCTGCAACAGCGGAGAGAACCGGTCAGAACGGCTTGCCCCCACGTGTTTCACCAAGCGGCGCAAAGTGGCCGGAATGAACTGGTAGCGCCCGATGGCATGCTGCTGCCCCGGCGTGTCCTCGATCCACTTGTAGATCTCGCCAATCGTCATTTCAGTGGGCCGTTTGGGCGGCTTGATCGTTGCCGCATACTGCACCGCATCATATTGCTTCTTCCCGGCCTCGGCGCTGGCAATAAGCTGCATCAGCTTTTTGACCGCATCGCTGGCAACGACCGCCCGGGGCAACTCCCGGAACAGGCTGGTTCCACTGCGTCCCGTGAACAGACTGGCCAAGTTCGCCTGCACGGCTTCCATCTCGGCCTCGAGATCCGGCTTGGCACGGGCCGCGGTACCCGATCGGGCGGGGGCTTGCGCCTTGGCGGGTATTGTCAGCACCGGACGAGAGGCTGTCGCGCCATTCTGAAAGAACTGCTGGTCGACAATCGAGAAGCGCTCAGCCGCGGCTAGGGGAAGAGCTGCAAACGCAAGCACGATTGCGGCTAAGGGCGTGGCACGATGGACAAGGATCATGGAAACCTTCTGGTTCGATCTATGGACGCTTCCCACTATGACCGGACAGAATTGATATTTCCTTTAACGGTATTTGAGCCATTGCCTGTGCAGCTGGCGCCGTTCAGGGGGCCTTGGTCAGGATCTTCTGCATCAGCACAAGATCCAGCCACTGATCCCACTTGCGCCCAACCTGCGGCATTCGACCGACCTCGGTGAACCCAAGAGCGGCATGAAAGGCAACGCCGCGCGGATTGGCCCCGCTCACCCCGGCCACCAGCACGTGAATGGCATCGGAGCGGGCGATGTCTTCCAGCCGGACCATCAGCGCCCGGCCAAGCCCCCGGCCCTGCGCCCGAGGCGCAAGCTGGATCGAATGCTCTGCCGCATGGCGGTAGCCCGGACCGGCTCGAAAGGCGCCATAGACGGCATAGCCAACGACCTGCCCCTCTGCCTCGGCCACCAGAAACCGGGGACCACGCTCCCGGATCGTCTCCTGCCAGGCCTCGGGCGGTTTTTCTTCGGTGGTGAAGGTGATCAGCGTGTTGCGGATCATATGCGCGGAAATTCGGGCAATCGCGGGCGCATCCTCGGCGCGGGCCTGTCGGATCATGTCGCTCATGGGGTCTCGTTTTGGCGAAGCCGCAGATCTGGTGGCGGGGAGACAGGGATTCGAACCCTGGGAACGCTCTCACGTTCAACGGTTTTCAAGACCGCCGCATTCGACCACTCTGCCACCTCCCCGGTCCGCAGGCGGTTTAGGCCGGCAAGCGCACGCGCGCAAGGGAAAATCGCGTTGTCGGCCGCCTTGCGGCACTGGAAAGCACGCGGAAACACGCCAGTCGGCCGTCAATCCAAACAGTTTTGATCAACCGGACCGGCCACAGGGTTTTCATGGCCGCACACGCAGGCTATCATTTGCGAAAAGCAGAACAATCACCGGAAAACCCGGATCAGGGCAGCACGCCAGCATGAGCATAGGCAGGGGAAAACCATGACACAGGCCAAGTCAACCGGACCAGTCGGCGGGCGGATCACGATTGCCGCGCTCAGCCTCTTTTTGCTCGCCGCCTGTGAAGACGGCGGCGGCATGCCGTTCCTGCAGAAAAAGGCAACGACGGAGGAGGCGACGCCGACCTCCAACAGAACCCGCCTTGTGGAACGGGACGTGGAATCCCCGGACGTCTTTCAGGTGACCGAAGCCGGGTTGTGGGACGGGCGCCCCTCGCTGGGTGGCGTCTGGGTGGCGCATCCCGATGCACAGGATCCGGAGCGCGTCATCATCCGCAACAGTGCGAACGGCAAATTCGTGATCGGAGCCCTGTTCCGCCGCGAGCGTGAGATCCCCGGCCCGCGCATCCAGGCCTCGTCTGACGCGGCAGCTGCGCTCGGCATGCTGGCAGGCGCCCCGGTCGAACTGCAGGTGACCGCCTTGCGCCGTGAGGCAACCTCCGAAGATCCTGCCGCCCCCGAAGAGCTCCCACAGGTCGGCGCCGAGGCGGCAGACAGTCCCGCCGTGACCATCGAAGCAGCCGCTCCCAGCGCAGTCTCAGAAACCGCGCTTGATCCCATCGCCGGGGCAGCGGCCGCAATCGACGCACCAGCACCGGCCCCCGCGAAACCGGCTGCCGCAAAACCGCGTGTTTCGCCACTGGGCAAGCCATACATCCAGATCGGCATTTTCAGCGTTGAGGCAAATGCGGAACGCACCGCCGGTCAGATGCGCAACGTCGGCATGATCCCGACCGTCTATGAGCAATCCTCCAACGGCAAGGCGTTCTGGCGTGTCGTGGTCGGCCCGGCGCAGACCAAGAACGAGCTCAGCCAGCTGCTGAAGGGCGTGAAAGAGGCCGGTTTCTCGGATGCTTACGCCGTCACCAATTAAGCGCAGGCAATGCCCCGCCGATGCCTGCCCCCAGACAACAAGGATGACACACCCGTGATCGATCTTGTCAGAACCGCCCTCAAGAGCACCATTTCGGCTGGCCTCGTGCTGGGTTTGAGTACCGTTTCGGCTGCAGCCTTCGATACCAAGGCGCGCGCGGCCTACGTCCTGGATCAGGGAACAGACACGGTCCTGTTGTCAAAGAACGCGGACGTCCCGCTGCCGCCGGCGTCCATGTCCAAGCTGATGACGCTTTACGTGGCCTTCGAAGCCCTGCGCGACGGGCGACTGACCCTGGACGAACGTCTTCCGGTCAGCGAACACGCGATGAGCTACGGCGGTTCGACCATGTTTCTCGACACCACCGATCGGGTGCGGGTCGAAGATCTGATCCGTGGCATCATCGTCCTGTCCGGCAACGATGCCTGCGCCGTGATCGCCGAAGCGCTGAGCCCGGATGGCACCGAAGCCGGATTTGCCCGCTACATGACCAAACGCGCCGCTGAAATGGGCATGACAAACGCCACTTTTGCGAACTCGAACGGCTGGCCTGCCGCAGGACACCGCATGTCGATGCAGGACCTTGGCATCCTGGCCGAACGGCTGATCGAGGATTTCCCGGAATACTATCCGCTCTTTTCCGAAAAGACCTTCGAATTTGATGGGCGCGCGCCCTCCAATACGCGCAACCGCAACCCGCTGCTGTCGCTGGGCATCGGCGCCGACGGTCTGAAGACCGGCCATACGAGCGAGGCGGGCTACGGCCTCGTCGGCTCTGCCAAACAGGGCGACCGCAGGGTGATCTTCGTGATTACCGGCCTTGACAGCACCAAAGCCCGCGCAGAGGAGGCCGAGGCCCTCGTTAACTGGTCGTTTCGCCAATTTGCCAAGAAAACCGTTGCCAAAGCCGGCGTCCCGATCGCCGAAGCCGAAGTCTGGCGCGGCGCTGTTCGATCGGTAGGGCTTGTGCCTGCCGAGGATCTGGAAGTGTTGGTGCCCGCCCTGAACAGTGGCGTGGTAAACGCTGAGGTCGTCTATACCGGGCCTGTCGATGCGCCGATCCAAAAGGGGCAGAAGCTCGCGGAACTGGTGTTCCAGCCGGATGAGCTGCCCGAGGTGCGCCTGCCTCTGGTGGCCGCCAATGATGTGGCCGCCGGCGGCTTCCCCGTGCGCGTCAAGACCGCAGCGCAGGTGCTGATCAAACGCTTCCTCAGTGGCCCCGAGGAGGCAATGTGACTTCAGAACCCAAAACCGGGCTGTTCATCACCTTCGAAGGGATCGACGGCTCCGGCAAATCCACCCAGTGCAAGCTGCTGGCCGAGGCTCTGACCGAGGCGGGCCGCGACGTCGTGCTGACGCGCGAGCCGGGCGGCTCACCCGGCGCCGAGGACATTCGCCGAATGGTGCTGGAGGGTGATCCGGACAAGTGGTCGGCCGAAACCGAGATCCTTCTGTTCACCGCAGCGCGGCGGGACCATCTGGAGCGCACCATCGCCCCCGCTCTGGCTGCTGGAAAGATCGTGGTCTGTGACCGCTTTGCCGACAGCACCCGCATGTACCAGGGGCTGTCGCGCGGCGACCTGCGCACCACCGTGGACCGCCTGCACGAGATGATGATTGGCCGCGAGCCGGATCTGACCTTTCTCATCGACATGGATCCGGCCACCGGCCTGTCGCGCGCAAAGGGACGTCAGGGCACCGAGGAACGCTTCGAGGACTTTGGCCTCGCTCTGCAGGAAAAGATGCGGGCAGGCTTCCTGGCTCTGGCGGATGAATTTCCGGACCGTTTCTGTGTTCTGGATGGCAACCGCCCGGTTGAGGTGGTCGCCCGAGATGTCCTGACCCGCGCCCAAGACACGCTCGCCGCCTCAGGGGCCTCGGCATGAGCGGCGAAGACGACCTGCCGCGTGCGGATCAGGCCACGGGGGCGCCGCATCCACGGGAAACGCTGCGGCTTTTTGGTCAGGACAAGGCCGAGGCGGATTTTCTGACGGCTTTCAATTCGGACCGGCTGCACCACGGCTGGCTTCTCACCGGGCCGCAGGGGGTGGGCAAGGCAACGCTTGCCTGGCGTCTCGCGCGCTTTCTTTTGGCCACACCCCCTGCCGAAAACGGGCTGTTCGGCGCACCGCCGCCTGCAACCTCGCTCGACATCAGCCCCGATCATCCGGTGTCTCACCGGATACAGGCGCTGGCCGAGCCGGGCCTTGCCTCGATCACGCGCAGCTACAACGAGAAGGGAAAGCTGCGCGATCAGATCGTTGTCGATGACGTGCGGGCGTTGACCAAATTCTTTGGCCTGTCGGCCACCGATGGCGGGCGCCGGGTGGTGATCGTGGATGCCGCCGACGAGATGAACCCGAGCGCCGCCAATGCTTTGCTCAAGATGCTGGAGGAGCCGCCCGCGCGCACCACCATGTTCCTGATCTCGCACCAGCCCTCGCGCCTGCTGCCGACGATCCGCTCGCGCTGCCGGACGCTGCGGCTGGGTCCGTTGAATGCAGAGGACATGCAGGCTGCGCTCATGCAATCCGGGGCGGAGCTGCCGTCCAACCCGGATCACCTTGCGGCCCTCGCAGCAGGATCCGTCGGCGCCGCGCTGCGCCTTCTGAACCTTGGCGGGCTCAAGACCTATGGCGAGCTGGTGCAGATCCTCGACTCCCTGCCCCGCCTTGACCGCCAGCGCGCCCTTGCACTTGCTGAAACGGCCGCCCAGCGCGGCGGGGCCGAGAAATTCGAACTGCTTCTGACGCTGGTGGAATTTGCCATGGCGCGTCTCGCCCGTACTGGCGCCACCGGTCAGCCCCCCCACCCCGAAGCCGCGGCAGGTGAAGCCGCAATGCTGACGCGGCTGGCGCCCGATTCGCTCAAGGGGCGGGCATGGGCGGATCTGTCGGCCGAGGCGACGGCGCGGGCGCGCCACGGTCAGGCGGTGAACCTTGACCCCGCCGCCCTAGTTCTAGATACGGTTTTCAAGATGCAGGATACCGCGTCGCGCTGACCCACCGCCAAGGCGGGCTTTTCCGGGGGCTGCGGCGCAACAAGGCGACGAGAGACAGGCATGAGCAGCAGCACCCTTCCCCAGATCACCGACAGCCACTGCCATTTGGACTTCCCGGATTTCGACGATGAGCTGGATCAGGTGATTGCCCGCGCCGCCGAGGCCGGCGTCACCCGCATGGTCACCATCTGCACCAAGCTGAAGAACGAACCCGCCGTGCGCGCGATTGCCGAGGCGCACGATCCGGTTTTCTATGCCGCTGGCACCCACCCGATGAGCGCGGCGGATGAGCCACTTGTGAGCGTGGACGAACTGGTTGCGCTGGCCAGACATCCGAAATTCGTCGGCATCGGAGAGACGGGCCTTGATTACCACTACACCGCCGACAGCGCCGAGATTCAGCAGACCTCCCTGCGCATTCACATTGCTGCCGCGCGCGAAACCGGCCTGCCGCTGATCATCCATGCCCGCGCTGCCGATGACGACATGGCGCGGATCCTTGCCGATGAGATGAAGAATGGCAGCTATTCCTGCGTCATGCACTGTTTCTCCTCCTCGGCAGAACTGGCCAAGGCGGCGCTTGATCTGGGGTTTTACCTCTCGATGTCCGGCATCGCCGCCTTTCCCAAAAGCCAGGAGTTGCGCGATATCTTTGCCGCCGCGCCCGTGGACCGCATTTTGGTGGAAACCGACGCGCCCTACCTCGCCCCACCCCCGCATCGCGGAAAACGCAATGAGCCCGCCTATACCGCCCATACGGCAAAGGTTGGTGCCGAGGCCTTTGGCCTCGACTACGTGGAGTTTGCCGCCCGCACCCAGGAGAATTTCGACCGCCTGTTCTGGAAAGTCGCCCAGCACAAGGCCGCCGCGTGATGTCAGAGCTGCGCTTCACCATTCTGGGCAGCGGATCCTCGGGCGGGGTGCCGCGCCTTGGCGGGCACTGGGGCGATTGCGACCCTGACAATCCGCGCAACCGGCGGCGACGCTGTTCGATGCTGGTGGAACGGGAAGGCCCTGAAGGCACCACGACGGTGCTGATCGACACCTCTCCTGATATGCGCAGCCAGCTTCTGGACGCGGGTGTCGGGCGGCTTGATGCGGTGGTCTATACCCATTCCCACGCGGATCATGTGCACGGCATCGACGATCTGCGCATGATCGTCTTCAACATGCGCGCGCGCATTCCCGTCTATGCGGATGGCGACACGCAGAACGCACTCCTGTCGCGGTTCGGTTATGCCTTCGTGCAGCCCGAAGGCTCCCCCTACCCGCCCATTCTGGATCTGCGCAGCATCGACGGGCCTTTTAGCATCGATGGCCCCGGTGGAGAGATTCCCTTCCGTCCCTTCGAGGTCGGGCACGGATCAATGGACGCTCTCGGCTTTCGCATGGGCGGGCTTGCCTATCTGCCGGACGTGATAGAGATCCCCGACGCCGCCCTGCCCGAGCTGACGGACCTTGACTACTGGGTGGTGGACGCGCTGCGCCGCACGCCGCATCCCACGCATTTCAACATGGATCAGGCGCTTGAGTGGATCGCCCGCATGAAGCCGCGCCGCGCCGTGCTGACCAACATGCATATCGACATGGATTACGCCACGGTCGAGGCAGAGACCCCCGATCACATCACCCCCGCCTATGACGGCATGGTGATCCGCATTCCCATTTAGAGCGGTGCGCCGCAGCTCTCCCATTAGGACCAACACATGCTGCAAAGCCTGATCGACGTCATCCTTCCCGTTTTTCTGGTTGTCGCCGCAGGCTATGCCGCCACGCGGCAGGGCTATTTCACCCAAGGCCATATCGAAGGGCTGATGAAATTCACCCAGAGTTTCGCCATCCCCTGCCTCTTGTTTCACGCCATTGCCAACCTGGATCTGTCGAGCAGCTTCGACCCCATTCTGCTGATCAGTTTCTATACCGGTGCAGGCATCTGCTTCGTGATCGGTCTCTTTGGCGCGCGCCTTATCTTCAATCGCGACTGGGAAGATAGCGTTGCCATCGGTTTCTGCTGCCTGTTTTCCAACTCTGTCCTGTTGGGCCTGCCGATCACCGAACGGGCCTTTGGAGCCGACAACCTGACAGGCAACTATGCGATCATCGCCTTTCATTCACCCTTTTGCTACGGCATTGGTATCACCGTGATGGAGATCGTCCGCAACCGGGGAAGCGGCGGCATCAAGATGGCCCGCTCGGTCCTGACCGCCATGTTCAAGAATGTGCTGATTCTCGGGATTGCGCTGGGGTTCACCTTCAACCTTGCAGGGCTGTCGGTCCCTGGCGCACTGGATGACGCGCTGCAGCTCCTGATCCGCGCGGCGCTGCCGGGCGCGCTTTTTGCGCTGGGTGGCGTCCTGGTCCAGTACCGTCCCGAAGGCGATTTGCGCACGATTGCCTTTGTCTGCGTCACCGCCCTTCTGGTTCATCCCGCCATTGTCTGGACCCTGGGCAGCGTGCTGGGCCTGAAACAGGATCTGTTCCGTTCAGGGGTCCTGAATGCGGCCATGGCACCGGGCTTCAACGCCTATATCTTTGCCAACATGTACGGCCGCGCAAAACGGGTGGCCGCCTCCTCTGTGCTGATCGCGACCGGGGTTTCCGTACTGACAGTCTGGTTCTGGCTGGAAGTGCTGATGTAAGCGCCCTTGCGCCGCCGCCAATATGGCCGGAACGATTTCCTGCGAAGCCTGCCCCCTTCGGGCAGGCTGTCCCATTTTGAAGGGAGTGCGTTGTCTGGAGCGCGCTGCTGCCGTAAACCTGTGCCAACCAATGACCTCAGGGAGAGAAACAAATGACCGACGCGCCCAGCTACGGCTTTGACACGCTGCAAATTCATGCCGGTGCACGGCCGGACCCGGCCACCGGCGCCCGCCAGACGCCGATCTACCAGACCACCTCCTATGTGTTCCGTGACGCCGACCACGCGGCGGCGCTCTTCAACCTGCAGGAAGTCGGTTACATCTATTCGCGCCTGACCAACCCCACGGTTGCGGTTCTGCAGGAACGTCTCGCGACGCTCGAAGGCGGCGTCGGCGCGGTGTGCTGTTCCTCGGGCCATGCGGCGCAGATCATGGCGCTGTTCCCGCTGATGGCTCCGGGCTGCAATGTGGTGGCCTCGACCCGCCTTTACGGCGGCACCGTCACCCAGTTCAGCCAGACCATCAAACGCTTTGGCTGGTCGGCCAAGTTCGTCGACACCGACGATCTGGACGCGGTGCGCGATGCCATTGATGAAAACACTCGCGCGGTGTTCTGCGAATCCATCGCAAACCCCGGCGGCTATGTCACCGATATCCGCGCCATCGCCGATGTCGCCGATGCCGCAGGTCTGCCCCTGATCGTGGACAACACCACCGCAACCCCCTACCTGTGCAACCCGATTGCCCAGGGTGCCACGCTGGTTGTTCACTCCACCACCAAATACCTCACCGGCAATGGCACCGTGACCGGCGGCGTGGTGATCGATTCGGGCAACTTCGACTGGTCCGCCTCGGACAAGTTCCCGTCCCTGTCCGCGCCCGAACCTGCCTACCACGGCCTCAAGTTCCACGAGACCTTCGGCTCTCTTGCCTTCACATTCCACGGCATCGCCATTGGTCTTCGTGACCTCGGCATGACCATGAATCCGCAGGCGGCCCATTACACGCTGATGGGGATCGAGACGCTGTCGCTGCGCATGCAGCGCCACTGCGAGAACGCAATGAAGGTGGCCAGCTGGCTGGAGAAGGATGAGCGCGTGGACTACGTGACCTATGCGGGTCTGCCCTCCTCGCCCTATTACGAGCGTGCGCAGGCCTGCTACCCCAAGGGCACCAGCGGCTTGTTCACCTTTGCGGTGAAGGGTGGGTATGACGCCTGCATCAAACTGGTGGACGCGCTTGAGATCTTTTCTCATGTGGCGAACCTCGGCGATACCCGCTCGCTGATCATCCACTCGGCCTCCACCACCCACCGCCAACTGACGCCTGAACAACAGGAAGCCGCTGGCGCAGGCCCCAACGTGGTGCGAATCTCGATCGGGATCGAGGATGCGGACGATCTGATCGCCGATCTTGACCAGGCATTGGCAAAAGCCTGCGGCTAAGCCCTGCAGCAGAAAATGAGAAAGGCCGGGGCAGTCCCCGGCCTTTTTCGTCTTTCGCGTGAATTGCTTTTACTCCGGCTTCGGCTCCAGCAGGTCAAAGACGACCGAGACGCCGTGCTCAAACGACAGGCTCCCCGCCTCGACAGGAACGCCGCCCGAGCGCGCCATTTCCATCGCCATCATCGGAACCCCGCCGCCACCGCCATGCTCGCTGATGGAACGCACAGGGCCAAGGGTCATACCTGCGGCTTCGGCCAGCTGGCGCGCCTTGCGGATGGCATCGCGCACCGCATCGCCCCGGATCTGGTCCAGCACCGCCGCCCGGTCCGCAACGCCAAAGCTCAGGCCGCGAAACTCGTTTGCGCCGGCATCCAGCACGTCATCCAGGATTGCGCCAAGGTTCCCGAGGTCACGAACCCGCACCAAAAGCGTGTTTGAGGCGACAAAACCGGTGATTTCACGTTTTCCGGATCCACTGTCATAGTGCCCTCCGCTCCAGACCGGGTCTACCGAAATGCGCTGGGTCTGCATGTCTTCAGCAGCGATACCAGCCGCGCGCAGGCCGTCAATCACCGCCGCCATATCCTGCGAGACGGCGCGCATCGCATCCGCCGCGCTCTCGGCCTTTGCAGTCACGCCAAGGGTAATGCTGGCCCGGTCCGGCGCGACCTCGGTGCGCGCTTCACCCGTCACCGAAATCTGGCGTGGCGGCACATGCTGGTCGGCCAGGACCGGTGCCGCTGTACAGGCCATCAGGGCCAGGGACGCCACAAGGGCCCGCGTCGTCATCATTGCTGTCAATTTCGCATTCATGGGCACTGCCTCCTTTTGCCACATCAAGATGGGGGCGCTTCCTTGCCGCAGACAAGGGCAGTTTCTGTCTTTTCCTTTTCCTCGGCAAACTCCTGCTTTAAAGTCTGCACACAAGGCCAATCGGGCACAACGCGGTCCGGGCAACAGGAACTTGGATGGTTTGACCGCACGATGAAACCGGGGTTTGCTCTCTCACTGTCTTCTGACGGTATCACCTACCTGCACCGTGCTGCCGGGGGCTGGCGCAACATCGGAACGGTGGCGCTGGATCATTCCGACCTTATGGGGGCCTTGAGCGATCTGCGCAAGAAAGGCGCCGCACTCGATCTGACCGATCCGGATTGCTGCAAACTGGTGATCCCGAACGACCAGATTCGGTACCTGACAATCGAAACCGGCATGCTCGATCCGCGCGCGCGGCGCGAGCTGGCGGCACAGGCACTGGAAGGGGCAACGCCCTATGCGGTCGCAGATCTGTCCTTTGACATTTCCGAAGATGGCACGCTGACCCATATTGCCGCAGTCGCACGCGAAACCCTGGCCGAGGCCGAAAGCTTTGCGGTGGATCACGGCTTTACCCCTGCCAGCTTCGTGGCGATTCCCGGCGACATGGATTTTCTCGGCGAGCCGTTCTTCGGCCCGGCCAAAGCGATCGGGGACAGCCCGATCGAGCCTGACGGAATCGCCGTTGTGGACGTGGGCCCTGCCGAACAGCCGCCTTCGAAACTGCCCCCGGCTCCCAAGCTGGAACCCCCCAAGGCCACGCCTGCCGATGGACATGCGCCATCACCAGCCCCGCCGCAAGACATCGCCGAAGAACCTGACCCGGACCGTGACGATCGCGGCCCGGCGCGTGCAAAGGGCGGGCTGACGCTGACAGCAGACAGCGTCACCGCCTCCCTTGAGGAAGAGGCCGAGAGCCCCCAGGATGAAACTGCGGACGGTGAAGATACCGGGCCTGCCCCGGGATTCAGCACCCGTCGCCGTCGGCATGATGCGGTGAATGCGCAGGTGGCTTCTGCGCAGACACCGGAGCACATACCGTCACTAGACGGGGCCACGCGAACACCCGCTGCCCCTGCCCCTGCCTCTGCTCTGTCAGCCAGCAAAGGCCAGCCGGGCGCGAAAGACCCGGTTGCCGCCCCCGCAGCACCGGCACCGCTGAAAGCTCAGGAAGAGAAACTGGCCAAAGAGCTGGCAGCCGCAGCTGTTGCACGCCCTATTCCCCCGGCGCCGCCGCTCACCGCTGGTGGCCCGGCAAACCTTTCAGCCAAAGAGGGACAGTCCGGATCCGCCGTCGCAGCCGCGGCCGGAGGCTTCTCTCGCTTCTTCTCAAAATCACAGCCGCAATGGACGCCTGAGAAATCCCGCAACATGGGTCTGATCCTGACCGCGATCCTGCTGGTCTTCATGCTGGTGGTCGCCGCATTGGCCTATGTGAGCGGTGCCGGACCCTTTTCGCGTTTCTCGGATGCGCCCGCGGCCATCGAGGACCGGGATGCAGGCGAAACGCAGACGTCCACTGTGCCAGAGCCGGAGGCAGTACCGCTCGAGGCCGAGACCAACGACCCGGACCAGCCCCCCATCTCCGAGCGTCCGTCCCCCGAGGACAGCGAGAGCATCACCGCACCCGCTTCTGTTCCTCTGGCCCTCGCGGAACCGGAAACCCGGCCCATCGCTCCTCAGGTCAGTCCGATCCCCGACCAGCCCGATCCGGGCGTTTTCCCTTTGCCCGAAGAGCCGGACGCGCCAGGTGTAGCAGGCACGGAGCTGGCCAGTCGCAGCCCGTCGCCGACCGCAGCCCCGGACCCGGAAGCCATTGCCGATGGGGTTGCCGAGGCGCCTGAAACGGAGGCTGGCCAGGACGCCGCACTCGAACAGGCCGCCCAATATGCCGCAACAGGCATCTGGCAGGCGGTGCCGGAAATCGCCGAGGTGCCCGCAGTTGTGGACCTCGACAACATCTACGTTGCCTCCATCGACCACACCAACCTGTCACAGGACGCTGTCGCCCTGCCGCCGCAACCGAATCTGAAACTGGATGATGCGCCCGATGTGGTCAGCTCTCCGGCAGCAGCGGGCAGCGCGATTGCGCTGGATCAGCGCGGATTGGTCGAAGCGACGCCCGAAGGCACCGTGAACCCCGATGGGGTGATCGTCTATCTTGGCCGCCCGCCGGTGGTGCCGCCCCCGACCCCGCCGCGCGCCGACCCCGATGCACAGGCGGCAGCAGAAGCTGCCGCCGCGGAAGCGGTACGCCTTGAGGCCCTGTCACAGCTGCGCCCGCGCACCCGACCCACCGATCTGGCCGAACAGGTGGAACGCACCCAGCTTGGCGGACGCAGCCGGGCCGAGCTGGCCGGCCTGCGCCCCCGCGTGCGCCCCGCCACGCTGAAAACCGAAGAAGAGGAAAACCAACCTGCAACAGCGCAGGCCATCGCCTCTTCCGTGAAACCGCGACAGCGCCCGGCCAACTTTGCCAACATCGTGGATCGCGCTCAGCGCAGCAGACCCGCCGCGGCGACCGCTGCTGCCGTGCCCGCCGCCGCCACGGCCACCCCGCGCATTCCAAGCTCTGCCTCGGTGGCGCGTCAGGCAACGATCAACAATGCGATCAACCTGCGCAAGCTGAACCTCATTGGTGTCTACGGCACGGCCGCCGAACGGCGTGCCCTGGTACGTCTGCCAAACGGGCGCTATCGGAAGGTGCAGGTCGGTGACCGGCTGGATGGCGGGCAGGTCGTCGCCATCGGGGAGGCACAGCTCCAGTACCAGAAAAGCGGTCGCAACGAGACGCTCAAGATCCCGGATTGATTGAGTTTGCCACGGAGCAGAAGTGACTGATCCTGGCATCGTCAGACCGCAACAGCTTGAGCGACATTTCCTCTGCTCACGCGCACCGGAACAGTCTATCGAAAGACTCCAATGATGCGGCACTGGTACACTCCAGCCGCCTCATTCGCAGCGACAACGCGAGCGGTACCATCTTTAGGCAGGGCGGCCGCATTTTTCACGCATGTTCTGATCGCCGCTGCGCGGGCCTCTTCCGCGCTGCTGAAGTCCCAGGCGAAACCGGATGCGCCTGTTTTGTTTGCCGCTATCGCGATGAGGTTCCCTGCCCGCGTCTCTCGAACAGCTCTTTCCCAGTTGTCCCTGCTCTGATCACGAAGATAAAACTGGCCTTCGCGTGGTGCGGCGGGCACGAGGGTCGCATATAGCTCGCAGTCTGTCCGGTAGAAGGCCTCGCAATCGGTTTGCGCGGCAACCATCGCGTCCTCCACGGAATAGCGGCGCGAGCGCCAGGAGAACGAACTCCCATCCCGCGAGACATACATTGCACCGTAGA
This sequence comes from Phycobacter sedimenti, assembly GCF_038148855.1. Lineage (NCBI taxonomy): Bacteria > Pseudomonadati > Pseudomonadota > Alphaproteobacteria > Rhodobacterales > Roseobacteraceae > Phycobacter > Phycobacter sedimenti. Next base: position 17,469 of record NZ_JBBVGR010000002.1, on the reverse strand, counting down.
CCCCGCCCGTATTTTTGAACTTGGTGAAACCTGCAAGCGCCGCTTGGCCGAGTGTCATGCCGGAATGAACCTCAACTCTGGTCTTGTTAGCAACAGTCACACTGTCTTTGCTCATGATCTCTGGCACCGGGACAGAGGCTGTCTCGCTTGTAGGCACACAACCAGAAACGAGACCGATCAAAACCAAAAGACCCGCAACGTAAGCGTTCAACTTCATTGCATACACAGTCTAGTCCTTACAATTAATAAAGTAAAACAATCACTTGCCGCGCAAGCAGGGCCACGCTGCACCTATCTCATACAAGACATACAAATATTGCCACCCGGAGAACAACCGGAGCGAGGGGGCACGTTGCCCCCAACATGCGTTGCCCCGCACTTTTGCCTCCGCTCGTTCAGCTTATGAACCATCCTCAGGCGGCGGGGCAAAAGCTGCGATGACCTCTGCTGCGGTCATCATCTCTGTCCTGTTCGCGAACTCATAGACCGCAGGTTTGCTATCGGTGAACACCTGCAACGCAAACTTCAGGTCCGAGGTATCGTTCAGCAAGCCCATCGACAGCTGATAATCATCGGCTCCAAGGATATGGTAGAACAGGTTCGACCCGCATTGCCTGCAAAAGCCACGCTCGGCCCATTCCGATGATCGATAAACACCGATGTGTTCCGCCCCTTCAAAGTGAACCTCCTCGCCCGTCACCTCCATGAACGGCCCGGCCGACCAGCGGCGGCACATGTCGCAATGACAGGCGGCCACCTCTGGCTTTCGTGCCACGGCCGACACCTTGACCGCGCCGCAAAGGCAGCTACCCGACAAACCTGTTTGTTCGGCCATTCGCCTTCCCTCCCAAAAATTCCAGAAACAAAGATTGTAAACACAGCCGATACTAGCCGTTGCAACTTCCGAGTGATTGATCTGGCGCAAAGGCGTTTGTCGGAATCCGATTTTCTGCGATCCGCCCCCAAAAAGAAAACCGGCCCCCGAAGGAGCCGGTTGTCAGATGAAACGTATTCAGCCCCCACAACCGCATGGGCTGGATCACGAGCATCGCCAACTCACTCGGCGGCCTGAATCTCGCCGTTGTTGATCTGCTCCTGCTCGATGGATTCGAACAGCGCCTTGAAGTTGCCCTCACCAAAGCCGTCGTCACCCTTGCGCTGGATGAACTCGAAGAAGATCGGGCCGATCACGGTTTTCGAGAAGATCTGCAAGAGGATCTTGGTCTCGCCGCCATCCACGACGCCTTCGCCGTCGATCAGGATGCCGTGCTTCTTCATGCGGTCCAGCGGCTCTTCGTGGCCAACGACACGCTCCTTGCTGAGATCGTAGTAGGTTTCCGGCGGCGCGGGCATGAACTTGATGCCACGCTCGGAAATCTCGTCGGTGGAGTCGTAGATGTTCTCGGTGCCGACGGCGATGTGCTGGATGCCTTCGCCCTTGTACTTCTTGAGGTAGGCCACGATCTGGCCGGTTTCGCCGCGATCCTCGTTGATCGGGATGCGGATGCGGCCACAGGGCGAGGTCAGGGCGCGGCTCAGAAGGCCGGTGTATTTGCCCTCGATGTCAAAGAAGCGGATTTCCTTGAAGTTGAACAGATCGCCGTAGAACTTGAACCACTTGTCCATATTGCCCTTGTAGACGTTGTGGGTCAGGTGATCGAGGTAATAGAAGCCCACACCGCGCGGCTTGGACTGTTTCAGCCACTCGAATTCCTCGTTGTAGGGCGAGGTCTCATAGTACTGGTCGATGAAATAGATGAGCGAGCCACCGATGCCCTTGATCGCGGGGACATCCATGGTCTTGTCGCTGCCCTCATAGGGTTCTGCGCCCTTGGAAACGGCGTGATCGAACGCCTTTTGCGCATCCACGACGCGCCAGCCCATTGACGGGGCACAGGGGCCGTGCTCTTCGACGAACTTCTCGGCAAAGCTGCCCTTTTCGGCATTCAGGACATAGGTGATGTCGCCCTGCTGCCACAGCTCGATCCCCGGCTTGGTCTTGTGGCGGCCCACCAGCTCATAGCCCATCTTGGTGAAAAGGTCGCGCAGCTCCTGCGGCTCGGGGCTGGCGAATTCGACGAACTCGAACCCGTCGGTGCCTGCGGGGTTCTCTTCGCTGATGACGGACTTCGGGGCATTGTGCGGGAACGGACCCATGGGTGCTCCTCCTGGCTTGCGCGTTTCGTTTCTGCATCCATGATACTGCACCCTGAACGCATGATTTGCGCGTTATCGAGCAGCGTGATAGGATTTCTTGCGTGATATACGCATGAATAGTCTATTTTTCAGGAAACTTACGCACGTGCTTGATTCCACCGATACCCGCCTTCTGGCCGCATTGCAGAAGAATGCCCATCTTACCGCGCAGGAGCTTGGAGAGCTGCTGAACCTGTCGGCCAGCCAGGCCGGGCGCAGGCGACAGCGACTGGAGGCCGAAGGATACATCCAAGGCTATGCGGCCCGGCTGGATGCGGCAAAACTGGGTCTCACGGTTCAGGGGTTTGTCCAGGTCCATCTGGGCAGCCACGGCCCCGAGCAATCGGCCAGCTTTGCGCGGCTGGTCAGCACGCGGGCCGAGATCACCTCGGCCTGGACGATGACGGGCGAGGCAGATTACCTGCTGCGGGTCTATTGCCGTGACCTGCAGGCGCTCAACACGCTGATTCACGAAGTCTTGCTGACTCACCCTGCGGTTGCACGTGTTCAAAGCCAGATCGTTATGGCTCAATTAAAGCGGGACGCGCCCCTCCCCACTTAACCATACAGGAAGATTCTCCGGTTAATGATGCAGGGCGCATGCCTAATTCTGGGGACACCTATGTCATTTGTCGACCGTCGTATCGAAACCCGCCCCTCCAGCGGAGAAGCCCCCTTCAAACTGAACGAGGTGTTCTTTTCCCGCACGGACAAACGCGGGGTCATTGAGGCCGGAAACTATATCTTCAAACGGGTCGCTCATTACGACTGGTCCGAACTGATCGGCGCTCCGCACAAGCTGATCCGCCACCCGGATATGCCGCGCGGTGTCTTCCACATGTTCTGGGACACCATCAAGACCGGCAAGACCATCGGCGCCTACGTCAAGAACCAGGCCAAGGATGGTTTGCATTATTGGGTCTTCGCCGTGGTGGTGCCCTATGATGGCGGATATCTGTCGGCACGGATCAAACCTTCCAGCCCGATGCTGAAAGAGGTGCGCGAGGTCTACAAGACCATGCTGCTAGCCGAACAGCAGGAAGGCCTGGCCCCCGAGGAAAGCGCCGAGATCATGATGGAGTGGGTGCGCAGCAAGGGATTTGAGGATTACGATCAATTTGCCGCCAATGCCCTGTGCGAAGAATTCAAGACCCGCGACGCGGCTCTGGGCAACCCGGCCGACGAAACACTCCTTGCACTTGCACAAATGTTGAAGAACGCCCAGGTCCTGGTCGAACAGACCGAAGGATTGGTCAAGGATTTCGACGCCATGCACACGATCCCGCACAATCTGCGTGTGATCGCATCGCGCATCGAACCTGCCGGTGGCCCGGTGACGGTTCTGTCGCAGAACTACGGCTCCATGTCGCGTGAAATGTCGGACTGGTTTGCCGCCCACGTGATGGGAAAGAACAGCACCTTTGCCACCATCAAATCGACCGTCAACACCAGTCTGATGGTGCAATGCATCACCCGGATGCTGGAGGAATGCGACGATCAGCTCAGCAAGGAACGTCGTGCCATCGAAGGGGTCGACATGGCTCATGAACGCGCCCTGCTGAAGCAGATCGTGCGCGATCAGCAGGAACGAAAGCGCAAGGGGCAGGAAGACGTCAACCACGAGGCCGACCGGATCATGCATGCCTGCCAGGTCATGCACCGCCAGTTCCTGGGCCTCAGCTCGACCCGCGTGCTCTGCAAGATCGAAAGCGCGCGCCTGCCGGAATCGGGCGAAACCCTGTCCGATATCATTGATCAGCTTGGCGTCTTTCAGCGCCGGATTTCGGAACGCCTGGAGCGGATCGAAAAACTGTCAGGCGACATCCGCATCCACGACAAATGATCCCCCCGTCGGCAGCGGCGGCAGTTTTGCGACAAGGGCGCGTTCTCAGCCGGAGGCGTGCCCAATTGCGTTGCCAAGCCCGCTAACGCTTGCGATACCAGCAGTATGGACACGTTTCTCTATCAAGCTTCGATCTATCTTGCCGCCGCTGTCATCGCGGTGCCCATTGCCGCGCGCCTTGGCCTTGGGTCCGTCCTTGGATACCTGGCCGCTGGCATCCTGATCGGACCGGTCTTCGGACTGGTCGGGTCAGAGACCCAGAATCTGCAGCATTTCGCCGAATTCGGCGTGGTCATGATGCTGTTTCTCATCGGGCTGGAGCTGGAGCCAAGGGCGCTTTGGGCGATGCGGCACAAGCTCTTGGGCCTTGGCGGTCTGCAGATCCTGTTCAGCACCCTGGCCCTGATGGGGGCCGCAATGGCGGCAGGACAAACTTGGCAGGTGAGCCTCGCAGTCGGTCTGGCGCTCTCCCTCTCGTCCACCGCCATCGTCCTGCAGACCCTATCCGAAAAGGGGCTGATGCAGACAGGTGGCGGGCGGGCGTCCTTTTCAGTGCTGCTGACGCAGGATATCGCGGTAATCCCGATTCTCGCCTTCCTGCCGCTGCTGGCCACCGGTGTCGGTCCCCGTTTCGGAAATGACGGGTCGATCCAGCGCGGAGAAGACGCCGCCCATGGCGGCGGACATGGGTCTCTGTCGCTGGTCGAAGGCATGCCAGGCTGGGCCGTGACCCTGATCACCCTCGGCGCCATCGCCTTTATCATTCTTGCGGGCATCTACCTGACACGTCCGCTGTTCCGTTTCATTCATGCCTCCAACCTGCGCGAAATGTATACGGCGCTGGCGCTGCTGATCGTCGTCGGCATCTCCTTTCTGATGACACTGGTGGGGCTTTCACCTGCCCTTGGCGCTTTTCTCGCTGGTGTGGTTCTGGCCAACTCGGAGTTCCGGCACGAACTTGAAAGCGATCTGAACCCCTTCAAGGGACTGCTGCTGGGCCTCTTCTTCATTACTGTCGGCGCGGGCATCAACTACCGTTTGTTCCTTGCAAGCCCCGGAGACCTAATCGGTCTTGCGCTTCTTGTGATCGTCGCCAAGGGGCTGATCCTGTTCTTCGTGGGGCGCGCCTTTGGTCTGCGCAAGCGCGCGCAATGGCTGTTTACCCTGGGGCTGGCTCAGGCCGGTGAATTCGGCTTTGTGCTGCTCGCCTTTTCACAGCAGCTCAACGTCATCCCGCCTGCCCTGTCGGAAAAACTGCTGCTGGTTATTGCGCTTTCCATGCTGATCACGCCGCTGTTGTTCATCATCTATGATCTCTTGTCCAAACGCCTGACCGAAGCGCGTGCAGATCACGAGCCCGACAAGATCGATGAGGAAGGCCCGGTCATCATCGCCGGGATCGGCCGTTTCGGGCAGATCGTGAACCGGCTGGTCCGGGCCAGCGGCTTCAAGACGGTCCTGCTCGACAACGACATGGAGGCGGTCCAGCTCATGCGCCGCTTTGGCGTAAAAAGCTTTCTCGGCGATCCCACGCGCCCCGAACTCTTGAAAGCTGCCGGCATCGCAAAGGCCCACATACTGGTTGTCGCACTGGATGACCCGGAGAACACCGTGAAACTGGTGGAATACGTGCGGCGCAACTACCCCGACATTCACATCATCGCCCGCGCCTATGACCGCCATCACGTGTTCGAACTGTACCAGGCTGGCGCGAATGATATCGTGCGCGAGATGTTCGACAGCTCCTTGCGGGCAGGCCGCTATGTGCTCGAACAGATCGGCCTCAGCGAATATGAGGCGGCTCAGGCCGAACAGACCTTCTACGCCCATGACCGCCTGACCATCCGGGAGCTGGCAAAACACTGGATCCCCGGCAAACCTGCCAGCGAGAACCCCGCCTATATCAAACGGGCGCGCGAGCTGGAAAAGGACCTGGAAACGGCTCTGCTGGAGCTGGCCGAGCAGAAGGACCACAAGTCCTCCTGACCCCCGCCAGCCAGCCGGTCAGCCGTCGGAAACACCCGCTTCGGCAAAAGTCGCCATACTGCTGTGACAGGCAATCGCGCCTTTCAGGATCTGGATCGCAAGCGCCGCCCCCGAGCCTTCGCCAAGGCGCAGGCCCAGCGTCAGAAGCGGCTCTTTGCCCAGTTTTTCGAGCAGCGCGAAATGGGCCGCCTCGGCGCCCTTGTGGCCCGCGACCGCGTGATCCAGCGCGCCCTCAGCCGTTTTCATCAGACAGGCGGCAGCCGCGCAGCAGATATAGCCGTCCAGGATCACCGGAATGCGCAGCACCCGCGCAGCCGCCATAGCCCCGGCCATGGCGGCGATCTCACGCCCGCCAAGGCGCATCAGCGCGTCCAGGCCATCCCGGATGTCAGCCCCGTGCAGTGCCACGCCCTCTGCCACCACGCGGGCCTTGTTCGCAAGCCCCGCATCGTCGACGCCGGTGCCCCGGCCTGTCCAGTCCGCAGCAGCGCCCCCGAACAGCGCACAGGCCAGAGCAGCAGCAGCGGTGGTATTGCCTATTCCCATTTCGCCCACGACCAGAAGATCGGCCTGTGGATCGACTGCACTCCAGCCTGTTTGCAGGGCGGACAGCAATTCGGCTTCGCTCATCGCTGCGGCCTTGGTGAAGTCTTCGGTCGGGCGCTCAAGATCCAGCGCATGTACGTCCATGCGGGCCCCGGCGAGTTTGGCCAGCTGGTTGATCGCGGCGCCGCCATGGTCGAAGTTCAGCACCATCTGCGCCGTCACCTCGGCCGGAAAGGCCGAAACACCTTGCGCCGTGACGCCATGGTTGCCCGCAAAGACGATCACCTGCGGCGCCTTGATCTCGGGACGCTCGCAGCCGCGCCAGCCTGCATACCAGATCGCCAGATCCTCCAGTCGCCCCAGGGCGCCCGGCGGCTTGGTCAGCTGGCCATTGCGCGCCTCGGCCCCGGCTGTGGCGGCACCATCTGCAGCGGGCGCGGCCTTCAGCTGGGCACGAAAGTCATCAAGGGAAGATATCTGGGGCAGCATGGATCAGCCTCGTTGCAAAGGTTGGCGAAACGCCGGTAAAGCGGTTGGGCACCTGTTTAACCGCTCGCCCCCGCGCCGCAAGTCCCGCAAGAGGCCCGCAAATGCGAAAATACGACATCCGCGCCGCCGATATCCTGTTGGCGCTGGTTCTTTTGACCCGCCTGCCGCTGCCGCATTTGCCACAGGAAGCCTTCAAGCGGCAATCGGCTGCGGTCTGGGCCTTCCCCCTTGCGGGCCTTGCCGTGGCCCTGCCTGCCTGTCTGGTGGCGTCGCTTGCGCTGAGCCTTGACCTGCCCGCGCCGGTCGCGGCCGGGCTGGCCTTGGCCGTGCAGATCCTGCTCACCGGCGCCATGCATGAGGACGGGCTGGCCGATACCGCCGATGGGTTCTGGGGCGGATTTGATACCGCGCGGCGGCTTGAGATCATGAAGGACAGCCAGATCGGCACCTATGGTGTGCTGGCCCTGATCCTGGGGCTGGGACTACGCTGGATGGCACTGGCAGCCCTGTTTGAGACCGCTGGCCCCTGGTTCCTTGTCGCATTGGCAGCCCTCAGCCGCGCAGCGATGCCGGTCGTGATGCATGCCCTGCCGAACGCACGACAGGCAGGTCTGTCGCATGGGGTTGGGCGCCCCGGGAAAAGGGCCGTAACCTTCGGCGTCTTGATTGCGCTAATGATTTCCCTGCCTGCTCTGGGCTTCTACGCAACCCTTGGCGCAACCCTTTTCATGATCGCGACAACCCTGGGAGCGGCCGCCCTTGCCCGCGCCAAGATAGGCGGGCAGACCGGCGATATCCTGGGGGCCACCCAACAGATCTGCGAGATCATGGGACTGCTGGTGCTTTTGGCCCTCTGACCGGTCAGTCGACGCCGCCGGTCAGGATCTTCAGCTGCTCCCCACAGTGCTTGCAGTGCACCGCATCGATATCATGGCGGGTCAGACCGCAGGTCGGGCAGGTATAGCGCACCTTCTGCGGCTGAAAGATCGCCTGCGCCAGCCGCACGAACAGCGCGACCCCCACGACCATCACGAAGACCGAGAACATCTTGCCTGCTGGCGATGCCATGGTGATATCGCCAAAACCGGTCGTCGTCAGGGTGGCCACGGTAAAATAGAGCGCGTCGATATAAGGCGATTGGGTCTGGGTTTCGTCGATGAAGAAGATCAGCACCGTCATGGTGGTGGCAAAGATGAAGACGAAAAGGTTGATCCCCGCCAGAAGCGCATCTTCGTTGCGGCGGAAAAAGGCGCTGTCACGGCGCAGATCCCGAAGCAGGTGGTAGGAATGGATCAGGCGCAGGGCGCGCAGGATCCGCAGGAACGCAAGGCTGCCCGAGAACAGGGGATCCAGCAGCAGTGTGACGATGACCACGACATCGGCCAACGTATAAACCTGCCAGAAGAAGGCCTTGCGGTTCTTGGCGATCCACAGGCGCGCGGCCAGGTCCATCCCGATGATCACCCCGAGTATCTGGCTGATCGCAATCAAAAGCAGCCCATGCGCCACATGCGCCGTTGCGATGAAGAACAGGATCGTCAGCGCATCGAATATGATGACGCTATAGCGAAAGCGCACGGCGCTGTTCGACGAGCCCTCGTAAAGCGCGGCGATGCGCGATTTCAGGTCCTGCATGGGATTGGTCTTTCTTGGCGCATGGCATGACCCGGCATGACAAAGGGCCGCGCAGTTCCTGCCGCGGCCCCAGTTTCAACGGTCAAGGCGCTGGCTTAGGCCGCGCGCGAGGTCAGAACCTCATCGACCTGCTTCGCAGCGGAGAGTTCATCCCCGTCCGCGACAGCCGCGACTTCGCGGGTCAGACGCTCAAGCGCCGCTTCATAGAGCTGACGCTCGGAATAGCTCTGTTCGCGCTGATCATCGGTGCGGTGCAGATCGCGCACCACTTCGGCGATGGCAATGAGGTCGCCCGAGTTGATCTTCTGTTCGTACTCCTGAGCGCGGCGCGACCACATGGCCCGCTTGACCTTGGCCTTGCCCTTGAGGGTTTTCATGGCCTGGTTGATGACATCGGGCGAGCTGAGCGAACGCATCCCGACTTCGGCCGCCTTGTTGGTCGGCACCCGCAGGGTCATCTTGTCCTTTTCAAAGGTGATCACGAAAAGCTCCAGCGCAAAGCCGGCCACTTCCTGCTCCTCGATCGAGATGATCTGCCCGACGCCATGGGCCGGGTATACCACGTAATCATTGGGGCGGAATTCGAGCTTCTTCGATTTGGTCATACAGGTCTTTCCTTGCACTTCGTCGGCTGGCTGGCCGACACAACAACGACAAAAGCACCTGAGGCGGATCACTTCGAGCGATCCGCGCTCACGCTATAGCCGCAGAAAAACTGCCCAAGTTGCACAAGAACGCATCCGGCAGGTCAGGCATATCTCTCTCACTCTGGGTATTGGAGAATGATAATACCACAAAACAGGGCCTGTCGGAAGGCAGCCTGACAGAGCCGCGGACACCCGGCGCAAACGTCTAATTTAAAGGCATTTCGCCGTTGGAAGGCCGACCTGCGACTGGAGCGCTGCCCCTTCGCGAAGACCCGATGCGCGAATCGCGCAGAGGCGCGCACCCATCGACAGGCCGCGCTCAGCCCGGAGTATCAGCCGCCTTCGCCCGGCGCCTCGGAGAAGTACTTCTCCATTTTCCCCTCTTCGCCATCACGTTCTTCGGCGCCGGGAAGCGGGTCTTTCTTGGAGACGATGACAGGCCACATCTCGGAGTATTTCCGGTTGAACTCCACCCATTTCTCCATGTCCGGCTCGGTGTCGGGACGGATCGCATCGGCGGGGCATTCAGGCTCGCAAACGCCGCAATCGATGCATTCGTCGGGATGGATCACCAGCGTGTTCTCGCCCTCGTAGAAACAGTCGACCGGGCACACCTCGACACAATCGGTGTATTTGCAGGCGATGCAGTTTTCCGTAACGACATAGGTCATGAGGCCAGGTCCCGTTTTCTGTTTGACGCTTAGCTAATCCAGCGCGGCGTTATCTTCAAGACGTCAATAGATGTCGCGACCGCGGGTAAGATCAAGCGCTCTGCGGGATTTCTTGTCAGGGCGCCCCTTTCCCTCGAACCGGGGATTGTCCGGAACGGTTTCCTGCTTTTCGGTCATATCATGGTAGAGCGCCTGGGCCTCGGGGGCGGGACCGCGCCGCTCACCGATGGCTTCGACGCGGACGACGCGAATCTGCCGCCCCTGAGGAAAGGTCAGAACGTCCCCAGGAGAGACGCTCTGAGCCGGTTTCGAAACCTTGTCGGAGTTGAGCCGCACATGACCCGCGCTGACCTGTTTGGCGGCCAGGCTGCGGGTCTTGAAGAACCGCGCATGCCATAGCCACTTGTCGATACGGATCTTGGCGGCTGCGCCCTCCATCGCGGATCAGTCGCCCTGTTTCAGCCCCATGAGCGCCGCAGCGAAGGGGTTGTCGGGGTCGATCTGCTTTTCCTTCTTGGGCGGGCGGGCCGAATAGGTCTTGCCCCCCTGCTGCTGCGGGCGTCCGCCCTTCTTGCCGCCGGGCTTGCCCGGGCCACCCTTGGCACCACGGGGTTTGCCCTTGCCGCCACCTGCGCCGCCCTGAGCCTCCTGGCCGCGACGCTGGCCGCGTCCGCCGCCCTGCTGGCGGGCACGGCCACCCCAGGTGAAGGTGTAGAAGATCTCGATTTCAGGTGCATCAACAGCCGCATCCGCCGCCGCGCCGGTCGGTGTTTCATTCTCGGCCACTTCGGCCACGGGTTCGGCTGCTTCCGCCTCGGGTGCAGTTTCTGCAACCGGGGCAACACCTGCATCCTCGATCGCCGCCGCCTCGGGCACGACATCCGCCGGGGTTGCCTCCCCTTCGCCAGCCGGAGCGGCCGCAGGCGTGTTCTCGACTGCGGCGGCCGCGTCCATGACGGGCTGGCCTTCTGCAGGCGTTCCGGTTTCGGTCACCACCGCATCCACGGGTTTGACCTTCTCCCGCTCGCCTTGTTCGGCGCGGTAGCCAAGGCCCTGCATCAGGTCGGCGAATTGCTCAAGCGTCATGCCGGTGATCGACAGCATGTCGGGCTTGGCTTCGAAACCGCCGCGGCTGTCCTCGGCGCGCAGCATGTCGGCCAGACGTTCCAGCATGTCGACACGGATCATACGATCGCCCGCGGCGCGGTAGCCGGACATGGTGTCATAGCCTTCGGGCGCATCCTTCAGCGTCGGCACGGTGACCAGACCCGGCGGCGGTGCCTCGGGGAATTCCTGCAGACCGTTCGCCAGCGACCACAGCACCAGACGCAGGCGCGTCGGGGCGGGTTTCAGCAGCAGCGGCATGAAGATGGTGAACTGACCGAAGCGCAGTCCATGTTTGCGCAGCGCGCCACGGGCGTCCTGGTCAAGATCCTTGACCTCCTGCGCGACGTCTTGACGGGGCAGAAGGCCCAGCGCCTCGACCATGCGGAAGGCAAAGCCACGGGCGAGACCGTTCAGCTCCTCATCTTTTTGCAGGTTCAACAGCGGCTCGAACAGGGCCTGGATCTTGCGGCTGATGAAATGCTGCAGGCGGCGTTCGACCTTTTGCGCAACCTCGGTTCCAGCAGCATCATCCACGAAGACCTGCACACCCGGTGTAAGCGGATCCGCCCCGGCAACCAGTTTGCCCACCGCGCTGTCGCCCCACATGAGGCCGCCCTGTTCGGTGAAATCGATTTCGGTATCGGGTGCGTTGTAGAACCGGTCCGCCCGCAGATGAAAATGCGGCAACAGCGCCTGCATGGACGCAGATTTCAGCGCCTTTGCCTCGGCACCCTCTGCGCCCTTGTCAGGCGAGAACCGGAACCCTTCGAGCCGTCCGACAAATTCGCCTTCGACGGTCACTTCACCCTTGTCATTCACTTCGGCCAAAAGGGCCTCCTTCTGTTTGAGCCGGCGCAAAAGCACGGATGTGCGCCGGTCCACAAATTTTTCAGTCAGCCGCTCGTGCAGTGCGTCCGACAACCTGTCTTCTACAGCGCGCGTGTGCTCGCGCCAATGACTTTCATCACGCAGCCAGCCTTTCCGCTGGGCCACATAGGTCCATGTGCGGATAAATGCCAGCCGTTTGGACAATACGTCAATGTTTCCGTCCGTCCGGTCGATCCTTTTGATCTGCCGCGCCATCCAATCGTCGGGCACGACACCACCGCCGTGGAGGTGATCGAATATCCCCCGCAACAGCGAGGCATGTTCCGTGTGGCTGATGCCGCGGAAATCAGGAATACGGCACACATCCCACAACAGGCGCACCGAAGGCGCATTGGTGGTGCGGGCCAGAATCTCCGGATCCTGCGACAACGCCTTCAGCGCCATCAGGTCATCGGCCTCGCGCGCCTTGATCAACACCTCATCGTCAGGGCTGGCTTCCAGCGAGCGGATCAATGCCTCAACCGTGCCGAACTGCAAGGCCGCGGAGCGCCAGTTGAGTTTCTTCAGCGGCGTGAAACGATGCTCCATGATCGCCTGTGCCGTGCCCTCGTCCAAGGGGCGGGCATCGCCGGTGACGCCAAAGGAGCCATGGCTCATCCCCCGCCCCGCGCGGCCCGCGATCTGGGCCAGTTCATTGGGGGCAAGGGGGCGCATCCGGCGGCCGTCGAATTTGCTGGTCGAGGCAAAGGCAACGTGGTCGATATCAAGGTTCAGCCCCATGCCGATGGCATCGGTGGCCACGAGATAGTCGACTTCGCCGTTCTGATAGAGCTCTACCTGAGCGTTGCGCGTGCGGGGGCTGAGCGCGCCCATCACAACCGCCGCGCCGCCTTTTTGGCGGCGGATCAGCTCAGCGATGGCGTAGACGTTGTCGACCGAAAAGCCGACGATTGCAGTGCGCGGCGGCATCCGGCTGATCTTCTTCGACCCGGAATAGACCAGATCCGACATGCGCTCGCGGCGAACAAACTCCACGCCGGGCACCAAGGCCTGGATTGGCCCGCGCATGGTATCGGCGCCCAGAAACAGAGTCTCATGGGTGCCGCGCGCGCGCAGAAGGCGGTCGGTGAAAACATGGCCGCGCTCGGGGTCGGCGCAAAGCTGGATCTCGTCCACGGCAAGGAAATCGCACCCCATCCCTTCGGGCATCGCCTCGACCGTGCAGATCCAGTACTGGGCGCGGGGCGGCACGATGCGCTCTTCGCCGGTGACAAGCGCCACCACCGACGGACCGCGGGCCGCGACGACCTTGTCATAGACCTCACGCGCCAGAAGGCGCAGCGGAAAGCCCATGATGCCGGTGCGATAGCCCAGCATCCTGTCGATTGCGTAGTGAGTTTTGCCTGTATTGGTCGGGCCAAGAACGGCCACGACCCGTGATGCGTTTGCCATAAGAGCCACCCCGGCGGGGCCTATAGTTCCTTGCCCTCGACCAGAGGCGCCAATCGGTCGAGCGCCTTGGTTACTTCCTCGTGGTTGGGATGTATAGCCTTGGCGCGCAAATAGGCGGCATAGGCGTTGTTGGGATCCCGGAACTGTTCAAAGATCGTGCCCAGCGCAAAGATCGCGTCGTAATCATTGGGATTGAGCGCAAGCGCGTATTCCAGATCGGCCACCGACGGGCCGTAAAGCCCCGCCACGAAATAAGCGCGGGCGCGTTCATACCAGCCGCGGGCGAATCCAGGCGCATGGTCAGTGAGTGCTGTCAAATGTTCGATCGCGACCAAGGTTTCGCCCCGCTCAAGCGCCTGAGTGCCCCGTTTCAGCAGCAGATCCATGGCCGGAGAACCGCTTTTGCCCCAAAGCGCCTGCAGTTCCCGTTCGATGGCATTGGCATCCACCGGGTCGGCCTGTGCCAGCTCACTCAGGAGTTCCGCCTCAGACGGAGGCGTCACGGCCTGTGCAGCCGCCCCAGAAGGCAGGGAAAACGTGACTGTCAGCGCCGTTGCCGCCACGATAGCTTTGAGGTTCGGAACATTTGCAATCATGATAAAGCAATGTAACCCAAGGCAGCGTATTTACCAGTGGCGTAGACGAAAGCTTCACACAAAAATGCGATGCCCGTGCAAATGAGCGAGGAATGACCGATGAGCGACACCCTGACACAAGCCGCAGAGGCCCTGAACGCAAAAATGGACGGCGGCGGATTTGACGGCAGCGCCAAGTTCCAGATCGAGGATATGGGCGCCATCGTGCTGGACAGCGACGGCGCGCGTGTCAGCGATGACGAGACTGACGTGACAATGTCCGCAGATGCTGAAACCTTCGAGGCGATCCTGTCAGGTGAACTGAACCCCACCGCCGCCTTCATGTCCGGCAAACTGACCGTTGACGGCGACATGGGCACCGCGATGAAGCTGGCTTCGGCCCTGGCCTGATCGCCAAAACCTACACTACGGCCCGACCACTGGGCCGACCAAAGGAGACCCCTGATGGAGCTGACCCCTGCCCCGTACTTCGGTGAGATCGCTGACGGACCAGAGGGGGGAGCGGCACATTGGGTCTCGTGCGAAGATGGCCTGCGCATTCGCGTGGGCCATTGGCTGCCCAAAGGTACGGCGCACGAGGCGATCAGGGGCACCGTCCTGATCTTTCCGGGGCGCACCGAATATGTCGAGAAATACGGGCCCGCAGCGGTCGATCTGGGCAAGCGCGGCTTTGCGAGCCTTGCGATTGACTGGCGTGGTCAGGGCATTGCCGATCGCATGCTGGATGACCGTCTGCTCGGTCACGTGGATCATTTTCCCGATTTCCAGCGCGACGTGCGCGCAACAGTGAAACTCGCCGAAGCGCTGGATCTGCCCAAACCCTGGTTCCTGCTGGCACACTCCATGGGCGGCGCAATCGGCCTGCGGGCCCTGATCGAAGGGCTGCCGGTCAAGGCCTGCGCCTTTACCGGGCCGATGTGGGGCATCCAGATCCCCCCCGCCATGCAGCCTGTTGCCCGCATTCTTGGCACTTTGGCGCCCATTTTTGGTTTCAGCGCCATGCGCGCTCCGACCACCACCAAAGGGCACTATGTGCAAAGCGCCCCTTACGAGGGCAACACCCTGACGAATGATGCGGACATGTACCGTTTCATGCAGGAACAGCTGGAAGCAGAACCCGATCTGACGCTTGGTGGCCCCACGGTACACTGGCTGAGCGAAAGCCTGAAGGAATGTGCGCGGCTGGCAACCCTGCCCTCTCCGGCGCTGCCCTGCGTCACCTTTCTGGGCAGTGACGAGCAGATCGTGAACGCAGAGGCCGTGCATGAACGGATGCGCCGCTGGCCGGGCGGAGAGCTGGACCTGGTTCAGGGGGCCCAGCACGAGGTGGTGATGGAAGGCCCAGCCATCCGCCAGCATACCTTTGACCGCATGTGCGCTCTGTTCAATCAATACCGCAGCTGAGAGCAGGGCTCATTGCCGGGACAGCTGACTGCTTGTGATCCCGCGCCACCCTGCTTAGATGTTTGGCAAATGGCACGGGTTTGCGTGCCCAAATCAGTCACATGACCCTTCAAGGAGGCCCCATGTTCCAACTCCCCTTCCCCCTTCGCGACGCAAATGCAGGCTCTGGCCCCGAAAGCCTCGGCAATCTGCCGGAATGGGATCTGACCGATCTCTACACCGCCGTGGATGCCCCGGAACTGGCCCGCGATCTGGACTGGCTGGAGCAGGAATGCAGCGCATTTGCCGCCGATTACGAAGGCAAGCTGGCGGATCTTGACGCCAAGGGTCTGCTGGACTGCATCCTGCGCAATGAAAAGATCAACGCCATTGCAGGCCGAGTCATGTCCTTCGCCGGCCTGCGCTATTACCAGCTGACCACCGATGCGGACCGCGCCAAGTTCCTCTCGGACTGCCAGGAAAAGGTCACCGTCTTCACGACGCCGCTGGTCTTCTTCACGCTTGAGATCAACCGGATCGAGGACGATCACCTGCAGGCGCTGTTTGCCGCCAATGCCGATCTGGCCCGCTACGAACCCGTCTTCCGCCGCATCCGGGCGATGAAGCCCTACCAGCTGTCCGATGAGCTGGAAAAATTCCTGCACGATCTGGGTGTGGTTGGCGATGCCTGGGAAAAGCTGTTCGATGAAACCATCGCGGGCCTCACCTTCACCGTCGACGGTGAAGAGATGAACATCGAAGGCACGCTGAATTTCCTGACCGACCCGGATCGCAGCAAACGCGAGGCCGCCGCGCGGGAACTGGCCAGCGTCTTTGCCGACAACATCAAGATCTTTGCCCGCGTGCACAACACGCAAGCCAAGGAAAAGGAAATCGTCGACCGCTGGCGCGGCATGCCTTCGGCGCAGATGGGCCGCCACCTGTCCAATGACGTGGAACCAGAGGTGGTCGAGGCCCTGCGCGAGGCAGTGGTCGCCGCCTACCCCAAGCTGTCGCACCGCTATTACGAGCTCAAGCGCAAATGGCTCGGCCTTGACCGCATGCAGGTCTGGGACCGCAACGCGCCCCTGCCGATGGAAGTCACCCGCACCGTGGGCTGGGACGAGGCCCGCGATATCGTGATGGAGGCTTACGGCGCCTTTGATACGCGCATGGCGGATCTGGCCGATCCCTTCTTCAACAAGGGCTGGATCGACGCGGGCGTGAAACCCGGCAAGGCGCCGGGCGCCTTTGCCCACCCCACCGTCACCGAGGTGCACCCCTACGTGATGCTGAACTACCTCGGCAAACCGCGCGACGTGATGACCCTTGCGCATGAGCTGGGCCATGGCGTGCATCAGGTGCTGGCTGCCGGTCAGGGTGAAATGCTGTCATCGACCCCGCTGACGCTGGCAGAGACCGCCTCCGTGTTCGGCGAGATGCTGACCTTCCGCAAGATGCTGGAAAAGGCCAAGGACCAGAACGAGCGCCGCGTGCTCTTGGCGGGCAAGGTCGAGGACATGATCAACACGGTCGTGCGCCAGATCGCATTCTATGACTTCGAGTGCAAACTGCACGAGGCGCGCCGCGGCGGCGAGCTGACCCCCGATGACATCAACGCGCTCTGGATGTCGGTGCAGGCCGAGTCCCTGGGCGACGCCTTTGATTTCATGGACGGGTATGAAACCTTCTGGGCCTATATCCCGCATTTCGTGCACTCGCCCTTCTACGTCTACGCCTACGCATTTGGCGACGGTCTGGTGAACGCGCTCTACTCGGTCTACGAGGAGAACCCCGAGGGCTTCCAGGAGAAGTATTTCGACATGCTGAAGGCGGGCGGATCCAAGCACCACAAGGAGCTCTTGGCGCCCTTCGGCCTTGATGCCTCGGATCCCAAGTTTTGGGACAAGGGCCTGTCGATGATCTCGGGCATGATCGACGAACTGGAGGCAATGGAGGACTGATCCATCGCGTCAGGCGGGTGTGCTCTGCGCCCGCCTGATCGTCCGCTGTGCGGGACAAAGCGGGCGTTCGAATTTGCTTACTGAAAGTCTGTTATTGCAGCCGTTCCATGGTGACGTCGCACAGAA